>CAMCXF010000109.1 GCA_945883235.1 Phenylobacterium deserti | reverse complement strand
ATATCCGCGTACGCCATCGCCTTCGCGCCACCAGCCTTCGCCAGCACCATCGTGATCGCCGCCGTCAACGTCGTCTTGCCATGGTCAACGTGACCAATCGTTCCAATGTTGCAGTGCGGCTTGTTACGTTCAAATTTCTCTTTGGCCATTTCAAGCTCCAGCCCTGTCCGGGCTTGTCCTCTAAACTAGGGTTGGGCCTGAACGATCTCCGCAGAGAACGTTCAAACTCTTGGTAGGCGTTTTTCGAACGAAAAACGCTAGGCGTATTTCTTGATCACTTCGTCGGCGACGACTTGCGGCACCGGATCGTAGTGGTCGTACTGCATCGTAAACGAAGCGCGGCCCTGTGAGAACGAACGCAACGTATTGATGTAGCCGAACATATTGGCCAGCGGCACAAAGGCCGTGACCACCTGGGCGTTGCCCTTGGTTTCTGTGCCCTGGATCTGACCACGACGTGAGTTCAGATCACCGATGACGTCGCCCATATACTCGTCGGGAGTCAGAACCTCGACCTTCATGATCGGCTCGAGCAGCTTGGGGGCGCCCTTCTCACGAAGTTCGCGGAACGCAGCGCGGCTGGCGATTTCGAAGGCCAGGACCGAGCTATCCACGTCGTGGTACCCGCCGTCATAGAGTGTAGCCTTGAAATCGATCACCGGGAAGCCGGCCAGCAGGCCGTTATCCTTGGCCGACTCGATGCCCTTCTGGACGCCGGTCACGAATTCCTTGGGAACCGCGCCGCCAACGACCGTGCTCTCAAACACGAAGCCCGTTCCAGGTTCGCCCGGGGCAAACTTGATCTTCACGCGAGCAAACTGGCCCGTACCGCCGGTCTGCTTCTTGTGAGTGTAGTCGATGTCCGTTGTCTTGCCGAGGCTCTCGCGATAGGCCACCTGAGGCGCACCGATGTTGGCTTCGACCTTGTAGGTGCGCCTCAGGATGTCGACCTTGATGTCGAGGTGAAGCTCACCCATGCCCTTGAGACGCGTCTGGCCTGACTCCTGGTCAGTGTGGACGGTGAAGGATGGGTCCTCGGCGACCATTTTGGCCAAGGCGACACCCAGTTTTTCCTGGTCTGCCTTGGACTTGGGCTCGATGGCGATCTCGATGACTGGCTCTGGGAAGATCATCTTCTCGAGGATCACCGGCGACTTGTTGGGGTCGCAAAGGGTGTCCCCAGTGCGGGTGTCCTTCAGGCCGGCAAGGGCGACGATGTCGCCAGCGTGGGCTTCCTTGATGTCCTCGCGATTGTTGGAGTGCATCAGCAGCATACGGCCGACGCGCTCTTTCTTGTCACGGGTCGAGTTCAGCAGGCCCATGCCGGTCTCGAGTTTGCCCGAGTAGATGCGGCAGAAGGTCAGCGAGCCCACGAAGGGGTCGTCCATGATCTTGAAGGCGAGAACGGAGAGCGGCTCTTCGTCCGACGCCTGGCGAACCACCGGCTCTTCCGTGCGGAAGTCGATGCCGGGGGTTGGCGGAATGTCCTTGGGCGACGGCAGATAATCGACCACGGCGTCGAGCAGGGGCTGAACGCCCTTGTTCTTGAACGCCGAGCCAGCGAGGATCGGATAGAAGACGCCATCCAGAACTGCCTTGCGCAGGCACTTCTTCAGGACTTCCACCGAAGGCTCTTCGCCGCTCAGGTAGGCTTCCATCGCGTCGTCGTCGAGCTCAACGGCGTTCTCGATCATATAGTGACGTGCCTCGTCACAAGCGTCCTTCATGTCGGCGGGGATTTCTTCGTCGTGATAGTTCGCGCCGAGGCCTTCGCTATCCCAGACCACGGCCTTCATGCGGACCAGGTCGACAATGCCCTTGAGGTTGGTTTCGGAGCCGATCGGCAGCTGGATCGGCACGGCCTTGACGCCCAGGCGCTCGCGGATCGTGCGCAGGCACATCTGGAAATCGGCGCCGATTTTGTCCATCTTGTTGACGAACACGATGCGCGGAACATTGTAGCGGTCGGCCTGACGCCAGACGGTCTCGGTCTGGGGCTCAACGCCCTGGTTGCCGTCCAGCACCGCGACGGCACCGTCCAGTACGCGCAGCGAGCGTTCGACCTCAATGGTGAAGTCCACGTGGCCGGGGGTGTCGATGATGTTCAGGCGGTGACCGTTCCAGATGGCGGTCGTCGCGGCCGACGTGATCGTGATGCCGCGTTCCTGCTCCTGCTCCATCCAGTCCATGGTGGCCGCGCCATCATGGACTTCACCGATCTTGTGGCTCTTGCCGGTGTAATACAGGATCCGCTCAGTCGTCGTCGTCTTGCCCGCATCGATGTGGGCCATGATTCCGAAGTTGCGGTAGTCTTCGATCTTGTGGGCGCGGGCCATCGTGACGCTCTTGAAAAACAGCTTGTCGTAGGGGCCTGAACGAACGGCGCGGGCGGTTTAACGCAAACCACCCGCGCCGGAAAGCTCAGTAAATGTCGGCTTACCAGCGGTAGTGCGAGAATGCCCGGTTGGCTTCAGCCATCTTGTGGGTGTCTTCACGCTTCTTCACCGCGGATCCGCGGTTCGAGGAGGCGTCCAACAACTCACCGGCCAGCTTTTCGGTCATGGTGTTCTCACCGCGCTTGCGGGCGGCGCTGATCAACCAGCGGATCGCCAGCGCACGACGGCGCTCGGGACGGACTTCGACCGGCACCTGATAGGTGGCACCGCCAACCCGGCGGGAGCGAACTTCGATGGCCGGAGCCACATTGTCGAGCGCGGTGTGGAAGGTTTCCAGCGGACCCAGATCCTTGCGGCGGGTCTCCAGGATGTCGAAGGCACCATAGACGATCGTCTCGGCGACGGCCTTCTTACCTTCATACATCACGTAGTTCATGAACTTGGTGACAACGAGATCTCCGAACTTCGGGTCCGGGAGAACAACGCGTTTGTCTGCGCGACGGCGACGGGACATCTTCTAATTCCTTACTTGGGCCGCTTGGCGCCGTAATGCGACCGGCGCTGTTTGCGGTCCTTGACCCCTTGCGTGTCGAGCACACCGCGCAGGATGTGATAGCGCACGCCGGGAAGGTCCTTCACGCGG
>CAMCXF010000108.1 GCA_945883235.1 Phenylobacterium deserti | reverse complement strand
TGACCGAGGAGCCTTCCCCGATCGCAGGCATCCGCGCGATGCTCGTCGAACTTCTCGGCGGGCCAGATGCCTCGATCGTCCGTCGACGAGCGCAGTCCCTGGCGTTTTCGGCCGCCCAGCCGCCGGTACCTTCGGACATTCGGATCGCTGCAGACCTGCTCGGCCGCGTCCCAGTGGAGCGCGTTCAGGCCGACGGCTCACCCGCGGCCGGCGTGTTCCTGCACCTGCACGGCGGCGGCTATGTGATGGGCGACCCGGCGGGCAGCCGGAGCTTGACCACTGCGCTGGCCCGCGCCAGCGGATGGGAGGTGATCAGCGTCGACTACCGACTGGCGCCGGACCATGCCTTTCCTGCCGCCGTTGAAGACGCCGTCGACGCTTACGCGGCCCTCCTGGCGGTCGGCGTTCCCGCCCGTTCAATCGTCGTCGGAGGCGAGTCAGCGGGCGGTGGTCTGGCCGTTGCGGCCCTGCTGGCAGCCCGCGATCGCGGGCTGGACATGCCAGCCGGCGTCATCGCGCTGAGCCCCTGGGCGAACCTGGCCTGCGAGGGCGAAAGCTACGTCACGCGTCATGGCCGCGACCCGCTGCTAACGCTGACGGTGCTCAAGGAGATGGCGGCGGAATACATGGCAGGCGCAGATGCGCGACAGCCGCTGGCCTCGCCGGCGCTGGCGGATCTGACGGGGCTGCCGCCAATGCTGATCCAAGTCGGCTCGGAAGAGGTGCTGCTGAGCGACGCGATCGCCCTCGCGGATCGGGCGCGCAACGCCGGCGTAGAGGTCGAACTCCAAGTCTGGCAGGACATGATCCACGTCTGGCAGATGTTTCCCGGCCTCCTCGAAGAAGCAGACAGGGCTGTCGCGGCCATCGCAGCAAGGCTCGACAACAGCCTCCGCGCAACATGAACCCCGAAAGTTCGAGCTGGATCGGACGAGTATGGGAGACCAGTTGCTCAGCGACTGCCAGCACCGCGCTCAGTCAGCAAAATGCTCCAGACCGGATATGCGAAAACTCTACGATGTGGATGAGCGTCGTTCGCGGTACCCGCTGTCGCTGCGCAACGTCGAGGACCTTTTGTTCGAGCGCGGCCTCGACATTTGCCATGAGACGGTACGGCTATGGTGAAACCGGTTCGGGCCGATTTCCGCCGGGGAGATCCTCAAGAAGCGGGTCGATCGGATGCGGGCTCACACCCACTTGCGGTGGCACCTCGACGAGGTCTAGGTGAAGATCAACGGCGAGATGCGCTACCTTGGGCGCGCCGTCGATCACAAGAGCCGCGCTAAGGTGAGCGCAACGAAGAAACCTGGGAGGTCGACGATGCGAGCCTGGATAGGTGCGCTTGGGATGGCGCTGTTGCTGCTGGCGGCGGCGCCGGCCGCGGCCCAGCAGACCCCGCTGGACCGCTACGTCCACGCGCCGGACCCGGCCTACGGCTGGAAACTGGTGCGCACCGTTCCTGGCGCCGGCGTGACCACCTACGTTCTCGAGCTCACGTCCCAGACCTGGCGCACCGCCAAGGACGTCGATCGGCCGACCTGGACGCACTGGCTGACAATCGTGAAGCCCGACCGGCCCAAGAGCGGCACCGGCATGATGGTGATCTGGCAGGGCAGCAACAACGACCCTGCGCCGGCAGGTCCATCGGCCCGCGCACTACGGATCGCCACCGAGACCAATACCGTGGTCGCCGAGGTCGGCATGGTTCCCAACCAGCCCTTGCGCTTCACCGACAGCCCCGAGCGCTCGCGGGTCGAGGACGACATCATCGCCTACACGCGGGTGAAGCATTTCTCGACGAAGGACGACAGCTGGCTCGTCCGGCTGGCCATGGTGAAGTCCGGGATCCGCGCCATGGACGCGACGCAGGCGTTCCTCGCCAGCGAGGGCGGCGGACGCTTCAAGCTCGACAAGTTCGTGGTTTCCGGCGGCTCCAAGCGCGGCTGGACAGCTTGGTTGGTCGCCGCCACCGATCCGCGCGTGGTGGCGGTGATTCCGCTCGTGATTGACGCCCTCAACTCGGAAGCCATCACTCGCCACCACTTCGAGGTGCTAGGCTTTTTCTCATCCGCCCTCGACGACTACGTCGAGCACGGCCTGTTCCCGCACAAGATCGGGACGCCGGAATATCAGGCCGTGCTGAAGATCGAAGACCCCTACAACTACCGCGACCGCCCGGCGATGAAGATGCCGAAGTTCATGATCAATGCGGCCGGCGATCAGTTCTTCCTGCCGGACAATTCTCAGTTCTACTATCCGGGGCTCCAGCCGGAGAAGCACATCCGCTACGTGCCGAACGCCAAGCACGACCTTGCCAATTCCGACGCCGTCGACAGCATGGTCGCCTTCTACGACGCGGTGGTCGACGGCCGACCGCGGCCCCGGTTCGACTGGGCAAAGCAGGCCGACGGGACGCTGGTGGTGACCGCGCGCGACAAGCCCAGGGAGGTGCGCCTCTGGCAGGCCACCAACCCCAAGGCGCGGGATTTCCGCCTAGACGTGATCGGGCCGGCCTACACCAGCACCGTGCTGCAGCCACGCCGCGACGGGACCTACGCCGGGCGGCCCGACAAGCCGGCCGCCGGTTTCACGGCCTATTTCGTCGAGCTGACCTACGACAGCGGCGGGCCGCGCCCCTACAAGTTCACCACTGAAGTAGCGGTGAGCCCCGACGTGCTGACCGCCAAGTGGTCAGACGCCGCGGCCAAATACCCGTTGCAGAAGTAGCCTTCGCCAGCCCCTGCCGCCAACCGGAACGGCGCGCCGCAACCCGCATGGGGGCGTTTTCAGCCCAAAATTAGCCACCGGTTAGCGCTCGCTCGCTAGCCCATTCGCATGACCGCTGCCGCCAACCCGCTCCGCCGGTTCGACTCCTCGCCGGAGGTGATCCGCCTGGTGGTGACGCTGTACGTCCGCTACCCGCTGTCGCTGCGCGACGTCGAGGACCTACTGTTCGAGTGCGGCAGCGACATTTGCCATGAGGCGGTGCGGCTATGGTTTGATCCGTTCGGCCCGATGTTCGCCGGCTGGTATCCGCAGCAAGCGGATCGATGACTTAATCAGTCTTGCTCAGCGAGAGTTCGCCGCCAGTCCCCTACTCCAAAAGCCCCGGCGATCTCTCGACGATCAGATCGATGATATCCCGGGT
>CAMCXF010000107.1 GCA_945883235.1 Phenylobacterium deserti | reverse complement strand
CGCGACACCTGCTTTTCCATCACCAGCCGGGCCACATTGGCCTCCAGGGCGGTGTAGCCGTTGGTGGGGTCAAAGATGTTCCAGTAGCCGGTGGATAGCTTGGCCGCGAAGCTGAGCAGGGCGTTTCCCAGCACCCGCACTGTCGGCATGGTAGTGAGGTGGCTGATCGAGGTGAACCGGTTGCCCTTGGCGTAGTCGGCCTCGCCCAACAGGATGGGTGCCACCAGCTGGGCGGCATAGGCCAGGTCCATCTGATCATCGCCGTCGACCTTGACCAGCACGCGAGCGCCTAGACGTACCGCCTCGGCGTATCCGGCCAGAGTGGCACCGCCGACACCCTGGTTCCGATCAAGCCGAATCACCACGACGCGCGGGTCGGTGGTATTGGCCTCGATGAAGTCGCCGGACTGCTCAGGACAGGCGTCATCGACGCAGACGATTCCCTCCACCCACCGCGGCGTTTTCGCGATGACCCGCAGGACGTGGTCGCGCACCTTGTAGCAGGGCACAATCAGCCATACGCCGGAGCCTTCAAGGCGGAGCGACGGCATACCGCGCGTCGCAGCGGTCTGACGGGTCAGCCGCTTCGTCGGCGTTTGGGTTGGGGATCTGGCCACGACACCCGGCTTACAGGCAACTCCCGTCCGGTGCCAAGCCCGCGTCCTTGCGCCCCTCCACCCCGCCTGTTACCTCCGGCCCTTCGTTCGGGAGCGCCAATGGATACCGCCACCCATATGCTGCGGACCGGACAGCGCGGGACGCTGTTCCAGTTGCAGATGGCCGGGCGGGACCTGCGGAACTCGTTCGGGCGGCTGGGGCTGGCGTGGTCGCTGGCCTGGCACGACGTCAGTTCGCGCTATCGCGGGTCGATCCTGGGGCCATTCTGGATCACCCTGTCGATGGGCCTGATGACGCTGGGCATCGGGTTTCTCTATGCCAATCTGTTCGCCATCGAGCTGCACATCTTCCTGCCCTATGTAGCGCTGGGGATCGTGTTTTTCGCGGTGATGACGGGCACGGTCAACGAGGGCTGTGAGACGTTTGTGCAGGCGGCGGGGATCTTGTCGCAGACCAGTCTGCCGATGTTCACCTTTGTCTGGCGCACGGTGCTGCGCAATCTGATCAACCTGGCCCACCATCTGGTGATCGTGGTCGCGGTGCTGATTTTTTACGGCTACTGGCGCACAGCCAATGTGCCGCTGGCGCTGCTGGGTCTGGTGTTGATGGTGTTGAACGCCGGCTGGCTGTCGCTGCTGGTGGGGATTGCCTCGGCCCGCTTCCGTGACATTCCCCAGATCGTGATGTCGGTGATGCAGTTCGCCCTGTTCATGAGCCCGGTATTCTGGAAACCGGGGCGGCTGAAGGACTATCAGGCGTTCCTGGATTTCAACCCGTTCTACCACCTGCTGGAGGCCGTTCGCGCGCCTTTGCTGGGGGCACCCGTGGGGGTCGGCAGTTATCTGTTCCTGATCGCCATGGCCGCGGTGGGCTGGCTGGTCACCTTCCTGATTTTTGCCCGCACGCGCCGCCGGATCGTCCACTACCTATGAAGCCTGCGCCCGCCTCCATCACCTGCACCGACCTGACGCTCAGGTTCCCGGTCTATGGCGTCGACGCCAAGTCGCTGAAGAAGGCGCTGGTGCGGGTCGCCGTGGGCGGACGGCTGGGTCGCCATTCCGGCGTCACCGATGTCACCGCCCTGCAGAGTGTTTCGCTCAAGCTGCAGGCCGGGGACCGGTTGGGGCTGATCGGCCACAACGGGTCGGGCAAGACCACCCTGCTACGGGCACTGTCGGGGGCCTATGAGCCGGACGAAGGCTCCATCGAGGTGCAGGGCCGGATCGCGGCGCTGCTGGACCTGGGGCTTGGGATCGATCCCTCGGCCACGGGCTATGAGAACATCCGTCTGCGCGGCCGGATTGCCGGGCTGACCGCCAAAGAGATCGACGACCGGATGGAGGAGATCGCCGCGTTCACGGGACTGGGGCCGTTTCTGGCCATGCCGGTGAAGACCTATTCGGCCGGTATGCAGGGCCGTCTGGCGTTTGCGGCCGCCACGGCGGTCGAGTGCGACGTGCTGCTGATGGACGAGTGGATCGCGGTGGGCGACGCGGATTTCCAGAAGCTGGCCCACAAGCGGTTGCTGAAGCTGGTGGAGCGGGCGGGCATTCTGGTGCTGGCGACGCACGAGGCCCCGTTGTTGAAGCTCTACTGCAACAAGGTGATGCGGCTGGACGGCGGCATCGCCTCGGAAGTGATGGACATCCGCAAGCTGGATGAGCTGCTGGCGGCCTAAACCTCCTCCGGTGGTTTCACGTCGCGGAACTGGTTCAGCAGCAACAGGTCGTAGATCACCTTCAACCCACCACCAATCAGTAACGGCCAGGGAAACACGGCGGCGGAGAACAGGGCCCCGGCCATCGCGGGGCTGAGGGCCGCCGCAAGGCTGCGCGGCACGTTGGTGATCCCTGCTGCCGCCGCGCGCTCCGGCGGGGTGACCACGGCCATGACGTAGGAGGTGCGGGCCGGCACATCCATGCTGGAAAGCGCCGAGCGCACCACCAGCAGGCCCAGCACGATCGGCAGGGTCGGCGCGAAGGCAGCCGCCACAACGCACAGGTTGGCCGGGATGTGGGTGAACACCATCGTGTTGATCAGACCGAAGCGTCTGGCCACCCGCCCTGCGGCGAACTGAGAGGCCGCTGTCAGCAGGCCGGTCCAGAAGAAGAATGCGCCCGCTGTCGCCAGCGACATGTCGAACCGGTTGAACAGCCACAGCGCCAGCAGCGATTGCACCAGAAACCCGCCGCCGAACGAATCCAGACTGAATAGGGCGGCCAGCTGGAAGACGCGTTTGCGCGACGGTCCCAGGCCGGTTCGCAGTTCTGCAGCCCCGGCTGTCTCCTCGGGAAGCCGTCGATAGAGCAGAAAGGCGGCGATCCCGATCAGGCCGTAGAGGCCGAATGCCGCCTCCAGCAGGTCAGTGCGCGGCCGGGCCAGCAGTTGGGCCAGGGGATCGATCAGGCCGATCGACAAGGCACCCAGCGCTACGCCGACCGCGCCCACCACATTGTACATGGCGAACCGGGTCGTGCGGTCGGCATCAGGCCCGGCGTTGGCCATCATCGCCTGTTCCAGTGGCACGAAGACGCTGATGTCGCCGCTGGACGGGTTGAGCGTGCCCACAAACGCCACGATCACCAGCGGCCAGAAGCTGTGGGCCTGGGAAAATGCCAGGCCCGTGGCCACCATCAGCAGGCAGCTCAGCATCAGCAAGCCACGCGCGCTGAACCGGTGGCCGGCCAGCCCGACGCCCAGGGTCAGGATGGCCGAGCCCAGCATGGCGGCGGTAGCCACCAGCCCC
>CAMCXF010000106.1 GCA_945883235.1 Phenylobacterium deserti | reverse complement strand
CTGCGACGGCCGCCGCGCCAAACCCGGCTATCCCCGGCAGGTTCTCGGTCCCGCCCCGACGTCCACGCTCCTGGCCGCCACCGTGCTGACGCCGTGACAGGGTCGCGCGCGGCCCGAAGGTCAAGGCGCCGATACCCTGCGGCCCGCCCAGCTTGTGTGCAGAGATCGAAAGGGTGTCGGCGCCCAGGGCGCGGCTATCCACTGCGATCTTCCCAGCCGCCTGAATGGCATCGACATGCAGCCAGCCATCGGCGGCGCGGACGATTTCGGAAACCTCGACCACGGGCTGGATAACGCCCGTTTCGTTATTGGCCAGCATCAATGCCACAAACGGCTTGCCATCTGCCGCATCCCAGCGCGCCAGACGTTCGCGAAGCCAGCCCACATCGGCGACGCCGTCGCTGTCCACCGGCAACACCTCGACCTCTACGCCCAGAATTCGTGAGGTTTCCTGGACGCTGTCATGCTCGATGGCCGAGACAATCAGTCGGCGTGCGCCGGCAGCCACCGCGCTCTCGATAGCGATGGTATTGGCTTCCGTGCCGCCGCTGGTGAAGATGACCGTCGAATCCGGGGCGCTGATCAAGGCACCTATGTCCGCCCGCGCCTGCTCCATTACGGCCCGCGCTGTTCGCCCGGCGGCGTGGATGGACGAGGGATTGCCCACATGTTCCATGACCTGCGTCATGGCCGCGATGGCCTGAGGTCGTACGCGAGCCGTAGCGTTGTGATCCAGATAGATGCTCATGCCGCGCGCCTGAGCTTGCCGCCAACCACATCGGCCAGTGAGACCGAGGCCAGATAGTCCTCGATGCGGTCGCCAAGATCGGCCCACAGATCGTGGGTGAGGCAGCGTTCGCCCCGCATCATACAACCTGGGCCCAGCTTCTCGCACCGCGTTGCGCGAAGCGGTTCATCCACAGCATGAACAATGTCGGCGATGGAGGTGTCACCGGCGGTTCTGGCCAGCCGATAGCCGCCACCCGGCCCACGTGCGCTCTTCACCAGACCCTTGCGACGCAGGCGAGCGAACAGTTGCTCCAGATAACTGAGCGAGATCTCTTGCCGCTGGGCAATATCGGCCAGCGCGACCGCCCGCGTGGCGTCGCCTTCCCGACGCGCCAGGTCTGCCATCGCCATCACGGCATATCGGCCTTTTGTGGAGAGACGCATGGCTTTGGGTCCAATGCAGTTTTCGCGCGCATCCGCCGACGCCTATGTTATGAGGCCCGCGCTCTGTGCGAGGGGTCATCAAACGGTCACGCCGGCTCGGCTGGGACTTAGGAAGACCTAGCGCAGTAGTCAAGTATTCAGGCCGTACAAAGAGGAATCGAATGCCAGAAGTGGTGCTGACCGGCGCGGTCGGGCGGATCGAAGGACGCTATACCCAGGGCAAGCGCGAGACCTCGCCAGTAGCCTTGATCCTGCATCCCCACCCCAAGGCGGGTGGCCAGATGAACAATCCGGTGTCGGTACAGTTGTACCATCTGTTCATGAAGCGCGGCTTCTCGACACTGCGGTTCAATTTCCGGGGTGTTGGCCGCAGCCAGGGTGAGTTCGATGGTGGCATCGGCGAGTTGGCAGATGCTGCGACGGCGCTGGACTGGCTCCAGACTACGAACCCCGCCGCGTCGCAGTGCTGGGTGGCCGGCTACTCCTTCGGGGCCTGGGTCGGCATGCAGCTCCTGATGCGTCGCCCCGAGACCGATGGCTTCATTTCGGTGTCACCACCGACCAATGCCTATGACTTCTCGTTCCTGGCACCCTGCCCGGCATCTGGCCTGATCCTGCACGGACAGAATGATTCGGTCGTGCCGCCGATCGACGTTGAGCGCGTGGTGTCCAAGCTCCGCACCCAGAAGGGCATCGTCATCGACTACGACGTCGTTGAAGGTGCCAGCCACTTCTGGATGGAAAGCCTGCCCGAGGTTGAACGCCGCGTCGGCGACTACCTGGACAAACGCCTGGAAGCCAACCCGGCCTAAACGACCGTGACAACGCCGGAAGATGCCATCCGCGCCCGGCGGCAGCTGACGAACCGGTTGATAGCGGCCCATGATTCCCAGCGATTGCGGCCGTTCTTTGCGACCGACGTGAAGTTGATTGTCGGCGATGGTGGCCTGATCCTGGGCGTGGATGGGGTGGTCGAGGCCTTCGCGGGACAGTTTCGCGATCCGGCGTTCCAGACCTATGTGAGACACACAGAGACCGTCGCCCTCGACTCAGTCGGCGGTCGCGCGGCCGAAACTGGTCGCTGGACGGCCCACTGGACAGGGGTGAAAATGGCCGGAACCTACCTTGCTGTATGGCGCAAGGTCACCGGCCAATGGGTGATCGAGAGCGAGCTCTACGTCACGCTGTGAACGTAGGCTCCAGCGCCGATGCCACTCAGGGGTTCAACTCCAGCCCTTGAAGGGACCCCTCCGCCCGCCAGTCCTCCAGCACTTTCACAAAGGCCACCGGCCCCGCGCCGTAGGAACCATTCTGCTTGGCGATCACCTCGGGGCGACCCTCGTTATTGTAGTACCCGGGGGTGCATTCCTTCAGGAAGCCTTCGCGCATCATCGAGAGTTTGACGATGGTGTCGACCCAGGCGGCCTCGGCCTCAACGGACGGTTCGATGGTCCGCGCCTGACGCTCCGAGGTTTCCTTCAGCAGATAGGCAATGTGCTTCGACTGCTCGTTGATCATGTGCGGGAAGTTGGCACTGAAGCCGGACTGGGTGTTGGACACGATGAAGCAGTTGGGAAATCCGCGCGACAGCACCCCATGCAGCGTTTCCACCCCGTCGGCCCATTTCTCGGTCAGGCTCTGGCCGCCGCGGCCATAGAGCTCGTAGCCCGAACGACGGGTGAAGCTGGTGCCAACTTCGAACCCGGTCGCATAGATCAGGCAGTCGACCTCGTACTCGCGTCCGTCCACCACGATGCCGTGTTCGGTGATCCGCTCGACGCCCTGGCCTCTGGTGTCGACCAGATGGACGTTGGGGCGATTGAAGGTGGCCAAATACTCGTCGTGGAAGCACGGCCGCTTGCAGAACTGGTTGTACCATGGCTTGAGCGCCGCTGCGGTATCGGCATCCTCGACGACGGAGTCTACCCGGGCCCGGACCTGTTCCATCTTCTTGAAGTCAGCCAGTTGCATCAGCTCTGCGGGGTTATCCACCACTTCGCCGGCTTCCATCTTCTTGCGCGCCAGCAAAAGGATGTTGCCGATGATGTCCGTCCAGCCGTCCTGCACCAGGTCTTCCTTGGCGAACCCCCCGGACACCAGGGTGTTGAAGTTGTCCATCCGGTGCTGTTGCCAGCCGGGCTCAAGGTTCTCAGCCCATTGCGGGTCCGTCGGACGGTTGTTGCGAACATCGATGGACGACGGTGTGCGTTGGAAGACGAACAGCTCCTTGGCGGCCTCGCCCAGATGCGGCACGCACTGAACGGCCGTG
>CAMCXF010000105.1 GCA_945883235.1 Phenylobacterium deserti | reverse complement strand
AATCGTGGATGGGAAGCACCCACTTCCTGACCCGAACCCTCGAAAAGGTCCGAACCGAGATGAGCCTCCATGTCCTGGCCTACAATATGAAGAGAATGATCCAGATCTTCGGCGTCGGACCGCTCATGGCGGCGATCAGAGCCTGATCGTCCCCTAGTCATCGACAGCAAAATCTCAGCTCAACGGCGGAACTCGATCGGTCAAACTCCACCGGGCTAACCAAGCAGAGACCAGGACTCGCGTTTTTCCACGGCCTCGGTCGAAAGCGGTATTTGGCTCCTGTTCCGAAAGCGGCCTCTCCGAATGTCGCGATCGGGGGAACGGTCGGACTACCTTGGGGGCATTCGGATTGCGCCATCGAGGCGAATGCACTGCCCATTGAAGTACCCGTTGCGCGCAAGTTCCAGGACCAGGCTTCCAAACTCAGGCGGATTGCCCAGTCGCTTGGGAAACGGCACGGAGGCCGCAAGACCCGCGAAGATCGACGGCGCCCTGTCCTTCACGGCCAGCATCGGCGGCGTGGCGAAAATTCCAGGGAGGATGGCATTCACCCGGATGCCCAGATCCATCAGGTCGCGCGCCATCGGCAGGACCATGGAATTGACGGCGCCCTTGCCGCCGCCATAGGCGACCTGACCGATCTGGCCGTCCTGGGAGGCTGCCGACGATGTCAGGATGATGCAACCGCGTTCCCCATCGTCGTTGAGCGGGTCGGAATTGGCCATGCCGAGCGCCCCGTGTGACGCAATCCGGTAGCTGGCCGTGAAGATCCCGTCGGCGGCGCGGGCGATCATCTCTGTCGGGTTACGCTTGTAGCTGCCGGTTTCCTTGTCGAATGAGATGGTCTTGCCGCCGCCCGATACGACGGCGCAGTGCACCACGATACGTTCCTGTCCGTGCGCCGCGCGCGCCTTGGCGTACCCTTCGACGACACTGTCCTCGGAGGTGATGTCGACCTTGCAGAAGACGCCGCCGAGGGCCTTGGCCACCTCCTGGCCGCCGGCCTCATTCACATCAAAGATGGCGACCTTGACCCCGGCTGCGGCGAGCGCTTCGGCGCTCGCACGGCCAAGTCCCGAGGCTCCGCCCGTGACGACGGCTGCGATTGTCTTGTCGATCTTCATTGAAATCTCCCCATTCTCATCACTGCAACGCTTCGATATTGCCGCCATCCTTGCCTGCGGCGCCAGTGCTCAGTTCGTTGCTGCGGCTGGAATGAACCAGAAGGCGGCTCGACCCGCTTCATGCGCCGCCGGCTTGGGTCCGCAGTGGGTCGACAGCGGTCCCAATACAGGCGCCCTATAGCAGACACGCCCATGATCAGCGGGGCAGAGGCCCTGCCCCCGAGAGCGACTGAGGGAAAGATCGCGTTGCCTTCGAGGCTGCAAGACTCACATCTCTTGAGGGCGACGCCGTCCACCGGGGCCTGAAGCCGAACCCGATGGCTCGGATGCGGGAGCCCTCCACGCCTCCCAATGCCGGGGCCGCCAAGGGGTGTCTCCCGTGTTTGGCCGCACCGGGGGCGCAAACGGAGCGCGTCAGGATCGGGGATCCGGGTGACATGTGGTGAGCGGCAGTGTGATAGTGCGAATCCGGAGGGTTCGGGGTGACACACACTGGAGACGCAACGGTTGCCCGTGAGCCGGCGCGGTCGGGCGATCTGGCCCGCGGCCCGCGGCTTCGCTTCGCGATAGCCGTCATCGCGCTCATGTGCCTGTTGATGGCGCCGCTGTTCGTCGAGAGCGTCGATCACGCTGCGCCACGGCCCGAGGCCGGGCGGCTGGATTTCACGGGATACGGCGCGATCAGCGCGCCGGTGCCGCTGGCTGGACAGTGGCGTCTGGTGTGGCTGAGCGGTGCGCCGGGACCGCGAGCGGGGACCGAGCAGATAGTCACTGCGCCGGGCCGCTGGACCGACACCGGCAAGGGCTTGCCCGGCGAGGGCGCCGGAAGTTATCGCCTCACGATCACGGGACTTCCCGAAGGGCGCTACATCCTGCATGTGCCGACGATCTATTCGGCCTCCCGGGTGAGCGCAAACGGCCGGGTGCTGTCGGAGCGAGGCGTCGTGGGACTAACCGACGCAACCACCGAGCAAACCGTGCGGGCGCACGACGTGACCATCGACGCAGACGGCGGACCGTTGGATCTGAGGCTGGATATTTCGTCATTCCGGCAGTGGGACAACGGAATGGAGAATGCGCCGCTGTTCGGGCCGGCCAATGTGATGGAACGCTGGATCGCGTTGCACTGGCTTCGCAGCATTCTGCTTGTCACCTCACTGCTGCTGCTGGC
Organism: Phenylobacterium deserti; assembly: GCA_945883235.1. Classification (GTDB taxonomy): domain Bacteria; phylum Pseudomonadota; class Alphaproteobacteria; order Caulobacterales; family Caulobacteraceae; genus Phenylobacterium; species Phenylobacterium deserti_A. Next base: position 1,194 of record CAMCXF010000105.1, on the reverse strand, counting down.
CTGCTACGGGGCGGTGATTTTCATCTTCCAGCGGCAGGAGCGGGTCTGGTTCTGGTTTGGCCTGGCCTCGCTGATGATGGTTCCGGTGATGGCCGTGTTCGCCCACGACAACATTCTGCTGCTGGCCGCCCCCGGTCTTGGGGTCACCGGCATGCTGTTCATTGAATACCTGACCGTGGTCGTCGCGCTGGGTGCCCTGATCGTCTACACGGCGCGGCTGTTCCCGCACGAGAGCCACCCCTGGGCGTTCTGGACTCTGCAGGCGGCGGTGGCCGCGGATTTCGCCGCCTTTTCGATAGGTGGTGTGACCGGCGGAAGCCTGGCACTGTCCGAGATCTCGTTCTGGTCGCTGTGGGTGCGCCTGGCGGTGATGACCTATGTCATCTGGCTGGTGGCGCTGGCCACCTGGCGGCGACGTCCGGGGGCGGCTGTCTACCTGCTGGGCATGGTCTTTTTCTTCGGCTCGATGATCTACACGGACTTCAAGTCCAACGACTTCCTGCCCGCCACATGGCCCGGCATGGACCTGATGCCTATGGGCATGATGGTCATGCTGCTTTGCCAGATCGTGATCATGGCCGAGCGCTGGGGTGTGGCGATCGAGTCCGCCGAGTCCACCAGCGGAGAGCTGCGGCAACTGCTGGATGTGAACATCGCCATCGCCAGCGAAATCGAGCTGAACGCCCTGCTGCTGCGGATCGTTACGGTGACCTCGCAGATCCTTCGCGCCGACCGCAGCTCGCTGTTCCTCTACGACGGGCGCTCTGACGAGCTATGGTCGATGGTGGCTGAGGGCGTCGAAAGTCGCGAGATCCGTTTTCCAGCCGCGGCTGGCTTGGCGGGCGATTGCTTCACAAGCGGCATGGCGGTCAACGTGACCGACGCCTACGCCGACCCCCGCTTCAACCAGGCCATCGATCAGGCCACCGGCTACAGGACCCGCACGGTTCTGTCAGCGCCAGTGGTCACCCGTGACGGCCGAAAGCTCGGTGTCATGCAGGCCTTCAACCGGCTGGACGGCGAGGTGTTCGACGAGGCTGACGTCGCGCGGATGATGGCCTTCGCCGCCCAGGCGGCGGTGGCCATCGAGAACGCTACCCTGTTCGCCGAGGTAGCTGCCGAACGGAATTATAACGACAGCATCCTGCGCTCCATGTCGAGCGGCGTTGTCACCCTGGACCGCGAGGCCAGCGT
>CAMCXF010000104.1 GCA_945883235.1 Phenylobacterium deserti | reverse complement strand
TGCCGGTCTCCCGAAGTCGGCGCGCCCAGCGGCCCGCTGCCGTCACGCTCACAGCGAAACGTTCCGCCGCCTCTCGGGTCGTACCCCCCGACACCACAAACCGCGCAACACGCTCGCGAAGATCCAGCGAAAAGGGTCGAGTCATGCAGGCTGGCCTCCGGCCCAGCCTCCACCTTGAATCACGATCCGCAAACCTCGTGAATCCCGAATCCGTCAGATGCGGTCACGCTCTAGCGCATCGGCGGCGCGTACATCAGTCCCGGGGCCGGGGCATTCCAGAGCGCATTCAGCCCACGGTCCAGTCGCAGGGCGGAGTCTTCGCCGAGGTCGCGCCGGAAGATCTCATGATAGCCACCCACCTGCTTTATCACCTGATACGCCCAGTCAGATTTGAGCCCCAACAGTGCTCCCAGATCGCCCTCCAGGCCCAGCAGGCGACGGGTCTCCGGATCGGTCGCCGTTTCCCGCGCCTCAGTAACCGTCGGGGAAGACAGGCCAAGCTCTTCGCCCAGGATGGTCGCCAGCACCGACCAGCGCACAATCTCAGCCCAGACCGGGTCATCGCGTCGAACGACCGGGCCGAGGGGTTCCTTGGAGATGACGTCGGGCAGGATCACGTGCGCGCCCGGGTTACCCAGGAGTGACCGCGAGGCCGCCAGCGCAGAGATGTCGGCGGTAAAGGCGTCACAGCCCTCGGTCTCATAGACCTGCCGCGCCTTGGCCTCGGACGCCACCACGACGGGCAGGTACTTCAGGCCGTGCACACGAAAAAAGTCTTCCAGATTGCCAGCGCTTGCCGTGCCGGCCTGGACGCAGATCCGTGCGCCCGACAACTCCTCGGCACTGTTCAACCCAAGCGCCTTGGCGACCAGGAAGCCTTGGCCATCGTAGTAGGTCGTGACCGGAAAGCTTACCCGCAGTCCGGCGGCTCGGGCGAAGGTCACCGAGGTGTTGCGCGACAGGATATCGATCTCACCCCGCTGCAGGGCCCCAAAACGATTGTCTCCGCTGATCGTCGTATAGCGGACCTGCTTGGCGTCTCCGAACACAGCCGCAGCCACCGCGCGACACATGTCGACGTCAAAGCCGCGCCATTCCCCTCTCGGATCCGGCAGGGCAAAGCCTGGAAGTCCGGGATGCACGCCGCAGGCCACATATCCTCGCTTGCGAACAGCATCGAGGGTCGCGCTTCTGGCGGGACTATAGCCCGAAGTCCCCGTCGTGACCGTGGGCAATGGTGCCACGGCAACAGCCTTGGACTCGACCTTGGCCGGACTGCATCCGGCCACCGCCAGGGCCAGAACGGTGATCGCCGCCAGACTGCGGATCATTGCTACTCCTTGAAACTCAGAGACGCTTCGGGCTCTAAGGGGAACGGCACTTTCGCCAGCGTCGCCCCCACCCGCAACCCCGCATGTCCGACGAAACCCGAATGATTCGCGCCGGAGCCGTGATTGGCCCCCTCGCCAAGACCGTTGGTCCGCCGATCCAGAGGGGCTCAACGGTCCTGCTGCCCAATGCGGCGGTACTTTACGACGACGACAACTACGTCACCTACGGACGCGCCGGCCTCTCCGCCCAGGCAGGTCTCCGATCAGCGCTGGCCGAATTGGAGGGAGCTGCCGGCGTGACGCTCTATCCGTCAGGCATGGCGGCGATTTCGGGAACCTTGCTGGCCGTCCTGAAAGCCGGCGATGAAATTCTGGTCGTCGACAACGTTTACAAGCCGGTGCGACGGTTCTGCGATCAGGTGCAGCAGCAGTTCGGCGTCACCGTGACCTATGTCGATCCTCGCAAGTCCGCAGAGGATCTGGTGTCAGGCGCATCTGATGCTGTGCGGCTTATCTTCCTGGAGACGCCCGGCTCGCTGACCTTCGAGATGCAGGACCTGCGCCGGATCGCCGAACTGGCGCGTACACGTGGAATCTTGACTGCGACTGATAATACCTGGGCTGCCGGGCTGCTGTTTCGTCCCCTGGAGCATGGGATCGATATCTCCATCCAGGCGCTGACCAAGTATGTCTGCGGTCACTCCGACACCTTCATGGGTTCGGCGGCGGCATCCGATCCGAATGTGCTTCGCCGGTTGGAAGACGGTGTTACCAACATCGGCTGGGCTGTCTCTGGTGAGGACGCCTACGCGATGTTGCGCGGCCTGCGCACGCTGCCCTTGCGGATGGCACGGCACGGCCAGAGCGGACTGCAGATCGCGCAATGGCTTCAGGCCCAGCCCGAGGTCGCCGCGATGTACCACCCTGCCCTGCCCGGCTGTCCTGGCCATGACCTATGGGCTCGGGATTTCAGCGGCACGTGCGGGCTGTTCAGCTTTGCCCTGAAGCCAGCATCCAATGCCGCCGTCGACGCATTCCTGGACGCACTGCAGCTGTTCGGTCTGGGCTTCTCATGGGGCGGCTTCGAAAGCCTGGCAATATCCTGTGCCCCGCAACTGAAGGTCCGGAACTTCGAGCGCGACTATGGCGGACCGCTGATCCGCCTGCACATTGGCCTGGAAGATCCAATGGACCTGATCGCGGATCTACGGGCCGGTCTTGACGCCTACGCCGGGCTGGCCAGGTGAACGAGGCCGAGATTGCCGCTTTCCTGACCCGGGAGCGCCTTCCCGACAGCTTTCGGACCACGCTGGATCGCGTCTGTGGACCCCTGGCCGCGCGAGCCCGAGCCTTGCGCCAGCAACTGGGCCGCACCGCCTATGTTGGCCTCTGCGGTGCGCAGGGATCGGGCAAGTCCACGATCTCCGAAGTTGCCACGGCGATCCTCAACGCGCAGGGACTGAAGGCCGTCACCCTGTCGCTGGATGATTTCTACCTGAGCCGCGAGGCCAGGGCCTGGCTGGCAGGCAAGGTTCACCCGCTCATGGCGGTGCGCGGGCCGCCCGGGACACATGACGTCGCGCTGGCCTGTGTGGTGCTCGATCACCTCGGCCTGCCGGGCGTGACGCCCCTGCCCGCCTTTGACAAGGCGTCGGACGAGCGACGCCCGCAATCGGCCTGGCGGGAGGTGGAAGGACCACTCGATGTGGTGATCCTCGAAGGCTGGTGCATGGGCGCGCGACCGCAGCCCAGGGCCGAACTGGTCAATCCCGTGAACAGCCTCGAACGCGCCGAAGATGCGGATGGCGTCTGGCGCCGCTACGTCGATCGGCAGCTCGCTCAACCTTACCAGGCTCTGTTTGAGCGACTGGACATGCTGGTCCTGCTGGCGGCACCGGGCTTTGACGTCGTCCGCGCATGGCGCACTGAACAGGAACACAAGCTTCGCGCCCGCACCCCAGGCGGCATGGACGATAACGCCATCGCCCACTTTGTCGCCCACTACGAACGGCTCACGCGGTGGATTCTGGAAGAAATGCCGTCACGCGCGGACTGGACGATCTCGCTGGCCGCAGACCGGACGCCTGGGGTCTAGCGGATCGGACCCGGCGCTATGGAAGGCTTGGCAAAAGTCCGCTTTCAGACCTGTGATTTTGGACCGCTATCGACCGGTTGCAGACCTTAGAGCGTGACCGGATCAAGTTGCAGCATATCCGGAGTTGACGAGGTAGTTGGCGCATTCGTCGGCTGAGAAGTGGTCGAGGAGTTTGCCGATGCGTCGCCAGGTGGCCTCGACGGTGCGCTCTGCGGCTTTGCGCAGAAGGGTCTT
>CAMCXF010000103.1 GCA_945883235.1 Phenylobacterium deserti | reverse complement strand
TCGAACGAGATGACCGGGCCGGTGATCGAAGCGAGCTGGCGCCGCTTCCTAGAGGTCTTTGACGCCCACATACAGAACCAGCCTTTCCTGCTCGGCCACCGCCCTGGCGCAGGCGATTTCGCCTGTTACGGACAAATGACCATGCTGGTGATAACCGACCCGACGCCAGCTGCGGTCGCGTTTGACGTCTCGCCGCGCGCCTATGCCTGGACGGAGCAGTGTGAAGATCTAAGCGGCCTCGATGTGAGCGAAGACGACTGGATCGACCTTGAAGAACCGTCCGAGACGTTTCGCGCCCTCCTGACTGAGATTGGTCGGGTCTATGCGCCGTTCATGCTGGCCAATGCAGACGCGGTGGCGCGTGGTGCGGAGCAGGTCATTTGTGAAATCGATGGCCAGCCCTGGAGGCAGGCCCCCTTCGTCTACCAGGCCAAGTGCCTGCGGTGGCTACGCGAGGCCTATTCGGCGCTGACGCCCGCTGACCAAGGCCGCGTTGACGCCATCCTTGCAGGCACTGGCTGTGCAGCGCTGTTCGAACGCGCGTAGGCGACTGGCGGATTGAGGTCACATCATTTATTGGGCGCCTGGCAAATGCAACAAGAGCACTATGAGCGGATGTCCGAATTGGGGCCCAACTCCAAGCCCTTCCGGCATTGTTACGAACGGCAGGGTCGCGCGTGAACTGCCGGTCGCTTCTGCCCTGCTGATCAGGCGGTTGCTCGCCCAACAGCGGTCATCGAGGCGCTGCGCCTGGTCCGATAATCCTAGGGTAGGTCAGCGATGGGTGGCCGAAGCGCCGGCAGCCCTGCCCACTAACAGCCAGGCGATCTGCCCGAATGATGCGAACAGGGCGAGCAATGCCGCCACCCAAATTTGCGGGCTGGGTAGAGCCAGCAACTCCGGTTGCGTTCCCTTTGGAAATCCAGCCATTTTTCCGCCGCCGAGGAAATGACCCATGGACCTGCAACTCGCCCCCGCCGATCTGGCCTTTCGTGAAGAGGTCCGCGCCTTTCTGGACGAGCACCTGACCGAGGACCTGCGCGCAGCCGGGGCGGCAAGGACAGGCTCCTTCTGCGACCTGGCACCGACTGCAAAATGGCACACCACGCTGCATCAAAAGGGGTGGGTGGCCCCGGACTGGCCCGTCGAGCACGGCGGCACGGGCTGGACAACGACCCAACGCCACATCTTTGCCTCCGAGTGCGCCTCGGCCGGGGCTCCGGGCATACACAGTTTTGGCATCCGCATGTGCGGTCCGGTGATTATCGGGCACGGAACCCCCGAGCAGCAGGCCTACTATCTGCCGAAGATCCTGTCGGGTGAACACCGTTGGTGTCAGGGCTATTCCGAGCCTGGCTCCGGCTCGGACCTCGCCTCACTTCAAACCCGCGCCCAGCCGGACGGCGACGACTATGTCGTCAACGGGACGAAGATCTGGACCAGCCTGGCGCATCAAGCGACGCACATCTTCTGTCTGGTCAGAACAGACCCGGAGGCCAAGCCCCAGCGCGGCATCTCCTTCCTCCTGATCGACCGCAACACACCGGGCCTGACCATGCGCCCGATTATCAACATTGCGGGCGAGCATGAGTTCAACCAGGTCTTCTTCGACGACGTGCGGGTTCCGAAATCCCAGCGGATCGGGGCCGAGAACGAGGGCTGGACGGTCGCCAAATACCTTCTCGAGTTCGAGCGCGGCGGCAACTACGCCAACGGGCTCTGGGCGAGGTTGAAATGGGTGCGGGACCTGGCGTCCAGGTACGCCACCCAGGAGGCAGGGTTTGGCCGCAAACTAGCTCAGGTCGAGATCGACATCACGGCGGTCGAAATGCAGGAACACCGGGTCGTTTCTGCCCGGGCCCTGGGCGAATCTCCGGGCGCGGCCGCTTCAATGCTCAAGCTCCAGGGCAACGTCCTCACCCAGCGTCTTGACGAATTGGCGATCGAGGCCCTGGGACCGCAGTCGAGCCACGAAGGTCGCGAGGCGGCTGTGGCCAGGGGGCGCTATCTGTATGACCGGGCGGTGACGATCCTCGGGGGAACCAGCGAGATCCAGCGCAACATCATGGCGCGGGCAATGCTGGGGCTCTGAAGGCGCCCGCCCTACTGCATCGTGATCGCGGTCTGGAAAGCCGGACGGGCGGCGACCTTGGCGACATAGGCCTTGAGATCCGACATCTCGTCCGGCACGCACCCCAGTCGATGGCTCATGAAACACGCATGACCCAGCATGATGTCGGCCGCGGAGAAATCACCGACCAGATAGTCGCGGCCGTCGAGCGCCATGTTGACCGGCTCAAGGGATTTGGACAGCAGGCGTTTCGCCTGTCCCAGCACGGTGGCGTCGCGTCGATCTTCCGGAAGCAGGATGGTCTGGACCACAATGGTGTTGACGGCGGGCATCACCATGCCCTCGCAGTAATGGAACCACTGGAGATACTCAGGAAACCGATTGTCATTCACTGCGGGCTTCAGCCCGCCATTCTTGTGGCGCTCCAGTACATAGTCGACGATCGCGCCGGATTCATAGATCGAGACATCGCCGTCTTCGAGGACCGGCACTCTCCCGAGCGGGTGTCGCGCGCGGTGCTCTTCGGACTTCAGGTCCTTCGGATGAAACGCCATCTTGTTGATCTCATAGGGCAGCTGAAGCTCCTCGAGCAGCCAGACAATCCGTCCGGCCCGCGAATTCGGCGCAAAATGCAGTTTCAGCATCGGTTGTGGTGTCCTGATGATTTGCGGCGATGGCCGCGGCTTGGAGTGTTGGGTTGACAGGTGGTCGAGGCGCTTTCCCGGCCGCGCCTCAGTCTGCGATGGCCACGAAGCGTTTCGCCAGAATGCCGTCGGCCTGGGCCATGATGTTGCGGACAACCTCGGCGCATGTCGGCACATCGTGGATCAGAGCCTGGCTCTGGCCCGTGGTCCAGATGCCGCCATTCAGATCACCATCGCGCAACACGTTATTGCGGCCCCGGACGCCCGCCATCAGTTCCTTCACGTCGGCGAAGGACCTGGTCGGGTCCTTCTGGATCTCCGCCACCTGCTCCGAGATGGTGTTGCGAGCGACCCGGGCGGTGTTCTTCAGGGAGCGACCCACCAGCACCGTGTCCCGCTCGGTGAAGTCCACGATCTGCTGCTTCACGGCCGGGTGAATCTGAGCCTCTACCGTCGCACAGAAGCGGGTCCCCATGTTAACGCCTTCGGCGCCAAGAGCGAGGGCGGCGACCAGGCTGCGCCCGTCGGCCATGCCGCCGGACGCGATCACCGGCACGTCCACTGCATCCACCGTCGCCGGCAGCAGCACCACGAGGCCGATATCGTCCTCGCCCGGGTGCCCGGCACATTCGAAACCGTCGATGCTGATCACGTCCACGCCGTGGCGAACGGCAGAGACCGAATGCCGGACGGAGGTGCACTTGTGGATCACCTTCACGCCCGCCTCCTTGAAGCGGGGCAGATGGTCCACCGGCGCGCGTCCCGCCGTTTCAACTATTTTGATGCCGGACGCGATGATGGCCTCGCGATAGTCGTCATAAGGGATCGGGTTGATCGACGGCAGCAACGTCAGGTTTATGCCGAAGGGCTTGGAGGTCAGGGCCTTGGTCTTCTCGATTTCCGCCAGCAGGGCCTCGCCCGACGGGAACATGTGAGCGGTGATGAAGCCCAGCGCCCC
>CAMCXF010000102.1 GCA_945883235.1 Phenylobacterium deserti | reverse complement strand
CCACCACTACGTCGACGCCCTACTACGTGCCAACGTTGAGCAGTTGACCCCGCCTATCCTGGTCAGCACCATCAAACTCCGGCGCGCTGGTTTTGGCGACTGCTTCGACAGCGAGGACACCCTTACTTACTGGTTGGGGGTCTTGGCCGAGCGTAAACTGATCCCGCCGCTGCCATACGCCTAGGCTCAGGGCTCAGTGATCATAGTTAGAATATGACGGCGACGGTGATGGCGGCGTCCTGTTCTGACGTAGGGCAGGTTTAGACCGACTCTCAACAGACCAGTGGGGTTACGTGGCGTGCGTATAAAAATCAGAATGGCTGCGCTTTGCGTATCGGCTTGCGCTTGCGCGCTTGTGGCCCCGGGTCCCGTTTCGGCCGCCCAGACCGCCGAGGAAATTCTCGGGCAGGCAGAGCTATACACGGTGAAGATCACCGCCCTAAATTCTATAGGCCTGAACCAGGACAGCGGCGGCACCGCCGGCGGGGCAGGCTTCCTGATCGACAAGGCGCGGGGCTGGATCCTGACCAATGCGCACGTAGCAACCCGCTCGCCCGTGGTGCTGAAGGTCGCCTTCAAGGATGAGAAGGAACTCCCCGGCAAGCGCCTTCACGTCGACCCCTTACTGGACGTCGCTATCATCCAGGTTGATCCCAAGAGCCTTCCGACGACGGCAGTCGCGGCGGAGCTGGAATGCTCGGGGCTACCAGCCGTCGGCACGCCGATCGCCGCCTTTGGTCATCCCTGGGGACTTAGCTTCACCGCCACGCGCGGGATCGTGTCGGGGGTGCCTTGGCTCTTCCCTGGCGAGTACGTCCAGACAGACGCTATCCTGAACCACGGCAATTCTGGCGGCCCGCTGATCAACCTCAACACCGGCAAGGTCGTCGGGCTCAATGCGCGCCTCTACAACCCCGAAACCGACAACAAGAAGTTCAGCTCTGCGATCTCCCTGTCCGAGCCCATCCCGGCCATCTGCCGGATTGTCGAGCTTCTGAAGGCGGGGCAGGACACGCGCCTGAAGCTGCTTCCCATGGCCTTGGCCACAGCGCGGGACAATCCAAGGCCTAGGATCGCTCGCACCCTCGACGCCCCCAGCCCCTTTCTGCCGGGTGATTTGATCGTCGGGATCAATGGCTCAAGTGGCGTTCGCAATGCTTCCGATCTCGCCACACGCCTTAGGGGGCCGGCGTCAAGCGCCAGCGTAACTATTGAACGGACCGGCAAGACGATGACCCTGTCCACGCCGCTCCTCGTTCAGCCTGATCCTCTGGCGGCCAGGGACATCAACGTATCTGGCCTGATCATAGGCAAGCCCTGGAGGCTCGACGAATTCGAGATCACGCCTGCCGGCTCCCTGATTATTGATTTCATTGAGCCCGGGAGCTTGGCAGAAGCTACCGAGGCCAGCTCCTGGAGTTATGTCCATTCGGTCGACGGCAGGTCGTTCACCGACGTCGACAAACTATACGCCTACCTGTCTTCGAAGGCTGAAGACGCGATGATCCAGTTTATCATCTCCAGCTACTCCGACGCCTCCGAGTTCATCCGCATCTACCACTACTTCGAACTCCCGAGAGGCGAACTCAAGATGGTGACGGTGCAGTGAGTGGATGGGGTGGACCCCAATTATTCCTGGAGGAGTTTCAGGGGGCACGTCAGCGGAATTACATAAGAAATTCAATTCGATAGATGTTCTCATCTTCATTCGCGACGGCGCGCCAGCGATCTTCCCGATATCGCCCTTCATCTAGTCCTCGATGTTATTCCCGCGCATCTCTTTGATGAACAGGAAGCCGACCACCGCGCTGAAGGTTGCGATAGTGATCGGGTACCAGAGGCCGAAGTAGATGTTACCCGTGGCCGCCACCATGGCGAAGGCGGTCGTTGGCAGGAAGCCGCCCAGCCAGCCGTTCCCCAGATGATAGGGCAGCGACATGGAGGTGTAGCGGATCCGTGCAGGGAACATCTCAACCAAGGCCGCCGCAATCGGCCCGTAGACCATGGTCACGTAGATCACCAGCAGCCATAGCAGACCGACCACCAGGGGCTTGTTCATCTGGGCCGGGTCGGATTTGGCGGGGTAGCCGGCAGCCTTGAGTTCGGCGCTGAACGCTTTGCTCCAGGCATCTTTGGCGACCTTGAAATCAGCTTTGGACAGGGACGTGCCTTCCAGGCTTTCGATGCGCTTGTCGCCGATCATGATATAGGTCGAGGCAGGATCCTTCGGCGAAACGTTGGTGTAGTTGACCCCGGCATTGGCGAGCGCCGACTTGGCCACGTCACACCCGGTGGTGAAGGCCTGTTTGCCGACGGGATCGAACTGGAAGTGGCAGGTGGAGGGATGGGCGACCACCATCACCGGCGCGCTGGCCGAGGCAGCAGCCAGCTGCGGATTGGCGGCGTAGGTCAGGGCCTTGAAGATTGGGAAATAGGTGAAGGCCGCAATCAGGCAACCCGTCAGAATGATCGGCTTTCGCCCGACCTTGTCCGAGAGCCAGCCGAACACCAGAAAAAACGGTGTGCCCAGTAATAGCGCGATCGCCACCAGGGTGTTGGTCAGGACACCGTCGACCTTCAGCGTCTTTTCCAGGAAAAACAGGGCGTAGAACTGGCCCGTGTACCAGACCACAGCCTGACCGGCGGTAAGGCCCAGCAGGGCCAGGATCACCAGTTTCAGGTTGGGCCAGTTGCCGAAACTCTCGGTCAACGGCTTCTTCGAGGTGGTGCCCTCGTCCAGCATCTTCTGGAACACGGGGCTTTCGTTGAGCCGGAGGCGGATCCACAGTGACACCCCCAGCAGCAGGATCGACACCAGGAACGGGATCCGCCAGCCCCAGGCCTTGAATGCGTCTTCGCCGATGTTGGTGCGGACGATAAGGATCACCAACAGGCTGAGGAACAGGCCAAACGTCGCCGTTGTCTGGATCCAGCTGGTGTAGAGGCCCCGTTTGCCGGGCGGCGCATGCTCGGCGACATAGGTGGCCGCACCGCCGTACTCACCGCCCAGAGCCAGGCCCTGAAGCAGCCGCATGACGATCAGCAGGATGGGTGCCAGGACGCCGATACTTTCATAGCTGGGCAGCAAGCCGACCACGAAGGTCGAAAACCCCATCAACAGCATGGTGACCAGAAAGGTATTCTTGCGGCCCCACAGGTCACCCAGGCGTCCGAACACCACCGCGCCGAACGGTCGCACTGCAAACCCGGCGGCAAAGGCCAGCAGGGCAAAAATATAACCGGTCGTCTCGTTAACGCCCGAAAAGAAGTGATGGGTAATGAAGGTGGCCAGCGATCCGTAGAGGTAGAAATCATACCACTCGAAAACCGTGCCGACCGAGGCGCCCGCAATCACGCCGACGTTGGACTTGCGCCCCGCCGTCTCTGTCTCTGCTGCGGCCATGCCCGTCTCCCCCGGTTCTCACTAGGGAGACGGTAGGGCGAAGCTGGCCCCTCTGGCTAGCCCGAAGGCAGATCGCCCATGGCGCTTTGCAGATAGTTGGCCTTGCCCAGGCTATTCAGCAGCGAAAGTTGAGTCTCGAGGAAGTCGATATGATGTTCGGTGTCGCTCAGGATGCTCTGGAACAATTCACGCGACACAAAATCCGCTGAGTGTTCGCAAAGCTTGACCGCCTCGATCAGATTGTCGCGTCCGCCGACCTCGACCGCGAGGTCGGCCGTCAGACACTCGCCAACGTCTTCGCCAATGTGCAGCTTGTGCAGGTCTTGCAGATTGGGAAGTCCGTCGAGGAACAGGATGCGCTTGATCAGCTTGTCGGCGTGTTTCATCTCGCCGATGGACTCATCGTACGTGATCTTGCCCAGGCGTACGAAGCCCCAGTTTTCGTACATCCGCGCATGCAGAAAATACTGGTTGATCGCGGTGAGCTCGTTGGTCAGCACGGCGTTCAGCAGCCGGATGATCGCCTTGTCGCCTTGCATCGTCGTCGGTCCTCGTTAGCGGCTCGCGTGGACCCTCACGCCGGTCGGCGGGCAGAGTCAAAGCCAATGTTTGCAAGTGATTTGCGATCGCTCAGTTTGTCACAAGTAAGCAGCTATTCAGCCGCAAACCGCATCGCCTCGCGCTCTTC
>CAMCXF010000101.1 GCA_945883235.1 Phenylobacterium deserti | reverse complement strand
CCCCGACACCACAAACCGCGCAACACGCTCCCGAAGGTCCAGCGAAAAGGGTCGAGTCATGCAGACTGGCCTCCGGCCCAGCCTCCACCTTGAATCACGATCCGCAAACCTCGTGAATCCCGAATCCGTCAGATGCGGTCACGCTCTAGGTAATGTGAGGCTTGGACCGTAGGGCCCGTACCGCCAGCGCAATGCCGAGCGCGACCATGATGATCAATGTGCCACTGAGGGCTTCTGCCCTCACTATGGCGAGGGTTGCGCTATCAGGGCGCAGCAGCTGCCCGCCAGACACGCCCCAGAGCAGGTAGTGACCGGTGAGAAGGAGCAGAAATGTCGACATCGCAGCGCCAACAATGGACATCCACGTTCTTGAAGTCGCACCCGCAAAGCACCAGACGCCTACACCAGCAAGATATGCGGGAAAGAATAGTCCGGTCAGTGCAATCTGGAGAGGGGGAAGCCAGGTCGCTCGGTCTGGCTGTATCATCCAGAATGGCGTCAGAAGGAGTTGGACCCCGAGCGGAGCAGTGATCATGGCGACGCTGCGGATCGTCCAACGCAAGGCGCTTCTCCCCTTCCAAGGCCGAGCTTAGCGGTCAAGGTGGCCGCTTTCCACCCAAGTCGGAAGTTCAGCGAGCCCGCCCACGGTCGGTCATTGCCTCCCAGGTGCCAAAGCCCATCCCCTACCGCCCCTGCGATGCCGCAATCATCGCCTGACGTTCCGACGCGCTCAGCACCCGCCAGCGACCTTCGGGCAGATCCCCCAGGTTCAGCGGCCCGATCCGCACCCGCAGCAGATCCATGACCCTCAGATCTAGCAATTCGCACATCCGCCGGATCTGGCGGTTGCGACCCTCGGTGAGGACGAAGCGCAGGACCTGGCCATTTGCCGTCACCTGAGCCGGCTTTAGCGCGCGTCCGTCCAGTTCCAGACCTTGGCGGAGCAACGCGATTTTTGGCGGATCAATCCGACCGGCCACACGCACGATGTATTCCTTGTCCAACTCCGATTGCGGCCCGATCACCGCCTTGGCCAGCACACCGTCATTGGAAAGGATCAACAGCCCGTGGCTGTCCAGATCCAGCCGGCCCAGCGGCGGCAGGCTCATGCGCGAATCGGGGATCAAGACGGCGTCGCCAACCAACGCCTCCCGGGTCAGTAACCTGACGGCCGGTATATAGCCGGGCTCCGGCTGCCCGGAGACGAACCCGACCGGCTTGTTCAGAACCGCGGTGAAGCCTTCCAGCCGCCCTTCAGCCTTTTCGGTCAGCGTCAGGGTCTGGCCCTGCAGGATCTTTCGCCCGGCATCCTCAACCTGCTCGCCGTCGATGTAGACCAGACCCTCGCTGATCAGCGCTTCCGCCTCGCGGCGCGAGCAGACGCCGCTCTGGGCCAACCACTTGTTGATCCTCTGGGGTTCGGATTCTTCGTAAGTGCGGGTCCAGGCCATGGGGCTCTGTAGCAGGATTGGCGCGCCCTGCAGGACTCGAACCTGCAACCGCCCGCTTAGAAGGCGGGTGCTCTATCCGGTTGAGCTAAGGGCGCGGACTTTAGTGGGTCCAGGGTGTTCTTCGCCCGAAGGCGAAGTTGTCGGCATAGGCCTTGAGGATACGCTTTGCAGGTTTCGGGTCGAACAGCTGAAACGCGATGCCGTGGCTTTCTGCATAGCGCACGGCCTCGTCCTTGCTATCGAAACTGAGCTTGATCTGGCTGGATGAGGTATCGCCGGTCTGGGTCCAGCCCATCAGCGGGTCCTGGCGACGCGCATCGCTGGGTTCGAATTCCAGCACCCAACCCGCCGTCTTGGCGCGACCACTTTGCATGGCGGTCCTGGCCGGACTGAAGATGCGCGCGAGCATGCTCGTATTCCCGTTTTCTAGCCGACGATGGTCGGGGCGGCAGGATTTGAACCTGCGACCCCCTGGTCCCAAACCAGGTGCGCTACCAGGCTGCGCTACGCCCCGCCGTCATCGGAGCCACCCAATATGAGTGTTTCAGGGTTTCCGCAAACTGAACCGTTGAAAATCAGCGCGGGCGGTCCATCAGCTTGAACACACCCGACGCCCTGACGATGTCCACGCCACGAACATGCAGGCGTCCCTGGGCAAAGGCGATATCCTTGGTCGTGCGGGACATCAGCGCCTCGCCCATCACCCAGTCGCCCTTGCGGGCCATGTGCAGGAAATCGATGGAGAGATGGATCGTCACGCCGATCTTGCCGGACCCGCGCCCCACAGCGCCGGCCAACAGGCCGTCCGCAAAGGCCGACAACATGCCGCCGTGCACGATACCCAGCCCATTGGTGTGGCGGGCCAACGCAAAGAACGCCTGCTCGACGGTGTCGTCCTCGCCGGTTTTGTGGAAATAGGGCCCATTGCGCGTCGAGAACTCGCCGCGCCCTGATGACGGCAAAAATCCCGGCGGTGCGTCCGGAATGACCCCGTCGTCATTACTCATCGTGCCACGCCTTTCGGTTTCACGTCGATTTCATAGAGGCGCGGCCAGTATTTGCCGGTGACAAACAGACGATCCAGCTCGGCGTCATAGGCAATGCCGTTGGCGACGGCATCAGAGTCGCGCCGTCGCAAGGTCTCGGGCAAGCCGGTCAAGTCGATCCAGCCTTTAACGGCACCGGTCTTCGGATCGATTCGGGCGATCAGGTTGGTCTGCCAGATGTTGCCGAAAATCTCTCCGTTCACCCACTCGATCTCGTTCAGGTTCGACACTGGCCGGCCCTCGGCTGTGATGCGTATGCGGCGACGCTCGCGGAAGGTGCGCGGATCCAGAAAACGCACCACAGGGGTGCCGTCGCTGAGGATCAGATCGACACCATTCTGGGTCAGCGCCCAGCCTTCGCCGGGATAGCTGAACGTCGACTTCAGCGCCAAGGTCTTGATGTCCCACCGAAAGCCTACCCGGTCTTGCCAGGTCACGCTGATCAGTTCCTGGCCCCAGTTGACCATGCCTTCGCCGAACATACTCGGTGATATGGCCTGAGACTGCAGAACCACGCCGTCCTTCAGGCGAACCCGGCGGATGTTCGACTGCCCAATCTGTCCCGTACTCTCGAACAGGAAGCCGTCCAGATAGAACAGGCCCTGCGTGTAGGCCCGGGTATCGTGGGGGTAGGTCGCAACAATCTTGACGCCGTAAATGGGAAGCGCCGCGCTCGCCGCACCCGCGAACAGGCCCACGGACACTGCGCCAAGCACAGCCAGAACTGACCGGCACCAGAAATGTAGATGGGACACGCCAAGCTCCAGGGTGGACGCCTACCCTTTGCGACAGGCCTCGACCGCAGGCAAGACACCGATCAGAGGCTGGCGGCCTCGATGTCAGCCACCACGAGGCCCTTGGGCCCGTCAGAGAAGCGCACCATGACGCTCTCGCCCGGTTGCAGGTCCTCGATACCGCCCCGACGCAGGGTCTCGATGTGCACGAAGATGTCGCCGGGGGCGTCATCACGCAACACGAAACCATAGCCCTTGGCGCGGTTGAACCATTTCACCTTGGCGTTTTCCATCGGCCCGGCGTTTTCGCTCGTCCGCTGTGACGGCCGAATACTCATCTCTTCAGGTCGGGGATGCCCACTATCGTCGATATGACGGCCCGACGGCACCGCCGAGGTTTCATCGACCAGCACCACCTCTGCAACCTGCCACCCCTTGGGGCGACGAACGACATCACAGGTGATCAGGGAGCCTTCCAGGCAGGTTTCACGGCCCGATGTGCGCAGGCTGGTGACGTGCAGCAGGACGTCTTTCAGATCAGTCTGGCTGGGGTCGTCCGGTACAATGAAGCCATAGCCCTTGCCCACGTCGAACCATTTGACGCGGCCACAGATCCGCAATGGTGGCGGACCGTCAAAATGTTCGGACTCGTATCCAGACATGCATCCCCCGGCCCGCTACCCCCGAGCCATGCTTCAGGGCCGTCACAAACAATGTTCTCGCAACGCGAGGGGCCGTCAATGGAGAATCGCAACGCCCACCAGAGCGAGAGTCAAGTGGATACACCTGAGAGGGGAATTTCGCGTGGTAGTCCCTAGGGGAGTCGAACCCCTCTCTCCAGGTTGAAAACCTGGCGTCCTAACCGATAGACGAAGGGACCACTCGGCGCGAGCCGCGCTCTATAGACGCCTTCGAATTGGTGCGCAAGCAGGGGGAACTTGCTCAGACGCGCCG
>CAMCXF010000100.1 GCA_945883235.1 Phenylobacterium deserti | reverse complement strand
GGGAAGCTGAAGCTCGCGCCCGGCGGCCTCCGGGTCGAAGCCCAGGCACCGTCACTGTCGAGGATACTGACGGGCCCTGCCCTCGGCGGAGCCCGCATCACGGGCGTGATCACAGGCGAAGCGGTTGCGTGGCAGTTTGCCGGGGCGGGGTCGGTGAGCGACATCGAGGTTGGTGGGTATGCTATGGCCCGCCTCTCCGGTCCAATTGACTTTCAGCGCACCAAGGCTGGGTACGGGCTGAAGATCATCCTGACCGGCGCAGGTGGGAAGGGCGATGGGTACGCGGCGGCATTGCTGGGCGGGAAACCGAACCTGACCCTGTCAGCAGAACGTCAGACCAATGGCCAGATCCTAATCCGGCACCTGGATGCTGTCGGGCCCGGTATCAATCTGCAGGCGACAGGAGACCGCGCAATCCTGGGAGGGTTGAAGTTCGCGGGCAAGGCACGGATTTCCAACCTTTCGGCGGCAAGGGACGGGGCATCTGGCAGCATTCTCCTGGTTGGCTCGGCGCAAAAGACGGGGGTGGACAGCCCTTGGACGGTCTCATTCGACGGAAGGGGTGATCAACTCGCGCTGGGCGTGGCCGAGCTTGATAGGCTGTTGGGCCCAATGCCTACCCTGAAGGCCGAAGCCAGCTGGCAGGCAGGGCGGCTGTCCGTCGCCCGGTCAAGCTTGAAGGGTGCAGCAGCCGAAGCCGAGTTGGTCGGCGTCATGGAAGCCAGTGGTGCTTTGGCCTTCAAATCAAACTGGTCCGCGACCGGCCCCTTCCGCGCCGGCCCCGTGGAAATCACGGGTCGCGCCAAAGGCACAGGATCTGTCGGGGGAACCCTACCTGCTCCGCGCCTGGATCTGCTGGCGGACATCGAGCAGATCGATCTTCCCCGACTGTCCCTGAAGGCGGGACGTCTGGCCTTGGCTTTTCAGGCAAAACCCGACGGATCAAATGGCAGTGTCTCGCTGGTCGCGACCAGCGATTATGGGCCGGCGACGGCGCGTTCTGACTTCCGCTTCTCACAAGGCGGGGTAGATCTGATGGACCTGAACATGGACGCGGGAGGAGCCAAGGCGCGGGGAAGCCTCTCGCTACGGAGCCGTGCGCCTTCCGCTGCTGATTTGACCGTTGACGTTGGGCCTGGAGCCTTTCTTGACGCGGGCCAGGTGACGGGGACGGCAAAAGTCATGAGTCAAATCGGTGGCCTGCGCGCCGTTCTGAACCTTGGCGCGGAAAACCTGCGGGCTCGTGGATCGAGTATTTCAATTCGAGCGGCGCAGCTGACAGCCGACGGGCCGCTTGATCGGCTTCCCTATACCCTGACGGCGCGAGGCGCTTCTGGACAGGGTGCATGGACGATCAAGGGCCGGGGACATCTCGAGTACCTGCCGGTCGGCTATGCGATGACGCTGGACGGCCAAGGCACGCTCGGTGATCGAGACCTTCATACGGTCGAAACGGCGCTTGTCCGGTTTGGCGGTCAAGACCAAAGCGCCCGGGTGCGCTTGGCGGGTTCAGATGGCGGCAAGCTGGAGCTGGATGGCAGCCTGAATGGTGACGTTGCCGATGTCCGTGCGCGCGTCGTCGCAATGGGACTCAACCTGTTTGACCCTGACTTCGATGGGCAGATTGACGGCACTCTCAGTCTGCAGGGACGTGGCGAACGCCTTGATGGTACGCTCGAGGCGCGGCTGGTGGACGCCCGCGGACGTGGCACGCCGGCCGTACAAGGAATCGATGGCGCGCTGAAGGGGCGGCTCTCCGACAGCCAGCTGACCCTCGACCTGGAGACCACCAATGAGCAAGGCCTGAGGGCCAACGCCAACCTCGTCTTGCCGACCGAGAGCTCGGCCCGACCCTTCCGGGTGGCGATCGTCAGACAGAGACCCATGCGCGGAAAGTTCTTCGCAGAGGGGGAAGTTCGACCGATCTGGGAGCTGGCCATGGGCGGCGAGCGCGCACTGTCTGGATTTGTGCGCACTGATGGCGTCATTGCCGGCACGCTCGCCAGACCCGATGCGACGGGTCAGATCGCCGTCGAGCGGGGTCGGTTTGACGATGGAGCCAGTGGTCTGTCGCTACGCGACGTGGCGCTGAGGGCGACCTTCGACCAGGATGCGGTCAACGTTTCCGACGCGCGGGGGGCAGACGGGCGAGGAGGGCAATTGAACGGCCAAGGCCGGATCAGCCTGCTGCCGGACGGGCTCTCCAGCTTTCGACTGGATCTGAAAGGCTTCCGGTTGATCGACAACGAAACCGCCACTGCCTCTGCGACAGGTCTGGCGACCATCAATCGCGCCGCCGACGGCAAGGTCAAACTGACCGGCAACCTCACCATTGACCGCGCCGACGTCGCCGCAGATCCACTTGTACCCACCGGCGTGGTAGCGATGGACGTGCGCGAGGTGAACCGACCGGATGACCTGCCGGTGGCCTTTGCGGGTGCCCGGAAGAAAGGCGACGGATGGGCGCTCGACGTCAATCTAAAGGCTCCGCGGCGGGTGTTTCTGCGCGGACGTGGTCTCGACGTTGAGATGTCGCTGGACGCTCATGTTGGCGGGACAACAGCCAACACCAACCTGACGGGCACGGCGCGTGTCGTGCGCGGCGACTATGACTTTGCCGGCAAGCGCTTCGCGTTTGACGAGACGAGTGTGGTTTACCTCTCCAGTCGGCCACAGAACATTCGCCTGCAACTGGATGCCACGCGGGAAGACCCCACGCTGAAAGTAACCGTACGCATTCGCGGGACGGCGGCCAGACCCGAAATCACGCTGGCATCTTCGCCCAGCCTGCCAAACGATGAGGTACTGGCCAAGGTGCTGTTCGAGCGTTCGGCGTCACAGTTGTCGCCGGTGGAGGCTGCTCAGCTGGCCTCCGCCCTGTCGTCTCTGACTGGCGGGGGCGGATTGGACGTGATCGGCAATCTGAAGAGTTTTGCTGGCCTTGATCGCCTTGCGTTCGGCGGTGGTTCGAACTCCAGCGTCACCGTCTCCGGGGGTAAATACCTGACGGACGACGTCTATCTCGAGCTGACCGGTGGAAGCCGTGAGGGTCCGTCGGCCCAGGTGGAGTGGCGCCTCCGCAAGAACCTGTCGATCCTCTCAAGACTGGCTGGACAGGCCGGCAACCGCCTCGCCATACGGTGGCGCAAAGACTACTGACGGCTACGTCTGCGCTTGACGCTTGTTGGCATAGGCTTGGGTGCCCCGCGTTATCACTTGATCGCCGGGCAGCAGGGCGTCGATCGGAATGTCGGGTTGTCCCTCCAGCCGTTCATAAACCGCGCCGAAGTCCCTGAGCGTCACGTTCAGCAATGCCTGAAGTGAGGGCACGACGAAGTAAGTTTGCTGGAAATCGTCGATCCGATAGCGGGTTCGCATCACCCGCTGCAGGTCGAAGTCCAGGCGATTGGGTGACGGATCCTCGATAGCGAACACCGACTCAGATGCACTTGAGAGGATACCCGCGCCATAGATGCGCAGGCCCTGGGGCGTGCGCAGCAGGCCGAACTCGACCGTGTACCAGTAGAGCCGCGCCAGATTGTGGAGTTGGCCCCGGCCCATCGCCCGGAGGCCGCCCTGCCCATAGGCCTGCATATAGTCGGCAAAGACCGGGTCCGTCAGCATCGGCACATGGCCGAAAACGTCGTGGAAAATGTCCGGTTCCTGCAGATAGTCCATCTGGTCGGGGCGACGAATAAATTGACCGGCCGGGAAGCGGCGGTTCGCAAGGTGGTCGAAGAAGACGGCGTCCGGAACCAGGCCAGGCACCGCGACAACGGTCCAGCCGGTTAGCTGGAAAAGGCCTTCGTTGATGCGCGCAAAGTCCGGGATCCCCGAGCGGCGCAGGTCTAGCGCGTCCAGTCCCTTCAGGAACGGATCACAAGCGCGTCCTGGCAAGAGATCGGTCTGGCGTTTGTAAAGCGTTGCCCAGACTTGATGCTGGGCCGACGAATACCGCGTCCATGACTGATCGATGGTCCAGTCGGCGCGGGCGCTCGGCGGCTTGGCGATGACTTCCGGGATCAGACTCATTGCGGCAGAATAGTGCAGCCGACAGGAAAGGTCCGTCTGAATTCAGCTCAAAAACGCCGCCTCTGCAGGAAGTGCGTGCGCGAAGAGCCCGCTAGTGCCCGATCCCATGCCTCAGCCGGTACTGGCCCTCGTCGAAGGCCTCGAACAGCAGCGTGGCCTGCGGATGTCCAACGGGCTCGCCGGTCTCGTC
>CAMCXF010000099.1 GCA_945883235.1 Phenylobacterium deserti | reverse complement strand
TGCCAATGCCGGTAGGGCCGTAGAGCTTATGGCCTGAGAACACATAGAAGTCGGCGTCGATGTCTTTCACGTTCACCGGTTGATGGACGACCGCCTGACAGCCATCGAACAGCACCAGTGCGCCAGCGTCATGCGCCATCCGGGCCAGCTCACGCGCCGGGTTGATGGTGCCCAGCACGTTGGACATGTGGCTCAGCGCAACAATCCGGGTGCGGGGGCCGAGCAGGCTCTGGAAGTGCTCAAGATCCAGCAACCCGTCGTCTGTCACCCGAGCCCACTTCAGGACCGCGCCGCAGCGTTTCCGCAGGAAGTGCCACGGTACGATGTTGGCGTGGTGCTCCATTTCGGACAGCACGATCTCATCGCCTGGCTTCAGGCCGGCACCGAGCCCCGCCGCGACCAGGTTGATCGCCTCGGTCGCGCCCTTGGTGAAGACAATCTCACCCACCTCAGCACCGATGAACCCTGCCGCCGACCGGCGCGCGGCTTCGTAAGCATCCGTGGTCTCGTTGGCGAGAGTATGCAGGCCGCGATGCACGTTGGCGTAAGAGAATTCCATCGCATGCGTCATGGCGTCGATTACGGCCCGCGGCTTCTGGGCCGAGGCGGCGCTGTCCAGATAGACCAGCGGTTTGCCGTTCACCTGCCGCGACAGGATCGGAAACTGAGTGCGGACTGCTTCGATGTCGAAGGCCATGCTCAGACCCTCAACCGTTCAGCGGCCCAGTTACGCACCACCCGACGGGCATCCTCGAACCAGATGCGGTCTATGACCTGGCCGATGAAGGCTTCGGTGAGCATGGCGCGGGCCTCGGCTTCGGGAATGCCGCGCTGACGGGCGTAGAACAGCGCCTCCTCGTCCATGGCACCCACCGTATTGCCGTGGGCGCAGGAGACGTCATCTGCATAGATTTCCAGCTCAGGCTTCGCGTCCACCTCGGCACGATCCGACAGGATCAGGGCGTGATGACCCATGCGGGCATCGGTGCGGTCAGCGCCCTCGGAGACTACGATCTTGCCCTGAAACACCCCCCGGGCCTGGTCGCGGGCGACGCCCTTGATAAGTTGGTTGGTGGTGCCATCCACGCCATCGTGAGTGACCACTGTCGTGTGATCGGCGTGGCGCTTTCCCGCAAGCAGATAGACGCCGTCCATCCGTGCGCTCGCCCGTCCGCCCGGGTGAGAGGCGCGGGTCTCGATCCTTTGGCGTCGCGCGCCGGACGTCACAATCGTCTGGCCGAAGTCAGAAGTGGGCGAAAGTCGGACCTCGGCCTGGCTCACCGACACGGCGTCCTCGTGATCCTCCGCCAGGACGATCCGCTCCAGCGCCGCACCCTCGGCGAGCGTGATGGTCAGCGCCGTCTGGCAAACCGAAGCCCCGTCACTCTCATAGCTCTCCAGCAGGCGCAGCCGGGCACCCGCCGCCAGGTTGATCGTCACCCGCGAGGCGTGCGCCCCGGCGCCGCGCGACACCAGCCGGAGCGCGGCCAGGGTCTTCTTGCCCGCCGCGACATCAATCCGCGCGTCGCCGCCATTGACCAGCACATGGTGGTCAATGGCCAGACGGTCGAACGGTCCCGCCGCCAGGGTTCCGGCAAACGACTCAGAGGGTGCCGGCAGTACACGGATCAGCCCGCGCAGGTCGGTCCAGCGCCAGTCCTCGTCACGTCGGCTGGGCAGCTCGCCAACGTCTCGGGTCCGGATGGCCGCTGCGACGCTCATGCAGCCTTCGCGTAGCGGTCGTAGCCGTCGCGCTCCAGTTCCAGGGCCAGTTCCGGGCCGCCGGACGCCACGATCCGGCCACCGGCCAGCACATGCACCCGGTCGGGTTTGATGTAGTCCAAGAGGCGCTGATAGTGCGTGATCACCAGCATGGCACGGTCCGGCGACCGCAGCGCGTTCACGCCGTCCGAGACGATCCGCAGGGCGTCGATATCCAGCCCGCTGTCGGTTTCATCGAGTATCAGGAAACGCGGCGACAGCATCGCCATCTGGAAGATTTCCATCCGCTTCTTCTCGCCGCCAGAAAATCCGACGTTGAGCGCCCGCTTCAGCATCTCGAAGTCGATCTTCAGCTCGGCAGCTTTCTGGCGGGCGAGTTTGAGGAACTCCGGCGCCGTAATCTCCTTTTCGCTGCGCGCCTTGCGCTGTGCGTTCAGCGCCGTGCGGATGAAGGTAAGCGCCGGGACGCCGGGAATCTCCAGCGGATACTGGAACGATAGGAACAGGCCCTTTGCCGCCCGCTCATTGGGCTCCAGCGCCAGAAGATCCTCGCCATCCAGGGTGGCACCGCCCTCGGTGACCTCGTAGCCCTGACGCCCCGTCAGTACGTAGGACAACGTCGACTTGCCTGCGCCATTGGGGCCCATGATCGCATGGACCTCACCGGCAGGAACCTCGAGGGTCAAGCCCTTCAGGATCTGGGCTTCGCCCACCGTGGCATGAAGATTGGAAACGCTGAGCACTATCCGACGCTCCCTTCGAGCGAAATCGCGACAAGTTTCTGGGCCTCGACGGCGAACTCCATGGGGAGTTCCTGCAAGACCTCCTTCACGAAGCCGTTCACCAGCAACTGAACGGCTTCCTCTTGTGAAAGACCCCGCTGCATGGCGTAAAATAGCTGGTCTTCAGAGAGCCGCGTCGTGGTGGCCTCGTGTTCGAACTTCGCCTGGCCGTTGCGTGCCTCGATGTAGGGCACCGTGTGGGCGGCGCAGTGCTTGCCGATCAGTAGGCTGTCGCACTGGGTGAAGTTGCGCGCGCCCTTCGCCTTCGGGTGGGCCGAAACCAGACCGCGATAGGTGTTGGACGAACGGCCCGCCGAGATCCCCTTGGAGATGATCCGCGAGCGGGTGTTGGCCCCCAGGTGGATCATCTTCGTGCCGGTGTCGGCCTGCTGGCGACCGTTGGTGATGGCGATCGAATAGAATTCGCCCGAGCTGCCCTCGCCCCGCAGGATGCACGACGGATACTTCCAGGTGATCGACGAGCCGGTCTCGACCTGGGTCCAGCTGACCTTCGACCGGTCGCCCCGGCAGTCGGCGCGCTTGGTGACGAAGTTGTAGATGCCGCCCTTGCCGGTCACCGGATCGCCCGGATACCAGTTCTGGACCGTAGAATATTTGATCTCCGCGTCGTCCATGGTGACCAGCTCAACCACGGCGGCGTGTAGCTGGTTCTCGTCGCGCATGGGTGCCGTGCAGCCCTCCAGATACGAAACGTAACTGGCCTTGTCGGCGATGATCAGGGTGCGCTCGAACTGACCGGAATTCTCTGCGTTGATTCGGAAATAGGTGCTGAGCTCCATCGGGCAGCGCACGCCAGGCGGTACATAGACAAAACTACCATCGGAAAACACGGCCGCGTTCAGGCAGGCGAAATAGTTGTCGCTTACCGGCACCACGGTGCCAAGATACTGCTTCACCAGTTCCGGATGTTCGCGGATCGCCTCGCTCATGGAGCAGAAGATCACGCCGACCTGGGCCAGTTCCTTCTTGAACGTAGTGACCACGCTGACGCTGTCGAAGACCGCGTCGACCGCGTAGCGCGGCGCACCTACCACCCCGGCCAGCACTTCCTGTTCGCGTAGCGGGATACCCAGCTTCTTGTAGACCTCGAGGATCTCCGGATCGACCTCGTCAAGGCTGCCGATGCCGACCTTTTCCTTGGGCGCGGCGTAGTAGTAGCTGTCCTGATAGTCGATGCGTGGAAAGTTCACCTTGGCCCAGTCGGGCTCATCCATGGCTAGCCAGCGCTCGAACGCGTCGAGGCGCCACGCCAGCATCCATTCCGGCTCATTCTTCTTCGCCGAGATGAAGCGCACGATGTCGGCGTTCAGGCCCTTGGGCGCGAAGTCTTGTTCGATGTCGGAGACGAAGCCGTGCTTGTACTTCTCAAGCGAGGCAACCTGGTCAACGGTCTGTTTGACGGCGGCCATTACGCGGACTTTCTCATGCGGCGCTGAACGTGCCGATCGTGTGCGTCGAGCCACACATCGGCGAAGGTGTTCCAGTCAGTGTTTGTGGTGTCCCAGCCGCCGCTCACCCGGATGGCGCAGCCGGCAAGATCACCCTGCCCCATGGCCATCAGCACAGGCGAGGCCTTGACCTTGCCGGACGAGCAGGCGGAACCCGCACTGATCATCACCTTGGCAAGATCAAGGCCCATGACCTGGAGGTCGGAGGTAAAGTCCGGCGTGGCGATGCAGAGCGTGTTGGGCAGCCGTGGTGCGGCCTCACCCATTACCACGCCGCCAGCAGCCTTCAGTCGATCAGCGACGGCGTCACGCCAGATGGCGCGGGCCTGATATGCCTCCAGTCCGGCAAGCGCTGC
>CAMCXF010000098.1 GCA_945883235.1 Phenylobacterium deserti | reverse complement strand
GAGCTGCGGGACGGTGTGCGGCCGACGCGCGGCGACGCGGCGGGTCTGGACACCGTGCGAAACATGTCGACCGCGATGCTGTTCGATCTGCTGGCCGTGCGGCTGGATCCGGACAAGGTGAAGGATGGTGCCGTCACCGTTGATCTGGTGTTCCCGGATCGCAAGGAGCGCTTCCGGGTGAGCGTCAGGAACGCGGTGCTGACCTATGAGGCCGATCCGAAGGCCGGCAAGGCGGACGGGGTTTTCACCCTGCCGAGGTCGCAGTTCCTGGCGGTGGCCATGGCGGGGCAGCCCGCGGCGGGTCTTGCCACCGAGGGCGACGCCACGGCCCTGGCCCGGATGCTGGGGTGGATGACCGCGCCGAAACCGGACTTTGCGATTGTGACGCCGTGACGGGCGGGCGGTCTTGCCGGGCGTCGTGCGCATCCGCAAGATCACTCGGGTTCGAGAGGGAGGCAGAATGCCACACAAGCTGATGATGGTGCTGGCGGCGGTCGGGCTGATGGGTGCCGGCCAGATGCCTTCACTGGCACCGGCCGACGTGCGGCCTGTGGGCAATATCGCGGTGTCAGCGGAGACCTATTCCGGCCGCGCGGCGCTGCGGGCCGACGATCTTGGACCGCCGAACGGGCAGGTGGAAAAGCTTGTGCGGCTTCCGGGACTTGAGTTCGGCGACGGCGAGATCGAGCTCTGGGTGGCGGGGTCGCCGGCCGGTGGTGCCGTCGCCGGGGCGCGGGGGTTCGTGGGCGTTGCGTTCCGGCTGTCCGGGGATAGCACCACGGGCGAGGTCTTCTACATCCGGCCCACGAACGGGCGGGCGGACGATCAGGAACGCCGAAATCACGCCGTCCAGTACATCTCGGCACCCGACTGGCCCTGGGAGCGGACTCGCCGGGAGACGCCGTCGCGCTATGAGGCCTATGCCGACATGGAGCCGGGTCGCTGGACGCGGATGCGCGTCGTCGTCTCGGGCGACAAGGCGCGCCTGTTTCTGGACGGGGCGACCCAGCCCGTGCTGATCGTCAATGATCTCAAGGGCGGTGCCGCACGGAAGGGTGGCGTGGCGCTCTGGATCGGCCCGGGAACCACGGCCCGGTTTGCGGACGTCAGGATCCACCCGTAGGCACCTGGCGCGTTTCTGTTTGAGGGTAGGCGATCGGGCGCACCTTCTCCCCTTGCGGGAGAAGGTGGCCGCCGCAGGCGGTCGGATGAGGGGTCGATAGCGCTCTCCGGCAAGGCTCTGGCGTCAATTCGGGGAGATCAGCGCGACCCCTCATCCGTCAGGCTTCGCCTGCCACCTTCTCCCACAAGGGGCGAAGGATTCGTTGGGACGCTTTGCGTTGTGGATGGGAGATCAGCCGAATCGGTAGGGCGGGGGACGGGGCTTGCCGTGGAAGGCCAGCGGCGGGCCGGAGAGTGTGGCTGCGCCGCCCAGCAGGGCCGCTTTCGCTGGGGCCTTGGGCCGGGTCATCAGCGCCACGGCGGCTGCTGGTCGGGCCGGGGGCGCAGCAGGGCCCTTGGCGCGGGCCAGCAGGGCGTCGAGGGCGGGGAGAATATCGGCGCGGACGTGAGCGGGCAGGCCGTCCAGCACGGCCGCGTCCCGGGAGACCACGCCCAGAGTTGAGAGGAACTTCGGCAGGCTGACCGGCTCATAGTCGCGGTCGCGCTCCCGCTCGAGGGTGGGTTCGTGGGTGCCCGCGCGATCCCGCAATTGCTCAGAGCGCTCGGTCTCGGGCCGCCCACGCTCGGGCGCCTCCGCGTCTGCGGCGGGCCGGGCGTCGGCCCTGGGCGCAGCGCGCAGCATCATCGACAGCCGGATTCCCATCCGCACCGCCAGAAAGCCGTGCTGGAACGCCTCGAACAGTTGCAGCCTGCGTTTGCTGTCAGCCTCCGCCTCTGCTGCGTCGGCCACCGCCATGCTCAGCGCATGCGCACAGTCGACCAGCGCCTCCACCATCCGGAGTTCAAGTTCGGTGCGGGCGACGGCGGTGTCGGGCATTAGAACAAAAGTAGAACATAGAGAGGTGGTTGTAAAGTGCTTGCGGCTCTGTTTTTGCACAGGGCCGTTTGTGAGGCTTTCGCGCGGTCGAGGGGGCAGGGCGCTGGCGCGGTGCATAGAGGCGCGTCGGCGCAGGCCCGGCCATGGATCTCATGGCGTCAGGCTCGCATCATCCGTGAGATTTAAGGTGGGGAGGCATCTGACGATGCGCTTTCGACTTGGGGGTGGGGGCTAGAGGGTGCGTGATGAGCTGTCCCCGTATTCCCTGTTGGGGTGGCTACGCTAACGGCCCTGGACTGCACTCCTTCGGTCATGCAGGGAAGACGGTCCCGACACAACGTGCGTATCCCCAGGGCCACAACCCGGGACGAGAATTCACTTCACGCCGCCGCCTTCGGCTTCACGCTCAGGGTTACATTGAGCGCGCGCAGCAGGGACATCAGGGTGGCCAGGGTCGGGTTGGCGCCTTCGCCGATAGCTTTGTAAAGGGAGCCTCTGGCGAGGCCGGTGGTCCGGGCGATCTCGGTCATCCCATGGGCGCGGCCGATGGTGGAGAGCGCGTGGGTTACGTCTTCGAGGTCGCCGGTTTCGAACGCGGCGGCGAGGTATTCGGCCACATCCTCCGGGGTTTCCAGATAGGTCGCCGCATCCCAGGCCAGGGTCTTGGTTGTCATCGTCATAACTCCAGATCCAACGAGAGGCGTTTGGCGACCTGGATGTCCCGGGCCTGACTGGACTTGTCTCCGCCCCCTTGTCTGTCGGAGATGTGCCAGATTGTGGGTGAGGTAGCGGTGCCAAGGTTCAGACTCAAGTTACAGGCAGCCAACTCAACAAAATCCGCTCATCCCGGCGAATGCCGGGACCCAGATCTCAAAGCCGGGAGGCTGATTGGAATCGCTGAGAGGACATAGAATCTGCCCCAGCGCCATTCCATCTGGGTCCCGGCATTCGCCGGGATGAGCGGTAGTGAGTACAGGTCCAAATCCGGAGGCTGCCGCCCCATCCCACCTACCTCACCGTCTCCTTCTCCCGCGGCGCGGTGACCTTGCGTTCCCGGGTCTGGGCCTTGGGCTTGGGCAACAGCCGGAAGCGGGTCTGGCACCAGGCGAAGTCGATGCCCACGTCCAGCAGGGCGTCGCCGCGGCCGCAGGGGCAGGCGAAGTCCAGGACGTCCAGGATGCGGTAGGTCTCCCCGGCCACGAGGGGCACCGGCCACCCCGTGGCGTGATTGGGGGCGGCGTTGACACAGAGGACCAGATCGCCGGGGCCGATGGCGTCGCTCATCGCATTTGTCCCTTGAACACGGAGCGAAGACTAAACCCTGACCGGCGATCAGCAAAGTCCGGTTTGCGGCACCCGGATCAGCGAACCACGAGCACCGGTACGGGGCTGTGGGCCAGCACCTCGGCCGTTACGCTGCCCATCACCAGGCGGCCCAGGCCGCGGCGGCCGTGGGAAGCCATCGCGATCAGGCTGCAGCCGTGCGCCTTGGCCGTGTCGAGGATGGCCTCTGCGGGCAGGGCGTTTTCGAGCAGGACCGTGTCGGCCGTGACGCCCATTTTGGCGGCCGCCGCCTTCGCGGCCGTGAGCGTATTTCGTGCGGCGTCTCTCTGGCTGGCACCGTAGCCGTCGTAGGCCACAGCGGCCGCGCCGGCGTCGAGCCCGAAGTAGACCGGCAACCGCTCGGTTACGGTCGCGATGGTGACCTTGGCGCCCAGACCCTTGGCCAGAGTCAGCCCGTGGTCGAGGCCCTTTTGGGCGAGGTCGGAGCCATCGGTGGAGATGAGAATGTGCTTGTACATGGTGGTTTCCTTTGTGTGCCGCTGGATGTCAGGCGATCCGGATGCCGATCTGGTCAAGGATCAGGAGGCGGCGTTTCTCCAGATCTTCGAGAACCGTGTCCTCGGCGGGTGCGATACCCTTCTGAATTTGCTGGATCTGCTTCCAGAGGTCGTGGTTGTGGTCCAGCAAGGCACGAAATCTCGGGTCCGATACCTTCAAGGCATGGATGGCCTCGGCCTTGTTCGGGAACTCTTCGGCCAGAGCCTGATCGAGATGGGTTTCCGACATGGGCACTCCTGTTGCGGGCTGCGCGTTCCTGGGTCAGGGTGCGTCAACGCGCGATGTGCGCACCGGGGTCGAGCTTGGCACAGCGGCACCGCCGGGTGCGTTGACAGAGATCAACCGCGCGGCCGCGCTATCGGTTCCTTCCGGCGAATTTGACAGGCGGCGAAAGTCCTGTGATGCCTCCGCGAATGCCTCAGACATCGCCAGCTTCGAGCCTCATGATCACGACGGGCCGCATCCTTGTGGCGCTCTATTTTCTGTTGCCCGGGATTCTGAAGTTCGTGGCCTTCCCCATGAATCTCAGCCTGATGAGCGCTCACGGCATATCCAACCCCGCGCCGCCGAGGCCATGGCCGAGCTGATCCCGTGGGTGATGGAAGGCAAACTGAAGTGGAAGGTCCACGTCGACCAGGGCCTGGA
>CAMCXF010000097.1 GCA_945883235.1 Phenylobacterium deserti | reverse complement strand
GTGGTGGTCTTGCCCGAGCCCTGCAGGCCGGCCATCAGGATCACCGATGGCGGGTTCAGCGAGATGTTGAGGCCCTCGGCCTGCCCGGTCCCGCCCAGCATGTCGACCAGGCCGTCGTAGGTGATCTTGACCACCTGGTCGGCGGGCCGCACCGAGCGGATCACCGCCTCGCCGGTGGCGGCCTCGGTGGCCTTGGCGATGAAGTCGCGGACCACCGGCAGGGCGACGTCGGCCTCGAGCAGGGCGACGCGGATCTCGCGCATCACCTCGGCGACGTCCTTCTCGGACAGCACGCCGCGGCCCGAGAGCCGGTCAAATACCGAAGACAGCCGATCTGTCAGCGCGTCAAACAAGGGCGACCTCAATCAAGGCCCCAAACGCAGTCATCCCCCGTGGACGATCACGTCGACGGGGGTCCTCGCCGCCCTCGTCTCAGATCAGGCCTGAGGGTCGTGCCGGTAGAGGGCGCTGACCAAGGTTGGCGCCGGAAGGGGCGGCTTATGCGCTCAAGAGGGGGTTCAGGTCAAGGATGGGGGGCCGATCAGCCGCCTAACCTGCTCTGCAGTATGGCGCCGAGAGCGGTGAGCAACACGAACGCAAGCGCCGAGAGCAGCATACCCCTGATCAATGGCGCCGCGCCCTTTGACCAGTCGGCGGGCCGGATACGAGGCCCGAAGCGCACAAAGTGTCGTAGCGAATAGACCACAAAGGAAATCCAACTCGCCACAGCGGCAACGATTGTCGCTGCGAAGGCCATCTCCAAGGGATTGGACGGCAGGTTCATCGGGTCGATCTCTTGGGGGTGGCACGCAAAGTCAAGCCAGCGCCGACATTCAACCATCCACCCGCAAACCATCAAGTCTCCCCTCCTCCGCGGAGCGAGAGTAGGCACGTGTCCGAAAACCGCCAGCACATCCCCCGGATTCGCGCTAACTTCCCTCCATGACGCACTACGCTCTTTTTGACACCGCCATCGGCTGGGCCGGGATCGCCTGGGGCGACCGGGGCCTGGTGGGCGTGCATCTGCCCGAGCGTGATCCGGAGACGGCGCGGCGGAGTTTCCTGCGGCGGTTTCCTGACGCCGTTGAGGCGGCCGTCCCACCGGAGCATGCCTGCACCATCGCGGACATCTGCGCCCTGATGCGGGGCGAGAAACCCGACCTGCTGGATGCGCCGTTGGACCTGTCCCGTACGCCGGACTTCCACGCCCGGGTCTATGAGATCACCCGCGCCATCCCGCCCGGCGAGACCCTGACCTATGGCGAAATCGCGGTGCGGTTGGGCGACAAGCTGCTGGCGCGCGAGGTCGGCCAGGCGCTGGGCAAGAACCCCTGGCTGATCGTAGTGCCGTGCCACCGCGTGACTGCTGCGGGCGGCAAGCCAGGCGGATTTTCGGCGCGGGGCGGGGTGAACACCAAGCTGAAGCTGCTGGGTATCGAAGGTGCGAAGGCTGCGGCGCAGGCGGACTTGTTTGCCTAGACCGTCGGGAAGCCCTTGCTTTTGAGGTAGGCTGTCACGTCCGGATCGCGGCCGCGGAAGGCACGGTAGCCCGCCTTGGGATCGACCGAATTGCCTACTGCCAGGACATGGTCGTGCAAGCGCTTGGCAACGCCCTTGTCGTACAACCCGCCTGGAGACTGTCGGAAGGCCTCTGCTGCGTCAGAGGCCATCACCTCGGACCAGAGATAGGAATAGTAGCCGGCCGACTGGCTGTCGCTGGTGAACAGATGCTGGAAGTGGGGCAGGCGATGGCGCATCGCCAGTTCCGGCGGCATGCCCAGCAGGGCAAGCTCCTCCCGTTCGAACGCTCTGGGGGCGATATCGGAGCCGTCGGCCAGATGCAGCTTCATGTCGATCAGCGCCGACGCCAGCAACTCGGTGACATTGAAACCCTGACGGAAAGTTCTGGCCTTCAGGATCTTGTCGACCAGGGCGGGCGGGATCGGCGCGCCGGTAACGTGATGGCGCGCGAACCGCTCCAGCAGTTGCGGGGATAGCAGCCAGGCTTCAAAGAGCAGGCCCGGGAATTCAACATAGTCGGCGAAAACCCGGACACCGCCCAGGCTCGGGTAGGTCACTTCCGACAGCAGGCCATGCACGGCGTGGCCGAATTCATGGAACAGCGTAACGGCGTCATCCCATGACACCAGTACCGGCTCGCCGGGCGCACCGGGCACAAAGCTGGCATTGTTGGAGACGAGCGCGGTGACGGGGCCGCGATAGGATTGCTGCACCCGATAGGTGTTCATCCAGGCACCGGAGGTCTTGCCGGGCCGGGCGAAGGTGTCGAAGTACCAGAGGCCCATGGGTCGGGTGCCGCGCTTTACCTCGTAGACGGTGACGCTGGGGTGCGGCGTCGGCACATCGAACACCTGTGTGAAGCTGAGACCGTATAGTCGGCCAGCCACCCAGTGCATGGCGGCCCGGAGTTTCTCCAGTTGGAGATAGGGCTTCACTTCGCTGAGCTGCAGATCATAGCGCGCGGCGCGGACCTTTTCGGCATAGTGGCGGTAGTCCCAAGGCGCGATCCGGATGCCCGCCCCCTCCTGGTCGGCGATGGCCTGCATCTCGGCGACCTCTTCACGAACCCGGGCGACGGCGGATGGCCAGACGCGCTGCATCAGGTGCATGGCGGCCTGCGGCGTCCCGGCCATGGAACTGTTGTCCAGGTTCCAGTGGGCGTGGGTGGGGTAGCCCAACAGTCTGGCCCGCTCGCCACGCAGCCTCAGGATCCGGGTGATGACAGCGTTGTTGTCGCGGGAGTCACCGTTGTCCCCGCGATTGTAGAACGATTTCCAGACCCTCTCTCGCAGGGTGCGTTGGTCCGAATAGGTCAGGAACGGATCCACCGCAGATCGGGTGTTGAGGATGGCGAACTCGCCGGGACGTCGCCGCGCCGAAGCTGCTGTTGCGGCGGCGCTTCGCAGGTCCGCCGGCAGCCCGCCGAGATCGGGCACTTGCAGGTAGAGGACATGATCGTTCTCTTCGACGAGCAGGTTCTGGCCGAAGATAGTGTAGCAGCCTGCCAGGTCAGCATTGATTGCCGCCAGCCTCGCTTTGCCTGCAGCGTCCAGACCCGCGCCGCTGCGCACCATGCGGTTCCACCGCAGTTCCGTCAGCCGCTTCTGCTCTTCCGTAAGGCTGCCCGCTTCAGAGACCGCGGTGACCCGCTGGAAGAGCGCATTGTTCTGCTTGATCCGGTCGAGGTGGGCGGAAAGCCTTGGCCGCAGCGCGCGGTCCGCGGCCCGGACCTCAGGCGTCGACATTGTGCCGATCCAGACGCCATAGATCGTGGCGGCCCGTCCTGCGGCCAATCCTGTGGTCTCCAGAGCCGCAATGGTGTTTTCGAATGTGGGCGGTTCGGGGTTGGAGGCCAGGGCCTCGATCTCGCGCAGCTCCTCGGCCATGGCCGCCTCTGCCGCCGGCACGAAGTCCGCTACCGCAACGCGGTCAAACGGAGGGGTGCCGCCATAGGGGCCTGTCCAGGGCACTAACAAGGGATTTGCGACCTCTGCCGCAGCTGGCTGGGGCAAGGCTGTGACCGCGACCGAAGCAGCGAGGAATGTGCGCCGGTGCATGGGGTCTCCGGAAGGCAGCTCCCGGCGTTCTAAGGCGAACCGCGCGGGGCGTCATCCCGGCTTCAGTGAGCCATTCCGCTATGGCCGCCGCCGATGGCCGCAGTCAGATCCTGGGAGTGGCTGATCGCCAGCGCCTCCGCGCGTGGAAGACCGAACGCCATCAACAGCATGACCACCATCTGGTGGCCCTGATCGACGCCAACGCGCCCGAGGTAGTATTCACGCATGGCCATCCGAAAGGCGCCAAACGTCAGCATCCGCGCCGCGCGCAGGTCCGTCGGGTGAAAACGTCCGTCCGCCACGGCGCGGCGGTGGAGGACGTCAAACTGTTCCTGCCAGACGGGTGCGACGGACCCCTCCAGACGTATCGCCACCCAGCCCTTCACGGGGTCTTCGACCGTCGCAGCCCAGATGCGATGCAGGATGGCGGCGATCAGTTCGACGGGGTCGTCGATCGTGTTTCTGGCATCCTCTAGACCCCAGTCCAGCTCGCGGGTGATACGGGCGTCAAGCGCCTGCAGCACGTCCATCACGGTCGGAAAGTGGGTCAGGAAGTCATCTCGCGATACGTCCGTCGCCGTGACAAAGTCGTCTATGGAGGTCGCGTCTGGACCGTTACTGGCGATCATCGTCGCGGCGGCGTCCAGGATCCGGCGGCGCAAACCCGTGCGCTGCTCGCCGACGACGATGGTTTTGCCCCCGAGTGTCTCGCTCATCTCGCCCGTCCCCCAACGGCCCCGTCGGTCGTTAGCCTCTCGTAGACGAAGGATTTGGGACGCTGTCAAACCGAGTCCCCTGAGACGTGTGTGGATACAGGCGTAAGGCGATTGATGGCCCCGCAACCGGTGACAGCTCCTGCGATGCCCGCTAACACCGGCACATGGCAATAGGTGTTTTCGATTCAGGCGTCGGCGGCCTGACAGTGCACCACCGGTTGGTGGAGCGGTTCCCGCGCGCCGACTTCGTCTATCTCGCCGATCAGGCCAATGCGCCCTACGGCGGTCGATCCGGCGAGGAGATCGTCGAGCTCACCAAGGCGGGTTGCATCCGGTTGTTTGACGAGGGCTGCGATGTCGTCGTGCTGGCCTGCAACACTGCTGCCAGCGTGGCGTTGCGGC
>CAMCXF010000096.1 GCA_945883235.1 Phenylobacterium deserti | reverse complement strand
AGCCGCACCACACCTTCGAGAAGGCCAGCCATTTCATCCAGGAGGACGTCCCCGAGGGCCTGGTTGAGCACATGACCGCGTTCCTGGAGGCCAAGTGAAGAGCGCCCTGTTACCCCCTTCCTCTAAGGCCGCCTACGCCGGCTCCTGGGCGTCGGTCATCTTCCTGGGCGTCTTCGCCGTACTCACGGTCGGGCCAGGCATGATCCACAGCTTCCTGCCCGACGGCGGGGCCGAGTCCATCGCCGGCATGACCCTGGGCGACGATCGCTCCACCGTGATCGGGACCTTCGCCTGGGCGGGCGCCACCCAGATCGTCTGGGGCCTGGCCATGATGGCCGTGGCCCTTCGCTATCCGACGTTGACGCCGCTGTTCCTGCTCCTGATCCTTCTGGAGCGCGGCCTGCTGGTGACCCGCTGGTGGATCCTCGCGCCGCCCAGTTCTGGCCATCACCCGCCGGAACACTACACCAGCCTCGTTGTCATTCCCCTCGTAGCCCTGTTCCTGGCGCTGGCGCTTCGCCGCCGCTTTTCAGCACCCGCCCTCTGAGAGCCCGTAATGACCCAGATCACCGAAATCCAGATCCAGCGCGCCAACCTCGCGGAAACCCGGATCGTCACCCGCCCGGCCCCGGCGCTCGCCGAGGGCGAGGTCCTGGCCACCGTCGACACCTACGCGCTCACCGCCAACAACGTGAGCTACGCCGTCTCCGGTGACATGATCGGCTACTGGAAATTCTTCCCGGCCGAGGGCGACTGGGGGATCATCCCGGTGTGGGGGTTCGCCACGGTCATCGAATCCCGCTGTCCTGAGGTCCCGGTCGGTGATCGGGTCTGGGGCTTCCTGCCCATGGCCTCGCACGTGGTGATGAAGCCGGGCGACATTCGCGCCTCGGCCTATGTGGACGCCGTCGACCATCGACAGCCCCTGCCCGAACTCTACAACCGCTACCAACGCACCCACGCCGACCCGCCGGCCCTCCAGGCGATGGAGGCCGAGCGCTGCGCGCTGTTCCCGCTCTTCACCACGTCCTTCGTGATCGCCGACTTCCTGTCGGACAACGGCTGGTTTGGTGCCAAGCAGGTGATCATCCTCAGCGCCTCGTCCAAGACCGGCTTCGGGCTGGCCGACCTGCTGCACAATGCGCCTGGCCGACCCGTGCGCGTGGTGGGCGCGACCTCCCCCGCCAACCGCGCCTTCGTCGAAGGCCTGGGAACCTGCGACCAGGTGGTGGTCTACGACGAGATCACGAGCCTCGACGCCAGTGTGCCTACCATCGTAGTCGACATGGCCGGCTCGGCGCCGATCCTCACCGCGGTCCACAACCACTTCGGCGCGCAGCTTGTCTACAGCTGCGTGGTCGGCGCCACCCACTGGACCGACCGCAAGGGGCGCGGCGAACTGCCGGGCGCCAAGCCCACCTTCTTCTTCGCGCCGGGCCAGATCGGCAAGCGCGAGGCCGACTGGGGGCCGGGCGAGATCCTGCGTATGGCTCAGGCCGAGGGCGCGCGGATCGCCGCCGGGGCGATGAAGACGCTGCGGGTGGAGCAGATCCAGGGCGCGGAGCCGGCCCGCGCTGGCCTGACCGAGATGGTGGCGGGCAAGGTATCCCCCCACCGCATCCTGATGCTGTCGCTGGCCTGATCTCCCATTCGGCCATGGGCGCCGGCAACGACGCCTAATTCCCGAACCGCGCGGGGCGGGTAGCGGTAGACTGTAAGGGCGGCGGGCCAGTGAGAGCCCGCGCCACGATGGGATGAAGACGAATGCACTACGCGGAACTGAACAAGGCCTGGGCCGAGTTGACCCAGCCGGGCGCGCCTTTCGAGATCACCGAGGTGGTGGTGGACGGCGGACCCGTGCGCGCGTTCCGGAACGCCCCGCCCAGCGTCCGCGCGCTCTGGCAGTCCACCGCGGCCTTTGGTCCGCGCGACTATTTGGTCTATTATGATGAGCGAATAACCTATGACGAGGCGCACCGCTTGGTGGCCTCGACCGCCAACTGGATGCTGGCCCAGGGGCTGAAGCCGGGCGACCGGGTGGCCGTCGCCATGCGCAACTATCCCGAATGGATGCTGATCTATTGGGCCTGCGCCTGCGTCGGCGTGGCCGTGGTGGGCATGAACGCCTGGTGGACGTCCGCCGAGATGGCCTTTGGAATCTCCGACGCCGACCCCAAGGTGCTGTTCGCCGACGCCGAGCGGATCGCCCGGCTGGACGAGCAGCCCGGCATGCTGGGCACCGCCACCCTGGTCGCCGTCCGCGCTCCGACGCCCGAGGGTGCCACGCCCTGGTCGGAGGTCGCCGCCACCGGCGGGCCGCTGCCGGACGTGGCCGTCGATCCCGACGCCGATCTCTGCATCTTCTACACCTCCGGCACCACGGGCTTTCCCAAGGGCGCGCAGCTCACCCACCGCAGCTGCGTCAATAACCTGATGAACATGATGTTCGCGGGCCAGGTGCAGACGCTGGCCACCCAGCGCGGCGCCGGCGTCACCCCCGATCCAAACGCCCCCGTTCCGATCCCGGTGACCCTGATCACCACGCCGCTCTTCCACGTCACCGCCAACAACTGCGCCGCCTATGGCACCACCGCCGGCGGCGGCAAGATGGTGCTGATGCACAAGTGGGACGCCGGCGAGGCGCTGAAGCTGATCGAACGCGAGCGGGTCTCCTCGGTCAGCGGCGTGCCGGTGATGTCGCGAGAACTGGTCACCCATCCCGACTTCAGCAAGCACGACACCTCCAGCCTGCTCTCGGTCGGCGGGGGCGGCGCCCAGCTCCAGCCCGACCTGGTGGCCAAGATCGACCAGGCGGTCGCCACCGCCCGGCCCAACACCGGCTACGGCATGACCGAGACCTCCGGGATCATCACCTCGATCTCCGGCGACTTCTTCGTGGACAAGCCGGCCAGCTGCGGCCGCGCGATGCCGACCTTCGAGACGCGCGTGGTCGGCGACGACGGCGAACCTCTGGCCCCCAATCAGCCCGGCGAACTGTGGGTGCGCGGCGCCTCGGTGATCAAGGGCTACATCAACCGCCCCGAGGCCACCGCCGAATCCATCACTGACGGCTGGCTGCACACCGGCGACGTGGCCCGGATCGACGAGGAGGGCTTCATCTTCCTGGTCGACCGCAAGAAGGATATGGTCCTGCGCGGCGGCGAGAATATCTACTGCGCCGAGGTCGAAGCCACGATCCACCAGCATGCCGCAGTCGCCGAATGCTGCGTCTTCGGCGTCCCCGACCCCCGGCTTGGCGAGGAAGTCGGTGCCGCCGTCGTGCTGCGCCCGGGCGAGACCCTCGACGCCGAGGCCCTGCGTGCGCACTGCACTAGGCTCATCGCACGCCACAAGGCGCCCCGCTACGTCTGGGTCCTCGACACCCCCCTGCCCCGCAACGCCAACGGCAAGTTCCTCAAGCGCGAACTCCGCGAAACCCTGGCAGTTGCGAACGCCGGCTAAACGCGTCCTTCTCCCCTTGCGGGAGAAGGACTTCTTCACCCCCGCCGGCGCTCAAGCCGGCTCAGGATCCACCAGCCGGCCGCGCCCAACAGCAGGAACGCCAGGCCCAGGAAGATGCGGACCTGGAACGCGTTGATCACCGGCCTGGTCGCGAACACCTCGGTATGCGCCAGGGCCAGGAACTTCTGTGGCCCGCCCCGCGTCATTTCCGGGTCGGCGCTCATGTCCAGCAGGTCGTGGAGCGAGCGGTAGCGGACGATCGCCACCCGGTCGATCCCGGCCCCGAAATTGCCGAACACTGGCCCGACCGGCTTGCTCATAAAGAGCGGGAACGACCCCCGCTTGAGCAGCAGCGGCACCACGGTGCGGGAGTAGGCGGCGCCCGCGGCTTCCGCCTCAGGCCCCGGCTTGGCGGTCTCCAGATTGATCATGAAGAACTCGCGGCCGTCGTCTCGCGCCACCAGCCTGCGGATATTGCCCGGGAATTCGGGATGCTCCGAGGCGAAGTCGGACTGACGGTTGGCCAGCATCCGCGCCAGGAAAGCCTCGCCTTCGGCCGCCGTGACCGGCGCCCGCTGGCCGCCGTACCACAGGATGAACAGCCCATAGACCAACGCCAGGGCCACCACCCACGCGACCTTGCCCGCCTTCCACGTGAACATCCCGGCCTCCCCTCTTCCACCCGAGCTCATGCGCCCGACGCCGCGTCGAGCTGGGAAATCAGGCCTTTGTCGGAGACTTTAGCATGAATGACTTGACCGGAATAAAGATTTCGGTTCGCATATGAGCAACGGGAACGGGACTGGCAGGTTAACTCCGCCAGGCCGACTACGCGCTACGGTGCCACTTTTGCCTAGGTACTGTTGACGAAGTGGGTTCCCAAATCACCTGATCGCTGATTCAAGGCTGCTCTTTGGGAGAGCAGTCGTGGTTCGTGGTCTGATGTCGGATGAGGAATGGGGGTTCTTTGCGCCATTCGTGATCGAGACAGGTCCGCGGCGTGGCCGGCGACCGAGGGATCACCGTCTGGTGCTGGATGGCGTGTTCTGGATCGCGCGGACGGGCTCGCCGTGGCGGGACCTGCACGACCACTTCGGCAAGTGGAGCTCGGTCTACCGGCAGTTCCGGCGCTGGACCCTGTCGGGGGTCTGGGATGTGTTGCTGGCGGCGGTCAACGAGAGCGGCGGAGGTCAGGACAGCGTCCAGATGATCGACTCGACCATCGTGCGTGCCCATCAGCATGCGGCCGGCGCCCAAAAAAAGCGGCAGGCCCTCAGGGCGA
>CAMCXF010000095.1 GCA_945883235.1 Phenylobacterium deserti | reverse complement strand
CTTGAGGAGATCGACGAGCGAGGGCGAACCGCGCTTCTGGAGATCTTCCTGGGTGATCACATCGACGGGCAGGGCGTTGGTCTGCACGCCGCCGCCGATGAATGAGCCCGTGACCACGACCTCCTCAACGGTCGTGGCCCGCGCGCCGGACGCCTGGGCCGTGGCGCTACCCGCCATGCCGAGGGCCGCGAGCCCGAATGAAACGCCGCATAGCAGTGACCGTCTGCACATCTGTCGCTTCCTCCATATGGCCGAGTCGCCACCGCTCGCAATACGCGACCCGCGACTCCTATTCTGTTCTTGCGCCCACCTTCCCGCCGCGCCATGAAAGTGTCAACTGCAGACAGTTTGCGTAGCCGCGTTGTGGCGGTATGCCTGTGCGGGTCACCCAGGGAGAAACGGATGCTTGAAACCCGGATGTTGCGGACCGGCGGCCTGGCCGTCGCCCTGCTGGTGACGATGGCGGGCGAGGCGGGCGCGCAGACGCCGGCCACGGGCGGCGCCCCCGCCAGCCCCGCGCGCTCCATCGCCGACCAGCCCCGAAATCCCGCCAACTGGTTGCGGATCGGGCGCGAGGCCGACCGCACGGACGTGTTCGTAAACTACGACCGGATCTGGCCGGTGGACCGGCTGTCTCCCTCACCGAAGCCCCGGACCTATCCGCGCGATGTCCGGCCAATCGAGCCGATCGCCTACACATTCGAGGGGAAGGCTTCGACGGTCGGCGACTACATGACCCGCGCCAACGTCAACGGCCTGCTGGTGCTGAAGGACGGCAAGGTGCTGTACGAGGCCTATCGCAACGGCGTGGGGCCGGACTCCCAGCACTCCCTCTGGTCCGCGTCCAAAAGCTACACGGTCACCATCCTTGGCATCGCGATCAAGGAGGGGGTGATCAGGAGCCTCGACGAAACGGTCGAGACCTACGCGCCGCAGTTCAAGGGTACGGCCTATGGGCCGGTCTCGCTGCGCCACGTGGCGATGATGTCGTCGGGTGTGCAGTTCTTCCACGACAAGGGCACGCCCAACCGCCTCGACATGTATCGCCAGCTGCTGGGCGGAAAGGACCTGGACGTCTTCGCCGCTGAACTGGGCAAGCGGGTCCCGCCGGGCACGGACTTCAACTACCTGGCCACCGACACCCACGTCCTGTCGGCGGCGCTGCGCGGGGCCTATGGCAAGCGCTACGCCGACATCGTGCAGGAGAAGCTGTGGAGCCCGGCGGGGTTCACGGGCCCGGCCAACTGGTCGAAGCACGCCGAGGGCGACGCCGGGGTGAACTTCGGCCACTGCTGCCTGCAGGTCCGGCTGCTGGACTTCGCCCATCTGGGCCAGCTCTATCTCGACGATCTCAAGCTGGATGGAAAGCCGATGACGCCCAAGGGCTGGGCCGATCTCGTCACTCGCCCGAGAGCGCCGTTCCAGGAGCCGGGGGACAAGCCTCGCGGCTACGCCATGCAGTTCTGGGTTCCGAACGCCTACAAGGACGAGGCCATGGCGCTGGGCGCGTTCGGCCAGATCCTGTGGGTCGACCGCAAGCGCAAGGTGGTGGTGGCTCAGATCGCGGCCAACCCGGACAAGACGCCGTCCGAGGCCGAGGAGAACGCCGTCTTCCGCGCGATCGTCACGGCGGCGACAAAGCGCTGACCCCTTAGAGCGCGAGCACCGCCAGCAGCACGAACGCCAGGATCGCCACCGTCTCGATGGCGATCAGGGCCAGAGAGCGCACGCCCACCTTGAACAAGTCGCCCAGCGAGGTCTTGACCCCGACGGCGGCGATGGCGGCTACCAGCAGGCCGCGCGAAAGCGTCCCTGCGCCCTCGGCCAGGGCGGCGGGCGGCAGGCCCGTCGAGTTGATCGCAACCAGGGCCGCGAAGCCCAGCAGGAAGCCGGGGACCAGTGGCGTGCGCCGCCACCCCGGCCCAGACGGAGCGCTGGCGCGGAAGGCCAGCGAGACCACCACGATCACCGGCAGCAACAGGGCCACGCGGTACAGCTTCACGATGGTCGCGGTGTCGCCCACCGGCTGCGAGACGCCGTAGCCAGCCCCCACCACCTGGGCCACGTCATGTATCGTGGCGCCCAGCAGGATGCCGGTCTGCAGCTCGGAGAGGCCGAGCGCCGTGGCCAGCACCGGGTAGACCACCATCGCCAGGGTCGACAGCGCGGTGACGCCGACCACGGTCAGCAGAGTGTCGCGTTCGCGCGTCGGCGTTGGCGGCAGCACCGCGGCCAGCGCCAGGGCCGCCGAGGCCCCACAGATCGCCACCGAACCGCCCGTCAGCACGCCGAAGTCCGGCCGCAGGCGCAGGGCCCGCGACAGCAGCCACCCCGCCAGGATCGTGAAGATCACTCCGCCGGTGACCACCATCACCACCTCGCCGCCCAGGGACATCACCTGCTCGACCGTGATCCGCGCGCCCAGCAGAGCCACGCCCAGCCGCAACAGGTGGCGCGTCGAAACATCCAGGCCGGGCGTGAACCGCGGGTCCTGCCGGGCGAAGTTCATCGCCATGCCGAGCAGCAGCGCGAACAGCAGGATCGGCGCGCGGTAGTGATCGGCCAGCCAGGCCGATGCCATCGCCACCAGCGCCACGATCGAGAGCCCGGGAGCCAGGCGTCGGACGATGGCGAGCGGGCCGCCCCGCAGGACCGGGGTCTCCTCGACGGGTGGGACGCCCTCGAGGGAGTCCAGCGAAGAGGCGGCGTACTGCTCTTCCCGCAAGGCGCCCTCAGATCATGGCTTCGATTAGCACAGGCAGGTCGCCCTTCATCGCCTCGGAGAACAGCCGGTCGAACTCCGCGGCGTCGCCGGTTCGGTGGGCCGCGACACCCATGGACTGGGACAGCGCGACCCAGTCGATGGCCGGCTGGTCCAGCGTGAGCATACGTTTAGCCACCTCTCCCGGCGAGGTCACCCCGGTGCGGGCGAGCTCGATGTTCAGGATGGTGTAGGCGCGGTTGGCGAAGATCACCGTCACCACGGGTGTCCGTTCCCGCGCCATCGTCCAGAGCGCCTGGCAGGTGTACATGCCTGCGCCGTCGCCGCTGAGGCAGATCACCCTGCGGTCGGGACAGGCTATGGCCGCACCCAGGGCCACCGGCATGCCCAGGCCGATGGCGCCTCCGGTATTGAACACCCAGTCGTGCGCGGCCGCATCGCGGGTGAGCGGGAAGGCGGGACCGCTGCCGGTCACGCCGTCGTCGACGACGATGGCGTCGGCCGGGAGGAGCCGGGCCAGCGACGCCGCAACCGTCATCGCCGACAGCGCGCCAGTCGGCGCGGGCGGAAGCTCCGCCTTGGCCTGGGGCGCGGGTTCCGGGGCCTCCAGGATGTCGGCCAGGGCCTTGAGAGAATCCGCGGTCGGATGGCCGGGCGCGGTCAGCGTCAGCCGCACGGCAGCCTCGGGCAGGCCTTCCGATGGTTTGCCGGGATAGGCGAAGAAGGCCATCGGCGCCCGCGCCCCCGCCAGGACCGCGAGGTCGATGGCCGCGAGGTCCGCCGCCGCGGCTTCCGGAAAGTAGGGCGTGCGGTCCGGGGCGAAGACGCCGGCGCCGCGGCGCTGGCGGGCGGGCAAGGTCTCGGTCAGGATCCGCACCCCCAGGCCGGCCAGCCGGGCCGCGGCCCTCAGGCCCTCGTCCAGCAGGCCGTCGCCGCCGATGAAGATCGCGGGCGCCTTGGCCTGGCGCAGTCGCGCCGCGACACCGGCCAGCAGGTCCCGGCCGGGCGGCGGCGGAACCTCCGGCGCGGTGACGTCGGCCGGTCCCGGGGACTCGTCCCAGGCAGAGTCGGCGGGAAGGATCAGGGTTGCCTGGCCGGGAACCGGCCCCAGGCTGGCGGCCACGGCGGCCGAGGCCAGGCGCGGCGCGTCGGCGGCGGTCTCCGCCGTCCCCATCCACACCGAGTTCTCCGCCGCCAGGGGCTTGATGGCGGCGGCCAGCGGGGCGTCGAATTGGCGGTGGTAGGTGGCGTGTTCGCCGACCAGATTGAGGATCGGGGTCCGTGCGCGGCGGGCGTTATGCAGGTTCGCGCCGCCGTTGAAGTAGCCGGGTCCCAGGTGCAGCAGGGTGAGCGCCGGACGGTCGGAGAAGCGGCCGTAGCCGTCCGCGGCGCCGGTGGCCACGCCCTCGAACAGGCACAGCACCGAGCGGATCCGCGGCTCGTGGTCCAGCGCGCCCACCAGGTGCATCTCGCTGGTGCCAGGGTTGGCGAAGCAGGCGCGCACGCCGCTGTCCGCCAAGGTCTGGATCATCGCCTGGGCCCCGTTCATGCGCGGGCTCCCATGCGGCGGCGCGCCGGACGGGCCGGTCGGAAACTGGCGATCATATTGCCTCCCATGAACGCGCGATCATCCGGGCGCCGCACGGGTGCGGGGGCCAGGGTCGCGTTCTGAGGCCGACTCTTTCATTGCGTCCAAATTTCTGTCAACAGTTTACATAATGGAGGCGATTTACATAATGGAGGCGATCATGAGCCAGACACCACCGCTGTTCTCGGCCCGCTCGGCGTGGGGAAGGGACGATCTCGCGAACGATCCGACGTGGGTCTACGACCTGCCGCCCGAGGCCCTGTTGGAAATGGCCCGCGCCGCGCGCCGGCTCCCCGATGATCCCCAGGGCTGGCTGGAGGTGCGGCCGGAGGATATCGACGCGCCCCGGCTGAAGGCCCAGATCGCGGCGGTGGC
Source organism: Phenylobacterium deserti (assembly GCA_945883235.1). Lineage (GTDB taxonomy): Bacteria > Pseudomonadota > Alphaproteobacteria > Caulobacterales > Caulobacteraceae > Phenylobacterium > Phenylobacterium deserti_A. Next base: position 437 of record CAMCXF010000095.1, on the reverse strand, counting down.
CGACGAACTCGAAAGCGGCCGCGGCGTGGCCCTGGTCCGGAACATGCCGGTCCATCTGCCTCTCCCGGAGGTCTACCGCCAGTACTGGATCCTGGCCGCGTTGATGGGCCGGCCGGTGCCGCACAACGGCAAGGGCGACGTGTTCGGGCAGGTCACCGACCTGGGTTCGAAGTACGGCTCCGATCCTTTCGCGCGGGGCTACACCTCGACCGACGAGATGGTGTTCCACAATGACGCCGGCGATGTGGCGGGCCTCCTGTGCGTCCGCCCGGCCAAGGCGGGGGGCGAGAGCAGCGTGGTGAGCACCATGGCGATGTACCGCGAGGCCGAGGCCACCGGCGACCCGGAGCTGCTGGCGGCGCTGCGGCGGGGCTTTCGGGCGGTGATCCGCGACGACGCCGGCTCGAACGCCAAGATGGGCAATACCGCCAGCCGCA
>CAMCXF010000094.1 GCA_945883235.1 Phenylobacterium deserti | reverse complement strand
AGCGGAGAGATGGCCTCATCTGGGGTTGATATTTAGGCGGCGATCTTTCGGTGTTGCAAGCGCCGATGTTGGATGGTCTGGCGTTTGATGTGGGCCCGTTCACGCAGGATGTCGGCGGCTCGGCCGAAGTAGGCGTCCGCCGGCGTCACATTGCCCAGGCTCTCGTGGTAGCGGGCGTGGTTGTAGTGCTCGATGAAGACGCTGATCTGGGCCTCCAGGTCGCCGGGCAGGAAGTAGTTCTCTAGCAGGATGCGGTTCTTCAGGGTCTGATGCCAGCGCTCGATCTTGCCCTGGGTCTGGGGATGATAGGGTGCGCCGCGGACGTGTTTCATCTCCTGCTTGCCCAGCCATTCAGCCAGTTCGCCGGAGATGTAGCTTGAGCCATTGTCCGAGAGCAGACGTGGTTTGTGGCGGACATGGGCCTGGTCGCAGCCTGACGCCGTGAGCGCCAGTTCCAGGGTGTCAGTCACGTCCCCGGCCTTCATCGTTGTGCACAGCTTCCAGGCGATGACGTAGCGCGAGAAGTCGTCCAGGATGGTCGATAGATAGACCCAGCCCCACCCGATGATCTTGAAGTAGGTGAAGTCGGTCTGCCACATCTCGTTGGGCGCCGTGGTCTTGTCGGTGAAGGACTTGGCGGCCTTCATGACGATGAAGGCCGGGCTGGTGATCAGGTCATGGGCCTTCAACAACCTGTAAACGCTGGCCTCCGAGACGAAGTAGCCCTGGCTGTCGGTGAAGCGCACCGCCAACTCCCGCGGGCTCAGTTCCGACTGTTCCAAAGCCAGCTCGATGATCGCGGCGCGGACCTCGTCAGGTATGCGGTTCCACACCCGGCCAGGTCGCCCCGGGCGGTCTTCCAGCGCCTCGGGACCGCCGGTCTGGTAGCGGTCATACCAGCGATAGAAGGTCGCGCGGGGAACGCCGATCTGGTCCAGCGTCCTGCGGACAGGAAGGCTCGATTGCTCGACGAGGCGGACAATCTCAACCTTCTCAGAGGCGGGATATCTCATTCCCCGTCTCCCCCATCCGCGATCATGCTTTTTTTGAGCAGGCGCAGCTCAAGCGCCTGTTCGGCGACGACCTCCTTCAGAGCCGTCGATTCCCGGCGAAGATTCTTCACCTCGTCCGTCGTCGCCGCCCGCGCTGTATCGCCCGCCAGGCGGCGCTTGCCCGCCTCCAGAAACTCCTTCGACCAAACGTAGTAGAGGCTCTGGGCGATCCCTTCCTTGCGGCACAGTTCAGCAATGCTGTCCTCGCCGCGAAGGCCGTCCAGCACGATCCTGATCTTGTCTTCCGCAGAGAAATGCCGCCGCGTCGCGCGCCGGATATCCTTCACCACCCGCTCGCCGGGGGTCGTCTTCGAGGGTAAGGGTTTTGATCTCATCTTCGTTCCTACGTCACTGCGATGAGACCAAAACCCTCCGTTAGCGGGAACCCTCAATCTGTCTCACTGGTGCTGACGGCGTACAGTGGGTCTTTTTCTGACGGGCCATTTCGCCCGACTAAACCCGTCCCCTTACTGGGCGGTGCATTTGAGCTGACACTGCCAGATGATCAGCTTTGACTATAGCGATCATGCCAACGTGCAGCGCTGGGCCGATGCCTGCTATGCCCGCCCGGCTCTGGCCAGAGCGGTGGCCAAACCCTGATTCACAACTGGGGGCCGGGTGACGGATTGGGTGCGGTCACTCCAATCGGCGACTCGTCTCCAGTCTGGAGCACGTCGCCCAACCCTGAGCGACCATCAGGCCACGAGGGATTTCCACTCGGCCAGGGCGGCTGAGCGTCGGGTCCGGTAGCGGCGTTCACCGTTCACGCGCACGAAGACCTCGTCCAAATGCCATCGCCAGTGGTTGTTCTGGCGCATCGCCTGGACCCTTCGAAACCGGATCTTCGAGGCGAACATCGGACCCAAGCGATTGACCCAGAGGCGCACCGTCTCATGGCAGATGTCGATGCCGCGCTCGAAGGCCAAGTCTTCTACACTCCGCAGTGTCAGCGGGAAGCGCACGTACAGCGTCACCACCATCTGGATCACCTCAGGCGAGGATTCGAACCAGCTGAACGGGTTATCGGGCTTGGGATGGCGGGCCATCGGAGGCGTTTATCACGGCCGAATGGCCGCGGTGCAGTTGACCTGACAAGACCCCACTCGGTCATAATGGCGTCGCGGGTTGTCGCGGCGGTTCAGGGAAATCGGGCGATCAGCGCGATGATATCGCGCGCCATGTCCTCACCGACATCTTCCTGGGTGTAGTGCCCGGCGCGGTAGACTTTGTGCTCGACACCCGGCAGGCGCGCGCCGGGAATCTGCGTCTCGTAGGGCGCGCCCTTGGCCGTGTAAGTGAAGGGGCAACGGTCCCCAAAGAGTGTCAGGAACGGTCCATTCCACTTACGCAGCACCTCCCACGCGGCTTCGTTACGTGCGCGCTCGGGATCGTCGGCGGTGATCGGCACCAGCATGGGGAACCGCCGCGCGGCGGCCTTGTAGCGCTCATCCGGGAATGGCGCGTCATAGGCCGCCCGCACCGCTCCGGAAACCGGGTCGACGCAGTATCCCGGCACGATCTTCGACGGCATGAGTTCGGCGAGCGCCTGGCTGTAGACCCGCCAGGCCAGAAAATAGAACGAGGGACCACGAGCGATCATGTCCTGAATCTTCTTCGGACTGATGGAGTCGTCGTCGTCTAGAGTCTCGCGCCAGTCCATCGCGAACCGTTCACGCAGCTGTTCGGGCGACAGCGGCTCCTGGGCTGTCATGCCGGGGATGGCCATGCCGACCCCGGGCAGGGCGGTGTTGGACATGACTGCGCGGGCGAAGCGCTCGATGTTCTCAGCCAGCACTCGACCGCCGATCAGGCCGCCCCAGTCCTGGCCGAAGATGGTCATGTGTTGGAGGTCAAGTTGGCGGACCAGCGAGGTCACCCAGCCGACATGAGCCGAGTAGCTGTAGCGCGCGCCATCCACGAACTTGTCGGAGCGACCGAAGCCGATCAGGTCGGGAACGATCACCCGGTAGCCGGCCGCGACCATCGGTCCGATCATCTTGCGGTACAGATAGCCCCACATAGGCTCGCCATGGAGTAGCAGCAGGGTTTCGCGCGCGTCGGCGGGACCGGCGTCGACGTACGCCATCCGCACCCCAGGTTCGACCTCCAGGTAACTGGGCGGCCACGGATAATCCTCGATCCCCGCAAAACGGGCCTCCGGGGTGCGCAGGAACGGAACGCCGGCCGGCGTTGTGAAAATGTCGGTCACCACCAGGCTCCTATCCGGGCCAGTATATGAATTCGTCGGCTTCGGTCGACTTCTGCTCAAGCGTCTTGTCGATGGTAACCGGCATCTGGCCGACGAAGGGGTACAGGGCGGTCTTTCCGCCACGACGGTGCTCTGCAATGGCCGCTTTGAGTTCCTCGACCTTGGCGGGATTGGAGGCGGCCAGGTTCGTCTTCTCGGTCGGATCCTCGGCCAGGTGGAACAGCCAGTCCTTCTTCGGGCGTTCGGCGACCTGTAACTTCCAGCCGTTCTTCAGCACCGCCATATAGGGGCCGTCCTGCCAGAAGATCGCCTCGTGTGGAGGAGTCGCGGGCGCCTTGCCTGTCATGTAAGGCCACAGATTGACGCCATCTATCGGGCGGTCAGTAGGAACCTGCGCACCTGTAGCCGCGGCCAATGTGGGCAGCAGGTCGATGTGGCTGACCGGGTCAGTCACCTTGGTCCCCGGCGCGATCTTGCCCTTCCAGGAAACAAAGTACGGCACGCGGATGCCACCTTCGAAGAAGGTCAGCTTCCAGCCCCTGTAAGGCTTGTTGACCTCGGGCAGGCCGATGTAGCCCGCGCCCCCGTTATCGCTGGAGAAGACGATGATGGTGTTGTCCTCCAGTCCCTGGGCGCGCAGCTCTTCGCGGACCCTGCCCACGCTACGGTCCAGCGCTCGGATCATCGCGGCATAGACCCGCAGGCGATGGTCCTTGATCTGAGGTAAGGCGTCATAGTCGGCCTTTGAGGCCTGCAGCGGGCTGTGGACCCCCCAGTGCGCCAGGTACAGGAAAAACGGTCGGTTCTTGTTGGCCTGAATGACCTTCACCGCCTCGTCGGTGTAGTAATCGGTCAGGTAGCCGCCCGGAGCAAAGCGCGGGCCGTCGTTAAAGGCGGCGGCGTACTGAGTACGCGCCCATAGAAATTTGTCGATCGGGTCAAAATCGACCTTGGCGTTGACCACGCCGGGGTCCCGTTCCGGCAGGTAAAGCCCGCTGGCCATCAACAGGCTCTCGTCGAAACCCTGAGCGTTGGCTCCGAATTCCTTGCCGCCACCCAGGTGCCACTTGCCTATGTGGGCGGTGTAGTAGCCCTTGTCCTTAAGCACTTCGGCGATCGTGATCTCCGAGCCGGGCAGGCCCTGCCCCGCCATCGGCGGCAGGTTCTTCTCGCCCTTGGCGTCGTGCAGCATCGGGTGTGGTCGCGAGCCGTCATTGTAGAACATCGCCAGCATGCCCCCCATGCCGGCGGGCGTCGGGGTAAACTCAAATCCGTGGCGGGTTGGATAGCGGCCAGTCAACAGCATGGCCCTCGAAGGCGCGCAGGCGGCGGTGCCGGAATAGGCCTGGGACATCGTCGCCCCGCTGGCGGCCAGGGCGTCGATATTGGGCGTGGGCACCAGGCCCCCCGCGACGCCGCCCCCGAAAGTCGAAATGTCGTTGATGCCCAGATCGTCGGCGAGGATGAAAACCACATTTGGCGGCCGGTCGCCGGGCGCCGGTGCTCGCGGACCCTGGGCCCAGGCGATCGGTACGTTGGGACCGACTTTTTCCTGCCCGCGCGCCGTGACGGCGAAAAGGATGATGGAGCGGAAGTTCAGTCCCGCGACAGCGAGCACTGCGACCAAAAATACGGCGACGCCAATCCAAATCTTACGGGACATTCTTCGCTTCCTTCTTAGATTGGTGTTGCCGCTGGCCGCGCCCTGCCCACCAGTCGAGGCCTCGCAGGCCCACCAGCGCAACGCCGACGAGCAGCACTCCTAAGGTCAACCGCACCTGCGCAGCCGAAATGATGGGCTTCGTCGGGAAGACCTCGGTATGGTCGAGCGAAGCGAACTTATGCGGCACGCCCTTTGCCATGCGGGGATCGAGGTTCATCAGCAGCAGGTCCCGCAGAGACCGGTAGCGCACCAGGCCGACCCGATCGACCGCCGCCTCGCGCGACCCCAGAAGCAGACCGTTCCTGCGCCCCAGGTAGATCGGGAAGCTGCCGCGTTTCAGCAATGCGGGGACGACCGCACGCGCATAGGCCTGATCTGCGGCCTCGGCCGTCGCACCGCGCTTCATGGTCTCAAGGTTGACCATGACGAATTCCCGCCCATCGTCATCCGCCACCAGCGCCTCGACATTACGCCGGAATTCCAAGCTCCGATCAGATTGCCTGACCAAACGCGACGCCTCGATGCGATTCAGCAGCGATGCGGCTTCGGTGGATGAGAGCGGTGGAGCGTTACCACCATACCAGATCCAAAAGGCGATATAGGCCGCGCCGAGCACGCCCATCCAGGCGACCCGAGCGGCGACACCCGCACGCACCCTCACCGTCCCCGACCCGAGGGCCGCGCCCGAAATGCAGGGTCGAATGCCTCGATCACTGCCGGCGAAGGCTCCGAGTTGAACTGGCCGCTCACCCGAGCGACGCGGGCCCTGATCACGCTGCGCCCGCCGATCTCCGCCAGGGCTTCGTGCGGCGCGTAGAGGTCGTCGGCCTCCATGCCCGTCAGCGTCGTCTCGCGGCCGTCGGCGTAGATTGCGCGGGAGCGGTAGCGCATCAGGTTCAGCGCCCACATGGGCCCGTCGTTCTCAAGCGCCCGCCACCCGCCGACGTACGCGATGTTCCGCGTCCCATAGTCCATCTGATCTCTCTCGCTGGCGACCGCTCTCCTTGAGCTGGCCGCGGGTTCAGTATCTCTTGGTCAGGGCGATCTTCACGACGCGGCCGGTCGCCGAGGCCGTGAACGGATCGTAATTCAGGCTGAGCCGCGCGAAGGGCGGCCGGGTGTTGAAGA
>CAMCXF010000093.1 GCA_945883235.1 Phenylobacterium deserti | reverse complement strand
CGTCGTCGGTCCTCGTTAGCGGCTCGCGTGGACCCTCACGCCGGTCGGCGGGCAGAGTCAAAGCCAATGTTTGCAAGTGATTTGCGATCGCTCAGTTTGTCACAAGTAAGCAGCTATTCAGCCGCAAACCGCATCGCCTCGCGCTCTTCGTCCAGCATCTTGCGCATGTCGCAGACGCAGCGCGCGCATTGCGCCGTGGAGTCACAGGCCTTGAAGATCTGTGCGGGCTTTGTGGCACCGGCGGCGATCGCCGCACGAACCTGACGTTCCCGGATACCGTTGCAATTGCACACATACATGGCGCGCGGACCGCTCCTGGCTGATGGTTCAAACATAGATAGTTGCGAACGCGTTTGCAAGTCATTCGCAAGGATGGTGCCAACATCCTTCGCGAACGCCCATGTCTGTGTATGAAGGGGCCATGGCCCTACCGCTTTGTCGCCTCTACCTGATCACCCCGCCCGGCCTCGATGACCTGGCCGCCTTCGGCCATACGTTGGCGCAAGCCCTGGATGCCGGAGATGTGGCTGCGCTGCAGATCCGCCTGAAGGACGTGGCCGACGAGATCATCACCGCCGCCGTCCATGTGCTGTTGCCCATCGCCCAGGCCCGTGGCGTGGCTGTAATCCTCAATGATCGCCCGGACCTGGCCGCCCGACTGGGCTGTGATGGCGTTCATGTGGGCCAGTCAGATGCCAGCCTGACCGAGGCCCGCAAGATCATGGGTGCTGCCGCCATGATCGGCGTCACTTGCCACGACAGCCTGCACCTGGCCATGGAGGCGGCGGAGGGTGGCGCGGACTATGTAGCCTTCGGGGCCTTCTTCCCGACCACCACCAAGGATGTCACCACCCACGCCGAGCTCGACCTGCTCACCGGCTGGCAGGCCGACATGGTGATACCCTGCGTCGCCATCGGCGGGATCACGGTGGAAAACGTGCGGGGGATTGCGCGGGCGGGTGCCGACTTCGCGGCGGTCTCCGCCGGCGTCTGGGCCTATGCTGACGGGCCCGCCGCCGCCGTGAAAGCGCTCAACCACGAGATCGCCGCAGGGGTCACCGAGCGCGGCTGACCCTCATTCCTTGCGTTCCAGGCGTCTCGCCACTAGGTTCCGCCCCCGTACTCCCCGCCGAGATCTTTCATACCGTGAGCACCCAATCCGCCCTTTTGAAGGTGATGAGCGACGCCGCGCGTAAGGCCGCGCGCGGGCTCAATCGTGACTTTGGTGAGCTCGCCGAGCTGCAGGTCGCCAAGAAGGCGCCGGCGGATTTCGTCACGGCCGCCGACCTCAAGGCCGAGCAGGTGATCTTCGAAGAGCTGTCACGGGCACGCCCGGGCTACAGTTTTCACGGCGAGGAACGCGGCCTGATCGAGGGTTCTGACAAGACTCACACCTGGATCGTCGACCCATTGGACGGCACCACCAACTTCCTGCACGCCATCCCGCATTTCGCCATCAACATCGCCCTGCAACGCGACGGCGCAATCGTGGCCGGGGTTACCTACAACCCCGTCAGCAACGAGCTTTTCTGGGCGGAGAAGGGCCGTGGCGCCTTCGTCAACGACCACCGCCTGCGGGTGGCGGCGCGCCAGAAGCTGGACGAGACCATCGTCGGCGCGGGCATCCCGTTCCTGGGTCACGGTCTGCACGCGACGTTCCTGAAAGAGCTGCACCAGGTCAGCCAGAGAGTGGCTGGCGTCAGAAGCCTGGGTGCCACGGCGCTGGATCTGGCGTGGGTCGCCGCGGGGCGGTTCGACGCTTTCTGGGATCGGAAGTCGTTTCCGTGGGACTATGCGGCGGGCATGCTGTTGGTCACCGAGGCTGGTGGAAAAGTCACCACCGCAGACGGCGGCGACGATGTGTTGGGCGGAGGTTCGATCCTCGCTGGCAACCTCGACATTCATCCCTTGCTGTTGAGTCGCCTAACCGCCGCAAAATAGCGTTAGGGTGTCGTCCATGATCACGCGCCGCACCCTGACCGCCGCCGGCCTCGCCGCCACAGCAACCACCGCACTCGCCCAGTCGAAGATGAAAAAACCTCTGGTCATCGCCCATCGCGGTGCCAGCGGCGAGCGACCCGAGCACACGCTCATGGCCTATCGGCTGGCCATTGCGCAGGGCTGCGATTTCATCGAGCCGGATCTGGTGGTGACCAAGGACGGACATCTTGTGGTCCGTCACGAGAACGAGATCGCGGGCACGACCGACGTTGCGGCCCGGCCGGAGTTTGCGGCCCGCAAGACCCGCAAGGTCATCGACGGCGAAACAATCACCGGGTGGTTCACCGAAGATTTCACCCTGGCTGAACTGAAGACCCTACGGGCGCGCGAACGCCTCCCGGCGCTGCGGCGCGGCAGTGCGGCATTCGATGGCCAGGACACCATCCCGACCTTTCAGGAGGTCATTGACCTGGCTAAAGCCGAGAGCCGACGCCTGGGTCGCACCATCGGTACCTATCCCGAGATGAAGCACCCGACCTATTTCGCGGGCATCGGCCTGCCGATAGAACAGCGTCTGGCCGATGTGCTGAAGACCAACGACCTGAACAGCCGGACGGCGCCGGTGTTTGTCCAGTGTTTCGAGGTCGCACCGCTGAAGGCTTACGGTCTGATCGGCAAGGCGCGACGCGTAATGCTGGTGAGCCAAGGCCCCGCACCTGTCGACGTCACCACCGCCGCCGGCGTCAAGGCGATCTCAGCCTTTGCCGAAGGTCTGGGTCCGGAGTGGCCTTTGGTGATCTCATCAAAGGACGGAACGCTGGGGTCCCCGACCAATCTCGTCAGGAACGCCCATGCTGCAGGCATGGCCATCCACCCCTGGACGGTGCGCGCCGAGAACACCTTCCTGCCCAAGAGCCTGCAGAGGGGTTCCGTGCCTAGCGACCACGGGGATGCCGGCGCGTTACTCACCGCGCTTTACGCGTCGGGCGTCAACGGCGTGTTCAGCGATTTTCCCGGGCTGGCCGTGAAAGTTCGCGATTTCGCAATGTCCGGAAAGGGTCACGGGACCCCCTATCCGCCCGCCTGACCGTCCCTCTCTCGCTTCACCCATGGCCGTCGAATGTCGCCGTTTCCCTTCGCCCCTTGTGGGAGGAGGTCTTGCAGCCAGCTAGTGGAAAGATTCTGGCGCTCGGCACCCACGCGGCCATAGGCAGGACCGCAGATTGTGATTGCGATATTGCCATGAGCGGACTTTCGGAACGGCAGGGATGGGGGGATTGCCGACATTGTGATCCTGCGAGCCACTATCCGGAATTGGCCACGATCCCACTCTGGGGCAGCACCTGCTCGTGGTCACCTAAGCTCGGGCGTGAACCTGAATTATAGCCGTACGGCCTGGCAGATCGCCTCCGCCGGGGATCTGTGACGCTTGTAGGAAATCGGTCTCACGGGCGGCTCGGTCGTGGATAATCGGCCAAATTTTTGGAGGCGAACTAGGGTTGATCTGACAGCACCCTGGGTGTTTGATCATGGTGTCTTGACGTTCAGAGGGTCCATGCAACCGTACGACTCCGCGCATCTGCTGCGAGCGGCAAGCGAACTGACTCCGATCGGAGCCTGGGCCTACGAAGTCGATTCCGAACAATTGCATTGGTCAGAAGAAACGTATCGAATATTTGAAAGAGACTTGGGATCCTCGCCACCCACGCGGCCTGAACTCCTGGAATACTACCATCAGGAAGATGGAGATGTCGTTGTCGCGCTTCTTGAGCGCGCCCTGCAAGATGGGGTTGGATACGAGCATCAGGCGGCTATACGGGGCCCCTCAGGAACAATCAGATACATTTTAACGCGAGGGTCCTGCAGGTTCCGTCCGGACGGTTCGGTCGCGGCGATTTACGGCTCGATTCAGGACATCACCCGTCTAAAGCTAGCCGATATAGAACTCCGGGCCAGCGAGGTGCGCCATCGCCTGATCACCGAGAATTCTCTTGATCTTGTGTTGCAGTTCGATCTAGCCGGCGCGATCTAATTCGTGTCGGCGTCGGTGCAGAGATGGGGTTACGACGCCCGCGAAGTCATCGGTCGAAAAGTCGAGGAGTTCATTCACCCTGATAGCCGGGCTGAAGCGGTCGCATTGTTTGCGCAGCTTGTTTCGGGTGCGGTCGAAGACGTCCTCTTGTCCCGCAAAGTGCGGTTCCGAGACGGCACGGGCCAGACAATCTGGTTCGAGGGTGCTCCCTCCGTAGTCCGCGATCTTGAGGGAAACGCTAGCGGCGTTGTCGTGATCCTGCATGACGTGACGAAGGGACGGGAACTTGAGCTTGAAGCGCGCAGTCAGGCCGAGCTTTTCGAAGCTGCGTTCGAGTTCGCAGGCATTGGACACTCGTTGATCGGAGAGGACCGGAAGTTCGTTCGGGTCAATGAGGCGCTGTGCAACATCACAGGTTACTCGAAAGAAGAACTGCTACAGCTCAACTACCAGGCGCTGACGCATCCTGATGATCGCAACCTGCATTGGGAGAGCGAGCAGCGACTGCTGGCCGGCGACATCCCCAGCTACCAGGTGGACAAACGCTATATTCGAATGGACGGATCTGTCGTCTTGGCGCGCGTCACTGTCTCGCTAATCCGCAAGCCTGACGGCACGGTCAAGTTCTTCGTCACTCAGGTCGAGGACCGAACCGACCGCCGCGATGCGGAGGTGGCCCTCGCCGCCAGCGAGGCGCAGTTCCGCCTGATAACCGAACAGTCCATAGACATAGTCCTGCGGGTCAACGCGCAGGGTCTGATCGAGTACATCTCACCAGCCTGTCGGGCGCTGGGCTATACAGCCGCTGAAATGCAGGGTCGCTCATACTTGGATTTTGTCGATCCCGATCAATGGGATCTGATCCGCGGCCGAAACCAGAATTTGCTCGCGGGCCACCAACCTGTCGGCGTCGGCAGGCGCGATTACCGGCTGAAGTGTAAGGATGGCTCGTCCGTTGACTTCGAGGTGGTATCAACTCCGGTCCAGGGCGGAGAGGGGCAGATCACCGGTGTCGTGTCCCACCTGCGCGATATCACCGAACGTAGGCTGTCTGACCAGCGTCTGCAGCAGGCAAATGATCAGTTGAATGATGCGCTCGCCGAGGCTCAAGGCTCCTCCATCATTAAGTCCGAGTTCCTGTCCAACATGAGCCACGAACTCCGCACGCCGCTGACGGGTGTGCTGGGATTTGCGGGGCTGCTGGAGTCACTGTCGGATCTACCGGAGACGGCGCGGACCTACGCCAAACGGATCGCCACCAGCGGCGAGACGCTGCTCGCGGTGGTCAACGACATCCTGGATTTTTCCAAGCTCGAGGCGGGTCGCGTCGATCTGGACCCACATGCCTTCGATCCGGTGGTACTTCTGGCCGAGACCGTCGATCTTGTCTCGGTTCAGGTCCTGCAGAAGGGCCTGACACTGACGACCGAAATCGATGGGCCGTTGCCGGCGGCGGTGCTGGCGGACAGTGCGCGGGCGCGTCAGGTGCTGCTGAACCTGCTCTCCAACGCCATCAAGTTCACCGAGGCCGGACAGGTCCACGTCAAGCTCCGCTATCAGCCCGAGGCCGGCGGTGCACTTCGCTTCGCAGCTACAGATAGCGGCATCGGCATCCCCGCCGACCAGTTCGACCGGCTGTTCCAGAGGTTCTCCCAGGTCGACGGTTCCAGTACCCGCGAACATGGTGGCACCGGCCTGGGACTGGCGATCTGCAAGTCGCTGGTCGATTTGATGGGTGGCCAGATCGGGGCCGAGAGCCGCGAGGGCCAAGGCTCGACCTTCTGGTTCACGATCGCCGCCCCGCCTGCCGCGCTGGTGCAGCCCGAACCGGTCCCGTCCGACCCCGTGGTCACTGCCGCCAGGACGCGTCTGCTGGTGGTCGACGACGTGGAGATGAACCGCGAACTGGTGGGCTTGATGCTCCTGCCATACGGTTACGAGATCACCGAGGCGGTCGACGGTGCCGAGGCGGTGAAAGTGGCCATGACCGCACGCTTCGATCTGATCCTGATGGACCTGCAGATGCCGGGCATGGACGGCCTGGCCGCCACGCGGGCCATCCGCGCCAATTGCGAGCCGAACCGCTTGACCCCGATCGTGGCCCTCAGCGCCAACGTCCTGCCACGACATCTATCCGAGTGCGCCGAGGCGGGCATGAATGACCACATCGGCAAACCGATCATTCTCATAGATTTGCTGACCAAGATTGCTGAATGGGCCACGCCCGCCGAAACTCCCGGGGCGGCGGAGTGGGCATCAGGCTCAATTTCGCGGACCTAGCCGGACGCGGCGCGCAGGTCGACCTGGACCAGAAGTATACGCTCAACCAGCCCGGCTTGGGCCGGTGCCTGGAAGGTCTGCCCCGACAGCGGACGTCTGGAACTTCTGCTTTGGGTCCAGGCTGTGTAAAAACGGCGAAGCAGCTTAGAATCGAACATCGATGCAGCAGCCTTGGGGCCGTCGATGAAGCGCTTTGTCGAAGGGGAAGATCGGCGGCAGACTTTGTTGTTGCCGGAGTCGCTGGACGACTACGTGACCGA
>CAMCXF010000092.1 GCA_945883235.1 Phenylobacterium deserti | reverse complement strand
GCCATCGCCGAGATGGCCCGCAAGTCGCCGCTGGTGTTCGCCGAGGCCATGGGACTGATCGAGGCGGAATACCTCGCGGACCCCTGGGTGATGGGCGACCGCTACACCACAGCCGACCCCTACCTCTATGTGGTGACAAGCTGGCTGCCGCGCGACGGCATTGACATGGCCCGGTTCCCGAAGGTGGCCGACCATTTCGCGCGGATGGGTGAGCGGGCGGCGGTGAAGGCGGTGCTGGGGCGGGTGGCGGCGGGGTGAGCGGCCAGGTCCAGGCCCGGTAGGCTGGCGGTCTCACCGAGAGGGTGCGGTTCGACGGTTTGAATCCGCGTTTGTCACAAGTAGACGTATAATCACGTGGATAGTTGAGCGCCTTGGCCTTCGGGGCTTTGGGTAACTTGATGAGGGTTGAGTATCTAACAAGTCATTGTTATTATTGTTTAATTATAGATCTTCCAGAACCTTGAAACCGTGGCCGGGCAGGCAGAGCCAACCTTGATTGCCAGCCCGGATCGGTTTTCAGGCCGTACAGTAGCATCTACAATCCCGGTTGACGGTTCGGGCGGAGTCGCCCCCGGAGCGGGGTAAAGAAATCGGGGGCGACAAGTCGTACGTGTCCCCATTTCCAAATTCCGTCATCCCGGTTTTCGCGGCACGAGAAAGACCGGGACCCATGGGGCCGAGGGCTGGACCTGACCCGAGTTTTCCGGACGCCGATACCGGAAGGATAAGGCCACGAACCACACGAAAAACACGAACGGGTTGGCGGCGATCCTGAAGTGGTACGTGTTCCCACTTTCGAACCAAGCGCTGGAAGTTTAGGGGTTATTGCAACTGTCACCGTAATTCCAACTCGCCACGTGCATGCGAGGCGATGGCCAGCCGCGTTTCCAGGGCGCTCCTGCTGACGTCCGGGATAGTCATGCTCAGCGGAAACAGGGACTCACTGAGGGTGCGCAACTGGCGATGGACCTGGTTGCTCATGCCGCTCGAAACCAGCGACGTGGCGGCCATCAGCGCCAGCAGACCGACCGCAACGCCGAAAATCTTGAAGCTGATCGAGCGAAACAAAGTCGCCATTCCAGCCCGCCGACCCCGACAAAATCACTATCGCTGCAAGCCAGGCGGGAGCACATTTGGTAAGCTAGGCGGGAGCACCTTTGGTAAGCCGGGGGGTAGCACATTTGGTTTCAATGCACTTGGACTCCCTGCACCTGGACTCCCTGCGCCTGGATTTGATCCACCAGCGACGCTCTTTTCAGCAGAAGTAGCGACTTCACTAGAGGCAACCCCGTCCTCCGTTTGATCTGTTAACGCTACCGTTATAATTGCTAGAAACTGAGTATAGATAGCTCTCGTCAAATCCGGATCAGCGTTCACATTCAGTGAAAGTTCGCATGCTCTGTACATCAACTCCCGGGTAATCAACACAGCCGGTGATCGTCCGCCGAGAGAGTCGACGGCGCTCGAATCTGAAGCCCCAACAGACGTACCGATGCCCGTCGGGATAGCAAAGCTGCCACCTTTGACAGCCGCAAAATCCGGATTGGGAGTTCGGCAGTATCGTTCTGTAGAGCCCACGTCTTTGAAAATTGTCGCTTTTTTGCTGCCGTCCTCAATAACTATATCCAGGCCATTGCGGTCAACTACCGCGTGCTTGGATGTGTTTGGTTGGAACGACACACATCCAGATAGCAACGATCCTGCAAATATTGCAACTAGACAGGCGCCAAAATTGATTCTGATCACGCATGACTCCTGTTCGGCTGTATTTGAAGAGTTCTGCTTCCAACGTGACTAACTGACATCGCGGAAGATTTGTTAATGGTTTAGATGGACATATTGATTGTACGCAGACGACTATTTCATACCCGCTTCACTTACGTTGTTTCCGCTGAAGGAGTGGATCAACCACTCTTTGGCAAACGCGTTAGAAACGTGGGATAGGCCTTTAGGTGTCTGGCTCGTCATTCTCAGCAGGGCGGGGAGTTTGATTGGCGCTAAATCTATATCGGTTGCAGCGCTGTTAGATTATATTTCAGTACCGCGTTCGCCCTAATTGAAAAAAACAAGCCAGACGTTAAGTTAAGATCAAAAGGAAAATTGTCCTAAATCACAAAATCAGATATTTCTCAATACGTACCAATACAGGCTACTGCCCATAGCGCCAGAGATGCGCCGCCTGTGTCTTCAGCCGTTTCTTCCGCGACAATTCTGGCCACATTACAGGCCTGTCGAAAAGCTTCTGAAGCTTCACCGGCAGTCCAGTTGTGGTCACCGTTTGACCAAACTTCCGCCTGCGCATTTGAGTCGAGCCAGTATCCGCAGCTGGAGCCACCGCCTTCGCCGCCGAACGCATACATCCTGGTGTAGTTGGGACTGCAGTCAGACTTATTGTAAACAATACCGCCGCCGTTGTCAGGCGCAGCAAATGCGGTAGAAATAGGCGCAGCGGCAAGAGATAACGCCAAGGCAGAACACCCGAGATACCTAATAAGCAGACTTTTCATTGATTTTAGCTCCGTTGTAATATGAATATATTCGTGTAGTTTATATAAACAGATGTTATTTTGTCATGGTGCCTTTTGCATTCCGCGCCGCGTGCGTTAGCGTAGTCTTTCCAGTCTTTAGGTAAATTGCGGCTTCTTTGTTGGTTTTATCCATTACCATACGAAGGACCTCACAGTCTCTATTATTGTAATGCAGACCGGCGCTCATAACAGCTTCCATTTTTTTCACCTGAGCGATGTGACTTTGTATATTAATCCAAGCCGGTGGTGTTGTGCGTTGCGTTTTATGCTTTAGTTCCGCAGCCGTCGACATAACAAGAAATTCAGACGACAACCTCTGATATTCTGTACAGGATGAACCACTCATATTCGCCTGAGCGTACAATGCGGTGGGAGCCACTACAACAAGACCAGCGGAAGCAAAAATGGCGGAAATAATGACTCTAGTGTTGGATTTATTCATTGTTCAATAACTTCCAATTAGGGTCTTCACCCTTGGGTTGATCTTCAAAGAAGAGATGTCAGATTAACATTTCTGGAGAAATAAATGGTGCGCGCGTTTGCGGTCGCCACAGCGCATTCGTGCGCAATTCGTGATAGCCGGGACACACTACGTAATTGACACTCCGTCCGCGCCGGACCGACGACCCGTCAACCGATGACGGCCTGCGCGTGGCGCTTGGCGAGGCGAACCGGCGTTACTCCCGGCGGATCCACTTTCGCCAGGGCTGGCGCGGATATCTGTGGCAGGGCCGGTTCGCCTCGGTGCCGATGGACGAGGCGCATCTGCCGGCGTGCGCGCGCTATGTGGCGCTGAACCCGGTGCGGGCGGGGCTGGTGGCGCGGGCCGAGGACTGGCGCTGGTCAAGCGCCCGGGCGCACCTTGACGGGAACGGCAGCGGGCTGGTTCAGGTGCAACCCCTGAAGGATCAGGTCGGCGACTGGCGGGCGTTTCTGGACGCGGGCCTCAGTGAGGCCGAGCGCGAGGCGATCCGCGCCGGAGAACGGACGGGCCGACCGCTGGGGTCGGACGCCTTCCTGACCTTCCTCGAACAGCGCCTCGGCCGCGTGCTGGCGCGTCAGAAGCCGGGGCGAAAAGCCTGGCCGCCAGGCGGCGCGGGATGAAGTGGGTATAGTGTCCCTGGATATGGTGTCCTTGGATATGCAGGTTCCCGCCAACGGCAGTGCCGTCTGTCTGACCATCCTCGACGCCGCCGACGGCCACCTCCTCGCCCCCGGCGCGCAGCGGCGGGGCAGCGGGGCGAGGAGGCAGGGCGTTGGGGCGGCGGGTGCCTTACGTCCGTCACGCTGTGGCGGTATGGTGTGGCCATGAGCCTCGTTGACCTGCCCCCGAAACCGCCGCGCCACTATCCCACGCCTGCCGCCAAGTGTGCGGACCTGGTGGTGCATATCGTCGGGCTGACGCTGGCGCTGGTGGGCGGGATTGTGCTGCTGACGCTGGCGGTGCGGGCCGGATCGATCACCCAGGTAGTGGGCGTGTCGATCTATGCGGCCGGCGTGGTGGCCATGCTGGCCTTCTCGACGGCGTACAATTTCGCCAAGCCGCAGTATCGACCGACCCTGCGGCGGCTGGACCATGCCGGGATCTTTCTGATGATTGCGGCCTCGTACACACCGTTTACGACGCTGGCGCTATCCGGTCGGTGGGCGTGGGGGATGACCATTGCGGTGTGGTCGATTGCCGGGCTGGGCGCGCTGGGCAAGCTGTTCCTGCCACACGTGGGGCGCAAGCTGTGGGTAGCGGTCTATGTCGCCCTCGGTTGGCTTGTTGTCGTCGCGCTGAAGCCGATGATCGATGCGTTGGCCTGGTACGCCATGGTGCTGCTGGTGGTGGGGGGCGTGCTCTATTCGACCGGCGTGATCTTCTACGTCAACAAGCGCCTGAAGTTCGCCCGCGCCATCTGGCATGGTCATGTGGTGGCGGCTGCCGCCACACACTGGACAGCGGTGCTGGTGGGCGTGGTGCTGACCTCACACGTCTGAGCGTCGTCGGCCTGGACGGCCCGGCGGTCGTTCTCCTCACCCGTCGGGGGAGGGGGACCAGACGCAGTCTGGTGGAGGGGGCTTGCCGCATCTCGCACGCTCGACATTCTGGGCCTCGGTACGCCCCGAAAACGGCGATCCTGCCTGCACGACGTGGAGCCTTCAGGCGAGTATTTGACCGCTGTGCGACGGTGGCCCCCTCCACCCCGCTACGCGCGGTCCCCCTCCCCCGATGGGTGAGGAGAGTCCAGTCTCTGGCGGTTCCAATGATCCCGTTGTGCTGGCGCTGATGGGTTGGCATAGTCCCGTCGGGTCAGATTGTCCGGCGCGGGAGCCCACGATGAAAACCTTTATGTCCGAACCGAAAGGCCCCCATCAACCGGACATGAAGACCTATGCCATCGCAAACCCGGGTCGATGCCGACCCTAGAGATTCTGCGGCAGCCGGACGTCGGCTGCGCAAATTGCTTTCCTATTACCGGCCCCACATTCCGCTGCTTGTGGCCGATCTGGCCTGCGCCATCCTGGTGGCGGGAACCGCGCTGTTCCTGCCGATCAGCGCCAGTTACATCACCCGTGAACTGGCTGACCTGAGCGACGTGGCCGCCGTGCTGGATCAGATCTATCTGGCCGGGGCTGCCATGCTGGCGCTGCTGGCGGTTCAGGTGCTGAGCACCCTGTTCGTGGACTATCAGGGCCACATGATGGGCTCGAAGATGGAACGCGCCATGCGGACCGAACTGTTCGAGCACTACCAGAAACTGTCTTTCAGCTTCTATGACCGTCAGCGCGTCGGCCAGTTGATGAGCCGCATCACCAACGACCTCTTCGACATCGGCGAGCTTTGCCACCACGGCCCCGAGGACATTGCGATCTCGGTGCTGAAGTTCGTGGGCGCGGTGGTTTTGCTGTCGTTCCTGGATCTGCCGCTGACGCTGATCATCCTCAGCATCTTCCCGGTGGCGATCGTCTACGCCGTCTATTTCAACGCGCGGATGAGGCAGGCGCTGCAGCTGGGCAAGCAACAGATCGCGGCGATCAACGAGCAGGTCGAGGA
This sequence comes from Phenylobacterium deserti, assembly GCA_945883235.1. Taxonomy (GTDB): domain Bacteria; phylum Pseudomonadota; class Alphaproteobacteria; order Caulobacterales; family Caulobacteraceae; genus Phenylobacterium; species Phenylobacterium deserti_A. Next base: position 960 of record CAMCXF010000092.1, on the reverse strand, counting down.
CTCGCTGTCCGGCATCCGGGTGGTGAAGTCTTTTGCGAACGAGGAAATCGAGACCCGGCGTTTTGAGCAGGAGAACGCGCGGTTTCTGGACATCCGGCGTTTTGGTTACAAGAGCGAGGCCTAGTTCTCTGTGGGCATGTCCACCCTGGCCCAGCTGATTACCGTGGGCGTCATCGTGGCCGGGGCGATCCGGGTGGTGCAGGCGCAGCTGGGGGTTGGCGACCTGCTGACGTTCCTGTTGTGCGTGGCGATCCTGGTGGACCCCATCAACCGGACGGTGAACTTCGTGCGGCTCTGGCAGATGGGCTACACCGGGTTCAACCGGTTCATGGATATTCTGGAGACCGAGCCGGATATCCAGGACCGGCCGGGTGCCAGGACACTGGATAAGGTCAAGGGCACCATCTCGTTTCGCGATGTCAGCTTCCGCTATCGCGACGGCGATCCGCTGGTGCTCAACCGCACCTCGCTTGAGGTGCAGGCCGGCGAGTTCGTGGCGCTGGTGGGTGCATCCGGCATCGGAAAGTCTACGCTGTGCTCGCTGATTCCGCGCTTCTACGAGGCGACGGAGGGCGCGATCCTGATCGATGGGGTGGATATCCGTGATGTCAGCCTGAGCTCGCTCAGGCGAAACATCGGGGTGGTGCAGCAGGACGTCTATCTGTTCGCCGAAAGCGTCGCCGAGAACCTGCGCTACGGTCGGCCGGACGCCACCCAGGCCGAGATCGAACAGGCGGCCCGGCGCGCCAACGCCCATGACTTTATCATGGCCTTGGCCGACGGCTACGAGACGGATGTGGGCCAGCGGGGCGTGCGGTTGTCGGGGGGTCAGAAGCAACGGCTGACCATTGCGCGCGCCTTCCTGAAGGACCCGCCGATCCTGATCTTTGACGAGGCCACCAGTGCGCTGGACAACGAGAGCGAGCGGGCCGTGCAGCGAGCGTTGCTGGAGTTGGCGAA
>CAMCXF010000091.1 GCA_945883235.1 Phenylobacterium deserti | reverse complement strand
TAGTCGTCATAAGGGATCGGGTTGATCGACGGCAGCAACGTCAGGTTTATGCCGAAGGGCTTGGAGGTCAGGGCCTTGGTCTTCTCGATTTCCGCCAGCAGGGCCTCGCCCGACGGGAACATGTGAGCGGTGATGAAGCCCAGCGCCCCGGCATTGGCCACCGCTGCCACCAGCTCGCCATAGCCGACCCCGGTCATCCCCCCCATGACGATCGGCGTCTCGACCCCGAACATCTCCGTGATGCGCGTCTTCATGATGTGATCTTCCTGAGCTTGTCTTCGTTGAACTTCATTGACCGCGAAAATTCGGGGCCCGTTTTTCCCTGTAACTGGCGACGCCCTCGCGGAAGTCTTCCGTCTTGGTACAAAGGTCCTGTTCCTTGTCGGCATCGGCAAAGCCCACATCATAGGGGTCGTCCAGGGCTGACCAGACCTGCGCCTTCATCGCTGCAAGGGCGCGGGGGGCCGATTGAGATGCAATCTGCCGGGCGTAGGCGGTCACGTGCTCGCCCAGAGCGTCGTCCGCTAGGACGGTATTGACGATGCCAAGCCGTTCAGCCTCGACGCCATCTATACGTCGCGCGGAATAGAGAAGGTCAAGCGCCCGGGCGGAGCCGATCAGGCGTGCCAGCAGCCACCCGGAGCCCTTTTCCGCCGGCACGCCCAGACGGGCGAAGGTGGCGTTCATCACTGCGGACCGGGCAGCGAAGCGGATGTCGCAGTGAAGGGCGAGGATGAAGCCCCATCCGAACGCCGGGCCGTTGATCGCGGCGATCGTCGGCTTGCGGGAGGTGATCAATTCATTCCATCCGCCCGAGAAGAACCGTGACAGATCCGGTCCGACGTCGTCTCCCCATTGCGGAGGTGCGTCATCTTCTGCTGTCGAGAGTGCGTCGGAGGACCCGCCCGTTCCGATGACGCCCAAATCAAGGCCCGCGCAGAACCCCCGCCCCGCGCCTGTGATGACGATTACCCGGCATTCGGGATCGGCGGCCGCGCGCCGGACAGCGGTGAAGAAGAGCTGCAACATGGCTGGGGTGAGCGCATTCAGCTTCTCCGGCCGGTTGAAGGTGATCGAGGCCACGCCGTGATCCACGCTGTAACCGATCTGATCGTGCTCGCTCATCCGACTCTCCCTGGTGGGTGTATTTCGGACACCCGACTTGGTTTTATAAAACTGCACGATCCGACATGCGGCGCCACTCGCATCGCTCCTCCCGGATGGGTGCCGAAATCCCGTACGGGATTAGTGTTCCGCGCAAAAGGGGTTGGCAGTCTGAAATGACCTTGCGCATCCGTATAGGCGGGGTCGGCGAGACCATTTTTTCCATCGAGCAATCCCACCGGCGCCGACGGCGCTACAGTCCGGGCGGCAGGGCGGCGATCCGGCGAAGCTGGATCACCTTGCCGTTGTAGTTGAACACCAGGACATCGCCCTGCAGCACCCGCGTGACCCGGGTCGGCCCGCCGAAGGGCTTGAGCGACAGTCCGTTGTTCTCGAACACCGCCGCCACCTTGATCGGCCGGGCCGAGCCGGCCGCGATATCGTCCACGCCGTGGGCGAGGATCCCGTCAGCCCTCATATCGTGGGTGACGCCGCCGCCTTCGATCACCACCCGGTCGCCGCACTGCTGGATGCGCTCGACGTGGGTCTTGCCCTCGTTGTCGCCCGTCCAGACCCCCCGCAGATCCGGCGCGCCCGGCGCCAGGGGCTCGGTACACCGCGCGAGGACCGGAGCCGGAAAGGTCTTCCAGAAGCCCGGCGGCGTGCGGGCTACCGGAATGTCTCTGGCGAGCACAACGGTCTTGGCGGGCGTTTGCGCCAGGACGCCGGTCGGCACGACGACCGCAAGCGATACAACAAGGGCAATCATCACATGTTTCATAGAGTTCTCCTGTCGGCGCTTGGCAAGCCCCCTCGGGTGGCCGTGGATTGGAGGTGTGGCCTGACGAGTCGTCAAGCGATATAATGGCAAAGGCAATGTCAATATATATCTGCGCTGGCATCGACCTGGGCGCGTCCTCGCGCCAGAGCCACATCTTCCGACCGCCGATCCGGACGAACACCTCGTCCAGATGCCAGCGGCCCGTCGGCGGGCTTCTGCGACGGCGGAGGTTCGCCGCGATCACCGGGCCGAACTTGATCACCCAGCATCGGACCGTCTCGCGGCTGACTTCGATCCCGCGCTGGGCGAGCAGTTCCTCGACATCCCGGATGCTGAGCGTGAAGCGGAACTACAGCCACACCGCTTGGCAAATAGCGTCCGCACGGAACCGATGGTGTTTGAACGAGATCGACTTCACGAATATCCCCACTTCGGCACCCAAACGCGCCAAACTGGAGACCGTTTACAGTTAGACTGCCAGCACCGACGAAAGACCTTGGCCTGTCTCAAGGGCGCTGACGCCCGACATCACGCTCTACGGATTGTCCTTAATGAACTGGATCACCACCGCCGCCAGCTCCTCTCCCTTGTCTTCTTGCAGGAAGTGGCCGGCGCCCTTGATGGTGATGTGTTTCTGGTCCTTTGTCCCTGGAACCAGTTCGAGGAATTTCTTGTCCTGTCCCCGTGTCACTGGGTCCCCGTCCGAGAACGCCGTGAGGAAGGGTTTACGCCAGGTCTTGAAAACCTCCCAGGCGCGCTGATTGGCGGGAACCGCGGGATCCTCCGGCGTGACCGGAACGAGAGCCGGCATGATCAGTGGTCCGGCCTTGTAGCTTTTGTCGGGAAAGGGCGCATCGTATCCTGCGACCACATCGGGTCCTTGCTGTCGACCGACCATCTGACCGACCGGCATGTCGCCCGATGCCCGGAAGCCAGCCGCCATCCGGTTCCAGCCCTCAAATCCCGGCCCCATACTCGCGCCCTCTGGCAGCGCGCCATTGGCGAGCAGGATGCGCGCAAAACGATCAGGGTTCTCTGCGGCCACCCGCAGGCCGATCAGGCTGCCCCAGTCCTGGCACACCAGCGTGATGTTCCTGAGGTCGAGCTCACGGATCAGTTCGCTGATCGCATCGACATGAAACTTGTAGCTGTGCGCATCCATCGCCAGCGGCTTGTCCGACCGGCCGAAGCCGATCAGGTCGGGCACGATCACCCGATGCCCGGCTCCAGCCACAGGGGGGATCATCTTGCGGTAGAGATAGCCCCAGGTCGGCTCGCCGTGCAGCATCAGCACCGGCGCGGCGTTGCGCGGACCCTCGTCGACATACTGCATGCGATAGCCGGCGACGTCGGCATAGTGCGGCTTGAAGGACCAGCCCTGGAGATTGGCGAAGCGCTCATCTGGCGTGCGCAGCGTTTCGGCCCTGAGCGGCAGCGACGCCGCATCAGCCATAACCTGCGGACTGGCGCAACCTGCCAACACCGGCACGACGACCGCAAGCGATGCAACAAGGGCAATCATCACAGGTTTCATGGCGTTCTCCTGAACTGTCGGCGCTTGGCATACATTGCCGGGTGGCCGTGGATTGGAGGTGCGGCCAGACGAGTCGCAAACGACATATTGGCAAAGGCACTGTCAATATATATCTGCGGTCGCATCGACCTAGGCGCGTCCTCAAGCTGCAGAATGCAGCCTGATCTCGAGTTCGCCGCGAAGGGATCAATTGACCGGGGATGTAAGCAGGAGACTTAAGCTGCTTGCGAGTGCGCGTTTCGCCTGCTCAACGCTCAGTCGTTGAGCCCAGCGCAGCCTCAACCATCCGTCGACCGATGTGAGCAGGTCGATGGTTTCGATCGCGCTTCCGGCTTCGGGAATCCACCGCAGGAGGTGCTCGCGTTGGTAGCGGGCAAACTGGGAACGACTGCGCTTGACCGTCGGAGACGTGTGACTACGGACCCCGGCGGACGCATAGTACATCAGGATCTGCTCGAAGACCCGCGATCGCACGTCCACCAGCTTGTCGATGCGCTGGCTAAGCGAGCCCGCAGATGGCGTTTCCGCGAGCCCTTCTTGGACGATGACTTGTACCCGCTCATTTACCTCGTTCAGGAGGGATTCCATGTCCTGGAAGTGGCGAAAGACGGTACGATGCCCTACGCGGGCGTATTGAGCGATCTCCTCTCCCGTCGGGGCGAGATTTCCTGCCCGAACCAAATCCAGGATCGCCGAAACAATGGCATGTCGGGTGCGCACCGTACGCTCGGTCCGGCCATCTGTGCCTACCGCCAACGTTGATTTCTGGTTCCCACGGGGCGGCTTGGCGTCGTTCATCGTCCCCTCATACGTGACAGCCGGAGGGCCTGACAACTTGAACTGCGGAACGGGAGGAGCATTCCGCTTCCCCGCAGCGCGCTGCCGACGAGAACCTGCTGTGCGTCAAAAAAGGGCGTTGTCGACCAGATGTTCGTACAGGACGTAGGGGGTCGAGAAGAGCAGGAAGAGCAGACACCTCTCGTCTTCCAGGGATCGACTCCAGTCTGAAGGTCAGGTGTAGGGCGAAGTCGGCCGTCAGCTCTGTGTGGTGGACATCGGATCTTCCCGGAAGCGTGAGGCAAGAGCTCGCGCGCCACCAAGGGTGAAATTTGACTTTAACTAATGACACTTACCATGTCATTATGTACGGCAGGCGTCGCCTCGGGAGGAAACAGCAATGGCCAAGAAGGTCTGGATGGGGATCGCCGCGTTCGCGATCCTGGTGCTGGTGGTCGCGGGCCTGAATTTCCGGTCGATCATCCTGTTCGTCGTCGCCTCGCGCGGCCAGGAGGAGATCGGGCCCAACGTGCCGATCGCCTGGGCCCGCGGCCCGGAGACTCCGCCGGCCGGCGACCGCCCGCCCAACGTGGTGTTCATTCTGGCCGACGACCTGGGCATCAACGACATCTCGACCTATGGCGGCGGCGTCGCGGGCGGCCTCGTGCCCACGCCTAACATCGACGCCCTGGCGGCGAGCGGGGCGATCATGCCCCAGGCCTATTCGGGCACGGCGGCTTGCGCGCCCTCCCGGGCCATGCTGCTGACGGGGCGCTATCCCACCCGCCACGGCTTCGAGTTCACCCCCACCCCCGCCGGCATGGGCGGCATGCTGAGCCTTTTCTACAACGACGGTTCCCGTCCCCACCCGATGCTGCGCGACGCCAAGGCCGAGAAGAACCTGCCGTCCATGGCCGAGCAGGGCCTGCCTGGCTCCGAGATCACCATCGCCGAGATTCTAAAGGCGCGCGGCTACCACACCGCCCACATCGGCAAGTGGCACCTGGGCGGCGGCAAGGTGTTCGGCGCCAACGCCCAGGGCTTCGACGAGAGCCTGCTTATGGCCAGCTCCTTCTACCTGCCGGAGAAGGACCCCAATGTCGTCAACGCCAAGCTCGATTTCGACCCGATCGACAAGTTCCTGTGGGCCCGCAGTCAGCACGCCGCGGCCTTCAACGACGGCCCGCGCTTCGCGCCCGGCGGCTATCTCACCGACTACTACACCGACGAGGCGGTGAAGGTGATCCAGGCCAACCGCAACCGGCCGTTTTTCCTCTACCTGGCCCACTGGGGCGTTCACAGCCCGCTTCAGGCCACCAAGGCCGACTACGACGCCCTGCCCCAGATCAAGGACCACCGCCTGCGGGTCTACGCCGCCATGGTGCGGTCGTTGGACCGCAGCGTCGGGCGCGTGCGCGAGGCCCTGCGGGCGCAAGGCCTTGAGGACAACACCATCATCGTCTTCTCCAGCGACAACGGCGGCGCCGGCTACATCGGCCTTCCGGAGGTCAACAAGCCCTATCGCGGCTGGAAATTGAGCTTCTTCGAAGGCGGCATCCGCGTGCCCTATTTCGTGTCCTGGCCGGGCAAGATCGCGCCGGGTACACGGGTCAACGACCCGGTCAGCCACATTGACCTGCTGCCCACCCTGGCGGCGGCCACTGGCGCCCAGGTTCCCACCGACCGGGTGATCGATGGCGCCAACCTGCTGCCCTACATGACAGGCCAGGCGCCCCCGACCCCGCCGCACGAGGCCATCTTCTGGCAGGACGGCCACTACCTGGCGGTGCGCAAGGGGGCCTGGAAGCTGCAGACCTCGGAACGGCCGAAGAAGGACTGGCTGTTCGACCTGGCCCGCGACCCCACCGAGAAGACCAACCTGGCCGCGTCCAACCCGGTCAAGGTGGCCGAACTCAAGGCCGCCATCGCCGCGCACCGCCGCGGGAGCAAGACCGCCCTCTATCCCTATGTGGGCGAGATGCCGGTCACCATCGACAAGACGCTCGAGCAGAAGGCCACCGAGGCCGACGAATACATCTACTGGCCCGGTTGAGCCGGAGCGCGGAGACCGACATGACCGACCTGCTCGAAACCCCTGCCGGCGTGCGGTTCGCGCGCACGCCGGACGCAGCCTTCGACGGCCTGGCCGACTATCCGTGGGCGCCGAACTACATCGAGTTCGAAGACCTGCGCCTGCACTACATCGACGCCGGCCCACGCGACGGGCCGGTGGTCCTGCTGATGCATGGCATGCCCACCTGGAGCTACCTCAACCGCCACATCATCGCCGGACTGGTGGCGGCCGCATGAACCCCTGGCTCTGGGCCGGCGCCCTCCTGGCCTATACCGCTTTCCGCGCCTGGTACGACAACTGGCGCGGCCCGGTCTCGCCGGCCGAGGCCGAGGCCCTGGTGGAGCGGCTGCGGCGCACCGGCGCCGGCGAAAACGGCCGCAACGACCTGGCCGTGATGGAGCGTTTCCTGGCCGAGGACGACGGCCGCGAGTTCTTCATGCTCAATGTCGTGCGCTTCGCCGCGGAGCCGGTGGCGGATCCCAAGACCGGCGTGTTGCGGCCCGCCCGCGAGATGTTGTCCGGCTACACGAAGATGTTCATGCCGGCCCTCTTCGCCCGGGGTGGACACCCGGCGATCGCCGCCCGCGTGGTCGGCGGCTATTTCGACACCTGGGGCATGGAGCCCGGCCCGTCGTGGTCGCTGATCGGCTACATGCGCTACCGCAGCCGCCGTGACCTGGCGATGCTGGCCAGCGACCCCCGGTTCGCCGGCGCGCACGAGTTCAAGTTCGCGGCAATGCCGCAGACGTTCAACATCCCCACCCAGCCCCGGATCCTGGCCCTGGCCAGCCCCCGGCTGACGGTGGGCCTCGCTATCACCCTCATCGCGGCGATCCTCCAGATCGCCTTCCTCATCGCCTGAGAGACCCCATGGACATTCTCCGCACGCCCGACGACCGCTTCGCGAACCTGCCGGACTTCCCCTATGCGCCGCACTATTTCGAGGTCGACGCCGGCGACGGCACGCCCCTGCGCATCGCCTGCGTGGACGAGGGCCCGCGTGACGCCGAGCCGATCCTGCTGATGCACGGCAACCCGACCTGGGCCTACCTCTACCGCCACATGATCCCGGGCCTGCTGGCCTCCGGCCGCCGCGTGATCGCCGTCGACCTCGTGGGCTGCGGCCGCTCGGACAAGCCGGCCGCCAAGTCGGACTACACCCTGGCGCGGCACTACGACTGGATGAGCCAGTGGCTGACCGGCATGGACCTGACGGACATCACCCTGTTCTGCCAGGACTGGGGCGGCACAATCGGCCTCTATCTTGTCTCCCAGTATCCGGAACGCTTCGCCCGCGTGGTCGCCTCCAACGCCGGCCTGCCGCTGGGCGAGGGCGAGAGCGAGTTCATGAAAATGTGGGTCGGCATGATGCGCGAGGCCACGGACTTCCCCTGGCAGATGCTGGACGGGGGCATGCTGCGCAAGCTCACCGACGCCGAGCGGGCCGCCTATCGCGCGCCCTTCCCCGACAACAGTTACGAGTCGGGCCTTATCGAGTTCCCGCTGCTGATCGCCGTTCAGCCCGACAATCCCGGCACGCCGCTGAACCGCGCCGCCTGGCCGAAGCTGGGCGCCTTCCCGCGGCCGTTCCTGACGCTCTGGGGCGCGCTCGACCCGGTGGCCAAGGGCGGCGACGCCCGGCTCC
>CAMCXF010000090.1 GCA_945883235.1 Phenylobacterium deserti | reverse complement strand
CTTGAGGAGATCGACGAGCGAGGGCGAACCGCGCTTCTGGAGATCTTCCTGGGTGATCACATCGACGGGCAGGGCGTTGGTCTGCACGCCGCCGCCGATGAATGAGCCCGTGACCACGACCTCCTCAACGGTCGTGGCCCGCGCGCCGGTCGCCTGGGCGGTGGCGCTGCCGGCTATGCCGAGGACCGCGAGGCCAAACGAAACACCGCATAAAAGTGACCGCCTACACATCGCTCGCTGCCCCCATATGTCGGAGGCGCCAGCTTCCGCAATTCGCGAACCGGGACTCCTAATTCTGCTCTTGCGCGCACCTTCCGTCCACGCCATTGACATGTCAACTGTAGACAATTTTGCCTCGGTCGAGAAGGTCCTGGCGCGCACCATCCCGATCACTGTCGATGGCGTTCGTCGGCGGGTCCCGATCACGGAGGCTATGGTGACGCAGCTAGCTCAGCGGGCCTTGGCCGGTGATCCAGCGGCCAGCCGGGACTTCCTCAAGATCGCCAGCCAGACCGCCACCGCCCGGGCCGAGGACGACGCCAAAGGCGAGAACTGGACCGTCATCGTCAAACGCTACGGCAATCCGGCGGGCTGCAACGGTGCGCTGGAAGTATTGGGCGTGGTCGTCGAGGTTGACGATGTCCTGAAGGTCCAGCCCTGGGTCGTCGAGGCGGCCCTCGCGCGGGGTCTGAAGCTCAGTGAGATCGACGAGGCCCTTGTTGAGGAGTTCACGGTCCAGGCTGGGGACGAGATCCGCGAACGGATGCGTGGGGATGGCGGTTGGGATTAGGTCCTGGATGCGCCAGACGGAGACATTGGCTTGCGGCCCGAAAGCGGACTCTCCCAACGACCGCAAGGGGGGGGTTAGCGGTCCTTGGCCTAGCGACCGACGTCGGAGGCTCCCGACCTACTCGCTGAATAGGAAACGTCATCCTCGCCTAAGGCGCATTGTCCGAAATCTGCGGAGCGGATTTGGACCGGGACTGGCCCCGCCCGGTCTCGGCCGTTTCGCCAGCCGCCTCGACGAGTCTAAGGATTTCATCTCGCGAGGCGCTTACCTGCCGGATCGCCACCTGCTCCGCGGCCAGGCCGTCACCGGCGGCGAAGGCGTCCAGCAGGGCCTCCCAGATGCGCACCGAATCCGCCCGGCGCTCCAGCCGGTCGAAGGCGGCGAAGTGAAGCAGGGCGCGCCGGTTGAGCCGCTCCATCTCGTCGAGCAGGACACGGTTGCCCACAGCCAGGCCGATGATGGTGGAGATGGCGGTCCGGACTTCCAGGAACTGCAGGGAAGTCTTGCTTGCATCTCCCGCCATGGACCGCAGAAGGGCCACGCCCTCCCGGCAACGCGCGATGCGGCCCGGGTCCATGGCTGGTGCGGCTAATCGGCAGGCGTAGCCGAACAGGACCCCGCGGACATTATAGAGATCGACCACATCGCGGGCGCGGGCTTGGCGGACGATCGCGCCGCGCCGGGGCCGGAACTGGACCATTCCTTCCCGCACCAGATGAAACAGAGCCTCGCGCACCGGCCCCCGGCTCACGCCGAATTTGGCGGCGAGTTCTGGCTCCGGCAGGCGCGAGCCTGGCGGGTACTCTCCACGCAGAATGGCTTGCGACAGCCGGTCGGCCACCTGCTCGGCCAAGGAGATATTGGCCACCGCGTCGGTAGGCTCCATCGCGCCCACCGCCTCCTTCTGCAGCGTCCTTGCCCATTCTAGGAAATCGTGAATGACTCGGCCTCCCTATCCGTCGCGCATTAGGCGCGATTTGGCGCCCGGCGATCAAGCGATTCCAGGACCCAGCGGCCTCGCTATCTAGTCCTCCCGGGCCTTGGCCAGTCCGGCCTCGAGGTTGCGACCGCAGATGTAGAAGTGAACCGCGGCCCAGATCGGCAGCAGGGACATGACGATCAGCGCCATCCGCAGCGAATCCTGGCCGTAGGTCGGCTCGAACAGGTCGCTGAGGACACCCACAACCGTCGGCCCGATTCCCAGCCCGATCAGGTTCATGCAGAGCATCTTCACCGCGGCCGAGATCGACCGCATGCGCAGGGGCGCCAGGCCTTGGACCAGGGCCAGGGACGGACCGAGGTAGAAGGCCGAGGTAAACACCGGAAGCAGGAACAGCGCCAGGGAGGCCACGGTTGACTCGGCCCGGAACGCCAGCACGTGCAGCGGGATCATCGCCACCATGACCGCCGCGATCATCCACATGCCCCAGGCCGCGCGCCGGTTCTGGAGCCGGTCGGTCAGCCAGCCGCCGCAAAGGGCGCCAACGCCGCCGACGCCGCCGAACAACAGTCCCAGGGTCACCCCCACCTGCGAGGCCGGCATCTCGTGCACCCGCATGAAGAAGGTGGGCTGCCACTGGCCCAGGCCATAGGTCACCACGCCACAGATCGTCGAGCCGGCGATCAGGTGGCGCATCGCGCGGTTGCGCCATATGTAGCCCAGCGACTGGCCTAGCGGCGGCGCCTCGCTCTTGGCGACGCGGCCCTCTGACAGACCCCGGGGCGGCTCCTTGAGGAACAGTTGCACCAGCACCGCCAGGATCACGCCAGGCAGGCCCACCACCAGGAAGGCCGCGCGCCAACCGTAAGCCTGGCTCACGAAGCCGCCGACGATCAGGCCGATCAGCATGCCCATGTTGGCGCCCATGGCCAGCACCGACATCACTGTCGAGCGCCGCTCGGGGGGGTAATAGTCAGCGATGATCGAGTGGCTTGCCGGGTTGACCCCGGCCTCGCCGATCCCGACGCCGAACCGGGCCAACACCAGCTGCCAGAACGACTGCGCCATGCCGCACAGCGCCGTCATGGCGGAAAAGATGGCCAGCGAGCCGGCCACGATCTCGCGCCGCCGGCCCTTGTCGGCCACCAGGGCGATCGGGATGCCGAGGGTGGCGTAGAAGACGCCGAACGCCAGGCCGCCCAGCAGGCCGAGCTGGGTGTCCGAAAGCCCGAACTCGGCCTTTATCGGCTGGAACAGGATCGAGACGATTTGCCGGTCGGTGATGCTGAAGACGTAGGCGAAGAACAGCAATGTTAGCGCGGAGCGGCGCGCACCCTCGGCTATGGCCGGGGCCTTGGCCTCCACCGCGTCGGTGGGCCCAGCGGCGGTCACGCCGCCACCTTCGCGAGCACTTGGCAACGGCGCATCAGCCGCCGCATAGCGGGATCGAATTCGTCACGGCGATGCAGTGAGCAGCGGTTGTCCCAGACGATCAGGTCGCCGACACGCCAGTCCTGGCGCCAAACGAACTCCGGCCGCGCCGCATAGGACCACAGCTCATCTAGCAGCCGCTCGCTGTCGGCCAGCGGCAGGCCCACCACATAGGCCCACTCGCGCCGCCCCAGGTAGAGCGCCTTGCGGCCGGTCTCGGCATGGGTCCGAACGATCGGGTGGACCGCTCCGGGCGCATCGATCGGGCTCTGCGGCTCCTCGAAGCCCGGCCGCAGTTCGCTGACGCTGGTGTGGGCCGCGTCATGCTTGATCGTCAGGTCGGCGATGTGCTGCTTCAGCGCCTCCGGCAGCGCGTCATAGGCCGCGTATTGATTGGAGAAGTAGGTCGCCCCGCCCTTCGGCGGGATCTCCACGCTCAGCAGCACGCTCGCGGTGGGCGGATGGTCGATATAGCTCATGTCGGAGTGCCAGTTGGCCTCAGCGTTGCCCAGCCCGCCGATCGGCCGACCATCCACCTTGATGTTGGAGATCACCGTGACGTAGCGGTTCTTGATCTTGCGGCGCATCTCCTCCGACATGCGCCCCATCGGCATCTCCTCCAGCGGCCCGAACCGCTGGCTGAAGGCCTGCAGGTCGTCCTCGCTGAGGGTCTGCCCCCGAAACCGCAGGACCAGGTGGTCGAGCCAGGCCTGGTAGATGCGCGCGAAATCGGCGTCGTTCAGGTGCGCCAGATCGACATCCAGGATGTCGGCGCCCATGTGGTCGGATAGCGGAACGATCTGCATCGTGGTTCTCCCTAGTCGTTTCTTGCAGCGCGCGAGGCGATGATGCGGCGTGCCTGGGCCAGCCGCGGATCGGCGGCGAAAAGGTCGTCGAGCGCGCGCATGGCGCGCCCCAGTTCGGTTTCGTCCCACAGCGTCCGCTCGATCTCGGCGAAGTCGTAGGTCCCAGGCTGTGCGGTCAGCGCCTCGCGATAGTAGGCCTTAAGGTCCTCCAGCGCGTACTTGAGCGGCTTGAAATCGAGCCCTTCGAGCGAGCCCTGGTCCACCAGCTTGGCCAGGCGTGGGGCCAACTCGTCGATCGGCACCTTGGCGACGCCTACCGTGGTGCGCCCCCGGCGGTGGCGCGAAAGATCGTACCAGGGCTTCATCTGCAGCAGCTCGTTGCGCAGGCGGGCGTCCCAGGTGGACACATCAGCCGACGGGCGCGCGAAGCTGACCGGACAGGCGGGATGGTCTTCGATCTCTACGGTCGGCGCGTCCTCGGGATAGTCCTCGAGCACCGGCCCGGACTTGCGGTTGAGAAGGTCCAGCGCGGCCAGGATGACGCGGCGCTGGAACGGCGCGTCGCCCGGCGTTCCCATGGGTCTTCCCAGAGGGAACGTCGTCCACAGGAACCGTGGCGGCCGCAGCGCTTCGGTGTTCTCGCGCACGAGACTGATCCCCGTCGTCTGTAGGCCCTCGCTTTCGAGGAAGTAGGCGATCGCGCTCACGGCGCGAGTACAGTTCGGTCAGACGGGGGTGAGGAACACCGTGTCGACGGCGTCCTTGATGAGCAGCCCCGCCAGCTTGCGGACGCTGGCCTCGTACATGGCCGGCTGCAGGCCGGCGCCCATGAAACTGAAATGCTGGGTCGCCAGGCCGCCCACCAAGCCCTCCGCGGCGAGCTCGCGGAATCTGTCGATGGGGAAGACGACGTTGATGTCGTCCTGGAAACCGGTGCGGTCAAAGTTGACCGAGGAGTGCGACATAACGAGTTCGTCGCCCTCAAGATCTCCGGGGATCACCCGGTAGCTGGCGTCGGCGAACTCGAAGCCCTCGTCGTCTCGGAAGTGCAGACCCGCAGTGGTGATCAGCGCGATCTTCCGCTCGGACAGCGGCCGGTCGAGGTCGACCCAGGGCGTCGGCCCCAGAGGCGGCATATTTTTGGAGAGCAGATGCTCGCGCTCATACTCCGGCAGGTCGACTAGCCGCACCATCGTGAGATTCCCTACGCTACGCCCTCACCTTCGTAGGCAGCTGACATATTGTCAACAGTTTGCAATTAGAAGATTGGCGGAGGCGGATGGGAATCGAACCCACCGCTCGCGATGCGAGCCCAAGGTTTTGAAGACCTGGGAGGCCACCAGACCTCAATCGCCTCCTAAAATCGAACGCGCCTCCCTGAGTTTGCGCAGATCCCCGCGCCGCAAGGTGACGCCCACGGCGTCGAAATGTTCGAGCAGCGGCAGCGTATCGCGGCGCGTCAGGTTCAGGGCGTCGCGAATGGCCGCTACGGTAAAGGACTCACCATCGGGGCATGTGGCGTGCAGCCGGGCCTGCGCATCGGCGACCGCGGACGCGTGCAGCAGCAGCACTTGGCGGCTTTGAGCGTGGCGCAGGCGCACGAGGCGGCCTTCGCGCAGCAGCCGGCCCACGGCGGCCTTTCGGGCGGGGTCTTCACCGACAATCGTCGCCAGAGGTCGGGCGACCAGACCGGCGTCGCGGAACTGCTGCTCTATGTCAGACTGAAGCATCCGGTCGGTGGGCGCATCCGTGGAGTGTAGCGTCCCGTCGGCGACCCGAAAGCCGCCGCGTTCCACCAACAGGGCGGCGGCGGCCTCTATCGCTTCGTGTGGCGCCGTTGGGAACGCGCCGGAAAGGTCCGCCCTGCGCCGTTCGGACACCTGGTCCGCCAACCGAGCGGCAAGCGCGGCTAGGGCAGTTCGCCCGACCCACCGACCGTTGCGCAGTCTGACGGCATCCAAGTCTGCGCTGACGGCGTCCGCACCCACCCATCGGGCAATCTCCGCCTCGGAACAGCCTTGGCTCCCGGCCGCTGCGAGTGCGATGCGCGCCGCGCCCTTCCGGTCGTCCTTTGCCAAAGCGGCGAGTCGGGCGAGCGTCGCATAGTCGCCCCGTCGCACTCGAGCGCTCGCGGCGTCCAGCGCATCCAGGATTATGCCTCCGCCCAGGGTGACGGCGGGAGACGGGCGGCGCAGGACGAACCGGGCGCCAGGGACTACAGCGATGGGCTGGTCGGTCTGGAGCCTCACGAAGCTGCATTGGCCGGGCTCGGCCGCCACCTGATCTAGCAGACGCGCTCGGGCCCCCACGTCGACGCCGCCGGTCAGGAGGCGGACCCGCGCGCCAGTCTTCAGTCGCATGCCCACGTCGTGGTCGATGCGCAGTTGGACGTCGAGGCCGTCAGCCACTGTGGCCAGGCCAGGCGCTGCGATCATGGCGCCTTTCGGCAAGTCCGACAGTGCGATCCGTCGCAGGTTCAACGCAACACGTCCGCCCGGTTCGGCCACCGCGACTTCTCGGCCATGGACCTGAACCTGGCGTACCTGGCCTCGGAGGCGGCCGGGCGCGATCTCCACCGTATCGCCTGTCCGGATCGGCGCGCCGTGCAGTGTGCCCGTAACCACCAGGCCGAACCCAGGCTTGTTGAAGGCCCGATCGACAGGAAGCCAGAAGCCAGGCTTAGGCGCGCGCTCCAAGGGTGAATGCGGTAGGGCCGCCAAGTGGGCGCGCAGGTGGTCCAGTCCCTCGCCTGTCCGAACAGATGTTGCAATCACGTGCGCGGGTGCGCCGATCAGCACCCGCAACTGAGCACTAAGCACCGCCAGCCGCGCCTCCCGCTCGACCGGTGGCACGCGATCGATCTTGCTGACCGCCACCACGATGCGCGGCGCCAAACCAAAGATGCGGGCGATGGCGAGGTGCTCGCGGGTCTGCGGCTTGATCCCCTCGTCGGCAGCCACCACCAACAGGGCTGCATTGAAGCCCGTCGCCCCCAGCACCATGGTGCGAACGAAGGCCTCATGTCCTGGCGTATCGATCAGATCGAGCGTGGCGCCTTCCGCCTCCAGCCAAGCGAAACCCAGGACAATCGACAACCCCCGCCGACGCTCTTCTTCCAGGCGGTCAGTCTCCATGCCGGTCAGGGCGCGCACCAGGCCCGTTTTGCCGTGGTCCACATGGCCAATGACGCCCACGGTAAGCCGGCGGCTCATGCACCGGCCTGCTGGATCGCTGTCGCAAGCGTTCCGAGTTCGGCATCGGCCATCGTACGCAGGTCCACAAGGACGCGGTCACGCTCGATCCGACCGACCATGCTGACCTTGCCGATCCGCAACCTGCGGGCAAAGGGCTCGGCCATCTCGCCGCACGAGACGATCACCGGCGCACCGGCCGCCAAACTCGCCGGCGCCAGCAGCACCACGCCTGCGAGCGCCTCGCGGCCGAATCGCTCGGTGAGTATGGGCGTGCCGGGGTCGTCCCAGATCACGCCGACGGCCGGCAACCGCCGACGCGGATCCTGTCCGCCATCCTGCTGGGGGTCCCGGCGCGCTATCGCTCGCCTCCTTGCGGCTCCGTCTCGCGCTCGGTGACCGCGTTCACGACCGGGTTCGCGGCGAAACCCCGCCGCAGACCCGCCATCTCCGGCGGTAGCGCGCGACCGTTGTACAGAGCCAGCCAGAACCGGAGCAAGAGCCGCTTGCGGCCGGGCTCCGGGTGATCGACAAAGGCCGAGCGCTTATGCAGGACCACGAGGTTGTGCATGAACAGCAGTTCGCCGGGCGCCAGCATGAAGCTGTACTTCAGGTCGTCCCGCTCCGAGGTGCGCGACAGGAATTCGAAGGCCTTGGCCTCGCCTGCGTCGAACGGCTCGCCGGTCACCTGCGGCACCACGCCGACGCTCTTCAGGTTGACCGCCCCGGACAGCCGTCCGTCCCACTCGCGATAGACGGGCGAGCGGCGCTGGGTCACGCTGCGGCTGGCGGTATTGCCCATCTTGGCGTTCGAGCCGGCGTCGTCGCGGATCACCGCCCGAAAGCCCCGCCGCAGCGCCGCCAGCAGCTCCGGGTCGCCGGTGGCCTCGGCCTCGCGGTACATCGCCATGGTGCTCACCACGCTGCTC
>CAMCXF010000089.1 GCA_945883235.1 Phenylobacterium deserti | reverse complement strand
GTCAGCTCTGCGGGCGATGTGAACGGCGATGGCTTGGACGATCTGATCGTGGGGGCGTTTGGCGCCGGCCCGAACGGGGACTTTTCCGGCGCGAGCTATGTGGTGTTTGGCAAGACTAATGGGACGTCGGTTGATCTCGCCACGATTGCAAGCGGCACGGGCGGCTTTGTGATCAACGGGGCATCGGCAGATGACCGTTCGGGCTTCTCCGTCAGCTCTGCGGGCGATGTGAACGGCGATGGCTTTGACGATCTGATCGTGGGGGCATATCTCGCCGACCAGACCGGGAAACCTGACGCCGGCAAGAGCTATGTGGTGTTTGGCGGTAATTTCACAGGGGCTGTCACGCAGGTTGGCACCACTGGCAATGATACTCTCTTGGGCACGGCAGCTAATGACGTCATCTTTGGTGGGCTTGGGAATGATGTGATCACGACCAATGGCGGCAATGACCGGCTTGCCGGTGGCCCTGGCGCTGATAAGTTCGTGATAAGTAACGGCCCTGGAACGATCAGGATATTGGACTTCGGCAAGGGTGATACCCTTGATCTCAGCGCCTTCAGCCTCAGTGCCACCCCGACCTTTATCCTGAATGGTAGCGGCAACACTCAAATAGCACTCGACGCTGATACCTTTATGATCGTCGAAGGCTATAATCCTACGGAGCTTGCGGCCTTCTTGAATGCCACGGTGAACGCTTCGTCAATCTGGCTGTAAATCTATCAAGCAGGTGCCACCCGGTCCATTTCGGGCTGCCCCGGCTTGGTTTGATGTTCCATCTGACGGCGGCCTGTCTGTGGCCCTTGGCTTGGGGGATCGTCGCTCGACTGCAGGGCGACCACTTCCTCTATCGTAGGTACCGCGCGTAGAAAGGCGGGTTCATGACTGACCACAAACCTCCTACGCTTGAATTCCATGGCTCGCGGTTGTTTACAGCCTGGCTCAAGAATGCCGGTGTTAGTCTGGCCTTCACCACCTATCAGGCGGGCAAGGTCTTTTTCATCGGGATGCAACCCGATGGCCGGCTCTCGGTCTTTGAACGCACCTTTGAACGCCCCATGGGGCTTGGAACGGGTCCGGGCCGCTTCTGGATGAGTTCAGTCTACCAGCTTTGGCGCTTCGAAAACTTCCTCGATCCCGGCCAGATGCAAGAGGCTTATGATGCCCTCTATGTGCCGGTCAGCGGGCACACTACGGGCGATATCGACATCCATGACATCCATGAGGATGCAGACGGCCATCCCGTATTCGTCGCCACCCGCTTCAACTGTCTTGCAACGTTGTCCCATCGGGGAAGTTTTCGTGAAATTTGGCGCCCGCCCTTTATCGACCGGCTTGCCGCAGAGGATCGCTGTCACCTGAATGGAATGGCCATGCAGGATGGCAAGCCCGCTTATGTAACCTGCCTGTCGCGCACCAATGTCTTCGAGGGTTGGCGCGACAAACGGCGTGACGGTGGCGTGGTCCTTGATGTGGCGAGCGGGGAGATCGTGGCAGAAGGGCTGTCGATGCCGCATTCGCCGAGGCTCTACCGCGAGCAGCTTTGGATGCTCCAGGCCGGCACCGGCGAATTTGGCAAGATTGATGTAAACACCGGTTCCTTCGAGCCCCTGTGCTTCCTGCCTGGCTTTGCCCGTGGACTTGTCTTCACAGGCGATTACGCTGTGATTGGCCTCTCACGTCCGCGCAACAGCCGAACGTTCGAGGGCCTGCCCCTCAACGAGCGGCTCGATGCCGAAGGTATCGGTGCGCAATGCGCGATCTGCATCGTCAATCTGCTGAGCGGAGATATCGAGCACCGCCTGGAAATTGGTGGCATCATCGAGGAAATTTACGATGTCGCGCTGCTGCCGGGCGTTACGCGCCCCATGGCACTTGGGTTCCGCAGTGAGGAAATTCGCCTGACGATCAAGCCCGAACCCCTGCCGCAAGCCACCAACATATCGAACTAAGATGATCGAGGTGCTGGATCAGACCACGCCGGACGCCGCCGTCATCTTGGCGCAGCATGCCGTCTCGATGCGCAGGCTCTTACCGGGACGTTTGGCCAAACGAGGCAACGGTAAAGCGCCCAGCCTTCCGTCCGACATCAGCCGCCTACGGCCAACTTCTACCCGCAATGAGACTGGGACCGCAAAGGACGATTATGATGCCCCGACAAAGTGGTCTGGGCTAAGCCGCTGTGCTTTGCATCTCTTCAGGGCTTAATGTCTGCTCTTTCCTTAGACACTAGCAGGGGTCGACTTCGGAGGTGCGAGACGAAAGCAACTTTTGCGCTACTGGACGGCGCTGCTCACGTCTGCGTAACTGCGATGCTTCTTCAGGGGGGAAAATGAAAATATTCAATGCTCCGGCACTGGTTGCCGCGTTCTCGTTGGCTTGGACGCCGTGTTTCGCTGCAACCAAGGTGCCCGAAGGCACCGAGTTGCGGATGCGACTTGAGGAACCCCTTTCGAGCAAGACCGCCAATCAAGGCGACCGCTTCTCGGTGAGCCTGATAGAAGACGTCCGGCTCGCTGACGGGATGGTGCTCAAGGCCGGATATCGTGGCGTGGGCGAAGTCACTGAGGCGCGTGGCAATGGGATGCTCGGCAAGGCCGGCAAACTGAACGTCACGTTGAATTATCTCAAGGTGGGTGACGAACGTATTAGATTGCGGGCGAACAAGGCAGCCAAGGGCGACAATCGGACAGGGACACAGGTGGTAACTTTCGTGTTCCTTGGCGTCTTCGCGGGCTTCATCAAAGGCAAGGACGTTTCCATCCCGAAGGGAACCCAAATCACGGCTTACACCGACGAGGAAAAGGTTCTGCAGACGCCGCTAGCGCCGCCTCCGAACGATAACTAGCCGCCTCGGGGCTGGGCGCGCAAAGGTCAATTAGACCGTAACCTGCGCAGATCGCCATCAGCCGCCGGCGCTTCTCCAGCGTGTCACTGCGGCGGTGGGCTAACTGCAAAGCCCCCCGCGCGTTGCCGCCTTCGGTCCGGGCGTTTAATGTAAAGCCATAGGGGGCCAAGACCTGCCGCACCGTGATCCGAACATCATCCGGTCTGGGCTTTCGCGGACCATCGTTTCGCAGGGTCTCAAAGCCGACGTTGGAATTTACCGGCTGGAAGATGGGCCGGACTGGTCACTAGAGGTTGTCGATCAAGACGGAACCTCGACCGTCTGGGACGAACTCTTCCCGACAGATCAGAAGGCGTTCGAAGCATTCCAGGAGGCTCTCCAGGAGGAGGGCTTGGCGGGCTTGCTGGGCCGCTCAAATATTTTGCCGTTCCGCGCGAAGTAAACTTCCCCCGGGGCACGACCCGGGACCCGAGTTAGCATTCGGCAGCCGTGATCATTTTTGGCTGGTGAAATTTCACGATATCTTCGTGCTCGAACGAACGGACTTTCCAGGACACATTCAAACGCACGAAGACTGCCTCCACATGGTGCGCCTGTAGGGCGGCGGGCCAATAGGTCGCGGCGTGCCGTAGGCTATCTTCGGTGCCACAGCAGATGACGGCCAACCCATCGCCATTGTCTCGGACAAAGACGAAATTCCCCGACAGGGCGGGCAAGGCCTCAAGCCCATTGATAAACCTGAAGCGGTAGCTGGCGCCAGAGGCACCTGTTAAATCGAGGTGAGCTTCCATGGCCATAAGATGGCCCATTGATGTCCAGGATACCATGCCCCGGGCCACCGGGATCGAATGCCCGGCTTGGGGTCCTACCTACCCACAGAACACCGCCCAGTCGGCCATCAGCCGCCGGCGCTTCTCCAGCGCGTCACCACGCCGGTAGGCCTGCTCGGCGGCGTCGCCGATGCTGTGGGCAAGGGCTGCCTCAGCCACCTCGCGGGGGTGGTCGGTGTTCTCTCCCGCCCAGTCTCGGAAGGCGCTGCGCATGCCGTGGACGGTGTAGTGGCCCATCTTCATCCGGCGCATCAGCATCTCGAACGCCATGTTCGACAGCGACGCCCCAGCCTTGCGACCCGGCAGGATGTGGGTGCCCGGCTCTTCGGGCTGGAGGGCCTGTAAGACCTCCAGCGCTCGCGCCGACAGTGGGACGCGGTGTTCGCGCTCGGCCTTCATTCGATGCGCGGGGATCGTCCAGACGGCGGCAGTCAAGTCGAACTCCCCCCAAGTCGCGCCCAGAACCTCGCCCGTCCTGGACGCGGTGAGAATGAGTAGCTCAAGGCCCAGGGCTACGTGCGAACTGTAAGCACGAAGCGCCTTCATGAACTCGGGCATCTGCGCGAACGGTAGGGCGGCGTGGTGGCCCCGTACAAGACGCTGACGTTCCTCGAGCAGATATTCGAGATGCCCCTTCCACTGGGCGGGGTTGGCTCCCGTCCTGAAGCCATTCGCCTTGGCTGCGTTCAGTACGTTCTCGATATATCCACGGGCCATGGCCCCCGTTTCCCGACGGTTTGCCCATAGGGGTCTCAGGGCCACCATCACGTCGTCGGTGTCGATCTCGTCCACCAGCTTGGGCCTCAAGCCATCGAGGTGACCACCGACGCCAAGGATGCGTTACAGGCGCGCGCCCGACTTGTCGCTGCGGAGCGTTGACTTACGCTTGATGATGAACTCGTCGGCGGCCTTCCCGAACGTCGGTATCTCGGTCTTGGCGGCCTTCATGGCGAGCGGGTCAGTCTTGTCCGCTACCGATGCCCGGGCCTCAGCCGCCTTCTCACGGGCACGGGCCAGCGTCACGGCCCCAACGCCGCCCAGGCCCATCTCGCGCCGCTTGCCGCGCCAGCGGTAGATATAGACCCACTGCTTGGAACCAGCCTTCGTCACGCGCAGGTACAGGCCACCGCCGTCGGCGTGCATGCCGGGGCGCTGGAGCGCTGAAACAGCGCGGGTCGTCAGGCGGTTGATTGTCCGTGCCATGCGCACAAGATAGCCGCATTTATCCTAATATCTATCCTAAAATAATGCGTGGCTTGGGCTGGTCTCGGTTGGACGGCGCTGGACTGACAATTTCGTATCTATCTGTATTATATCACAATATCTATACCGTCTTGGACGGCAATGGACTGGTCTGGACCCCAGTTCGACGCATTCCGGGCGCGCCAATATTTCGAACAAAAACAATTATATGAAGCAGGTCTTCCTGCTTCCGTGTTGCGATCATCTGGAAGCTTGCAGGAAGCGAGCGGGTGCACCTTCCATCGGGTCCGCAGCATTGTCTTTGGTTTGGCAGCCCCGGCTTGGCGCTGAAACGCCTCCCGTTTTCGGCGGATGAAATCCAAGCCTGTTATCGCGGCCAATCTGCAGGTCCGGTCAGGGGAGTGGAAATTCGGCGCTGTCGCTGGGCCGCCCTCGAGTGAAGGCCGGTAGCGGGACTGTCGAGCGCACCTGCTCCAGCCAGTAGACCCCATCATAGGGTTCGGAATTGCCGCGCGTGCCGACAAAGTCCATGTCCCCGTCACCGTCGATATCACGGGCCACGAAGGCGTCGAACATACCCCGGCGACGCCGGGATATGTCGTGCTGCAGCCATTTCCCCGTCGCCACGCCCGGATTCTCGAACCAGGTCAGCCGGCCCATGGCCGCGGTGACCGGGAGATCGCCATCCCTATCCCGTGGCATGTCGCTGTATCCGCCCGAGATCGCGTCCATGTCTCCGTCCCCGTCTATATCGGCCAGCGCGATCCCGGTGATGAAGTCGGGTTCGAACGCCCCGATCGGGTTGAAATGCCAGACGCCACCCAGGGTCTGGGGCTGGGCATACCAGCCCAGGCGGCGTCGCGAGTGTTCCGCGACAATGTCGAGGCGGCCGTCCGCATTGAAGTCGTGGAAGGCCAGGTTGAAGCCGCCCGGTTTGCCACCTTCGCTCTGCATCTCAATGGGCGTGAACCGCCCTCGCTCGTTCCGGAAAATGATCAGCCTTGGGCCCACCCGGGCACCGCCGACGATGTCGATGTCGCCGTCGGCGTCGATGTCCACGGGCATTGCGTTCTGAGGTACACCATAGGTTCCCAGTTCCACCTCCCGCCAGCTAGCCCCCTCCAGCGGCGGACCCACCACTTTGAAGACGGAAATCGGCCCGGAGGGCGTCTTCGGGGTCGGATTCTGCTCAACCTTGTTCGCCGCGCTGGCTTCCAGTCGGCCGTCGCCATCGTAGTCTGCCATGAACACCCGGATGAACGACCCCCGGCCCTTTGTCCCCGGCACGATGAGCCGCCGCCACGGCTGAGTTCTTGCACCCTTGCCTGGGTTCTCGAAGTAGATGAGGTGGGCCAATTCTGCGGCCACCAGCACGTCGGGGTAGCCGTCGCCATTCAGGTCGCCGAGCGACACGTCCTCCGGTGCCCCCGCCTCCGTCCCGCTGGCCAGGGTTACGTTCACCCAGCGATCCGGATCCCCCGTGCGAAACGCGATCCGAACGAAGCCGTCAGGCGCGCCGTCGTACCGTACATCTGACTCGTGGACGGAGACGATGTCCTGCTGCCCATCCAGATCCAGATCCGCCATCGCCAGGCCGTCGCCGCCGCTCAACGGCTGCCCGTCGTCGGCCCGTTCGTCGATAATGTGCTCGCGCCAGGCGATGTAGCGACCGTCAGGCGCTCGCGCCTTCGAGGCTGTATCGCCGACAGGCTGTTGGGCGTAAGCGGCCGAGCCACTACAGCAGCCCAGGGCCGCCGCCATCAAACCAGCGCAAACTGCGACCCAGCTCATTGCCATCCTCCGTTGGCCCGGGCCGCCCTTGAGTGGGCGATCCTTTGGCAGGTTCCGCCCCGCCCCGTCCGGCCGCACTCATGGCATCAAAGCTCAGGAGTCAGAAGGCACTGTCAGATCTAATGTAGAGTGAATCTCTGGGTATGCAGAGTGTATCCTTGGGTAGAGATCGGAGGAACCCGGGATCTGGACGTCCTGCCCCCTGCACGGGCGGCGACACCGTGGTATGGTCGGCAGGTTACCACGCCCGCCAGAGACCCCGCCCGATGCGCCAGTTCACCCTCGCAGAGATCACCGAGGCGTTAGCGGGCTTGCGTGACCAGACCACCGGCACCACCGACCCCCGACTCGCCTTCATCAACTTCTGCCTCACCCACCTGACCCGCAGCCGCGCCCAGTTTCTGCAGGACCTGTGGGTGGCCTGGGAGCTGGGCTCGCCCCGCGACGGCTACTTCGTCGAGTTCGGCGCCACCAACGGCCTTAAGTTCAGCAACAGCTGGTATCTGGAAAACGAGCTGGGCTGGCGCGGTATCCTGGCCGAACCGGCGCGCATCTGGCACCCGGCGCTGCACAAGAACCGCGCCTGTCATATCGACGAGCGCTGCGTCTGGGTCGAGAGCGGACGAACGCTGATGTTCAACCAGACCGAGATCGCGGCCCACTCCACCATCGACAGCTTTTCCGACAGCGACATGCACGCCGCCAGCCGCCGTGACGGTGAACGCTATACGGTGGAGACGGTGTCCCTGAACAACCTGCTGGCCTTCTGGAACGCGCCCGCCCGTATCGATTATCTGTCGATCGACACCGAGGGTTCGGAGCTGGATATCCTGCAGCACTTCGACTGGACCGCCCACGACGTGCGGCTGATCAGCGTGGAGCACAATTTCACCGACCGGCGCGGGCCGATCTGCGATTTCCTGACGTCGAAGGGCTACGCCCGCAAGTTCGAGACCCGGTCCAACGTCGACGACTGGTACGTGAAGACGGACGGGGCTTGAGGTCGGCGATGGACCCCAAGCGCAGCGCCCGATTGCTCCTGACGACCAAGGCGATCCGGGGCTACGGCGACGGGTTCACAGCCCTGCTGTTGCCGGTCTATCTGACCAGCCTGGGCTTAAGCGCCTTTCAAGTGGGGCTGGTGGCTACCGCCGCCATGCTGGGCTCGGCCATCCTGACCCTGGGCGTCGGGCTGGCCGGCCATCGGGTCAGCGCGCGCGGCCTGCTGATGGTGAGCTGCCTGTTGATGCTGGCCACGGGGCTGGCGTTTTCCCAGGCGCACAGCTTCTGGCCCTTGGTGATCGTGGCCTTTGTCGGTACGCTCAATCCGTCCAGCGGCGACGTCAGCGTCTTCGTCCCGCTGGAACAGGCGATGATGGCCAATGCCGGGCCTGATGCCGACCGGACGACGCGGTTCGCTATGTACAATGTGGTGGGCGCGGTCGGCGTAGCGCTGGGTGCCTTGTCGATCGGCCTGATCGATCCCCTGGCCCAACTGCTGGCCCGGCCGCGAACTGACCTGCTGGAGGCGGCATTCGGCCTCTACGGCCTGATCGGGATCGCCGCCTTTCTGCTCTAT
>CAMCXF010000088.1 GCA_945883235.1 Phenylobacterium deserti | reverse complement strand
TGCGGTCATCGATGATCGCCTGCAGGCGCTTACGATCAGTTGGGCTCAGATGAACGGTGACGCCAGTACGCATCCCGAAGACTCGCACAACACCACGCCCTGGGGAATCCCACCCCGGACTCTTATGTCCCGATCAATCCACTAGATGGCTCGGACAAGGAAGCTCGTGAGGCCAGTCTGCGTGAAGCGATCGCGGAGGAGGGTTTCCCCGGCGCGCGGCTAAAGCGTCAGTGGTTCAACCTCTGTTTCAGTCGCCGTGAAAGCAGGGGGTATCGGTGGAGTGCGCCGGGGGCTATCGGCCATGCATGCGCCGGTAGCCGTCGCGCCACCGTGTGGGTAGACCGGACATGGCCCCCTGACCGCCGCTGAAGCGCGCAGGTACGGACGCCCACTCCTAAGGTAGTGCGATCAAATCCCCCACATGGCGAGCCCACGGTGGAGGGGCAGGCAACCGAAAACGTAGAGAGACGAAAATGAAGATGTTCAATGCGTCGGCACTTGTGGCCGCTTTCTCGGTGGCTTGCACCCCGTGTTTCGCTGAAATCAAGGTGCCCGAAGGCACAGAGTTGCGCATGCGACTTGAGGAACCCCTTTCGAGCAAGACCGCCAATCAAGGCGACCGCTTCTCGGTGAGCCTGATAGAAGACGTCCGGCTCGCTGACGGGATGGTGCTTAAAGCCGGATATCGTGGCGTGGGCGAAGTCACTGAAGCCCGCGGCAACGGGATGC
The DNA here is from genome assembly GCA_945883235.1 of Phenylobacterium deserti. Classification (GTDB taxonomy): domain Bacteria; phylum Pseudomonadota; class Alphaproteobacteria; order Caulobacterales; family Caulobacteraceae; genus Phenylobacterium; species Phenylobacterium deserti_A. Next base: position 7,576 of record CAMCXF010000088.1, on the reverse strand, counting down.
TCGGCAAGGCCGGCAAACTGAACGTCACCTTGAATTATCTCAAGGTGGGCGAGGAGCGTATACGATTGCGGGCGGACAAGGCCGCCAAGGGCGACAATCGGACAGGGACACAGGTCGTTACTTTCGTGTTCCTTGGCGTCTTCGCAGGCCTCATCAAGGGCAAGGACGTTTCCATTCCGAAGGGGACCCAAATCACGGCTTATGCTGACGAAGACAGGATCTTGCCGACGCCCCTCGCGCCGCCGCCGAACGATTCTTAGTCGCGGCGAGAGGCGAGCCGGCTCCAATTTTGAATTAGTCGAATTGAAGGTTGGCATATTCGCCCCTTCATGGCATCCGACCGGCGATCAGACGGCCAAGCGGTGCATTTTGTGACCTATGTGTGACCTAAAAATCTCACGTCGCCACACGATCTCGCTAAGTCATTGATTTTCCTAGCGTGGCCTCGTAGCTCAGCCGGATAGAGCAGGGCTTTCCTAAAGCCAAGGTCGGGGGTTCGAGTCCCTTCGAGGCCGCCACGCGGTTCTGTCAGCTTAACTCCGTCAAGCTGCGGAGGCCCCCTGCCCGTCGGGATGATCACGCAGCAGCGGTTGCCGCGACCCACGTCTGATGGGCCTCGGCCCGAAACTGGCGGAGGGTTGGTCGGCGGATCAGGTGAGGCTGGAGATTGAAGACGTTGTAGACGGCGGCGTGGGTGGCGAGAAACCTCTGGGCAGAGGCCCTGGACTTGAACTTCTGCCGCTTTCGCTCTCGCCTCCGGATCGGCAGGTGCGAGTTCTCCGCCCGATTATTTCCCGGCATCCCGCCAGGTCGATGGCGATCCACCAGGCCCAGATCGCGGGCTGCGGCGCGGTAGGAAGCCAGCTTGTCGGTGACAATCGTCTCTGGGTGAACGCCGTGGTTCTTTAGCAATTTCCTCAGCAGCTTCAATGCCGCCGCCTTGTTGCGGCGCTCCTGGACCAGCATGTCCAGCACCTCACCCTCGTCATCAACCGCGCGCCAGAGATACATGCGTCGGCCGCCGATCTTTACGACCATCTCGTCCAGATGCCAGCGCCCCGTCGGCTTGGGTCGGGACCGCCGGAGGTTTTGGGCGAAGAGACGACCGAACTTCAGCGTCCAGCACCGGATCGTCTCGTAGCTGACCTCGATGCCCCGTTGCGCCAGAAGTTCCTCAACGTCCCGAAAGCTGAGCGTGAACCGGAAATACAGCCACACCGCATGGCGGATCACGTCAGGCGGAAACCTGTGGCGCTTGTAGGAAATCGTTCTCATGGGCGGCTCCATCCTGGCCACACGGCCATATCTGGAGACGAGTTAGCGTTTACCTGTCAGCACCCATGGCCGTATCTGGCGACATCTTATCGTTTGCCCGACGGCAACTTTGAACGAGTTCAACTTTACGCATATCCCCACTTTGGCACTCAAACGCGCCGAACTGGAGGCGCTTTACCGTTATACTACAGCACCCCGAAAGCTTCCATGAGCTCCGTCTCCGGTGCTCGGCCTGGGCCTATCTCAGCCCGGAGGAAATGGAACGCAGACCGGCCTAACCCCGCCCAATTTTCCGGGGGAAGATCAGTTGGATGTTGTGAAAGCATTTTTGGACGATGGCTGCCGATCCTACTGAACTTGATGGTGACGAAGAGAAGCGGGCGCTGAACAGCGTCAACGCCCAGCTCAAGACGGTGATCGATCAGATGCGGTGCCAGCTTGAGGACAGCGAGGACCGGGCCACGGAACGCGAGCAGATGGCGCGCGCGGAGTTCGCGAACGAAATCACCGAGCTGAAAATGACGATCAACGCGATGCGCTCACAGCTCGAACAGCAGATCGACGACGCAGCGGCAAGGGAACAGGGCATCCGCGCCGAGGGAGCGAATGATCTTGCCGAGCTGAAGTCGACCGTTTCGGCGATGCGCTCGCAGCTCGAAGCGGAGACTCGCGAGGCGCAGACGAGAGAGCAATGCATCCTCGCGGAGGCCGCGAAGGAGCTCGCCGAACTGCAATCCACCGTCTCGGTGATGCGTTCACAGCTCGAGGGGCAGCTCCATGCGGCCCAGAGCCGCGAACAGAAGTTGCGCGCGGAAAATGAGAACGAAGCGAATGAACTCCGCGATACCATTCGGACGCTGCGGAGCGAGCTGGAGGCGACCCCCGTCAAAGGCACCGCAGCGGTCGAGACGGAGTTGGCCGCCTTTGTCGCCGAGCGGCGGAATTTGCAGAATCAGATCTGGGCCATGCGGGCCACGCTGGATGTACGCGTATGACGACCGCCTCTGTCAGGTCCGTGACGGTAAAGTCCCGCACGCGCCGCGTCGAGAACGAGTTGCGTCGCGCGCAGATGCTGCTCGAGGTATCGCAGCGTTGCGCCGCGATCGGCAATCTCTCTGGGGGTCTCAACGAGCTGCTCAGCATCGCCACCCGCGAGCTGGAATGCGAGCGCGGCACCATCTTCCTCAACGATGAGAAGACCAGCGAGCTCTATTCGCGGGTCGCACAGGGCGATCTTTTCCGCGAGATTCGCATCCTCAACAGCAGCGGCATCGCAGGGCACGTCTTCCAGACCGGTGAGTCGGTGCTTACCGACGATGCCTACGCGGACCCGCGCTTCAACCGCTCGGTCGATCAGCGCACCGGCTTCACGACCAAGAGCCTGGTCTGCGTGCCGATCCGGACCATGCAGGGCGAGACGATCGGTGCGATGCAGTGCCTTAACAAGATCGCCGGCAGCTTTACAGAGGATGATCTCAGCCTGCTCGCCGACATTACCAACCAGGCCGCGGTCGTGCTGCAGAGCCTGCAGTTCGTGGAGGATGCCGTCGAGATCCGGGTCAAGGAGATGCAGTTCGTCGAGCTGGTCTCAAGCATCAGCGCCGAGCTCGACCTGTCGAGGCTGCTTGAGCGAGTCGTTACCGAAACCTGCAAGATGCTCAACGCCGAGCGGGCGACGATCTTTCTTCATGATGCGGCCACCGACACCTTGTTCTCGCGAACCTTGGCGGGCGGTGACGTCGCCGAGATACGCTTCCCGTCCTTCGCGGGTATCGCCGGCGCGGTCTATACGTCGGTGCAGAGCCTCAACATTCCCTACGCCTATGCCGACATGCGCTTCAATCCGGGGTTCGACCGACAGACCGGCTTCTTCACGCGTTCGATGTTGTGCGTGCCCATCGTGAACAAGGAGAACGTCTGCATCGGCGTGACGCAGATCCTAAACAAGAAGGGCGGAATCTTTACCGACGAGGATGAACAACGGCTCAAGGCGTTCACCGCACAGATCGCGATCACGCTCGAAAACTCGAAACTGTTCGACGATGTGCAGCGAGTCAAGAATTACAATAACAGCATGCTGACCAGCATGTCGAACGGCGTTCTGACGCTTGATGCAAACGTCAATATCGTCACCAGCAACTCCGCGGCACAACGCATCTGGGAAGCGAGTGCGAGCGATTTCGCGGGGCGTCCGCTTGCCGAACTGCTCGGCGAAGACTCGGCCTGGCTGCTCGAGCGGATCGAATTGGTCCGTGCGTCACATGAGAATGACATCTTACCCGACGCGAGCCTGACGCTGTACGGCACCTTCAGATCGGTCAATCTCACTATCAGTCCGCTGATCGCCGCTGAGGGTAAAGAGGACCTCGGCTCGATGCTTATGTTTGAGGACATAAGCAGCGAAAAGCGGATGAAATCGACCATGTCGCGCTACATGGATCCGGTCATCGCCGCCCAGATGCTCGAAGGCGATAGCCACGACATGCTTGGCGGCATTAACGCCGAGGCAACGATCATGTTCACGGACGTGCGCGGTTTCACGCCGATTACCGAGGAATATGGCGCGCAGGGCACCGTTTCCTTCCTCAACGAGTATTTCACGATGATGGTCGACTGCATCAGCCGCGAAGGCGGCATGCTCGACAAGTTCATCGGCGACGCAATCATGGCCTGTTTCGGCCTGCCGATGGCGCATGACGACGATCCCGACCGAGCCGCCCGTTCCGCTATCTCAATGATCCGCGAGCTGTGGGCGTGGAATGAGATCCGGCGGAGCAAGGGGCTGAAGACGGTCGACATGGGCATCGGGCTCAACACCGGCATCGTCGTCTCGGGTAATATCGGCTCTCCGAAGCGGATGGACTATACGGTCATCGGCGACGGCGTGAACCTCGCCTCGCGGCTGGAGAGCGCGTGCAAGGCTTACTCGGCGCGCATCCTCCTGAGCGAGTCGACGGCATCCAAGCTGCGCGGCACTTACCGGATGCGCGACATCGATCTGGTGGTGGTCAAGGGCAAGACCCAGCCGGTTCGGGTGTTCGAGATGCTCGACTATCACGACACCAAGACCTTCCCGAACATGATGGAGGTCGTGAACTATTTCAGCGACGCGATCGGCTTCTATCGCGCCGCCAAGTGGGATGATGCGATCATCCGCTTCGAGAGATGCCTCGCGCTTAACCCCGAGGATCATCTCTCGCGCATCTATATCGGGCGGTGCGAACTGCTCCGGGCAGAGCCGCCCCGGGGCGAGTGGGACGGTGTCTGGAGGATGAAGGACAAATAAGGGAGCTGACAGGTTAACTTCGCCGAGCCACAGAGGCCCCTCCCCGACCCAGTGATCACGCGGCGGCGGTCGCAGCGTCCCACGCCCGATGAGCCTCGGCCCGGAACAGGCGAAGGGTCGGTCGGCGGATCAGGTAGGGCTGGAGATTGAAGGTGTTGTAGATCGGGGCGTGGGTGGAGAGAAACCTCTGGGCTGATCCTTGGGACTTGAATTTCTGCTGCTTCCGTTCTCGTCGTCGGATCGCCAGGTGGGAGTTCTCAGCGCGGTTGTTTTCCCGCATCCCGCCAGGTCGGTGGACACCCGTGAGGCCAAGTTCACGGACCGCCGCGCCGTATGAAGCCAGCTTGTCCGTGGTGATGGTCTCGGGGTGAAACCCCTGGTTCTTGAGCAACTTCCTCAGCAGCTTCAGGGGGGCATGTTTGTTGCGCCGCTTCTGGACCAGAACGTCGAGGACCTCGCCCTCATCGTCTACGGCACGCCAGAGCCACATCTTCTGTCCGCCGATCCGGACGTACATCTCATACAAATACCACCGGCCGGTTGGCAAACACCGGCGCCGGCGCAGGTTCGCCGCGATCTGCGGACCGAACTTCAGCGTCCAGCAGCGGATCGTCTCGTAGCTGACTTCGATGCCTCGCTGCGCCAGCAGCTCCTCGACGTCTCGATAGCTCAGCGTAAAGCGGTAGTAGAGCCAGACAGCATGGCGAATGACGTCAGCGGGGAACCGGTGGCGCTTGTATGAAATCGATCTCAAGGGCGGCTCCATCTTGGCCAAGTGGCCATATCTGGAGACAAGTTAGGGTTTGCCTGACAGCACCATCCGCAGAGCGCGGACTGGCTCGATGGCGGCCGGCGACTGGATCCGGTCGCTGCTTGAGCGCAGGCCAGCCCGCGTCGTCACCGTCGCCATGGCCAACAAGACGGCCCGCATAGCATGAGCTGTCCTGAAGCGCGGCGACGTCTACCGCCCGCCAGCTATGGCCTAATTGAGATCGCCGCGGCCCACTCCCGCCGCTCCGATCTGTAAGGGTGCAGAAGGACTGATGATGACGATCTGAACGCGGCCGCAGAGCAGGACACCCCGCGTTGCTGTCGGAGCCTTGAGCTCGATGGACTGAATGGGACCTGATCAGCGGACTCCATCAGGGCCAGCGGCCATCAACGCCGCGCAAACAGGCCGGACAGATGACCGCACCCCAACAGATCTCAACACCAACCCAAATTCACACTTGCAGCTCGGGGGCCATCCACAGATGACACCATCAGGCCACATCATCCGGGTCCGTCGCGGCCGGAACCTTGCCCGTCACCGTCACGACGCAGGGTATAGCCGTCGGGTGCCGCGATGATCCAGTCATGGCGGTCCGAGGTCGCCCCTTGAGCCGGATCTGCAATCCGCCGATAGCTGAATCCAAGAATCGAGTGGGGGAATGCGATGGGCTATAAACTCTATGGGACGCCGGGCTCTCTCTATACCAGCAAGGCTCGCGCCTATCTGATCAAGCAGGCCGTAGCCTTTTCAAACCGTGCCCCTGGGGAAGCCCGGTTCCGGGCCGAGATCGTCCCTCAGACCGGCCGTTGGATCATCCCCATTCTGGAAGCCGATGACGGGACACTAGTTCAGGACGGGTCGGAAATCATCGCCCACTTCGAAGCCAGGGGTGAGGCCCGTTTACCGGCCTATCCCGCAACTCCGCGCCACCGGCTGATCGCACAGATCTTTGAACTGTTCGGTGGCGAAGGCCTGCTGCGGCCCGCAATGCACTATCGCTGGAACTTCGACGAGACCAACCGCGCCTTCCTGGCCAGGGACTTCCCCGCCGCCCTGGCCCCGACCGGTGCCTCCGAAGAGACCCAAGCCCAAGTCTTTGACATGGCTAGTGCTCGCATGCGCAAAGCTATGGGTCAGTTCGGCGTGTCCCCGGAATCCATTGCGGCGGTTGAGGCTAGCTACGCCCAGTTCCTGTCGCTATTTGACACCCACCTGGCCGGGTCGCCCTATCTGCTCGGTGGTCGCCCGACCCTTGGCGACTATGGCCTCGTCGCCCCCCTCTACGCCCATCTGGGTCGCGATCCCTACCCAGCTCAGATCATGAAACAAACCGCCTTCCGGGTCTGGCGCTGGACCGAGCGGATGAACGCTGCCGATCAAGATGCCGGAGAGTATGGCGAAGTCGCCCCTGAACTCTTCGTTGCCGATGCGGTTCCCGACACCCTCCTCAACCTTCTGCGGTTTGTGGCGGAGGACTATCTTCCAGAGGTTCGGGCCTATGTGGCCTACACAAATACCTGGATCGCAGATCACCCCAATCTCGAGGCTGGAACCAACGGCCTGCCGCGCAAGCAGGATCGCGGGATCGGCGCGACAAGCTTTGAATGGCGGGGCCATATGATTACCGTGTGGGTGATGCCCTACCGGATCTATCTCCTGCAAAAAATCCAGGATGTCTTCGACGGGGCCCTGCCATCAGATCAGGCTGTCATGTCGGATTTGCTTGACCAAACCGGCCTGTCAGAACTGCTGACCCTGCGCACCAGCCGCCGGATCGAGCGACGGAATCACCTGGAAGTGTGGGCCGGCTAATTCCTCTATGCCGGTTTGATTGTATAGGCATTGTCAGCTCAAATGCACCGGCCAGTAAGAGGTCAGGGTCGGGTGGGCGAAATAGCCCGCGGGGACAAGACCAACGATCAGGTACGCGGTTTGACTGGCCGCCGAAGATCATCCGCCTGGCCCTGGTGTTGTACGTCCTCTACCGGCTGTCGCTCAGGGACATCGAGGACTTTCTGGTCGAACGTAGCTCGGCACTTGCTATGACACTATGCAGCGGTGGTGAAACTATAGGCACGGAATTCGGCTCGAGGGTTCGCTCGCAGGCGATATATCTGAATGCGTGTTTGGAAGTTCAAATGCGCAATTTTTGGCTCGAATGCGCCGAACTGTTGCTAGCCGCACGATGATACGTACCCGTCCCGACAGAACCTTGTCGTCAGTCGCTGAGCAAAAATGCAAAT
>CAMCXF010000087.1 GCA_945883235.1 Phenylobacterium deserti | reverse complement strand
GGCGCGCGGAACGTGAATGGCAGGTCCGAGGTCCGGCGGCTGACGGTGCCGAACGAATAGAGCTCGGTCTCCGCATCCAGCGCATAGCTGAAGTCATAGCCGAGGTTCGTGCCGATCTGGGGAAGAACGCCTGAGTTCCGTGTCACCAGCCGGTCGACGGTCAGTTCGCGGGGATCGGGCAACCCCGATGGGATCAGGCGCGGATAGATCTGGATGGTCGGCGCCACCGGGATCGCGCGGTTTGACAGCATCTGGCTCTTGTGGCTGCCAAACACATTCAGATGTGCCTTTTCGCCGAGGTCCAGCCCATAGGCGGCGTTGAGCTGCCAAAGTTCGCCGTCGCTGCGGTCAAAATTCTGGCCCCAGCTGGAACCGACAGAACCGCCGTCGCCATCCTTGAGAATGATGTTGATGACGCCTGCGATGGCGTCGGAGCCGTATTGTGCCGCTGCGCCATCGCGCAGCACCTCGATCCGGCCTATGGCCGAGGTCGGGATCAGATCCAGGTCGGCCGGGACCGAGCCGTTTTAGAGCGACGACACCGAATTGATCAGCGAGGTCTTGTGCCGCCGCTTGCCGTTGACCAGCACCAGGGTCTGATCCGGGTTGAGGCCGCGCAAACCTCCGGTGGAAATCACCGTCGAGATGCCGCCACCGGCGCGGGCTGGCAGATTGAAGGAAGGCACCAGGGTCTGCAGCGACTGGAACGCCCCGGCGCGGCCGGTCTTTTCCAGCTCTGTCCCACTCAGCACGTCGATGGGGGTCGGGCTGTCGATGACCGTGCGCGGCGCGCCGCGGGTGCCGGTGACCACCAGCTCCTGGACATCCGTCGTCTGCGCTGATGCGGCGCTCGCTGTTGCGGCGATGGCGACACTCAGCGCGACCGAGCGCGCGATGGCGTTTTTAGACCTGTTCATGAAGTTTCCCGTTCGCCGACCAGATGGCAACGCGACTTTAACGTGTCAGGCTTTTCGCCGAATAGCGGGTTTGACACATAACGAGAAATTCTCTCACAACGGCCAGCTTGCGGGCAGACGCAGGCGTGCTACGCCGGGGAAATGCACTTTGCCCGCTTCAGCCCCGTCCGTTTCGCTCACCTGCCGACGCCGTTCGAGCCACTGCCGGGCCTGACCGAGCATTTGAAGCGCGCCGATGGCGGCGGACCCGCACTGTGGATCAAGCGTGACGACTGCACTGGCCTGGCAGGCGGCGGCAACAAGACCCGCAAGCTGGAGTTCCTGCTGGGCGACGCCCTGACCCACGACGCCGACACTCTGGTGACCCAGGGCGCGGTCCAGTCAAACCATGTGCGCCAGACCGCCGCCGCCGCTGCCCGGTTCGGCCTGAAGTGTGAGATCATCCTGGAGGCCCGCACCGGCTCCAACGCGGTTGACTACAACCGTTCGGGCAACGTGCTGCTGGACGAACTTCTGGGTGCTCGTATCCGCACTGTGGCGGGGGGCACGGATATGAACGCGCAGCTGGCCCTGGTCGCCGCTGAAGTCACCGCATCGGGCGGTCGGCCCTACATTATCCCGGGCGGCGGCTCGAACGCTGTCGGCGCTTTGGGCTACGCCGAATGTGCGCTGGAGTTGGTGGCCCAGGCCAATGAAGCCGGCCGCGAGATAGACCGCATCGTCACGGCCACCGGCAGTGCAGGCACCCACGCCGGCCTGGTGGCAGGTCTGGCCGTGATGGGCGCGGACATCCCGGTGCTGGGCATTGGGGTGCGCGCGCCAAAGGAAATCCAGGAAGCGAATGTCTTCCGTCTGGCGCAGGAAACCGCCGCCCTGCTGGGACATCCCGAGCGGGTGAGCCGCGACATGGTGGTCGCGGATTGCGACTACGTTGGTGCAGGTTATGGCCTGATCGACGCCGCTGTAATCGACGCCCTGAAAACCATCGCACGATCCGACGCGATCCTGCTGGACCCGGTCTACACGGGCAAGGCGATGAAAGGCCTGATCGCGTTGGCTAAAGCGGGTGCGTTCGACGGCGAAACCGTAGTGTTTCTGCACACCGGCGGTGCGCAGGGTCTGTTCGGCTATCAGTCCGAGCTGGAGGGCCAGCTGTGAGCGACGACACCAAGCAACTCGTCCTCGGCGTTCTGGGCGGCATGGGCCCCGCTGCAACGCTGGAGTTCCTGACCCGGGTCCAGGCCTATACTCCGGCCGAGAAGGATCAGGACCACATCCGGGTGATCGCCGATATCAATCCCAAGGCACCGGATCGCAACGTGCCTGGCACCAACGCCGGAGCGGTTCTGGCGGAGATGGCAGGGGCGTTGCAGGGCGCGGGAGCCGAAGTGCTGGCGATGCCGTGCAACACCGCCCATGCCCACGCCGACCTGATCCAGCGCGCTTCGGGCCTTCCGTTGATCGATATGATCGACCTGGGTGCCGAGGCTGCCCGTCGCAGCGGGGCCATGCGGGCTGGCGTGCTCGGCACAAAGGGCGCGCTGAAACTCTATCGCGAATACCTGGCCGCCCGCGCCATGGGCCTCGTGACCCTGCCCGCGGATCGGCAGGAAGCCTTCATGGAGACCATCTACCGGATCAAGGCCGGCAACCGCAGCGATGAGGTCAAGGCCGAAATGCGGGCCTATGCCGTCGACCTCAGGAACCTCGGTGCCGACATTCTCATTGCCGGCTGCACCGAGGCACCGCTGGTGCTGTCCAAAGGCGACACCCGTCTGGAACTCATCGACCCCGGCGACCTGCTGGCCCGCCGTGCGGTCGGTGTCTGCATGGGCTGGGAACCTCTGCCAGGTCGGCCGGGTTAGTTACCCGCACTCAATCTGGTTGCGTTTCCTGCCAGCGCTTCAACGCCTCGGCAGGCCCGGCATAGGCTTCCTGCAGCGCTGCGCTCCAGTAGCGGAGGTGGTCCAGCGACACCTTCTGGCCCGTAACGGCGCAGACCACATAGCGGCCGGGGCGCAGGACAGCAAAATCGCCGTCGCCGTAGTGAAGTTTGGCCAGGTCGTTGGCACCCAGCGGGCGGTCGTGAGCGTTCATGGCCCTTACTTTAGCGCGCCAGGGGCAGTCAGAACAACTCACCCTGCGGGGGCGGCTCCGGTTTCTGCCGAGGCTTGGCAGATTTTGCAGGCGCGGCCGGGCGCTCGCCGGGGTCGCCGTCAATCACCGCCTGGCGCGTGACCCGGTCGCCAAAGGTGATGGCCACGGGCTCGCCTGCGGCCAGACTGGCACCGGCGTGGACCAGTGTGCCGTCGGCGCGTGCCACGCGGGCAAAGCCACGCTGCAAGGGGCGATCTGGATCGAAAGACAGATGCAGCTTGGATAGCCCCTGCAGGCGTTCGGACAGTCGTTCCAGGCGGCGGCGCATGGACGGCTCAAGCCGCGCAGTGAGGCTGTCGAGCCGGGCCTTCTGAACCGCCTGAGGGCGTTGTAGCAACAGCGGCGACAGCCGCGAAGCCACCCGGATCAGCTCGTGTTCGTGCACCGCCGCGTTTCGGGCCAGACCGGCACCCAGCTTGCCCGAGATGATATCAAACCGCTGTTCGGCCAGGCGCAGCAGGTCTGGTACGCGCTTCAGCGACCGCTCGGCGTTGGCGATCCGTCCCCGACGGTCCTCGACCACGCGCCCGCCGCCGCGATGCAGGCGAGCGTCCAGGTCGGAGACAAGGGCCTTCAGTTCCGCCAGCACCGGGGTTGCCATCTCGGCCGCGGCCGTGGGGGTGGGCGCGCGACGATCAGAGACGAAATCGATCAGGGTGGTGTCGGTCTCGTGACCCACAGCGCTGATCAACGGGATCGGGCACTCGGCCACGGTCCGCGCCAGCGCCTCGTCATTGAACGCCCAGAGGTCCTCCACCGACCCACCGCCGCGCGCGACGATCAGCACATCCGGCCTGGGCACCGGCCCTGAGCCATCCAGCGCCGCGAACCCCCGGATCGCGGCAGCCACCTGGGCGGCGGCGGCGTCGCCCTGCACCACCACTGGCCAGACGATCACCCGGCAGGGCCAGCGGTCGCGGATGCGATGCAGGATGTCGCGGATCACCGCGCCCGTCGGGCTGGTGATCACGCCGATCACGGCGGGCATGTCAGGCAGGGGCTGTTTGCGCGACGGCTCGAACAAGCCTTCCGCCGCCAGCTTCGCCTTCAGTCGCTCCAGTTGTGCCAGCAGCGCACCGATGCCCGCCGGTTCCATGGTCTCGATGACGATCTGGTAGCGGGACCCTTGCGGATAGGTGGTGATCTTGCCGGTGACGATCACCTCCAGCCCCTGTTCGGGCCGCACCTGAAGACCGCGAACCTGGCCCTTCCAGACCACACCGTCGATGGCGGCGCGCTCGTCCTTGATGGTCAGATAGACGTGGCCGTTGGAATGGTTGGTGACCTTGGAGAGTTCGCCCCGCAAACGCACGAACCCATAGGCGTCTTCCAGCGTCCGCTTCAGTGCAAACGCCAGCTCCGAGACGGAGTACGGCTTGGCGTTGCCGGCTTCATCGACGGTCGGGGCGAGGTCGGTCATGAGCCCAATCTATCCGGCCTGCTGCCTCTGCGCCAAAAGGAAAGGGACGCATCCGAAACCTTGAGGTGGCGCGGCCACCAGGTTCCAGACACGCCCCCCATCCCCAACGGATTGGTGACTGCGCCAAAGTCAGATGTAGCGGCGCAGGCTCCGGGCCAGCTCGGCGGCACCGGACTTTTTCTTGGTCTGGACCGGTTGATAGGCGATCGAGGCATGCTCGTGACAGTAGGGGCCAGTCTCTTCCGAGCGACGCCCGCAGAAGGTGAAGTTGTCCAGCGACGGGTCGCCGATCGGCCACTTGCACATGTGCGCGCCAAGGGTCAGCACCGTCGCGGTGCCCGGTCGTTCATCGATATAGCGCACCGGCGTCGGTGCGACGGGCTGGGACGCCGATACCGGCTCGGCGATCCGGCGCGGTGCCGAAGGGGCGGCCACAGCCGCGCGGGCCGGACGCGGGGCCTTGAAGGTCGTGCGCTGCGGCTTGGACGGTGTCGCGCGGCCCGACAGGCCCAGGCGGTGAACCTTGCCGATCACGGCGTTGCGCGTGACCCCACCAAGTTGCTTGGCGATCTGGCTGGCGGACAGGCCGTCCTGCCAGAGCTTCTTCAAAAGTTCGACCCGTTCGTCTGTCCAGCCCACGGCTTTGCCTCCCAGCCCAGAGGTGTCCAGCGCGCGCCACGCGTCGCCGGTATCTACATCTTGTGTCACCGCGCAATCTCGCTGCTCAGCAACCACCATCAGTAGTAAACAACTCCCTAACGGCCACAATAGGCGCCATCACGGTCATCCACAGGAACTAGATGTAGCGTCGGCGCAGCTCACCCTTGCGCGAGGGCCTCCAGCGGCGCAAATCTCGTTCATGCGAGATATGCCCGACTTCGAAACCGTCCTTCCGCCACAACCACGCGTCTATCAGGGTGTGAACTGGGAAGGCCTGAAGACCCTCTATTTTCGGGAGATCCGCCGGTTCATCAAGGTCGGCACCCAGACCCTGGCCGCGCCGGTCGTGACGGCGCTTCTCTATATGTTGGTCTTCGTGGTGGCGGTCGGCGGCGGGCGTGAGGTGCACGGCGTGGCCTACGGAACCTTCGTGGCGCCGGGTCTGATCATGATGCAGATTCTCAGCAATGCGTTCGCCAACTCCTCCTCGTCACTGCTGCAGGCCAAGTTCAACGGCATGATGGGTGACTTCATGACCCCGCCGCTGACCCCTATCGAACTCGCTGTCGGGTTCGGGGCCGGGGCAGCAACGCGCGGCATTCTGGTGGGATTGGTCACCCTGCTCGCGGTGATGCCGTTCGCCCGACTGCCGATGGCACAGCCCTGGGCCGTGCTCTATTTTGGCGTCGGTGCTGCACTGATCATGGCGTTCATCGGCATCATGGCCGGGCTATGGGCCGAGAAGTTCGACCACATGGCGGCGGTCACCAACTTCGTGATCATGCCGATGACCTTCCTGTCGGGGACGTTCTACCTCGTCGAGAAACTGCCCGAACCGTTCCGCAGCGCCAGCCACTACAATCCGTTCTTCTATCTGATCGACGGCTTCCGGTTCGGCTTCACGGGCCAGGCCGACAGCTCGATCCTGATCGGTGCTGTGATGACGGCGGTGCTGACGACCGGGTTGGGCTGGGTTTGCCTGTGGATGTTCCGGACCGGTTACAAGATCAAGACCTGATCTTTTCCCGTCCTTCACGATGAGGGAAAGTGCGAGACGATTGACACTGTCACAATCCGGGACGAAAACGCCAAGCCTTCCGGTCCCCGCTGCCCAGCGCGCGGGGACGCTTCCATTCTGGAGGGTCTATCAGTGGCCGATCAGTCCGCGCCGCCTGTTCCCAGCGATCACATCATGGGTGTCTACAGCCGCACCCCGCTGGCGTTCGAGCGAGGCGAGGGCGCGCGTCTCTACACCACCGACGGTGAGGCCTATCTCGACTGCATGGCGGGCATTGCGGTGACCGCGCTGGGCCACAGTCACCCCAAGCTGATCCAGGCGGTGAAGGATCAGGCCGAGAAGCTGTGGCACACCTCCAACATCTTCACGATCCCGAACCAGGAAAAGCTGGCGACCGCGCTGACGGACGCAACATTTGCGGATGTCGTGTTCTTCACCAACTCCGGTGCCGAGGCCATCGAGTGCGCGATCAAGACCGCGCGCAAGTATCATTGGGCAAAGGGAAACCCCGAGCGGATCGACATCATCGGCTTTGACGGCTCGTTCCACGGTCGCACCCTGGCCGCAGTCAACGCTTCGGGCAACGCCGGCTATCTGGAAGGCTTCGGCCCGCCGATGCCGGGGTTCGTGCATCTGCCCTATGGCGACCACGAGGCGCTGAAGGCGGCCATAGGGCCCACCACGGCGGCGATCCTGATCGAGCCGGTCCAGGGCGAGGGGGGGGCGCGCTCGCTGCCGGACGTCTGCATGCGCGGCCTGCGCCAGCTATGCGACGAGGCGGGCATCCTGCTGATCTACGATGAGATCCAGTGCGGCCTGGGCCGCACGGGCAAGCTGTTCGCCTATGAGTGGGCCGACGCGCCGCCGGATATCATGGCCGTCGCCAAGGCGCTGGGCGGCGGGTTCCCGGTGGGCGCGTGTCTGGCCACCGTCGAGGCGGCCAGCGGCATGACGCCGGGCTCCCACGGCTCGACCTATGGCGGCAACCCGTTGGCGATGGCGGTGGGGCTGGCCAGCCTCGAGGAACTGGTGAAACCGGAACTGCTGGCCCACGTCCGCGAGGTGGCAGGCTATTTCAACCAGCAGCTCACCGGCCTGAAGGATCGTTTCCCCGACGTGGTGGTGGATATCCGCGGCAAGGGCCTGCTGATCGGCATCAAGCTGGCCACCCCCAACCGCGAGTTCATGCAGCACGCTCGCGACCAGCACCTGCTGATCGCCGGCGGCGGGGACAACTGCGTGCGCCTTCTGCCGCCGCTGACCCTGACGCTGGACGAGGCCCGCGAGGCGATGGCCGGTCTTGAACGCGCCTGCGAGATGGCCCAGGCCAAGGTGAAGGCGGCGTGAGCCAGCCGTCGCCCCGGCATTTCCTGGATATCTGGAAGCTCGACGGTTCCGAGCTGCGGAAGATTCTGGAAGACGCCAAGGCCCGCAAGGCTGCCCGCTTCGGGTGGCCCAAGGGCAAGCCCGACGCCGACCGTCCCGCCGAAGGCCGGACGCTGGCGATGATCTTCGAAAAGAACTCCACCCGTACCCGTTTCTCGTTCGACGCCGCCATGCGCCAGCTGGGCGGTGACGTGATCATCTCCAACGCGGTCGACATGCAGCTGGGTCGGGGCGAACCCATTGAAGATACCGCACGCGTGCTCTCCCGCATGGTCGACGCCATCATGATCCGCTCCAACAGCCATGACGATGTCGAGCGGCTGGCCATGTGGTCGTCCGTCCCGGTGATCAATGGCCTGTCGGACAAGAGCCACCCCTGCCAGATCCTGGCCGACCTGATGACCTTCGAGGAGCATCGCGGGCCGCTGGCGGGCAAGACGCTGGCCTGGGTCGGCGACGGCAACAATGTCTGTTCCAGTTTCATCCACGCGGCGCCAAAACTGGGGTTCCGGCTGAACATCGCCACGCCGGCCATCTTCCATCCGGACATGATGGACCTGGCCCGCGCCGCCGAACAGCAGGGTATGGTCACCACCGGTCATGATCCCTATGACGCCGTCCGCGGGGCCGACTGCGTGATCACCGACACCTGGGTCTCCATGGGCGACACCGACCACGACGCCCGCATCGAGGCGCTGGAGCCCTTTCAGGTCGACGGCCGGCTGATGGCCGCCGCCAACCCGGACGCCGTCTTCCTGCACTGCCTGCCCGCCCACCGGGGCGAGGAAGTCACCGACGCGGTGATGGACGGCCCGCAGAGCCTGATCTGGGACGAGGCCGAAAACCGCATCCACGCCCAGAAGTCGATCCTGGCCTGGTGCTTCGGGGCGATCTGAGGCGCTGGCAATCTCACGCTCAAGCCCCATAT
>CAMCXF010000086.1 GCA_945883235.1 Phenylobacterium deserti | reverse complement strand
TGTCCACGAGCGCCAGGATGATGCTGTCCTGATGGAGCGGCTCTTCGGGCCGACGGCTCTGGCGGATCTAACCAAAGATCAGGGTGACGCAGCTGCCTTCACCGTCCTGCGTAATGTCGCGGACGCCATCCATTCGGCGCCTGCCGAACCGCGCTTCGCCAACATAATCCCGATGGAACAGTGGTTCGCGGCGCTCGCCCCGGTCGCGGCAAGCGCGGGAGGGGTCTTCGTCAAGGCGGCGGCGACATTCGAGGCGCTCGCCGCCTCGACCGCATCTCGGGTCCATCTGCACGGAGACCTGCACCATGCGACTGTGATGCGCCGCGGCGATGGAACCTGGGTCGCCGTCGATCCCAAGGGTATTCTGGGGGATCGCACCCTTGAATTTGCGATGATGCTGTTCGTCGATGTCGCCGTGGACGGCGGCATAGGCGACGCGCCGGGGGTCATAGCCCGCGTTTCCGCGGCTTCGAGCTTCGCCGGAGTAGACCGAGAACGCCTGCTGGCCTGGAGCTTCTGCCAGTCGGCACTCTATGCCGCCTGGTTCGCCGGGCATCCGCACGAGGTCCTCTGGAGACCGCTCGCCGAGGGTCTGGAGGCCGCTGCGCCGGAACCGCGGACGCTGTGCTAGCTGGAACCGGTTTTCCGCTTTCCCCCCCTTGCGGTCGTTGGGAGGGTCCGCTTGTATGCGTTCATCCGGGACCACGCGTCAGAATCTATCCACTAGGTAAGGTCATGCCGCTCTCGCTTGGTGAACTCGCGCCGTTTTTCATCGCGCCCACCCCGTCGAACACGGGGTTTGTCTTCGACACCGCCGCCGGGCGCTTCGTGCTGTTACTGTTTCTGCCACAGGAGCCGCAAGCGGCCGTCGCGGCGCTGAAGATCCTGGCCGCCCACCAGCATCTGTTTGACGACGTGAAGCTGTCGGCCTTCGTGGTCCTGCGCGACCGCGACACGGTTAAGGGCGCGACCGACAAAACCGGCCTGCGCTGGATGTTCGACGACAGCGGCAAGATCACCGAGCGCTATGGCCCCGGTCCGCACTGGCTGCTGCTGGACCCGACGCTGCGCGCGCTGGGGGCTGCGGCCATCGAGACCCCGGACGGCCTGTTTGCGATGATGCAGAGACTGCCGGCCCCTGGCGGGCACGCCGGCACACCCCTGGTCGCCCCGGTACTCACCGCGCCCCGGATCTTTGAACCTGAGTTCTGCCAGGCCTTGATCGATCTCCACGCGGCCGATGGCGGGCAGTTCACCGGGGTGATGCGCGACGCCGGTGACCGCACGGTCATGGTGATGGACGAGCTGAAAAAGCGCCGCGATGTGCTGATTGGGGATCCCGACCTGGTCGCGGCGATCACCGAGCGCCTGGAGCGGCGGCTCTATCCCTACATCAAGCAAGCGCTGGGGTTTACCGTGACCCACATCGAGCGGTTCCTGGTCAGTTGCTATGACGCCGACGACGGGGGCGTTTTCCATCCCCACCGGGACAATACCACCCAGGGCACTGCCTATCGGAAGTTCGCCTGTTCGCTGAACCTGAACGCCGGCTTCGAGGGCGGTGATCTGCGGTTCGCCGAGTTTGGCCCCGCCACCTATCGCCCACCAGCGGGCGGGGCGGTGGTGTTCGCCTGCGGCCTGATGCATGAGGCGTTGAAGGTCACGAAAGGCCGCCGCTACGCCTTCCTGCCGTTCTTCTACGATGAGGCGGGTGCCGAGGTGCTGGCCGCCTACCGCGCGCGGACAGCCGCACCGCCGGGCGTAGCGACATGACGGCCTGGCCAGCGCTGCCACCCCTGTCGGTCGGCGAATTCGCGCCGGGGTTCGCCGCACCGACGCGGACGAACGCAAAATTTCACTTCAATACTTTGGCTGGACGATTTGTCTTACTGGGGTTTTTTCCGTCCGATACCGCCCTGCGTGCGGCCGCCCTCGCCGCCTTCGGGGCCATTCGCCCGCGCTTCGATGATCGTCTGGCCACCGCCTTCTTCTGCGCCGGGACAGGCGATACGGATACCGCGCCTGCTGACCAGATTCCGGGCCAACGCTGGTTCTTCGATCCGGACGGTGCCGTGTCCCGGCTCTATGGCGCGGGCGGCGGCACAGGGGCCGAGCCTCCCGGCTGGATCCTGCTCGACCCGGCGCTCCGCGTGCTGGGCCGTGCGGCCCTGACCGAACCGCAGGCGCTGTTCGCCCTGATTGACGACCTGGGGTCGGTCGATGCCCACGCCGGCGCGGCGATCTCTGCACCGGTTCTGATCGTGCCCAGGGTGTTCGACAGCGGTCTCTGCCGCCGTCTCATCGCCCACTACGACGCCCAGGGCGGGCAACCCTCCGGCGTGATGCGCGATGTCGATGGCAAGACGGTGGGCGTGCTGGACCGCATGAAGAACCGCCGCGACGTCAATGTCGACGCCATCCCCGAATTACGCGCGGAGATCCTGGGGCGGCTGGAGCGGGCGCTGATCCCCATGATCCAGCGCGCTTACCAGTTCAGGGCGACCCGCCTCGAACGCTATCTGGTGGCCTGCTATGACGCCGCCGAGGGGGGCTACTTCCGGCCGCACCGGGATAACGAGACCTTCGGCACCGCCCACCGGCGTTTCGCGGTCTCCATCAACCTGAACGCCGAAGCGTATGAGGGCGGCGACCTGCGCTTCCCGGAGTTCGGATCCCGCACCTATCGGCCGCCAACCGGTGGCGCCGTGGTGTTCTGCTGCAGCCTCCTGCATGCAGCGACCCCGGTGACCCGGGGACGGCGCTACGCATTCCTGCCGTTTTTATATGATGAAGCTGGCCAGACGATCCGCCAGGACAACCTGGCGAAATTCGCCACCCATGTCGCGACCCAGGACGGCTGACATCGTAACCCGACCCGTATCCTTGATCCTGACGTGCATCGGCGTCTGCGCCCTGCCCCTGCCGCTGGCCGCGGCGCAAAGTGCGATCCAGCCCGGCTATTGGGAATCGACCAACAAGCTGCTGTCGCCGATACACCAGACCAAGGTGGAAAAGCGCTGCATCACGGCCGCCGACGTCGACAAGTTCATGGCCGGCCCCTCGAACCGTCACTACGCCTGCACCTATCCGACCCGGGTCATCGCCGGCGGCGTGATCCGGCTAAAGGGGCTCTGCGTCTCAAAGTCGGGGCAGAAGGTCGCCGTCCGCGGCGCCGGCACCTACACACCCACCAGCTTCAACCTCACCGCCGACATCGCGACGGTCTTCCTGGGCCTGGACATCCTTGGCCGAGCAACCACCGCCGCAAAGCGGATCGGGGATGTTTGCCCGGTCACGCCTTGAACGGTCTGAGGCGGCAGCGGCGTCCTCTGGTGGATAGAACCTGACACTGGAGTCCCGTTTTGGACTGCCCGGGAATGGTCCGCATGCAGGCCGCAGCCCAAGGTCGGCTGTGGAGCAAGAGCGGACCGAAGTCACGTCTTCACCGTCATCTGCAGCGCCTCTCAATCTGCAAGCCGACTTGATCCGCTGATCCAACCTTAGCCAGTTTCGGGCCCAGGCTCATCTGACATGGGACAATGCGACTGCGGCTAAGTGACTTGCCGCAGGAGGAAGGGATCCTATTGGCGGGGCGAGTTGGTCTGACAGTTCCTTCGGCGCCAGGCCTCGACGGCAGCGCTATTTGCCAATGGCCGCCGGGTCGGCCCACCAGAACAGCGCTTGGACATCATGCGCCGAGGTCCAGATGCCGTCGGGCGTGTAGCGCAGGGCGCCACTACCGACGGGGTTACCGACGCGGCCGAGGATGGCGAGCGATTTCGGATCAAGGACGACGAAGGTTTGACCCGCGGTTGTGCGCAGCCAGACCTTGCCGCCGCCAGTATCGATGTCGCCCCATTTCAGCGTTTCGTCGACCTTGACACGGCCGGTGACAGCGCCGGTCGCGGGATCGATGCGGGCAACGGTGCCATCGCCCTGTTCCTGCACCCAGACGCCGCCTTCGCCAGCGGCGAGGAAGCCTGGAGCGTTGCCGAGCTTGGTGGTCATGACGGCGGTGTTGCTCCCAGGGTCGATCTTTTGGACGGTCTGCGTTCCGGCGCTGACCGCCCAAAGCGCGCCTTCGCCAAAGGCCAGATAGCAGGAGCCGGGTTCGACCTTGATCGACGCGATGACCTTGTTGTTCGCCGGGTCGATGCGGGCGATGACGCCTGATTTGTCGCTGGCCACCCAGATCGAACCGGCGCCCGAGACGACATTCATTTCGCCATCCGGGCTGGCAAGCCCGGTGGGGATAACGGCGGCTACCTTGTTGGTGCGGATGTCGATGCGGTTGACCGTCTTGGCCTTGCAATCGGCGACCCATAGCGCGCCGTAGCCGACTGTCATGGCTCCGCAAGCACCCTCGAGCGGCACTTCGGCGAGCTTGCCGGCCTTTGACCAGCGCTCGACCCGGCCCTTGTTGGTGGCCCAGACCGTTGTACGGTCGATAGCGAGGAAATCGACATAGCCCGGCACCTGGATGATGGTTTCAACCGGCGCGGCCGCGGCGGCGAGCGCAAAGACCAGGCTGCCCGACAACGCCATGACAGCCAGGTGCTTTTTCATATCGTTCCTGATCAGTTGCGGGAGGCGGGAGGGCTGCGCTCTTCCTTCATCCGGTCTAGCCACATCTGGACGGGGAAAAGCCATTGTTCCTTGATCGACAGCCGCCTGCGATCGCCCTGGCCGACGACTTCGCTTTCGCCTTCACGATAGGTGCCGAATATTCGGTCCATGATGATCATCGAGTTGCCGTAATTGCACCGCGTATCCTCATAGCTGAGCGCCGTGTGGTGCAGACTGTGGTTTCGGATGGTGGTGAAGACATAGGAATACCAGATCGGCGGGTCAGCGCGCACATTGGCATGGGCGTAGATGGCGATGGCGGTGAGGCAGCTGAAGCCGGCGAGCATTGCCTCCACGTCCCAATCGAACATGACAACGACGCCAAGACCGATAAGGAACAGCTCGATTGGATTGCCAACATAGCCCTTCGCCGCGTTCAACTGGGTGACGTGATGATGCGGCGCATGGAGGGACCACAACAGCGCATTGTTGTGCATCCAACGGTGCATCCAGTACTGGCCCAATTCCCAGATCGTCATGACCATTAGCGCCTGCACCAGGAACGGCAGAGTGCTGACCCAGGGTGTGGCGATGCCGAGCGACTTTTTCAGCGCCATCATTGGTTCGTCAGCGAGCGTACGCGCCGCCCAGCTGATCACCGTAGAATTCAGCGCCACATAGAAGAGATCGGTGAAGAACTCGGTCTTGTTGAGACGCCAGCCTTCGTACCGCTCATTGAAGTATTCGAGCATCAGGACAAAGGCGATGACTACGAAGCCTACGACTGTCAGCAGCCACCACTGGTCGAGCCAGGTCTTGGGCGCATTGGCCCAGAACACCAACAGCGCGACGAGGGTCGCAGGCGGCATCAGGTCGAAGATCTTCTGCTTCATGAATGTCTCGCAGCACTCGGACTCTAGATCAATTTTGTGGAAAGTTCAGGTAGAAAACTCAATTAGATTAATGCCTTAGGGTGAAGATGAGCACGATCGAGTTATGCGTACCATGCAGGCGCGGAAAGTCGAACCATTCTACAGTCGCAAGCGGGAGAGTGGAGAACCGCACTTTCTTGACACCCTGGAGCTGCGGCCACCGCTCGTCGAGAGCATAGACAACTACGGAAGCTATCGTCCCGTGACGCGCGCCTGGCGCGCGAGGCGTATGGCGGCGGAACCGAAATTCCAGCCGGTGAGCGATTTTCGGATCTCGGCGCCAAACAATCTCGATCCCGGCATTCGCCGGGATGAGCGGAGTTTAGATGCCAGATTCGAACTGCGCGGATTCGGCTCTAGAACGGGATTTCATCGTCCAGGTTGGCGGAAAAGTCCTCGCGCGGGGCGGAGCTGGTCTGGCGCGGGCCTGACGAGAAGCCACTTGAGCCCGACGAATAGCCACCGCCCTCGCCCTGTTCGGCATCGCCACTGCGGCCGTCCAGCATGGTCAGCTCACCGCGGAATTTCTGCAACACGATCTCGGTGGAGAACTTCTCGACGCCCGACTGGTCGGCCCATTTGCGCGTCTGGATCGAACCCTCAATGTAAACCTTGGAGCCCTTGCGCAGGTAGTTCTCTGCCACCTTCACGAGGTTCTCGTTAAAGATCACCACCCGGTGCCACTCGGTCTTTTCCTTGCGCTCGCCGGAGGACTTGTCGCGCCAGGTTTCGGAGGTGGCGATCCGCAGGTTGGCGACCCGGTCGCCGGAACCGAGGGCGCGGATTTCGGGATCAGCCCCGAGGTTCCCCACCAGAATGACCTTGTTGACGCTGCCCGCCATGTCGATGTGTCCCGCCGTTTCCGTAGATTAGACCGCTACGCTAGCGCGCCGGATCAGGATCAGCAAGTGGATGTTCTTCTAATGTTCCGTCTCGTCCACAGCTATCGTGGCATCGCGCCGGGAATCGCCAGCCGCCCGTCGCCCGTGCGTACCAGCGCCACGTAGCGCGGGCCCTCAAGCGAGGTGGAGGTCATCACGCCCTCGCGCACCAGAAACAGGAAGTTCGCCTGATAGGCACCGTAGATATCTGTCTGGTTGCCGCCCATCCGCAGGAATTTCACCCGCATCGCCTCAAGGTTCCCAGCGCAGGCTTCCAGCGACGGGGTGGCGACCACCCGGTTATACTTCAGCGAGCCGTCCTTCTGGGGCACGACGTGATAGCAGATCCCTGCATCGCCCAGCGGCGTGGTCTTTTTCGAGCAGGCGGACACTGAAAAGGCAGCGAGGGCGACGACGAGAAGGGTCTTTACGGACATTGCGCCAGCCTATCAGCGAGAATGACTGTCGTCATCCGATGGGCGCAATCATGCAGTCCGTCCCCTGCGGCGCAAGCATCTGGAAGCTGCGATTGTCGTCGGACACCTCGATCCTTCCAGTCACCAGTCGAAGTGTCTGCGCGCCCCAACGCCCATAACTGGCAGCGCCCGGCTTTTCGCAGCGCCCGGCGAACAGCGACTGGACGCAGCCATCGAGGTCCATTTCAGCGGCAAGCTTGCGCCAGCGCCCGGCACCATAACGCCAGCAACTGCCCGGTGCTGGCCCGCCAGCGACCTCGGCCTCGGTGGGATCCACCTGCTCGTCGGCAACAACGGGTTCGTCGGCCAGCGGCGGCAGAGGGATCAGGGCCTGGCTGGCCTGCTCGGCGGCCGCCAGGGCACCGCTCTCGTCGATCCCCACATCCAGCGCGTCGGTGGCCACGCCGTTGCGCAGCGCGCAATTTGTCAGGCTGAGTTCGCCGACGAACTGGCCCTGGACAAAGCAGCGCAGCGGCTTGGCCGGATCGATCCGCCCGTCATCACTCGTGCTGGAATCAATCACCAATCCGGCTTCGGAGGCCGGAGGAGGAACACTTGACCCGGAATCAGCACGAACCATAACCCAGGCGATGATGGCACCGGCCAGCAGCGCGCCCAGACTACCGACCAGAACGAGCGGCAGGGCTCGGCGAGGGCGGTCTGACGGCTGTGGGGGTGTCGGCTCCATAGAGACTCGCTAGACCCGCACCACGGCGCTTTCAAGACGCTCAGTTAGTTCCCTACCCGCCCAGACGACGCAGGGCGGCCTGATAATTGGCGATCTGGTTGGTCAGATAGGCCGGAACCTTGCCACTGATAGCGGCCGCGGTCGGCGGTGGCGGGGGTGATGCCGCAGCCTTCAGGTCGATATAGGCCTTGCGGATGATGCCCATCGCCTGGCCGATCTCGGCAATGGCGTGCTTGCGCTCGACCTCGTCATTGAGGTTGAGGTTGGTGGGCAGGCCCAGGCCATAGAGCGTCGCGCGACCATCGGCGGCCACGGTCTTGCCGTCGACTGTCCGGGTCTTGCGTACCACACCTTCCGGAATGCCCAGCAGTTCCAGCGCGTCCTTGCCGTTCTTGCCGATGGCGAACTCGATGATCTGGCTGTCGGTCGAGGGTTCGATCTTCAGCGACCGCAGCCCCCCCACCGAGGTGACCGTCACCTTGGCCTGGAAGCTGCTGGCGCGGCGGATCTTCTGTGCCAGGGTATCGAGCGTCTCCGCGGCGTCGATGGTGATGGTCTTGGCGGTCCCGTCGCGCGTTTTCACGGTAAACTGGTCACCGGCGCGGATGCTGGAGGCCGCCGTCAATCGCTGCGAATCGGACAGATCAAGCTCGCCCTTCGGCAAGCCGATCCGGTCCAGAACACTGGCCCCGGCAGTATCGACGGCGATGCTGGTCGGTGCCGCACGCCCATCCTTGCCCGTAAAGCGCCGCGCCCATTCCACCGTTCCGGCCGCCACGTCCAGTCGGGTCAGAAAGCCGTCTTTGGTCCCGATCTTGTCGGCATAGCCAGGTAGATCTGTCCCCGCCGAGCCCGCCAGCCACACCTCGCCGCTGGCCCCGATCGCCAGGGCTGTCGCCTTGTCGTCGCCCGCGCCGCCGTAATAGGCAATGGAGCCGCCCGGCCCCAGGTTCGCCGAAATCCTCGCCGCAAAGGCGTCGCTGCCGCCCGAGTGGGCCCGCGTGATCGTGCCGGCCGCCAGCGCGGGATTACCCGCAGATCCGGCAACTACCACCTCGCCGCCGTCCAGCGC
>CAMCXF010000085.1 GCA_945883235.1 Phenylobacterium deserti | reverse complement strand
CTATGTCGACATCGAGGAGTTGCGCGGTGAAGGCGACCGGATGATCGGCGACGACATTGCCGAAGAAGGCATCGCCTATCTCCAGGAGATCAACTTCGCCGACAAGGCGCGCCGGATCCTGATCGCAGCCGAATAATAGGGCTCGTTCCACCCTTCCGCCCGTCGGGGAGACCCGGCGGGCGTTTTCAGGGCTTGAATCCGGAACGAAGGCCGAACAGAGTGGCGCAATGGACGTCACGATCGTCACTACCTCCCGCCCGGAGACCACCGCCACGGTCACCCGCGGCGCCGCACGCCTGCTTGCGGCGCTGGGTTATGCCCCGTTGTCCGAGGTTACTCTGCCCAATGGTCGGCGGGCTGACCTTATGGCGCTGGGCCCGAAGGGCCAGATCTTCATCGTCGAGGTGAAGTCCAGCGTTGAGGATTTCCGGGTCGATCTGAAATGGCCCGATTACAAACCCTATTGCGACGCCTTTGCGTTCGCCGTCGCGCCGGAGTTCCCGCGCGAGATTTTGCCGCAGGAACCAGGCCTGATCGTTGCCGACGGCTTTGGTGGCACGATCCTGCGCGAGGCTCCGGCCACACCCTTGCCAGGTGCGCGACGCAAGGCTCTGACGCTGGCCTTCGCAAGGCTGGCGGCGCTCCGGGCGGCGGGGGTGGTGGCCGCGGAGCTGTGAGCACCCCTTACTTCGGCGCGCGTTTGGCCAGGATGCGTTGGAGGGTTCGGCGGTGCATGCTGAGGCGCCGCGCAGTCTCTGACACGTTGTGATCGCACAGTTCATAAATCCGCTGAATATGTTCCCAACGCACCCGATCAGCACTCATGGGGTGTACCGGTGGGGCTGCCGAGGCATCGCCTTCGGCCATCAGCGCGCGGACGACATCGTCGGCGTCGGCGGGCTTGGAGAGATAGTCCACTGCCCCGGCCTTCACGGCCTGCACTGCTGCGGCGATGTTACCATAGCCAGTCAGCATGATGATTCGGGCTTCGGGTCGCGCGGCGCGAAGGGCTTCCACAACCTTGAGGCCAGACCCGTCGTCCAGTCGCATGTCCAGCACAGCAAACGCCGGCGCATGCGCCGCGATCGCGCTGATCGCCTCGAGGACGCTTCCGACAGTTGTCGGCTCAAAACCGCGCTGCTCAAGCGCACGGCCCAGTCGCGTCCGCAGAGACAGGTCATCGTCCAGGACCAGAAGTGATTTGTCCTCAAGCGCGGCCACGGTGGCCAGAATATCGGTCATTGGTTGACCCCCGGGTCGCAGGCTCCGACACAACCTGAACAGGCACAGTTTCGTACTTGGGTTCGCGGATGCAAGCCCTGCTCTTCAATCGCTCAGGCGACCTCAAGATCGGCTCGCTTCCACCTTGCAGAGACCAGCGCGCCGCGCGGCCTCGCATTGTTGTAAGTCACAACAGCGCCGGTCCGTTCCAATAGGGTTTTGGAGATGAAGAAACCCAGCCCCATCCCTGGATGGCCGGTGCGTGATCCCTCGGCATCGGGACGGCTGGTGATGTAGGGCTCACCCAGCTTGGCAAGTATCTCCGGTGCAAAGCCCGGGCCGTCGTCGCGCACCTCGATTGTGATGAAGTCAGCGTCGAAGCGAGCTGACACCAGTATTTCCGATCGTGCAAAGTCGACGGCGTTCTCGACGAAACTGTTGAACGCGTGGGTGATTTCCGGAAGGCGGCGTATCGATGGTGCCGCCACGCCCTTCGCGCCGGTGACGATGGCCTCGACGCGAACCTGCCGGGATGTGCTGGCGTGGTGTTCGATCACTTCCTGCACCAGCTGACGCAAAGACAATCGATCATGAACCTCGTCAGCGGCCTCGTCCGGCATGGCGGCCAGGCGTTTCAGGATATCCCGGCACCGTTCGGCCTGGGCCATAAGTAGGTCGGCGTCCTCGCGGACGGCGGCGTTGGGTGCCTCCCGGGCCAGTTCCTTGGCGACTATAGATATAGTCGCCAGTGGCGTCCCGAGTTCATGCGCTGCAGCGGCAGCCAGGGTGCCTAGCGCAGACAGTTTCTGTTCACGAGCCAGCACACTGCGGGTCACGTCGAGCGCCAGTGCCATCCTGGCGGCCTCGACCACCGACTGGCGTACGATTCCTGCGACCAGGACAATTCCGGCGACAACGGCGGTGCTGGCAGTCAACCGGTACTCCAAGGTCAACATCGGGTCACCGCTGCCCGCCCGGTTCAGATTGAACAGATCCAGTGGTACATTCGGGAAGGGCAAGGCCACAAAAGCCAGCAGGATCGCACAAAGCGCCGCAAAACCGGTAATGATCAGAAGAGGCCGCAATGGCAGGCTGGCCGCTGCCAGAGTCACGGGCGCGGCCAAGCCAAGGACAAACGGATTTCCGGATCCACCAATCAACGCCATCAGGCAGGAAATCTGGGCAACGTCGAAGGCCAACTGGGCGACAGCCTACCGGTCGCTGAGTATCTTGCTCCTGGGCCAGGCACGGGCGGTGGCGAGGTTGACGAACGCGCTCGCCAGAATCACCAAAGCGCAACCGCCGAATGGTGCCTGGTGGCCAAGTACCAGCGCCACCCCCGCCAGGAGCAGAACTTCACCGACGACCATCATCCATCGGACCCTGATCAGAGTCCGTAGCCGTAGGTAGCCCCGGCGAATGTCCGCTGTTGCCCAGACGTCTTGTGCGCTGGCGGGGGTAGCACTATCGAGACCGATCGGCGGGCGGGGCTCCGTCATCACCGACGGCAACCGGGAACGACCACCATGTCCAGAAGCCTACGGGTCCTCATTGCGGTCCTGGCGATTGCGCTCTCCCTTCTGGTCGGCCTTGCCATTCGCAAGGGTGGGACAGGGTCCGGTGCTTCGGCGGTGGGCATCG
This sequence comes from Phenylobacterium deserti, assembly GCA_945883235.1. GTDB lineage: Bacteria > Pseudomonadota > Alphaproteobacteria > Caulobacterales > Caulobacteraceae > Phenylobacterium > Phenylobacterium deserti_A. The sequence continues at coordinate 5,943 of CAMCXF010000085.1, read as the reverse complement.
GCGGGCCGTTCCGGCTGGTTGATACATCAGGACGCAACGTTGATCAGGACGTGCTGAAGGGCAAGTGGAGCGTTGTCTTCTTCGGCTTCACCCATTGCCCTGACATCTGTCCGACCACCCTGTTCGAAATGGCCCAGGTCGAGTCCCTGCTGGGCGACAAGGCCCGGGACCTCCAGACCGTGTTCGTTTCGGTTGATCCCGGCCGCGACACGGTGGCCCAGATGAAAGCCTATGTAGCCAACGACGCCTTTCCAAGGGCGCTGATAGGATTGACCGGCTCAACGGCTCAGGTCGACGTCGCGGCGAAAGCCTATCGCGTCTACTACCAGAAGGGCGGCGAGGGTGCGGACTATCAGGTCACTCACGCCGCCTACAGCTATCTGATGAACCCCACGGGCCAGTTTGCATGCGTCCTGGCCTATGAGCTCACGCCGGAGCAGACGGCCGCCAAGATCCGTACGGCGATGCAGCAAGGCCGCCGCGCCGAGACATGCTGATTTTCCCCTTACACACGAAGGCGCTTGCGAAGCCTATTAACGTTCCGCATGTTATGCTGCGGCGCACAACGAGAATGGGTCAAAGATGCTCTACTCCCTCTATGAGACCAGCTACTATGGTGCAGCGCCGATGCGAGCTGCGGCGCTGGCGACCCGGAACTTCTGGAGTTCTCCGCTGAATCCGGCGGCAGACACCCCCCTTGGCCGCCGCTTATTCGCCACTGCCGACCTATTCGCCAACATGACCCGTCGATATGGCAAGCCGGCCTGGGGCATCGACAGCGTTACGATCAATGGAACCGTCGTGCGGGTTCGGCCGACCACCGTTTGGTCCAGCCCGTGGTGCAAACTGACCCACTTCGCGCGCGACATGTCGGACCTGCGTCGCGCCGGCAAGACGGAGCTGGAGCCGGCGTTGCTGATCGCGGCGCCATTGTCCGGTCACTATGCCACCCTGCTGCGTGGCACGGTCGAGGCCTTCCTGCAGGACCATGACGTCTTCATCACTGAGTGGACCAATGCCCGCGACGTGCCGTTCGTTGAGGGCCGCTTCGATTTCCACGACTATATCAACCACATTCGCGACATGCTGCGGCAGATGGGACCCCGGCCGCATGTCGTCGCAGTCTGTCAGCCCGGCCCGCCCGTCCTGGCGGCGGCGGCCCTCATGGCGGAAGACAACGAAGAGAGCCGTCCGGCGTCCATGACCTTCATGGGCTCACCGATCGATGCGCGCCTGTCGCCGACCGTAACCAACAAACTGGCGGAAGATCGGCCCTTCGCCTGGTTTGAATCCAACATGATCTACAACGTGCCGCCGCCCTATATGGGCACCGGTCGGCGCGTCTATCCGGGCTTCGTGCAGCTTGCCAGCTTCATGTCGATGAACATCGAGAAGCACAAGGAAGCGCATCAAAACTATCTGAAGCAACTGATGGCCGGGGACGGCGACAGCGCCGACAAGCATCTGGAATTCTATGACGAGTACCTCTCGGTGCTGGATCTGACCGAGGAATTCTACCTGCAGACCGTCGACGTGGTGTTCCAACGCCACCTGCTGCCCAAGGGCGAACTATTCCACGAAGGCCGGCGCGTCCGGCCGGAACGGATCACCGATATCGGGCTGATGACCGTCGAGGGTGAGAACGACGACATCTCAGGCATCGGCCAGACCCAGGCTGCTCACTATCTTTGCCTCAGCCTGCCGCCCGAACTGAAGGAAGACTACGTCCAGCCGCACGTCGGCCACTACGGCGTCTTCAACGGCAAGCGCTTCCGTGAGGAGATCTATCCCCGGGTCCGCGACTTCGTCCGCAAGGTGGAACACGCCCAACCGCGCGCCAATGTCCGGCAACCGGTTGCGACCTCCGCGGATGTTGTGCCCATCCGGTCACGCATCGCCAAGAGCTGAGACGGTCTTCGCTTCGCGAAGGCGGGATGACGCCGTAGATTTGTGGGGTGAGTCTCTTTCAGACCCCCCTACGCGACGGTGATCAACTGGATGTGTCCGGCGCGGTGGTTCGCCTGAAGGTCAATGCGCGAGCCCGGCGCGTTTCGCTGCGGCTGGATCGCACACGGCGCGAGATCGTTGCCACCGCCCCTTCGCCTCGTCGTTTGCCTGAAGCTGCTGCCTTCGCCCGAGCGCGCGTCGACTGGATAACGGCACGTCTGGCGGAGCTTCCTGACACTACACCGCTCAATCCCGGCCAACTGATCGAGGTGTTCGGGCGGCCCGTGCGTCTGGAAACGGGAACCGGCCGCGCCCGTTGGATCGAGCCTGAGGACGGCTCGACGCCCAGGATCGCAGCGATGGGCGATGGCGAAGGCTACGCCCGCGCTGTCATGCTAGTGATCCGCAGGAAGGCCGGCGAGGTGCTGGTGGAGCGCACCGCTCACTATGCGGCACGCCTGGGTGTGACGATGCCAAAGGTGTCCGTGGCCGACGCAAAGTCTAGGTGGGGGTCCTGCAAGCCGGGCCAGTACGGGACGCCGGGCGTCATCCGTTACTCCTGGCGCCTCGCCCTCGCACCGTTCGAGGTGGCCGACTACGTCGCCGCCCACGAGTGCGCCCACTTGCTGGAACTGAACCACGGCCCCCGCTTCTGGGCCCATGTCCGCGGCCTGATCGGAGACGAGCGGCGTCACCGCGCCTGGCTCCGGTCCGAAGGTGCGCGGTTGCACGCCTTCGGACGCTGAGATCAGAACGTCGGTTCCTGCCGGGGGCGTTCGCGCGACGGGCGGTCGAATTCCGACGGTGGCGGGGGCTCGTCCCGGTCGCCCGTGAAGAACTCGGTGACACCCTCCAGGATCTGGTCGATCGGGCCCTCGGGCGGGGTTTCGGGCAACACACCGCCAGGGATGGGCTGCACCTTCAGCCGGGGCAGCGCCGCGGTCATATAGTCTTTCCAGATCCCGGCCGGCGCGGAGCCACCGGTTACCCGCTTCATGGGCTTGTTGTCGTCCTTGCCCACCCAGACGGCGGTCACGAAACCGCCCGTGTAGCCGACGAACCAGGCGTCGCGGTAGTCGCTGGTGGTGCCGGTTTTGCCCGCCAGGTCAAAGCCCGGCACGTTGGCACGGGTGCCGGTGCCCCCTGTGATCACGCCGCGCATCATGCTGATCATATAGGCCAGGGCCGGCTGGCTGATCACCGCTTGTCGGGGCCCCCGATCGACGCCGCGATCATAGAGGACGCGGCCCTTGGACGTGCGGATGCGCTCGATCCCGTAGCCCCTGGCGAACACGCCGCCGTTGGAGAACGGGACATAGGCCTGCGCCATCTCCAGCGGACTGACTTCGACGGCACCCAGTGCCATGGACGGGTCCTGCTGGATCGGCGAGGTGATGCCCAGTCGTCGCGCAGTTGCGGCGACGTTCGAGGCCCCCAGTTCGTCGGTTAACCGCGCCGCGACCGTATTCACAGACTGGGCCAATGCGGTACGCAGGGTGATCGCCCCCAGGAACTGGCCGGTGTAGTTCTTGGGCTCCCAGGTTCCGATCTTGATCGGCTCATCCAGGACGGGCGTATCTGGTGTGCGCCCCGCCTCCATGGCGGTCAGATAGACGAAAGGCTTGAAGGCCGAGCCGGCCTGTCGGCGCGCGGTCGTGGCCCGATCGAACTGGGATTGCAGATAGTTGGTGCCGCCGACGTAGGCGCGGATGCGACCCTCGCCGTCCAGCGAGACCAATGCGCCTTGCTCCACACCCTGACCGGCCCCGGCAGTCACGCCGCGCTGGATCGCCTGCTCGGCGCTGGCCTGCAGCGGTAGGTCGAGCGTGGTCTCGACGATCAGGTCTTCGGCGGGCTCGCCCACCAGCGCACGGACCTGATCGTCCACCCAATCGGTGAAGTACTGCGCCCTCTGGTTGGCCAGCACCGGATTGACCCGTACCTTGACCCGGATCGCCGCGTCCCGCTCGGCCGGGGTTATGAAGCGGGCCTCGACCATCTCGTTCAGCACAATGGTCGCGCGCCGCGCCGCCCGGTCGGTTGAGGCGACGGGCGAGTACCGCGACGGCCCCTTCATTACACCGGCCAGCAGCGCGCTCTCGCCAAGGGTCAGCTGCTGGGCGGGCTTGCCGAAATAGCGCTGCGATGCCGCCTCGATGCCATAGGCCCCGGCACCGAAATAGACGCGGTTCAGATAGAGCTCGAGGATCTGCTTCTTTGAGAATTTGGCTTCCAGCCAGACGGCCAGGATCAACTCCTGGGCCTTGCGGCGATAATTCTGGTTCAGGTCCAGGAACAGGTTGCGCGCCAGCTGCTGGGTGATGGTCGACCCGCCGCGCAACGGACCGCCCTCGCCGCGATGCTGCATGTTGTAGATCTGGCTGCGCGCGATGCCCCAGGGGTTGAAGCCAAAATGCCAGTAATACCAGCGGTCCTCGATGGCGATAAAGGCCTTGGGCACATAGGCCGGCAGCTTGTCCAGATCGACCTGCGCAGCCGCCTGGCTGCCCCTCACGGCCAACAGCCCGCCTGAACGATCAAGATACGAGACCGACGGCTGGCGCTGGGCATTGTAGAGTTGCGACGTGTCCGGCAGGTCGGTCGCGAACACAGCGAAGAACGCGACGGCAAAGATGATCCCCCAGACGCCGAGCACCAGCATCCCGTAGATCAGCGATTGCAGGAATGAACGCCTTGGCCGGTCTGCCTTCGGCGTCTTGGCATTGGCCATGGATGCAAGGTCCTGAGCGATGGTTGAGCCGCCCCAATCCCTTTCCGGTCAGGTTCGGGCGGTTGCCATATGTCAAAGCCACGGAACGCTCAACATGATTGACGAGATATGAACGCTGCCCCGCGCGGCGTCGAAACGGCCCTGCGCATCCGCAGATCAGGTCTGCATTCCCGCATAGCTATAGTTCGCAAATCGCTGTTGCAGATTTGATCTTAACACTGTTATCTTAGCGTTGTTCAGTTCGAGGCGCGCCAAGGGTGGGGATACCCGAAGCGACCCAAAACGCAGCGGACCGGGCCGGTACTCAAATCCTTGACGCCGATACTCCCCGAAACGCAGGAGGGCTCAATGAAGCTCCAACTGATTGCGGCTTGCGCCGCCCTGATCACCTTGTCTGCCGGTTCGGCCTTCGCCGCCGACACCATCACCGCCAAGCTGTCAGCCCCGATCGCCGCCAAGACCAAGTTCATCGCCGGCGGCGCCATCTTCAACTGCGAAGCCGACGCCTGCGTCGCCATCGCCAAGTCGCAGACCTATTCGGTCGCGGCCTGCAAAACGATCGCCGACAAGGTCGGTCCGGTGACCTCGTTCGCCGGCTTCAAGACCTTTGACGACACCAAGCTTTCTGACTGCAACGCCAAGGTCATGGCCAAGGCTGGCGGCGCGACGACGCTCGCCAAGCAGTAACCCAAGCTCCCAGCAGCTCTGAACCTTGAGCTTCTGTCGCACTGGCCCGCCGGGAAACCGGCGGGCCTTCTTTTTTGCGGGCTAGAGCCTGTCCGTTTCAGATGGAATCATCTGAAACGGATAAACAGGCTCGCTTTCATACATTTAGAGCGTGACGGGCGCCTGAACCGGTATCCACTCCAGGCTGTCACGCTCCGGGGGAAGGTTTATCGCAGAAGACGCAGAAAGGCGCCGGAACGGGCCGGGGTCGTCACCCACCCACAGTTTGTCATCCCGGTTTTCGTGAAACGAAAGACCGGGACCCCCGACGGGGCGTCGGGGTTGGGATGCTGCGTCGCCACTGTGGCCGATAACGTTGCACGCCGGCGCGCCCTATCCCGACGGACCCCACGTGCGGCCCCGTCTTCGCGGCAGGGGTGTCGGAACCGGTTCGGGGACCGGGGCCTGCAGGGCGTTGATCTTGGCAATTAGCAGGGCCGTCTGGCGCAGTTCCTCGACCTCGGCGGCGATGTCGCCGTCGGGGTTGATTGAGGTAGCGGCGCCTGTGACCGCGTCACCGAGCGCGGCGAGGTGGCGAA
>CAMCXF010000084.1 GCA_945883235.1 Phenylobacterium deserti | reverse complement strand
AGGCCGACGAGGGTCGCCACAGCCAGCAGAATGAGCAGTACGATCAGGTTGCCGTCCATCGCCTCAGTTAGCATCACCAACGGGTTGTTTGTCCACAAAAAGGAACACTTTGTTGTCAGAATTGGTCCATTCTTGATTTCGCTTGCCGTGATGATCTGTCAGGTGCCTTCGCTGGCTACGCATGATCTGCGACCTTGAATGCAGGGTGGTTCATAGTAAGTGGGGCCGTCATTTTCTCTCGCTCTTGGGGGCGCTTTTGAAGCTGTTGATTACAGGCGGAGCCGGGTTCATCGGGTCTGCTGTCGTGCGCCGGGCGATTGCGGATGGACACCAGGTGGTGAACGTCGACGTGTTGACCTATTCGGCCAACCTGGAAAACGTGGAGGGCGTGGCCACCAACGCCAGCTATGCCTTCGAGCAGGTGAATATATGCGACCGTCCTGCGCTTGAGGCGGTATTCGACAGGCATCAGCCGGATGCGGTGATGCACCTGGCCGCTGAAAGCCACAACGACCGCGCCATCGAGGGGCCACTGGACTTCGTGCAGTCGAATGTGATGGGCACGGCCGTGTTGCTGGAAGTAAGCCGCGCCTACTGGAGCAAGCTGGAAGGTACCCAAAAGGAAGCCTTCCGCTTTCACCACGTCTCCACGGACGAGGTGTTTGGCGCACTGGGCGAGGACGGAGACTTCACCGAAGAGACGCCCTACGACCCCAACTCACCCTACTCTGCTTCGAAGGCCGCCGCCGATCATCTGGTCCGCGCCTGGCACCGCACGTTTGGCCTGCCGATGGTACTGACCAACTGTTCCAATAACTACGGCCCTTATCAGTTTCCGGAAAAGCTGATCCCGACGGTGATCACCCGGGCGCTGGAGGGAAAGTCGATCCCGGTCTATGGCGACGGTCGCCAGGTTCGCGACTGGCTGCATGTGGACGACCACGCCGACGCCCTGCTGCTGGTGCTGGCCAAGGGCCGTCTGGGGGAGACCTATTGTATCGGTGGCGATGCGACGAAGCGGAACCTGGAGGTGATCAACATCATCTGCGCCCACCTCGACAAGATGGCACCGGCCAATACACCGCACGCTGACAAGATCGCCTATGTGATCGACCGACCGGGCCATGACTTCCGTTATTCGATCGATGCTTCGAAGCTGGCGAACGAGCTGGGGTGGACGCCCCGCCGGGCGCTGGGCGAGGGGCTGGAGGACACCGTGCGCTGGTACGTGGACAACTACAGCTGGGTCGAGCGCATCCGCGAGCGCGGCTTCCAGTCCGAGCGCCTTGGCCTGGTGACGGCATGACGCCCCAAACCACGAGAAAGGGTATCGTTCTGGCGGGGGGGGCAGGCACGCGCCTGCATCCGCTGACCATCGCAGTCTCCAAGCAACTCCTGCCGGTCTACGACAAGCCGATGATCTATTATCCGCTGTCGGTGCTGTTCCTGGCCGGCGTGCGCGAGATCCTGATCATCACCACCGCCGAGGATCAGGCCGGGTTTGTGCGCCTGCTGGGCGACGGCTCGCGCTTCGGCGTGCGGTTTGAATACGTGATCCAGCCCACGCCGGGCGGTCTGGCCGAGGCCTATCTGCTGGGTGAGGACTTTGTCGGCGGCGAGCCCAGCGTGCTGATCCTGGGCGACAACATCTTCTTCGGGCAGAATTTCGTGCAGATGCTGAAGTCGGCCGACGCGCGAAAGGAGGGCGCGACGGTGTTCGGCTATCCGGTGCACGACCCTGAGCGATACGGTGTGGTGGAAATGTCGCCGGACAACGGGGCGCTATCCATCGAGGAAAAGCCGGCCAAGCCGAAGTCCAACCTCGCTGTCACAGGCCTCTATTTCTACGACGGCCGCGCCAGCGCGATGGCCAAGACTCTGGCACGCTCGGCGCGAGGCGAACTCGAAATCACCGCCCTCAACGATCTCTATCTCCAGCAAGGCGAGTTGCACGTGGAGATGCTGGGCCGCGGCTTCGCCTGGGAGGATGCAGGCACCCACGACAGCCTGATCCAGGCCGGCGAACTGATCCGAACCTATGAGCAGCGCCAGGGCCTGCGGATCGGCTGTCTAGAGGAAATCGCCTTCGAAAACGGCTGGATTGATCAGTCCGAACTGATGACATCGGCCGAGTTTCAGGGCAAAAGCGAGTACGGAAAATATCTTCGCAAGCTCGTTGTGCATCAGCTCAAGTAAGTACATTCGATCCCCGCGGCGACGCACCCAAAGGAATTTTTGGTTTTACGGGTACCAATAGTCCTGGGCACCTAACCCACAAACACGCTCCCCGCAGTTAGGGTGCCCAATAACACGCCTACCAAGATGACTGAGTCGGCGCTCATGGTCACGACCGTGCCGGCTCCGACCTGAGACATACTGAAGCTGGTGCCCGGATCCAGCTGAACCCGATCCCCCTCGGCCAGATTGAAGTCCAGAACCCGATCTATGCCGGCGTCGCTGGAGGAGTGGAAGATGTCCGCGCCCAGGCCACCGGTCATGGTGTCGTCGCCGCGGTCGCCTGAGACGAAGTCCGCGCCGGCACCCCCGCTCAGCGTGTCGTTGCCCTGGCCACCGCGCACGGTGTCGTTGCCATTGCCGCCATTGCAGCTGTCGTCGCCGAGGTTGCCATAGACGAGGTCGCCGCCGTCGTCGCCAAACACAATGTCATTGTCCTTGCCGCCGCCAACCTGTCCGAACGAGCGGCACCACGTCAAAAGTCGAAGGCCCTCATCCGGGCGGTGCAATCGACGTTTCGGGGGTATAGCGAAGACCGGAACAGAAGCAGGTCGTGACCCCACGTCTCGTCCCCATGGCCCCGTGAATTCGAGATCCGAGCCGAGGCCCCATGGCTCGCATCACCCTGGGATTTAAGGCGGGGTGTGTCCCGCCGGGGAGACTGGCTTACGACTCGTATTCCGCTTCTGAATGCTTGAGCCTTCCGAGAGCGTTCACCTCAAGTGAGCGCATCATCAGGATGGCCCAATTCAGCACGTCGAGCGTGATGGCGCTTCCCCAGACGACAAGGATCAACCACCAGATCGTGCCAAACGCCAAGGCGATAGCAGCCATCACGTGGGGCCATATCCACGAGCCCGTCGACATCGGACTCGCCTTGATCTGGGCGTCCAGAGAGATGAGTGAGGTCTTGAGTTCTGTCACCCGCTGATTGCCGTCCGCCACCACCGAGTCCGCCTGAGCGAGCGTCTGCTGCGCCGTGCCTACGGCGTCCTGGGCCGCAATCTCGTCCTTCTTGGCCGCAGCAAACGTGATCACATAAGCCTTGAATTGCTCACAAGCCTGGGCTGTGAAGCTGTTCCAGGAGGGGCCGGCCGGGCAGTCACTCATGTAGATGTCGAGGCCCTGCATCACCTGGTCAACGCCGGCTGCGTCGATGGCAGTGCCGACCTGATCGAGGATCCCCCCGGTGAAGACCTGCGACTCCTGGATCGCGACCAGTTTCGCCTGCTTGGCCGAAGCCTCGGACGACGCCTTTTGGAGCGCGGTCTGCAGCCCTTGCCGATACGTGGGTTTCGACGCTTCGACGATTGACTGGTTTATGGCGACGATCTTCGCGTTCGTGTCGACGACTTGCTTCTTAAGAGCGTCGGAGGCGTCGATTTCCGCCTTCGGGTAGAGGGAGATGACGCTACCGGTAATGCCCGCAGACAGGATCAGGATCGCGGCGATGAACATCCCAAAATACAGGATCCGGCTCATCCGAAAGAGCGTGAACTCTCGGGTATTCTTGTAGTCTTCCTCCGATGCGCTGGCGCCGCGAATGATGGACAGGGCGTCTCGCAGGAATTCGAAGGGGGTTGAGACGATCGACCAGAAGACGCGAGCTAAAGCCCCGAAGGACTTCGATGCGTTCTTCCTGGAAAATACCGCGACGGCCGCCACGAAGAGCACCAGAAAAAATGACAGGCTGATCAGCGGGTACTGGGACACGGTCCCCATCACACCGGAAAATCCAGAAAACATCAGCGCCTCCCCCGACTTGCTATGCAGCCAGCATCTAGATGGCACTTAAGGGGGATAGCTAGACGCTCCCGACCTGAAATTGTGTTGAGGGGCGGGAGCCGGACCCGCTGGGCGATCGCCTTCAGAGGGGAAATTAGACGGGCCGTTCCTATTGCGTGCAACAGCGAACGTGCGAACCCGGGTCGGGTCAATTCGATTGGACGCCGACAATGTGCGGCGACCAACCCTGGGAACACTGAAATGAAGAAGTTCGAGTTTGCGGCCGTGGCGGCTGGCCTTGCTATTGCCTGTGTCCAGGATGCGTCAGCAGCCGTGATGGTGCGCAAGGCTCTGGCCGCCGGCGAGTGACAATTTAAAATTGGGTTTCGAGCCATTGTTTTTGGCGAAACGAAGCCATTTCACTTTGTAACGGTTGGCGCGCCTGCGATCCGGCTTGGGCACAAAAGGGCTCTTGAAGTCAGCCCACAAATACGCTTCCGGCGGTCAGGGCTGACATCGATATACCTACCAGGACCACCTGACCTGCCGACATCTGCACGACCGTGTCGGCTCCGACCTGTGACATACTGAACGTGGTGCCCGGATCCAGCTGAACCCGATCCCCCTCGGCCAGATTGAAGTCCAGAACCCGATCGATGCCAGCGTCGCTGGAGGAGTGGAAGATGTCCGCGCCCAGGCCACCGGTCATGGTGTCGTCACCCCGGTCTCCGGAGACGAAGTCAGCGCCGGCACCCCCGCTCAGCGTATCGTTGCCCTGGCCACCGCGCACGGTGTCGTTGCCATTGCCGCCATTGCAGCTGTCGTCACCAAGGTTGCCGTAGACGAGGTCGCCGCCGTCGTCGCCGAACACAATGTCATTGTCCTTGCCGCCGACGACCCAGTCGTCGCCAGGACCGCCCGAGACCGTGTCATTGCCCATGTTGCCGTTGATGTCGTCGAAGTTGGCCCCACCGACAACGGTGTCATCGCCCTCATCGCCGCGCAGATAGTTTGCCCCGCCGGGATCGACGATGGTGTCATTGCCCAAGCCGGCAAAAACCTGATCGTTTCCGTCGCCGCCATCGGCGAAGTCGGCACCAGCGCCGGTGGCCAGGGTGTCGGCTCCGGCAAACCCGCGAATCAGATCGTCCAGGGACGACCCGACGAAAGAGTCTGCCCCGACGAAGATTCCGGCCTTGGCGGCGGCGTTATCACCAGCCACGACCCAGCCTCGAAACGTCGCCGCCGAGAGCGCCAGACCGGTGATGTCGTAGGCCAGGCCAGCATCGGATGCCACCACGATCCGGTTGATCGTCCCGCTGACAGGCGGCCCGCTGCCAGCGTACTGGAAACCGGTCCCGAAAAACTGCGTGATGACGCCGTTGGAACGGATTTCCTGCGACGTTTCAGTCATGCTGGTGGTCAAGCCAGACGCCAGCGGGCCCAGGTCAAGAATGTCGAAATCAATGCCGAGAGTGCCGGCGGTAAATGTGGCCATAACCACCCCCTGATTTGGCAACCTTACCGCTTTTCACGGCCTACTCAATGAACCTTCGGCTACGAAGATACTGGCAGCATGTGCGAAAGATTCTGTAACACTTCGGCGTCAGGGTTCATGCAGTAAACAACATCAGCGCGATCCGCCAAACTTGAACTTCGAGAGGGTGCATGACGTGAGAGTTTCAAGGCCACGCATCCTCGCGCGCTGTCTGACGGTTCTGGCCGTCCTGGCGCTCGTGGCCTGCAGCGGCGCGCGGGGGACGGACGGGGGCAGTTCTGCACCGCCAAGCGCCGCAGAGGCGGCGCGCTTCCTCACACAGACGACCTTCGGTCCGACGGATGCGTCCATCAGCCTGGTGCGTTCCAGAGGATATTCGCAGTGGCTAGACGAGCAGATGACGACGCCGCAGTCGTCAACGCACCAGGATGACCTGGCGGCCCGATTGACCGCCCAGCGCGCGATAAACCCGGGATTTCAGCTTCAGGCCTCGGATGTCTACTGGAGTTTCTGGAAGCACGCGGCGACGGATCAGGACCAGCTTCGGGAGCGCATGAAGCTGGCGTTGTCCGAGATTTTCGTGATTTCGCTCACCGACACCAACGTCAGGGAACTGGGCGCTGGTTCCTATTACGACATGCTTGGCGATAACGCGTTTGGCAATTTCCGGACGCTTCTCGAACAGGTGACCTTGCACCCGATGATGGGGGTCTACCTGACCTGGCTGGGCAATCAGAAGGAGGACCCGGTCACAGGCCGCAATCCCGACGAAAACTATGCCCGGGAGGTGATGCAATTGATGACCATCGGGCTCGTGCAGCTGAACCAGGACGGCACGACCAGGACGGACAACCTGGGCCGGCCCCTGCCCAGCTACACCACGGACGACATCGCGGGCCTGGCGAAGGTGTTCACCGGTTACAGCTACTATTCGCCCAATCCGACCAATACGACCTTCGGCGGGCGAAACCTGCCGACCGATGCGACCACCCGCTCGATGATCCCTTATCCCGCGTTTCATTCGCTCAGCGCCAAGACGTTTCTGGGGGTCAGCATCCCGGCGTCCTCCACACCCAATCCCGCCGGCGACCTCAAGATTGCCCTCGACACCCTGTTCAACCATCCCAACGTTGGCCCGTTTATCTCGCGGCAGCTGATCCAGCGCCTTGTGACCAGCAACCCGAGCCCCGCCTACATCAGTCGCGTGGCCGGGGTGTTCAACAACAACGGCCGAGGCGTCCGCGGCGATATGAGCGCGGTGGTGCGGGCGATCCTGCTGGACACCGAAGCGCGCACCCTGCCGATCTCCGCCAGCGCCGGAAAAATCCGTGAGCCTCTCCTGAGGATGAGCAGCTGGATGCGTGCCTTCGGGGCGGCGTCCGATACGGGCGATTGGCGCATCGGGTCAACCAGCGCCAATACCTCGCTTGGCCAGACAGCGCTGACGTCGCCCTCCGTGTTCAATTTTTTCCGGCCCGGCTATTCGCCGCCGAATACCCGTATCGGTAACGCGGGGATGGTCGCGCCCGAGCTGCAGATTGCCGATGAGGTGACGGTCGCGGGCTACGTCAACACCATGCAGACCACGATCGATCTTGGAATTGGTGCCACGGCCAACGGCCTGAGGGATGTGCGCGCCAACTATGCGTCCGAGATCGCAGTCGCCAACGATGCCAATGCCCTGGTTGATCGGGTCAACCTGCTGCTGATGAGCGGCCAGATGTCGTCGACCATGAGGACACGCATCATCGAAGCCGTGAACGCCGTCGCCATCCCGACGACGGGATCCCAGACCGCCGCACTGACCAACCGGGCCAAACTGGCGATCTACATGACCATGGCCTCTTCTGAATATATGGTGCAGCGATGAGCGGAACGATGGATCGCCGTCATCTGCTGCGCCTTGGCGGTGCCATGTCAGTGCTCGGCGTAGGTGCGCCCTTTGCGATGCAGCTGGCGGCGGCTGGCTCTGCGGCCGGCCAGTCGGTCTCTGACTACAAGGCGCTTGTGTGCGTCTTTCTGTTCGGGGGCAACGACGCTCACAACATGGTCCTGGCGACGGATACGGACAGCTGGGGGCGCTACTTCAACACGCGCAATACAGGCAACGATCCCATCGCGCTGATGCCGGTCGGCACGGCACCAACGCCCGTCGGCCAGACCAGTTCGACCACTGGTCGCGTGGCGGCCGCGAATACGCCCGAGGCCTGGGGCGGCGTGCTGCCGATTACGCCCAGGACGCCACAGGCAGTTCCGGCGGGCACCAATGCGGCCTCGCGGACGTTTGCACTGCATCCGTTCCTGAGCCCGATGCAGTCTTTGTACAATCAGGGCCGGCTGGCCGTCCTGGCCAACGTAGGCACCCTGATCCAGCCGACGAGCAAGGTTCAGTACCAGGCCAGGTCCGTGCCTGTGCCGGCAAGCCTGTTCTCGCACAATGACCAGCAGTCGACCTGGCAGGCCCTGTCGACCGAGGGCGCAAGAACCGGCTGGGGTGGGCGTTTTGCCGACCTGATGGCGGGGATGAACGGCGGCAACACCCTGTTCACGGCGATCTCGACCGCCGGTAACGCTGTGTTCCTGTCGGGTCAGTCGATTGTGCAGTACCAGTTGTCCACCGGCACCCAGCCCGCTGTGGTGATCACGGGACAGCAGGGTAACAGTCTGTTCGGTTCCTCATTGGCACCGTCGCGCGTTCGCGACCTGATCACAGATACCAATCTCACGAACAATTTTGCCGCCGACTATTCGACCCTGGTGGCCCGGTCTCTGTCGGCTGCCACCAATGTAAATACGGCGTTCACGCAAGGGATCGTCACTGGAATTCAGACGGCACCAGCCTACACCAACCCGATCACCACGCAGGTCGAGACCAACTCATTGGCACTGCAACTCCAGACCGTGGCGCGGATGATCGCCGCTGCACCTGGACTGGGTGTGCGCCGCCAGGTGTTCTTCGTCAGCCTTGGGGGCTGGGACACCCACGATTTCCAGAACACGACGCAGTCCAACCTGCTGGCCAAGGTGGCGCACGCCTTTGCCTACTTCGACGGCGCGCTCGCCAATGTCGGCGGACTGGATCGTCGTGCGCAGGTGACCACGTTTACCGCCTCGGATTTCTCGCGCACGATCACCACCAACGGTGACGGCACTGACCACGCCTGGGGCGGGCACCACTTCATTATGGGCGGCGCAGTCAAAGGGCAGGACATCTACGGCCAGTTTCCGACAATCGGGCCGGATGTCGGTGGGTTCAACAATCCGGACAATATCACCGGCTTTCAGATCCCGACCACTTCGGTGGATCAATATGGTGCCACGCTTGGTCGATGGTTCGGGGCGTCAGAGTCCGAGCTTGATGTCATCTTCCCGCGGTTAGGCGGCTTCCAGAGCCGGAATCTGGGCTTCCTGTAGGTCTGTTCTGATCTACTGCGCGGGACGAAGACCGATCCAGGCCTCGCGGATGTTCACCAAGTGTGTTTCCTGCGTGGTTTCCAGGTCGTGACGCTCCTCGAAGGAAAGACCAGCCAGGTCACCGCGTCGCCACTTCAGCACGACCTCATAGGCGACACCGGTCTGGTGCAGCAACAGGATGAAGCGCGGCGGCAATTTGTATATCGACGACAGGTGGACCTTGGCACCGCTCGCGCTGAGGTCGCGCAACTCGCAGTCGGCCCAGAGACCGAGTTTTTCCCCGTAGTAGACGCGAACAGGCTGCCTTACCGCTTCGCGCGGCTCTACCCGACGTTCCATACCGTTCAGCGCCAGACGTCCCATGGTCCCCCGGTATTCTTCCGGTATTGCGCGGACCAATCGTGTCCGCGCAAAAAGTTGGCTCGAGGCGAACCTCGACGATCCACCTGATGCCATGGAAAGCTTTGCGCTTAGTTTAGAGCGTGACCGGATCAAGTTGCAGCATATCCGGAGTTGACGAGGTAGTTGGCGCATTCGTCGGCTGAGAAGTGGTCAAGGAGTTTGCCGATGCGTCGCCAGGTGGCCTCGACGGTGCGCTCTGCGGCTTTGCGCAGAAGGGTCTTG
>CAMCXF010000083.1 GCA_945883235.1 Phenylobacterium deserti | reverse complement strand
CCAGGATCAACGTCAATGCCATCGCGCCGGGGGCATTCTCGTCCGAAATGATGGACGGGATGCTGTCGCGGATCGGCGACATCTCGCAGCATTTTCCACGCAAGCGGATCGGTGATCCGGCCCAGCTGGACTCAACCTTGCTGTTTCTGGTCTCGCCGGCCTCCGAGGTCGTGACGGGGGCCTGTATCCGCGTTGACGACGGCCAGAGCGGGCGTTGAGACGCTATGCACCGAAGCCTTTTGGGCACCAAAAAATGAGCAGAATGGCCGGCATTGCGCCAAACTGCGGCACCCGGTCCGAACTGCCGGGATAGTCCGCAACCTTGGCTGGGCCTGCTATCCGGCGCGGTTCAGGGATCGTGCCTCAAAGCTTCTGACGGGACGCTGAATTTTGAAGCTGCTGCTCGTGTCCGACCTGCACTATGCGCTCAAGCAGTTTGACTGGACGACCTCGGTCGCCCCGGACTTCGATGTCGTGATCATTGCGGGCGTGGGTGTAGTCGGGGGGCAACCTGTCTCCGGGTTTCGCGTGGGATGGAGCGCTCGACCCCCTGCCGTCTCCGACCCGCCGCGACTGGCCACTTCTCCTCGGCCCAGGTCGTCGATGCTCGCGAGGCGGTCGGCCAGCCCGCCAAGGACATGTGCGCGTTGTCGCGCCGGTGGAACTGGCGACGCTCCCGGTGGGCGCTGCGGTGGTACTCTTCAGGCACGATGTTGCGGCGGGTGCCAACAGCGCTACGGTCTCTGCGCAAACAAGAACTTCATCATCTGCATCTCCGGCCAGTGTGCTGGCGCGCTGGCGTCTGTTTCAGGTCCCTCGCCCGGACAATTCAACTGCGGGGCTGAACTTCTCCTGAATGGGCTACGCCTTCGCCCCCGCTCCGTTCCGCGGCCTCGAAACCAGACTGGCGCACTCAGCTGAAACGCGGACCGAGGACTGTGGCCAGGATCTTGCGGGCCCGATAGGTGCGGGTCTCCACACTCTTGGCCGAGAGACCCAGGATCGCGCCGGCTTCCGCCTGCGAGCGGCCTTCGAGGGCCGTCAGGATCAAGGGTGCCCGCAGCGCCGACGGCAACCGGGCAATGGCCCGATCAAGGTCGGCAAGCCTTTCGCTGTTGACGATCGCCTCGTCGACAGCAACGGCGGGATCCACGCTGGACTGCGCTGCGCTGTCTTCAAAAGGCTGATTTCCGAAGATCAACCGACGTACGGCGATGCGGCGACCCCGGTCACGCGCCTTGTTGATAGCGATGGTTCGCAGCCAGGCGCCGAAGGGCCTGGCGGGATCATAACGGTGCAGTGCGCTCCATGCCGCGATGAACGCTTCTTGCACCGCTTCGTAGGCTTCGTCGTCGTTCCCCAGATAGCGCCGTAGCAGGCGGTACAACCCGTTCTTGTGCCGCGTCACGAGGGTGGAATAGGCGCGGTCGTCTCCGGCCGCAGCCGCAGCCGCCAGGTCGGAGTCGGAGTGCTCGGTCGCCGCGCTCACGAAGGATCTTCGGTGAGGGCCTTTACGACTGTGTCGTCAAACCGTGCGGTCTGCTGGGAGGTCAGCACCTGGCGCATGGCGAGCACGTGAAGGATGCTCTGTTTCTGGAGTTCGCTCATCGCACGGTGGGACCGGTCGATCGCCTGTTGCACGGCCGTCGAATAGGTGTGTTCCGCCTGGATGGCTTTCGCGAGGTCGGCGTTCGCCGCGCGCATTTCCGCCTCCAAAGCATGACGCCGGACGGCATAGTCCCGCTCCAGCCCGTCGATCCGCTGATCCTGATCTCGCGTCAGATCGAGCTCCTCATGCATCGTCTGATGAAGCGACGTTGCGTGATGCATCCTCTGGACGACGTACTGCGATCCACCCCAGGCACCTGCAGCCGCAGCCAGTGCTGAGAGGACAATCGTCAGCAGAAGGCTCCGGGTCTGGCTCACCGCCCACCGTCCAGAAGGGTGGAGGGTGCCAGGTGCGCTTCTGTCGAGAAAGGGCTGAGCTGGCGTGGCTCGAGGAGTGTGGTCGCCGCCGCCATGCCGCCGGCGGTGGCACCGATCGCCAGAGCAAGGCTCACCGAGGCCAAGCGGATCGGCGCGAGCGCCCTTGCGGAGCTTCGATCCTCACGGTGCCGCCGGACAGCGTTCATCACGGTGTGCTCGAGACCGTCCAGAGACCGGTGGGTGCCACCCGCCGCCAACTGCGCCATCAACTGATCCAGATCTTCTCGCATCGAGTTGTCCCTCCCGCAGCCTCACCGACCGTAAGATATGTCTCGCCGCGAAAGCAGCGGGTTCATATCTCTTAATTCGATTGCAGAGCCACGATCTCGTTGCTCTTGGGTTTCAGGGTGAACTTGACCTTTTGTCCGGTCTTGGCGGACTTCAGCACGGTTGCAGAAGCCTTGAAGGTCATGGTCATGGCCGGCCATTTCAGCGACGCGATCGGACCGTGTTGCAGGGTCACGGTTCCCCCCTTGGCGTTGACACCTTTCACGACGCCAGTCCCCTGGACCGTGTCATTGGCAGGGCTCGTCGGCATCGCGGCATGGTCCTTGGCGGACATGGAGTGGCCGGCGTGCTGGGCGAAGGCTGGGCCAGCGATCAGCGCGGCCACGGTGGCAAAACAGGCAAGTCTCATATCTGGCTCCTCCAGGGTTTCGCGCGGGTCCATCCATCCGGAGCGGCACGACGTTCAACTCCTATACGCGCGACGGCTTGGTATCCCTCAGAACGCCCGCCAGGTCGGTGCCACGCGGGGTCGCGGTTGCGCCGCGTCGGGGGTGGGGGGACTTGGCCGCGGGAGGGAACGTAATGGCGCATCACCAGCTCTCCAGGCGCCGACTGCTCGCGACCGCACCCGCGCTGCTGATCGTTGTCGGGTGCGCCCAAGCGGCCAAGTCCAGCCACACCTGACCGACGACGGCCTCGGCGAGGGGCGGTGGCCCAAGGCGAGATCAAAGGCGCGAGATTATCCAGCACATCGGCCATGGCCGCCGTCCGGGCGTATAGCGAACCTAGCGCGCCGCCCATCGTGGTGTCGGCCACCGGGGTTGACCCCACCAGCTTGGCGTGGGCTTGCGCCTATGTGGCCAGCATGAGGGATGCGGTAGTCGCCAGGATCGTTGGCGTGGTGTTCTTCGGGATCATTGTTTCGCCGCCGAGTTTGAGCCGACGTGTCCCGAGCTTTGCGTAGCGCGCGAGCCGATTCCTCAGTCAGCCATTCCGCTGCAGTCGGGCCTGCCCTTTCAGAACCAGGTGCGCAGGCCAGCGCGAACCGACCATCCACCGGCGTCTTCCCCGGCCCTTCGACCGAGGCGAGCGGTTTCCCCGAGACGGCTCTCATAGATTATGGCGAGCGTGGGCGCGAACTTGCGGGTGACCTCGTAGCGAGCCTCGATGCCGGCTTCCACGTTCGAGAACCCGGAGCCGATGTGCCGCGCGGGCGCATCGGTCAAATAGAAATCGGTTTCGAAATGCGGCTCCAGAACGAAGCGATTGGTTAGACGAACGTCGACCGACTGCTTCAGGCGTATCGAAACGTCGCCTTCAAAGCCGAGATAGGCGTGAAGTTCGGTCTCCAGAAGTCCGGGTGCTAGACCTTGCACCCCGACCACAGCATAGGCGCGCGCATCCGGCTCGACATCGGCGCGGATGCCGGCCTGAGCGTCGAAAAAGGTCCACACGTTGTGGCTATAGAGACCCTGGATCTCGGCCTTCTCGAGCTCATGGCCACTGTGTTCGCCTTCGGTTTTCCACCAGAACTTGCGGATGTCTCCACCGACCCACCCTTCGGCATCCCAGTTGAAGACATTGGAGCCGCTCTGGCGGCTGAAATCGGCCTGCGCCTGGGTGAAGGTATAGACGCGATCGCCGTGTGCGTGCTCAGCCATCTGTTGGCTGATCCTGCCGGGTGGCGCGCCCAGCGCCCTGGATTCCTCCGCAGCAGCGGGAAATGCGACGAGAATGGCTGCGACGGCAAGCAAGCGCATGGATCAATGCCCCGGGTGCGCGTGATCGGCGCCCGAAGCACCCACCGCAGCCGAAAGGACGTTCGCGACAACCAATTTTTTCATCATCCCTGAGTCCATGTGGAACAGCAGGTGACAGTGAAGCGGCCACTCTCCAGGCTCGTTTGCTGTGAGAATGACTGATTGGGTCCGGCCCGGTGCCACCGCGATGACGTTCTTTTCCGGCATCCGGTCCGCCGGACTGCCATTTTCCACCTCGAAGAACATGCCATGCAGGTGCATCGGGTGGGCCATCATCGTCTCGTTGACAAAGGTGATCCGGACGCGCTCGCCGAGTTGGACATCCACCGGAGGAGCCTCTCCGAAGGGTTTGCCGTTCAGCGACCACATGTAGCGTTCCATGTTGCCGGTTATGCGGATGACGATGTCGCGCGTCGGGGCACGGGAATCCTTGCCGGGTGCGGCTGCAACGAGGTCGCGTATTGAGAGTACGCGGGCACCGTAGGGAGCGCCCGACGCCCAACCGAAGACCCGGCCGGAGCCATCAGTATCGCCCTCACGGCCCAGTTCGGCACCATGATCCATCTTGCTGTGGTCCATGCCGGCCATCGGGTCAGCACCGTAGCCATAGTCGACGCGCGGGAAGGGCGTGCCTCCAGGCACGGGCGCGGCGGGGACGGCGGAGCCGATCCGATCGCCCGTGCGCTGCGACCCGGGGGTCAGCGTGCAGTGGCCCATTGCGGCGTGTTCCGGCGTGCAGGCGGGGGCTGCCGCCGGTGCGGGTATCTTGCAATGGCCCATTGCGGCATGCTCCGGCGTACATGCCGAAGCCGGGGCGGGATCCGGCATCTTGCAGTGACCCATCGCCGCATGCTCGGGCGTACAGGCGGGGGCTGTCGCTGGCGCGGGCATCTTGCAATGGCCCATTGCGGCGTGTTCCGGCGTGCAGGCCGGGCCAGCCTGCGCCATCCGCATGCCGGACAGGTCTGGCACGGCGTTCGGTTGGCGGGCGGCGGCGGCGTTGAGGATTTCAGTGTCGCTGTCCGGTATCGCCATGGTGTGGCCCGCGTGCGGATCGGGACTTACGCCATCCATCGCCATGCCGTGCCCCATCTCGCCCAGCATCAGGACCTGTCTGGGCCGGGAGCCCGGGGCCTCTACCGTCATGTCGGCGCGCGGTCCCAGGACGGCGAGGAGGTTGGCGCGGCGGTCAATCGTCTCGACCCAAAGTGGCCAGGCGCGGTCTTCTGTGGGTTCGACCAGAACGTCATAGGTTTCGGCGACGCCCATGCGGAACTCGTCGACCTTGACGGGCTCCACCATCCGGCCGTCGGCTGCTATCACCGTCATGGTCAGTCCTGGAATTCGCACGTCCATGAAGCTCATTGCTGAGCCGTTGATGAAGCGTAGGCGGACTTTCTCGCCCTTTTTCACCTCGAAGAATGGCTTTCTGACGGTCGGAAGGCCGTTGGCCAGCAGCGTATAGTTGCCGACGTCCGCGATATCGGTGACGTCCATCCGCATCCGACCCCATTCGGCGCGGTCGGCGAGGGTCTTGCCCAGTCCGAACTTGGAAGCATCGCGCAGTAACTCGGTGAAGGTGCGCTTGTTCCAATTGTAGTAGCCCGGATCGGCCTTCAGATTGCGGGCAATGCGCTCTGGGTTCTCCGGCGTATGATCGGTCAGCAGGATCACGTGCTCGCGATCAACCGCGACGTCGGGCCCATCCTTCGGATCGATGATGAGGGCGCCATACTGGCCCGCCTGTTCCTGGGTGGATGCGTGGCTGTGGTACCAATAGGTGCCGGACTGACGCAGCGTGAACTTGTACTGGTACGTTTCGCCCGCCTGCACGCCGTTAAAGCCGTTAAAGCCGGGCGCGCCATCATGGTGCCCGGGGATCAACAGGCCATGCCAGTGAATTGCGGTCATTTCCGGCAGTTGGTTTTTCAGGTTGACGGTAACGGTATCGCCTTCCCGAAAGCGCAGGATCGGGCCCGGTAGACTACTGTTCAGGGTTATCACGGTGTCGTAGCGGCCGGGGCTGACTTCGAGCCGCTCCCGCTTTGTGACGAGATCAACGGTGACTTCGGCTGCAATCGCCGCCGGAGCTGCAAGCAACAGGGCGAGCGCGCCGGCAGCCTGGATCCATTGTGCTTTCAGGTACATCGAAACCTCGGGTCAATTGCAGCGACTTACATAGGTACGCTCCACATCGGCCGCGCCCTCAAATCTGCCGAAAGTTTCAGAAACGTGCCTGGGCGCAGGCGCGGCCATCGGAGTCTACCAAATCGGCGATTCTCCGGCCCGCGCCCGGTGGCGCGGCTGTGCCGCCGGCTCAGAGGGGGGATCAGGAATTGGCGACGACGCGATCCATCCATGCTGGCGAACGAAGACGTCGCGCCTGCGGGCCCGGCAACTGAACCACGAAGTGCCCAAATAGCTGGCGATTCCAGCCCGTCCTACAATTTCGAGAACTGATCGAAGAAAACCAGATTATGCCTTTTCAGTGCAAAAATTTGAACCGAACTTCGCAACATTCGATCCAAATGAGGACAAACTGGACCTTGGTTCACAAAATCGTCGCGCATTCATTCCGATACGGCGCATCCTTTGCCCGCACCGCCCCGGGTAGCTGGTTGCTGGGTCACGTTCCCTGGACAGAAGCCGAACATCGGATAGCCGCCGCCAACGTGACGAGGGCGACCTCGGCCGTCCTCGAGATCGAACCCACGGCCGCCTGTCTGGTTCTTGAGCGGCAAACCTGGCGCGGCGAGGACCGGATCACACATGTGCGCCTGACTTTCCCCGGCGAGGCGTATGACCTAGTGGCCCGCTTCTCGCCGCAACCCTCTCCGAGCCGTTCCTAGGTGTTTGGTCCCGGGCTTTGACGGCGCGAACTTTTGCTGCGGAATGAAGGGAAGCGCGGGTGCAGCCACCGAGCCAAAGGTTTCCCAACGTGCCGTACGTGCTGTCAGTTTAACGGCAAGATGTTTCCAGATACGGCCGCGGCGGCCTATTTGAGATCCGGGCTGCCGGCGTGGTTCCACCAGGCCAGGTCGGAGTAGGCGCGCAGGTCAAGCTCGAAAGTCCAGGCCGAACGATGCTGGTGCGCCAGGTGGAAGTAGGTGTCCGCGACCTCGGCGGGCAGGATCAGCCCGTCGTGCTCCAGGCCCTTGCGCTCCCGCAGCGCCTGGAAGCGCTCGGGACCGAGCAGCTTGCCCAGCGTGTCCGGCGCGTCGACGGCGCCGTCGACCACGATATGCGCGAGGTGGATGCCCTTGCCGGCGTATTGCGCGTTCAGCGACTGGCACAGCATGCGCCGCCCGCCGATGGCCGCGGCGTGCGAGTGCTGGCCCGCATTGCCGCGCATCGCGGACGTGGCCGACGTGACCAGCAGGACTCCTGAGCCGCGCGCCTCCATGTAGGGGATCAGCACCTGCGCCAGGCGGAAGAGCCCCAGGGTGGCCATCCGCCAGCCCATCTCGAAGGCCTTGAGCGAGGTGCTCGCCAGGCCCCGGTCGCCGATCTGGGCACCCAGATTGAACACGGCGACCTTGATCGGGCCGACATTGGTCTCGATGTCGGTCACCAGTTGCTCGATGCTGCCTTCGTCGACCGCATTGATGATGTAACCGTTGGCGGAGCCGCCCTCGGCCTCGATGTCGGACACCACCCTGTCCAGTCCGGCCTTGTCGCTGCGGCGCGCGAGACAGGCATGATAGCCGTCGCGCGCGAAGCGCTTGGCCACGTTGCCGCCGATGCCGGCGCCGGCGCCAAGGATGAGGCAGACGGGCTTGGTCATGGTCTTGTCCATTGCTCGGGTGGGATGGCGGGAGGAGGAGCCGTTTCGGCTTGCATACTGGACCAAGCGGTCCAGTATGCAAGCATGACGCGTTCACCGGAGTTCGATCGGTCCATTGCCGTGGACAAGGCGTTGAGGCTGTTCTGGCGCAAAGGCTATCAGGCCAGCTCGCTGACCGACCTGTTGGCCGCCATGGGCATCGGACGCAGCAGCTTCTACGCCGCGTTCACCGACAAACGCAGCTTGTTCATCACCTGTCTCGACCTTTTCGCCCAGCACACGCTGGACCTGCTGGAGCGCGCCTCCGCCCAGCGGCGGCCGGTCGATGCGCTGCAGGGTTTTTTCGAGGGCGACTTCCCGGGTGGGCGGGGCGCGAAACGCCAGTGGGGCTGCCTGCTGGTGAACACGGTGCTCGAGATGTCCGGCGTCGACGAGGACCTCGCGGCCCGGGCCGGGCGGCATCTGGATCGCGTGCAGCACGTCTTCCAGACCAGCCTGCGGAGCGCCGGCGCGGCGCTGCCGCTGGCCGAAGACCTGGCGGCCATGCTGATGCTGGTCAACGAGGGCGTCCAGGTTTCCAGCCGTCGCGCGCCGCCCGAAGCCGAGCCCCCGCAATCCATCGCCGCCATATTCCGCCTCGTGCGGAGCGCCATCGCCAATCCGCTCGTCCCCCAAGTCAGCAGAGAGATCACAATATGAGACACGACCTCCAGGTCGAGATCCTCAAGGAGCTTATGCAGCAGCTCGACGAGGGCCGGAACGTCGACGCCGGCGTGCAATACCGTGTGCCCACGGCCGCCTATGTGTGCCCCGATCAGGCGGCGAAGGAGTGGGAGGCGTTCTTCCGCAACCACCCCCAGCTCATCGGCCTGTCCCAGGACCTGCCCGAGCCGGGCACGTTCTTCACGATGGACGACTTCGGCACGCCCTTGCTCGCGACGCGCGACAAGCACGGCGTCTTCCGCGCCTTCCTCAATGCCTGCCGCCATCGGGCGGTGAAGGTGGCAAGCGAGCCGCGCGGCAAGCAGTCGATCTTCATGTGCCCCTTCCACAACTGGAGCTACGCTAACACCGGCGACCTGATCGCCATCCCCAACGAGGATCACTTCGGCACCATCGACAAGTCGTGCCACGGCCTCATCGCCCTGCCGGCGGTTGAGCGCGACGGCCTGCTCTGGGTCCATCCCCAGGCCGATGGCCATCTCGATGTCGACGACCTGCTGGGCGCGGAGCTCTCGACGGAACTGGCGTCCTACGGCCTGGCGGGTCATGGCTTCGCCGGCGCGACGCCTATCCCCGGCGACCTGAACTGGAAGTTCGCCAACGATACGTTTGGCGAGACCTACCACTTCGGAAAGCTGCACAAGGACACGCTGGGCCGCGTGTTCTACGGCAACAACCTGCACTTCAAGGAGTTCGGACGGCACCACCGCTTTGTCACTGCCAGCCGCGGCATCGACAGGCTGCGGTCGCTGCCGGAGTCCGAGTGGGAGATCGCCGGGAGCACGTTCGTGCTGTATCATCTGTTCCCCAATATCCAGCTGATCTGCAGCACGGAAAGCGCAACGCTGATCCGCATTTATCCCGACCCCGCCAGTCCGGGTCGCTCGATCACCCAGGTCAGTTTCTACTTCTCGCCCGAGACAGCCACCCAGGCGGCGGCGCGGGATGCCGCCGACGTCGACCCGCAGGCCGTCTACGACCACGAGCGCCGCGGTCCGAGCCTGCAAGGCTCGTTCGAGGTCTTCAAGAGCACCATCGAGCAGGAAGACTATGTGATGGGCGCCCTGCAGCAGCGCACGGCCGAGAGCGGCCAGCTGAAGGCGGTCATCTTCGGCCGCAACGAACCGGCGCTGCACCACTTCCACCGGAACTATCGCGAGGCGCTGAACCAGGCCCCGCTGGAGCCGGTAGGATAGAGGGCGCGGACCGAACGAGGCCGTGGAAAAACGCGAGTCCTGGTCTCTGCTTGGTTAGCCCGGTGGAGTTTGACCGATCGAGTTCCGCCGTTGAGCTGAGATTTTGCTGTCGATGACTAGGGGGCGATCAGGCTCTGATCGCCGCCATGAGCGGTCCGACGCCG
>CAMCXF010000082.1 GCA_945883235.1 Phenylobacterium deserti | reverse complement strand
GGCGAGGAAGTCACCGACGCGGTGATGGACGGCCCGCAGAGCCTGATCTGGGACGAGGCCGAAAACCGCATCCACGCCCAGAAGTCGATCCTGGCCTGGTGCTTCGGGGCGATCTGAGGCGCTGGCAATCTCACGCTCAAGCCCCATATAGCGCCCCATGTCCGAAATGCCTGATCCCCACGATGACCTGGTTGGCGCCTTCCAGATCGAAGGTGAGCCCGTGCGCGGTCGCATCGCGCGCCTGGGTCCAGCCATCGACACCATCCTGCGCGCCCACGATTACCCCGAGCCGGTGGCTAATCTGCTGGGCGAGGCCTGCGCACTGGCCGCCCTGGTGGGGTCAAACCTCAAGTTCGAGGGTCGCCTGATCGTCGAGGCGCGCGGGGCGGGTCCGGTTCGCTATCTGGTGGCCGACTATGAGACCACGGGCGCGTTGCGCGGCTATTGCCGGTTCGAGGCCGATGAGGTGGCAGCGGTCTCCACGGGATTTCTGCGCCCCGGCGCAAAGACCCTGCTGGGCGACGGTGTGTTCATGATGACAGTCGATCAGGGTCCCGAGATGGACCGCTATCAGGGTATGACCGCCATCGAGGGCGAGACCCTGGCCCTCTGCGCCGAGCAGTATTTCGCCCAGTCGGAACAAACGCCCACCCGTGTGCGCCTTGCGGTCAGCCAGTCCGACGGCCTGTGCCGGGCCGGTGGCGTGCTGATCCAGTACATCGCCGACGACGAGGCGCGCGGCTCGACGCTGGAAGCCTGGCGGCGTACCCAGGCGTTCTTCGAGACCATCGGCGAGGACGAGCTTGTCGATCCGGAACTCACCTCAAACCAGCTTTTGTTCCGGCTGTTCCACGAGGATGGGGTGCGGGTGTTTGACCCCCGGATGCTGGCGGCGGTCTGCCGGTGCAGCCAGGAGCGCATCGAGTCTGTGCTGAAGTCCTTTGAGGCCGCCGAGCGCGAAGACATGGTCGAGCCCGACGGCAAGATACACGTCACCTGCGAGTTCTGCAGCCGGCTGTATGCCGTGGCACCGGAGGCGCTGGTGCGAGCCTAAGCGCCGTCCAGCGCCCGCGACACGTCCCGCACCAGATCGCCTGGCCCTTCGAGGCCGACGCTCATCCGCACCCAGCCTTCGGTCAGGCCGATCTCCAGGCGTTCGGCCTCGGGCATCGAGCGGTGGGTCGTGGTGCAGGGGTGGGTGGCCATCGACTTGGCGTCGCCGAGGTTGTTGGAAATGTCGACGATCTGAAGGGCGTCCAGGAACCGCCAGGCCGAGGCGCGATCGCCCAGGTCAAAGGCGATGACATTGCCGCCGCCGGTCATCTGGTTGGCGATCAGGGCCGCCTGCGGATGATCCGGACGGCCGGGATAAATCGTCTGTTTCACGCGGGAATGCGCAGCGATGGCGTCGGCGACGCGGCCGGCCGTTTCCGTCTGGCGACGCACGCGCAGGTCCAGCGTTTCCAGACCCTTGAGCAGCACCCAGGCGTTGAACGGCGACAGCGCCGGGCCGGTGTGGCGATGCATGTCCTTGTAGGCCTGGTTCATCAACTCGTTGGCCCCCAGGATCGCCCCGCCCAGCACCCGGCCCTGGCCGTCGATATGCTTGGTCGCCGAATAGACGACGATGTCAGCGCCCAGTTCCAGCGGCTTCTGGAAGATCGGCGTCGCAAACACATTGTCGACGATCAGCTTGGCCCCGGCGGCATGGGCGATGTCGGCCACAGCGCCGATGGCGGTGACTTCGAGCAGCGGATTGGCCGGGCTCTCCACCAGAAAGACCTTGGTGTTGGGCCGGACGGCGTTTTTCCAGGCTTCAAGGTCGGTGGCGTCCACATAGGTGGTTTCCACCCCAAAGCGGGGCAGCCATTCCGAGATGATCCAGCGACACGACCCGAACAGCGCCCGGCCCGCAATCAGGTGGTCGCCGGCCCGCAACAGCCCCATCAGCGACAGCTGCACCGCCGCCATGCCGGACGCGGTCGCCTTGCACTGCTCGGCGCCCTCCATCAGCGCCAGACGGTCCTCGAACATCTGCGTCGTGGGGTTGCCGAAGCGCTGATAGATAAACCCCGGCCCGCCCGCGAACCGGTCATCCGCAGCCTGGGCGCTGTCATAAGCAAAGCTCTGGGTCAGAAACAGCGCCTCGGAGATTTCGCCGTGCGGCGTGCGCATCAGGCCGCCTCGCACCGCCTGGGTCTCGGGTTCCCAATTGCGCGGATCTTCCGCCATGACAGCCTCCATCAGATGCGGCCTGCGGCATGACGGGCAGGGGCAGGCCCGTCAAGGTCCGCTTTGTGGCCAGTGGATGTGCGCAGAGCCCTTGCCACGTCCGCATTCTCCGCTAAGGCTCCGCCGCCCATGAGCGTATTCCCCCTCCCGGGCATCCTGCCCTGCCAGTCCATCGACGCCCTGATCGAACAGGGCGCGATCACGTCGGCGACGCCGTTCGACGCCGATCAGGTGCAGCCGGCCAGCCTTGACCTTAGGCTGGCGGGTCGCTGCTGGCGGGTGCGGGCCTCGTTCCTTCCCAGGCATGGCACGGTGCGCGACCGGATCGCCGAAGTGGCCATGCACGAGCTGGACCTCACCCGGGGCGCGGTGCTGGAGCGCGGCTGCGTCTACATCGCCGAGTTGCAGGAACGGCTGAAGCTGCCGGACGGCATCTCTGCCCGGGCCAACCCCAAGAGTTCCAGCGGCCGGGTCGATGTGTTTGTCCGCCTGCTGTCGGACTATGGCGATACCTTCGATGACGTCCGCGAGGGGTATGACGGCCCGATCTACATGGAGATCGCGCCGCAGACCTTCTCGGTGCTGGTGCGCTCGGGCACGCGTCTGAACCAGCTGCGCCTGAAGGCTGGATCGCCGCCCCGCCTTCGTACCGAGAGCGTCGGCGTCGACCTGACCGGCGAGATCGCAGGTTTCCGCGGCCGCCGCCATGCCGGCGTCGTCGACCTGGACCACGTGGACGGCCACGACCCCCGCGATTTCTGGGAGCCGCTGTATCCGCGCAATGGTCAGCTGCTGCTGGACCCCGGCGAATTCTACATCCTGGCCTCCAAGGGCGCCGTGGAGATCCCGGTGATGGAGGCCGCCGAAATGACCCCCATTGATCCGTCGGTGGGCGAATTCCGGGTCCATTACGCGGGCTTCTTCGACCCCGGGTTCGGCACCGACGAGGCCCATGGCAAGGGCTCAAAAGGCGTGCTGGAAGTCCGCAGCCATGAAACCCCCTTCATCCTGGAGGACGGCCAGACGGTGGCCCGTCTGGTCTATGAACCGCTGACCGAACGCCCGGCGCGGCTCTACGGCGACCAGGGTTCGCACTACCAGCGCCAGGGACTGAAGCTGTCGAAGCATTTCAGGGTCTGGGGCGACTAACGGGGACGGAGACATGGCCATGCCCGATCTCGTCAAACTGGACGCCGTCCAACTGGCCCAGGCGATCCGGTCGCGCCGCGCCTCCTGCGTCGAGGTGATGACGGCCTACCTCGACCACATCGATCGCCATAACCCCGCGGTGAACGCCATCGTCGCCCTGCAGCCCCGCGAGGAATTGCTGGCCCAGGCCCGCGAGCGCGACGCCCAGCTGGCCAACGGGCAGGTCCTGGGTCCGATGCACGGCTTTCCACACGCCGTGAAGGATCTGGCGCCGGTGAAGGGGATCGTCTCGACGCGCGGCTCTCCGATCTTCCGCAACTTTGTGCCGACGGCGGACAGCCTGATGGTCGAGCGGATCCGGAACGCCGGCGCCATCTTGATCGGCAAGACCAACTCGCCGGAGTTCGGACTGGGGTCTCATACCTACAATCAGGTCTACGGCCTGACCCGAAATCCCTACGACCTGACCCGATCCGCCGGTGGCAGCAGCGGCGGGGCGGCCGTGGCGCTGGCGCTCAGGATGGCGCCGCTCGCGGACGGCAGCGACTTTGGCGGTAGCCTGCGCAATCCGGCGGCCTGGAACAATGTGCTGGGTTTCCGTCCTGGCTTCGGGCGGATTCCGGCCGAGGGCGGGGATGTCTGGACGCCGGGGATGACTGTGGCCGGTCCCATGGCACGCACGGTCCCAGACCTGGCGATGCTGTTAGGCGTTCAGGCGGGACGCGACGATCGGGTGCCGCTGTCGATGGAAGGGCCACGTCTCGATCTCACCGGGGAGCTCTCGGCGGACATGCAGGGCAAGCGGATCGGCTGGCTGGGCGATTTTGGCGGCTTCACGCCCTGCGAGCCGGGCGTGCTGGACGTCTGCCGAGCGGCGTTGAAGACCTTTGAGTCCCTGGGCTGTGTGGTCGAGGACGCGTCGGTCGGCGTCGAACTTGAGCCTGTCTGGCGCGCCCTGCTTGTCCTGCGCGCCTGGCTGGCCGGGGGCAACATCCGCGATCTCTACAACGACCCCGTTCGCCGGGCGCAAATGAAGCCGGAAGCGATCTTTGAGGTCGAAAGCGGTCTGAAGCTCTCGGCCTTCGACATCAGTGCGGCCTCGGTGGTGCGCAGCCAGTGGTACGAAGCCGTCCGGCAGCTGTTCCAGCGCTACGACTACCTGATTGCGCCCAGCGCCCAGGTCTTCCCGTTCGATGTGAAGGACAACTGGCCGAAAGAGATCGCCGGCCAAGGTATGGAAACCTACCATGAGTGGCAGAAGGGGACGTTCCTCATCACCATGACCGGCTGCCCGGCGCTGGCCGTTCCGGCCGGGTTCGGAGAACAGGGCCTGCCCATCGGCTTCCAGATCGTGGCCCCGATCAATGCCGAACGCGCCTGCCTGCAGCTGGGCCACGCCTATCAGCAGGCGACCGACTGGACCGCGCGACGGTTGCCGCCGCAGTTCGGGTAGGGCGGTGCGCTCCCTTACCTTCCTCGCAAAGCGGCGGGTGGCGGAGGCGGCGCGATTGCCCTCGCGCCGGCGCTACCTATCGTCGGGATATTTCTGATCCCGGGTCAATTCCTTCGGGAGGAGACCGATGAGGTGATGCGGGAAATGATCCGCACCGCGCTGATCTGGAGTGGGGCGCTGACAATGTGCGAAGCTACGGTCTGGGGCTTTCTTGAGACCTTCGGCAAGGCGCCCAACGTCTGGATGTGGGTGGTCCCGGTCGCGTTCTTTGTCCAACTCGGCTTGATGCTACCGCTGGCCGCGCGGAAGTTCCGATGAACAACCGCCTCAAGGTGCTTCGCGCTGAGCGGCACTGGTCTCAGGCGGACCTCGCCCAACGTCTCGACGTCTCACGCCAGAGCGTCAACGCCATCGAGACCGGCAAGTACGACCCCAGCTTGCCGCTGGCCTTCCGCATCGCCCGGCTGTTCGAGCTCAGTATCGAGCAGATTTTCTGGGACACGCCGATCTGAGGCTCAAGGCTTTCGCTAAAAACCCCGATCAGTTCTGCGCGGCGGGATCAGCCCCGCGGGTCTTCCACAACGAGAACACAATGCCGGCCGCGATGATCGAGAGGGTCACGCCCAGCGAGATCGCGGGGTCGACCTTGCCGATGATCTGGTTCCAGAAGATCTTGATGCCGATGAAGACCAGCACGACGGCCAGCGCGTACTTCAGATACTCGAAGCGATGGACCAGGGCGGAGAGCGCGAAGTAGAGGGCGCGCAGGCCCAGGATCGCCATGATGTTGGCGGTGTAGACGATGTAGGTGTCGGTCGTGATGGCGAAGATCGCCGGCACCGAATCCACCGCGAACACCAGATCGGCGATGTTGATCATCACCAGCGCCAGGAACAGCGGCGTCGCAAAGCGCACGATCTTGCCGGTCGTGGGGTCGGGCTGGCGGACGAAGAAGCGCTCGCCGTGCAACGCGTCGGTGATCCGCATGCGTTTGGACAGGAACCGCACGACAGGATTCTTGGATACGTCCTGCTCCTGCTCTTTCATGACCAGCATCTTGATGCCCGTGGCGATCAGGAAGGCACCGAAGATATAGAGCACCCACTCGTACTCCTGGACGAGGGCCGCACCGGCCGCGATCATGATGCCGCGCATGACCAGCACGGCGAGGATGCCCCAGAGGAGCGCCCGATACTGGTATTGCGGCGGGATCGCGAAATAGCCGAAGATGATCGAAATTACGAAGACGTTGTCGATCGAGAGCGCCTTCTCCAGGGCATAACCCGTGAAGTACTGCATGCCCGAGGTCGGCCCCATGGACAACCAGACCCAGGCCCCGAAAGCGACCGCGACCGCGATATAGAACGCCGAGAGCTTCAGACTCTCGGCGACACCGATTGCCTTGTCCGACTTGTTGAGAACGCCGAGGTCGAAGGCCAGCAGCGCGCCGACGAGACCCATGAAGACTAACCAGAGCCAGGCAGGCTTGCCGAGGAAATCACTGGTCAGGACGTCGGCAAGCAGTTCCATAATCACGTCTCACGTTTCGTGTGTTTGAGCGAAGGCATCGGACTCATCCGGAGCCTCACCTCACGCTCGGAAGTGGTGTCAGCGCATGCGATCCCGGACGCTTCGAAGCTCACCAAGCGGTGGGCCGAGCACGAGGTGCAGCAGCGGAATGCGTGTGGAGTATTCTGGAAGACACGATCAGGGGCCCCCTGGAGGGCCCCCGCAGTATCGGGTCAGGCGCGTTCCAGCTCGCGCCAGGCCGGTGCTATATGGCTTTCGGCGAGGAACAACTCGTCCTTCACCAGCAGTTTCTTGCGCTTCAGGTCCTGGATGATGAAGGCGTCCGGGTTTGGTCGGCGGCTCTCTTCCCTCAGGCGTTGCTCCAGCCACCGATGATGGTTCTGCAAACGCCAGACTCGGTCTTGATTCATGTGCTCCTCCGGGTGGTGACGCGCCCGAAGCCCGGGAGGCTACATTGGGGGGAAGCTGGACCGGACCCCGAGCGCGTCGTTTGCAGTCCGACATCACGATCAAGGTTGATCGTCAGAGGGGCCCGGTCCGCAGTCAGGGAGTTAGGCACGACCGCCGTCGCTTGCCAGTGTGGCGGCGATGCAATTTGATCATGGTCGTGATGAGTGGCGCTGATCTTCGGCCAGGCTGTGTTGCCGGTCGAGCGATGTGAGAATGAATTCAGCCAGCCTTTCCGCCGCCATCGGCACAGCCGTGGACGCCCGCATCAACGCGATTTCGGTGTCGGCGAGCGCGGGCAGACCCTGTTTGGGACCCAGCCTCACCAGATCAGGCGGCACCATCTCGCTGGGCAGAACGGTGATGCCCAGGCCGGCCCGCAACGCCGCCTGTTGCCCCGCCAGCGACGGGCTGGTGTAGGCGCACCGCCAGGCGCGCCTCTGACCGTCCAATGCCGTGATCGCCCGCTTGCGGTAAACACAGGGGCTGGGTGCCACCACCAGAGGCAGCGGTCCATCCATTTCGACCAGACTTTCGTCGGCCCCCACCCAGACGAGCGGCTCACGCCAGACCCGGACGCCCACGTCCGGCCCCAACGGCTCGCGCTTGACCAACGCCAGGTCCAGTGCCCCGTCCCGCAGTTGCTCCAGCAGATTGAGCGTCAGATCACAGGTCACGGCCAGGGTGGCCTTGGGGTTCGCCCGCGTGAACTCGCCCAGAATCTCCGGCAGGTGAACCGTGGCGAAGTCCTCCGGCGCGCCCAGCCGGACTTCGCCCTCGACGTCCCCGCCGGTCAGGCCGGACAGGATCTCGTCGTTAAGCCGCAGCAGGCGCCGCGCCTGCGGCAGGAAGGCCTCGCCGTCCGCGGTCAGCACCACATGCCGGGGATCGCGCGACAGCAGGCGCAGTCCGATCTGATCCTCCAGCCGCCGGATCTGCAGGCTGATCGCCGACTGTGAGCGACCCAGCCGCTCGCCGGCCCGGGTGAAGCTGCGCACCTCGGCGATGGCCACAAAACTGCGGACGAGGTTCAGTTCAAGATTGATCATATTGGATCTAGATCGCTCAAAGATATGCATGCCATATGATAGGTATGATGACAATCAACCGCAATAGCCGGACCTGACGACGTACTGGAGCACCAGCAACCCGGGAGCCCTGCATGTACCACTCGTCCGAACTCAATGAAGCACCGGTCGTCGCCGTCGCCCACGGCGATGGAATTGGTCCCGAGATCATGACCGCGGCACTCGACGTCCTGCGCGCCGCGGGTGCGTGGCTGGACATCCGGCCTCTGGAGATCGGCGAGCAGCTCTATCGTCAGGGCCACACGTCCGGCATCGCGCCGGAAGGCTGGGATACGCTGCGACGCGCCCGGGCCTTCTTCAAGGCCCCGATCACCACGCCCCAGGGCGGCGGCATGAAGTCGCTGAATGTGACGATCCGCAAGACGCTGGGGCTCTACGCCAACGTGCGCCCCTGTTCGGCCTACGCGCCCTACGTCGCGACGAAACACCCCGGCATGGACCTGGTGATCGTGCGCGAGAACGAGGAAGACCTCTATGCGGGCATCGAGCATCGCCAGACCGATGAGGTCTACCAATGCCTGAAACTGGTCAGCCGCCCCGGCTGCGAGCGGATCGTGCGCTACGCCTTCGAATATGCCCGCGCCAACCGGCGGGCGAAGGTGAGTTGCTTTACCAAAGACAACATCATGAAACTGACCGACGGGTTGTTCCATCAGGTCTTCAATGAGATCGGTGAGGAGTATCCCGAAATCGTCCAGGATCACTGGATCGTGGATATCGGCACGGCGCGGCTTGCAACCCGGCCGGAAGACTTCGACGTCATTGTCACTACCAACCTCTACGGCGACATCATCTCCGACGTGGCCGCCGAAATTGCAGGCTCGGTCGGCCTGGCCGGATCAGCCAATATCGGCCCCCATGTCTCCATGTTCGAGGCCATCCACGGGTCGGCTCCCGACATCGCCGGGCAGGATGTCGCCAACCCGTCTGGCCTGTTGCTGGCGGGCGTGATGATGATGAACCATCTGGGTCAGTCGGACGTCGCCCAGCGGGTCCACAATGCCTGGCTGCGAACCCTCGAGGATGGGATCCACACCGGGGACGTCGGTGCTGAGGCCGGCATCGGCCAGACCGTTGGAACGTGCGCCTTTGCTGCTGCGGTCATCAGTCGTCTGGGCCAGGAACCGCAGAAGCTTGCGCCCGTTCGCTACAGCGCCAACGCCGTGCTGGAAATTGCGCCCGTGGTCCGCAAGGCACCTGCCGATCGTCAGACCGTCGGCGTGGATCTGTTCGTCCAGTGGCGCGGCGGCGCCGAGGACCTGGCCGCCAAGCTCAAGGGGATCGAGGGCGGACCGCTGGAGCTGAAGATGATCACCAATCGCGGGGTCAAGGTCTGGCCGGGCGGCATTCCGGAGACCTTCTGCACGGATCATTGGCGGTGCCGGTTCATGAACGGCGGCGGCTCCATCGACCTGAACGAGATCGTCGCCCTCAGCGGCCGGGCCGTCGTCGCGGGGGTCGACTTCATCAAGACCGAACACCTCTGCACCTTCGACGGTGAGGCGGGCTTCACCCTCGGTCAGGGTCAGTAGTCGCGAGGCACCGACTGGCGTGGGCTATTTCCGCCCTGCGCAGGCACCCGGCTGCTCCGCCTTCCAGCGGATCCGCAGATAGTCCGAGCCGTTCCACCGCATCACCGGATGGCAGAGGCCCGGCCCGCCGATCTTGATGTCAGGCCACCCACCGGCCCCGCGCGTCGTCTCAAAGGTCGGGAAACCCGGACTTGCGAACAGCTTGCGCCAGGCACCGCCAGCGTCCTTGGTGACGATTGAAAAACCCACCTCGTCGCGCCCATAGCACGCGATTCC
The DNA here is from genome assembly GCA_945883235.1 of Phenylobacterium deserti. GTDB lineage: Bacteria > Pseudomonadota > Alphaproteobacteria > Caulobacterales > Caulobacteraceae > Phenylobacterium > Phenylobacterium deserti_A. The sequence goes on along the minus strand of CAMCXF010000082.1, from coordinate 386 downwards.
GGCGTCTGTGATCAGGGCGTCGGGGCGACCGCCGCCGTTCATATCGCGGATCTCGATCTCCAGCGCCTGAGTAGGATCGCAGGCAAGATACCGGCCGCCTTTGGCCGCAAACCCGGCCGCCTTGAACGCCGCAGCCCGATCCGCCGGGCCCTGCGCCTGCGCGCTGGTCGTCGCTTGCTGCCGCAAGTAACCCCAGGACCAGGATGTGCCGCACTGCCGTCAGGCCGCCTGAACCTTGCGATAGATGGAGTGCTTCGGGGTTTCCATTACCCGGCGCATCATCGGTACAAAGGCCTCCAGCGGCATCGACTGGAAAGCCGGATCGAACGAGTTCTGGTCGTAGAGGTGGCAGAACTGGGCTGTGTATTCAAAGTCCGGATGGCCCC
>CAMCXF010000081.1 GCA_945883235.1 Phenylobacterium deserti | reverse complement strand
CCGCGAGGGTGGCCGCACCGTCGGCTCCGGCGTCGTGGCGAAGATCATCAAGTAATCAGGTCCCGGCTCGGCCGACGCGGCTTCGCCGCTCTGATGGCCGGGATGACAGCTTCAAAGCAAGGCCGCCGAGGGAAACCCCGGCGGCCTTTCTATTTTCGCTTCGACACGCCTTCGGACTGGTCTGTTTGCGCCTGGTTCTGGGCCGGTGGGCCGCCGCTTGGTTCGTCGGTGACCGGATCGGTCGCCGTTGTCCGGCTACGTGACGAACGTTCCGAGCCCCTGGGTTCCTGCGCCATGCGAGGCGGGGAGCCGGGTTTCAGGTCTTCATCGCGATTGTAGGTCGTATCGTGGGACTTGGGCATCCCAGCTCAACGCCCACAGACGCCTTTGGATGCAGGCCGGGTCGGCGAAGAGGCTTGAAAACATGAGCAGCCTGCGTCATACGCCTGCCTCTTACCCGACATCGTTGGAGTCTGTTTTTCTAGCCGCCGCGCGCGGACGACGGGTTTCACCCCCGGACCTGGAAAAGCGGATGAAACGGGGTCGGGGCATGGGTGCTAAAGGAGTGTAGCTCAGCTGGTAGAGCGTCGGTCTCCAAAACCGAAAGTCGTGGGTTCGAGTCCCTCCACTCCTGCCACCCTATATAGTGTCGGGCGCACCGTTCGGATTGCGTCTGGATAAACCGGAGCGACGGGTTCCCCGCCGTTCCAGATGAGAGTTTGAAGCGCCGCATGGCCAGGAAACCGGGAAAGACCCCGCAAGCGATCCGAGACCGGGCCGCCAAGACCGCCGCCGCCATGGCTGCGCCTTCGGGGGGCGCTGCGGCAGTGGCAAAAGGCCCCGGCCTCATCCAGAACCTGATGAATGCGCCGAAGTTCTTCCGCGAAGTTCGCGCCGAGGCCCGCAAGATTACCTGGACCAGCCGCAGCGAGACCTGGATCACCTCTGTGATGGTGGCGATCATGGTGGTTCTGGCCGCGCTGTTCTTCTGGATCGTCAATTCCATCCTGAGCTTTGCCATCACGTGGCTCCTTCGAGTCGCGACCGGCGGGTAAGAAGAAAAATGTCAGAAGCAGCAACCGTCGCCCCGCCCAAGGGCAATCCGCACCACAAGTGGTACATCGTTCACGCCTATTCGAATTTCGAGAAGAAGGTGGCCGACAGCATTCGTGAGCAGGCCAGGAACCACGGCCTGGAGGATTTCTTCTCCGAGATCCTGGTGCCGACCGAGGACGTGGTCGAGATCCGGCGTGGCCGGAAGGTCAATTCCGAGCGCAAGTTCTTTCCCGGCTACGTTCTGGTGAAAATGGAGCTTTCGGACGAAGCTTACCACCTGATCAAGAACACCCCGAAGGTCACAGGCTTCCTGGGGTCGGGCTCAAAGCCGATCCCGGTCTCCGACAAGGAGGTCTCACGCATCATCGGCGCCATCGAAGAGGGCGTGGAACGGCCGAAGCCGACCATATCGTTCGAGATCGGCGAGACGGTTCGCGTCACCGACGGTCCATTCGCCAGTTTCAATGGCTCGGTGGAACAGGTCGATGAGGAGCGCACGCGCCTGCGCGTCACGGTGTCCATCTTTGGTCGCGCGACACCGGTCGAACTGGAATACAGTCAGGTCGAGAAAGTCAGCTAACGCAGGTTTGTAGACGCAGTGGCTGAGGATTTTTCTGTAAGGCGAGCAAATCTGCTTCTTGATTTTCGAAGCGGGCAGGGCGCGACTGAAGTCCTCGCGATGGAAGCGGTGCGGGTGCTTGGCGCGACCTTTCCGACTCCCACTCGCGTCAGGGACCTGGCAAACGACGAGCTGCTGGCAGAGCTTCTGCAAAGCTCACCGATTTTTCCGGTCTGGCTGGAGCGCATGATGACGGCGGCTCGCAGGAGCCTGCTGTTCTCCGCCCCCGAGAAGGCCTTGGCTCCGCTCAAATCGTGGATTGCGATCCAGTGCCACCTGAACGAGCACGCCTGGGCCGAGGACGCGACCGAGACCCGGTTGGTTGAGGTCCTGGCCGCGAGCCTTGACGATCTGACCCCGGACCAGGTGATGTCTTTGGCCTGCTACCGGCCGCTGGCGCAACTGCCGGGTGCCGACGCGCTGTTGAACAAGGGTTGGACCGGCCCGGTGCAGGCCGTGCTGCGCGAGCAGATTGCTGACGTTCGCGAGGAGCAGGCTATTGCCGCTGCGCTTCCAACCCTGACCCAGGTGCTGGGGGCGGTATCCCAGGCGGTGCAGTCGCAGTACGAGGCCCATCCGTATCCGCGATGGCGGCGCGCCGGTCCCGGCGCTTTTCAGACTGAAGTTGCCGGTCGACCTCTGCCGAAGAACCCAACGGTTTTCATCGCGGGTTGCGGCACGGGCCGTCACGCGATCCTTGCGACAATTATGCTGCAGGCCAAACATACCCTGGCCGTCGATCTCAGCCGCACCAGTCTGGCCTATGCAGAGCGCAAGACCCGTGAGCTGGGCCTGACCGATCGCATCACCTATGCACAGGCCGATCTGCTGGAACTGGGCGACAGTGTCGGGCCATTTGACATCGTCCAGTCGGCCGGCGTGCTGCATCACCTGAACGACCCCTTCGAGGGTGCTCGTGCCGTTTGCCGTCTGGCCAAGCCCGGCGGCTTTGTGGCGCTTGGTCTCTACAGCGCTTTGGCGCGAGAACATCTCAAGCCCGGCAAGGCGCTTGGCAGGTCCTACACACCGGAGACCGTGCGCGAGTTCCGCCAGGCCATCATTGAACGACCGAAGGATGACCCGGCGCGGGTGCCGGCTGTCGGCTCGCGAGACTTCTATGCTACCAGCGGGTGTCGCGATCTTCTGATGCATGTGCAGGAGCACGAGCTCAATTTTGACGATCTGCGCCGCATGCTTGAGGAAAACGACCTTACGTTCCTGGGCTTCCTTCAGTTCTCGTTCGCAGACACGCGCAGGGACTACAGGGCGATGTTTCCCCATGATCCGATGGGATTGGATCTCAATTCCTGGGAGAAATTCGAGATCATGCGGCCCGCCACCTTCCGCCGCATGTACCAATTCTGGGCGCAGAAGAAGAGCTAGCCCTGCGGTTGCTCGCAGCCTGCAATACTGTTACATGCGCCGGCTTCGTACGATCCACCCTGTCCGGGTGTGCCGTTCGGCTGTCACGACCGTGACATCAAATCCGTGGGAGGGGGCGGCCACCGTAACCCCGCACCACGGCTCAACCCGGCTCTTCCGGAGCCATGAGGAGTAAAGATGGCCAAGAAAATCTTGGGCTATATCAAACTGCAGGTGCCTGCGGGCTCCGCCACCCCTTCGCCGCCCATCGGGCCGGCGCTGGGTCAGCGCGGCGTCAACATCATGGGCTTCTGCAAGGAGTTCAATGCCCGCACCGAAAAGGAAGCCAAGGGTACACCCCTGCCGACCGTGATCACGGTTTATCAGGACAAGTCGTTCACCTTCGTGACCAAGACTCCGCCCGCCAGCTTCTTCATCAAGCAGGCCATGGGTCTGAAATCTGGCTCGAAGCTTCCCGGCCGCGACGTGGTTGGCAAGATCACCCGCGCCCAGTTGATCGAGATCGCCGAAAAGAAAATGAAGGACCTCAACGCCAACGACGTTGCGGCCGCCGCCAAGATCATCGAGGGCTCCGCGCTCTCGATGGGCCTGCAGATCGTGGAGGCCTAAGCCTATGAGCAAGCAAGCCAAACGCGCCAAGACCTGGACCGGTGACACCACCGTTGCCCATGCTGTCGATGCCGCCGTCAAGCTGGTGAAGGCCAACGCCAACGCCAAGTTCGACGAGAGCATCGAAATCGCTGTCAACCTGGGTGTCGATCCCCGTCATGCTGACCAGCAGGTCCGCGGCGTGGTCGCGTTGCCTTCCGGCACCGGCCGTGACGTTCGCGTCGCGGTCATCGCCAAGGACGCCAAGGCCGCTGAAGCCACCGCCGCCGGTGCCGACATTGTCGGCGGCGAGGAGCTGGTTGAGCGCATCCAGGGCGGCTTCATGGAATTCGACCGCGTGATCGCCACGCCGGACATGATGGCCCTGGTGGGTCGTCTGGGTAAGGTGCTGGGCCCGCGCGGCCTGATGCCCAACCCGCGCGTCGGCACCGTGACGCCCAACGTGGCCCAGGCCGTTAAGGACGCCAAGGGCGGCTCGATCGAGTTCCGCACCGAAAAGACCGGCATCATCCACGCCGGTATCGGCAAGGCCAGCTTCACTGACGAAGCGCTGCTGATCAACGTCAAGGCGATGATCGATGCGCTTAACAAGGCCAAGCCGTCGGGTGCCAAGGGCACCTACATCAAGAAGATCAGCCTCTCGTCCACGATGGGACCGGGCTTCAAGGTGGATCAGGCTTCGATCAGCGCCTAAGCGCCGACAAGATCCTGCTACCTGAGGGGCGGCGGCAACGTCGCCCCTTTTTCGTGGCGCAGGATCATCGCGACGTTTTTGAGGCGTCACTTGACGCCGCGGTCGTCCGGATGAATGTCGCTGGATGGCAATCGTCCGGCTTGAAAGCATAGAACCAGACCGCCGCCCCGCGCTGGAGGCGATGCTCCAGCTCTACATTCATGACTTCTCAGAGTTCTGGGTCGGCCAGGATCGCGGTGAACTTCTGGACTCCGGCCAGTTCGAGTCCGATCCCCGGCTTGACCGCTACTGGACTGAACCGGATCGCTCGGCGTGGTTCATTCGCGCGAATGGCCATCTCGCCGGCTTCGCCCTGCTGAGTGGCCTCAGTCACTCAAGCCAGCCCACGGACTTCGATATGGCCGAGTTCTTCGTCGTCCGGAAGCATCGCCGCACAGGGGTGGGCTTCGAAGCCGCGCGCCAGCTGATCGCGCCCCGGTCGGGGCAGTGGGAAATCGCGGTGGTCCGGGCCAATGTCGGTCCTCTGGATTTCTGGCGGCGCGTGGCCACCGGGGTTTCTCCAGAGGTCGACGAACAGGATCTGGACGACGAACGCTGGAACGGGTCCATCCTGCGTTTCAGGGTGGCGTAGCGTTCGTCGGACTTGACCGGCCCGCCGCCCGGCTCCAATCACCGGGAAAGACCTTCCGGGAGAACGCCACAATGAAACGCGCCGCCATCGTCTCGCCGATCCGCACCGCCGTCGGAAAATTCCAGGGAGCGCTGTCCAGCATGACCGCCGGTGAGCTGGGCGCGGTTGTGCTCAAGGACCTCGTGGCGCGCACCAAGATCGATCCTGAGCGGATCGACGACGTGATCTTCGCCCAGGGCTACGGCTCGGGCGAGGCACCCTGCATCGCCCGCTGGTCGGCGCTGGCGGCCGGCCTGCCGATCAGCGTTCCCGGCTATCAGCTGGATCGTCGCTGCGGGTCGGGTCTGCAGGCGGTGATCGACGCGGCGATGATGGTGCAGACCGGCGTGGCCGACGTGGTGATCGCCGGCGGCGTCGAGAGCATGAGCAACGTGGAGTACTACACCACCGACATGCGCGGTGGCGCACGGATGGGCTCGGTGACCATGCATGATCGGCTGACGCGCGGCCGGGTGATGAGCCAGCCGATTGAACGTTTCGGCGTGATCTCTGGCATGATCGAAACTGCCGACAACCTGGCCCGCGACTACCAGATCAGCCGTGAGGAATGCGACGAATACGCCGCCATGAGCCACCAGCGTGCGACGGCGGCCTGGGCGGCGGGCAAGTTCGACGACGAGCTGGTGCCGGTGTCGGTGAAGCAAAAGAAGGGCGACCCGATCATCTTCTACCGGGACGAAGGCTTCCGTCCCGACGCCACGGCGGAAACGCTGGGTCAGCTGCGCGCCATCGAGAAGGGCGGGGTGGTCACGGCGGGTAACGCCAGCCAGCAGAATGATGCGGCCTCGGCCTGTCTCGTGGTTTCCGAGGACAAATTGGCCGAGCTCAACCTCGATCCCATGGCGTGGTTCGTCAGCTGGGCGGCGGCGGGCTGTGAGCCCTCGCGGATGGGCATCGGCCCGGTCCCGGCGGTGGAGCGTCTGTTCGCGCGCACGGGTATGGGCTGGAACGACATCGACCTGGTGGAACTGAACGAGGCCTTCGCGCCCCAGGTTCTGGCCGTCCTCAAGGGTTGGGGCTGGGACGACCGCGACCGGTTGAACGTCAACGGTTCGGGGATTTCTCTGGGTCATCCCATCGGCGCCACCGGCGGCCGCATCCTGGCCAACCTGCTGCGCGAACTGAAGCGCCGCGACGGCAAGTACGGCCTGGAGACCATGTGCATCGGCGGCGGCCAGGGCATCGCGGCGATCTTCGAGAACGCCTGAGCTATGGAGCTCAAGGCAACCCGATATGCCGTTACCGACGGGATCGCGGTGGTCACGCTGGCGAGACCCAAACGGCGCAATGCCTGGACCGGGCGGATGCATACCGAATACCGCTGGATCCTGCGGGAGGCGGACCAGGACCCTGCTGTGCGGGTGATCATCGTCACCGGCGACCCGGAGGGCAGCGCCTTCTGCGCGGGGGCTGACCTGCAGGCGCTGGAGGGGCATTCGGCCAAGGGCGGCTATGACGCCGGCACCCCGGAGGATATCGCCGAGCCGGGCTACGGCGTGGATCCGGCGTTCGACGCGACGTTCGCCTATCATTTCGGGATCGGCAAACCCGTGATCGCGGCGATCAATGGCGCGGCGGCCGGTATCGGTCTGGTACTGAGCGCCTTTGCAGACCTGAGGTTTTGCGCGCCCGGCGTGAAGTTCACCGCCGCCCACGGTCGGTTCAATTTTCCGGCGGAGTTCGGACTGTCGTGGGTGCTGCCCCGCATCATCGGCCTGACCCACGCCAACGATATCCTGCTGTCGAGCCGCGTGTTCACGGCGGAGGAGGCAATGGCCATGGGCTTCCTGAACCGAATTGTGCCCGCAGATCGGCTGATGGAGGAGGTGATGGCCTATGCCCGGGCGCTGGCGACCAGCGTGGCACCGGGCTCCGCGCGTGAGACGAAGCGCCAGATCTACCGCGACCTCCACCGCGATGCCGCCAGCTCGGTCAGGGACGCGGAGGCGCTGCTGGCCACAATGTCCCGTGAGCGGGACTACAAGGAAGGTGTGAAAGCCTGGATGGAGAAGCGACCGGCGGACTGGGTGGGGTAGGGGTGTCCCCCCACGATCTGACATTGCTGCTGGCTCGACTATCGCCCGACCTCGAGGCTATTGATGAGCCTTGGACCGTGATCGGCAGCGCGGCCCTGATCCTGCTGGGGTTACCCCTTGAAGACGCGAACGACCTCGACATCGTCACCAGCGTCGAAGGCGCTGGGCGGCTGCGGACCCTTTGGTCCAATTGGCACTGTCCCGACGAGGCCAAGGTTCCGGATGGCCCATTCCGATCCGATGATTTTGCCCGATACGATACGCCGTGGGGTCCTGTTGAAGTTATGGGTGGCCTGATGATTCAGGGCGAGCCGCTGGTTGTCGGCGCGCGGCATGCCGACCTGCCCATCCCGTCGGCGACCGAGCAACTGTGGATTCTGCGTCTGTTCGGGCGGCTCAAGGACCTGGCCAAGGCGGCGCAGCTGGACGCGTGGCTCTCGGTGGGTTGAACCTAGCGAACACTTCGTGTAAATACCGCCGCTTCGTGGAGCCCGTGAGGGAACCAACGAGGACGGAAGACCTCCGGGTTCTCCGATCCTGTCCAAGAACTGTGAAGTCTCCGGGGTCACCGGAGTCGGAACGCGAGGAAGAGCCCTTCCTCGGTCACAGGGAGACGGGAAGATGACGGCGCGTCGTACCCTCCAGACACGGTGGGCGGCAGGCCTGCGGCTTCTCACATCAGGACAGGTTGCATAACGGCGTGCGCAGTCGCGCGTGCGTCTAACCTGAGTATGGAGACCGCAATGGACCGCGCTCAAAAGCAGGATGCTATCGACGCGCTGAAAGGCGTGTTCAGTGGCGCCGGCGCCGTGGTCGTGACCCACAACATGGGTCTGACCGTTGCGGAAATGACCGATCTGCGGGGCCGCCTTCGCAACGAAGGTGCCCAGCTGCAGGTGGTGAAAAACACCCTGGCCATCAAGGCGCTCGGTGGCTCGATCGGCGAAGCGGGCGACGCCCTCTTCAAAGGTCCCGTCGCTATCGCTTTTGCCCCGGACCCTGTTTCCGCCGCCAAGGTCGCGACCCAGTACGCCAAGGACAACGAGAAGTTCTCCGTCATTGGTGGCTTCATGGGTCAACAGGTGCTGGACAAGAGCTCAGTAACGGCTCTGGCTTCACTGCCTTCCCTCGACCAGCTTCGCGCCAAACTTATCGGATTGCTGCAAGCGCCTGCGACCAAGATCGCCGGCATTCTGCAAGCGCCGGCAGGCCAACTGGCGCGCGTCATTGGGGCTTATGCCGCCAAAGACGCCGCCTGATCGATCATCTTCCCCGACAAAACCTCATCTAAAAGGAACACACCAAATGGCCAATCTCGATAAGCTGGTGGACGATCTGTCCGCCCTGACCGTCCTGGAAGCTGCTGAGCTCTCCAAGCTGCTGGAAGAAAAGTGGGGCGTCTCCGCCGCCGCTCCGGTCGCCGCTGCGGCTGCCGCCGGCGCTGCTGCCCCGGCTGTTGTTGAAGAAGAGCAGACCGAATTCACCGTCATGCTGACCGCCGGTGGCGACAAGAAGATCAACGTGATCAAGGAAGTTCGCGGCGTGCGTCCGGACCTCGGCCTGAAAGAAGCCAAGGACCTGGTCGAAGCGGCCCCGACCCCTGTGAAGGAAAACATCTCCAAGCAGGAAGCCGAAGAAATCAAGAAGAAGCTGGAAGACGCCGGCGCGTCGGTCACGATCAAGTAGGCGACGTTCCGTTTCAGACGTTCGAGGGGCCGGAAAGCAATTCCCGGCCCCTTTTTCGTGCCCCCAAATGGGGGAGGCCGGCAAGTATCAGCTGAGGCAAGTTGCCAGCATGATCAAAGCGTCCATCACGGCCACCGGCCTCTACGCAATAGCCCTGCTGCTCAGCGCGCCGTCGGCGCAGGCCCAGACGGCAGACCAGTACAACCGCGCCAGCCAGGCGATTCAGATTTGCAGCTCGGCCATGGGCGCGACGATTCCTGAGTGCGCCAATCTGCGCGGGACATATGGCGCGCCGACGCTCGGCGGCGGCGGCGGTGGCCTTGGCGCGTTGAGCGGGTTGGGTAGTCTGGGCGGGTTCAAAGGCATGGGAAGCGCCGGCAAGGCCGCCGGGATCGCCAACCTGCTGGGCTCCGCCATGAGCCAGGCCCGAAGCGCCGCACCGGCCCAGGCCGCCGCTGCGCCGGTCGCCAATACGTCGATGATCCAGCAGGCCATCACCGACTGCGTCCGCAACGCGGCCGGTAACAACGCCATGATCCAGGGCTGTCTGGCCATTGCGACGGGCGGGGCCAACGTGCCGCCTGCGGCGCGTTGATCTGACGCCGGACCGGGTGACGTCCGGACCCGCACCCTGACCTGTGTTGGGCCGAACTAGGTGTTTGGTCCCGGAGTTTGATGGATCGGATTGAACTTGAATCGTTGGGGTTCTTTTGTCCACATTTTGCAGATGAACTCATAGGGGGTCAGGCCTTTAAGCGTCTTCAGGCGTCGCCCGTAGTTGTAGGCGTCGATGAAGACGCCGAGGTGGGCCTGGAGCTGCTGGTGGCTGTCGTAATGGTATCGTTTGACGGTGGCTTCCTTGATGGTCCGGTTCATCCGTTCGACCTGCCCGTTGGTCCAGGGATGTCTCACCCTTGTAAGCCGGTGCTCGATGCCGTTCTCGCGGCAGCGCATGTCGAACATGTGCGTCATGTAGCGAGCGGTTGGGCCGGCGGCGTAACGCGGCGGGAAGGTGAACTGGATGCCGTTGTCCGTCAGGACGGTGTGGATCTTGTAGGGGATCGCCTCGATCACGCTTTCCAGGAAAGCGGACGCCGAGGTTCGCCCAGTCTTCTTGACCAACTGCACGACGGTGAATTTGCTCGTGCGATCAATGGCGACATAGAGATAGAGCTTGCCTTCGGCGGTCTGGACCTCGGCGATATCGATGTGGAGATAGCCGATTGGATAGGCCTTGAACCGCTTCTTGGCGGGCTTGTCGCCCTCGACCTCCGGCAGCCGCGAGATGCCGTGACGCGCCAGGCAGCGATGCAATGACGACCGCGTCAGATGCGGGATCGTCGGCTGAAGCGCATAGAGACAATCGTCGAGCGGCAGTAGTGTATGCCGGCGAAAGGCGACGATGATCGCCTCGTCCTCGACGGAGAGCACCGTCGATCTTGGCGCCCTGGGACCCGTCGGCAGATCGGTCGCAGAGGTCCGATTCTTCCACTTGGCGACCGTCTTCTGGTTGATCCCGTGCCGCCC
>CAMCXF010000080.1 GCA_945883235.1 Phenylobacterium deserti | reverse complement strand
CAAGGGCGTCGTCGACCTTCAGGCTGCCATCAACCGCTTCGTCATCGACCACAACCAGCAGCCCAAACCCTTTGTCTGGACCGCAGACCCTGACAAAATTATCGCCGCCGCTACCCGCGGGCACCAAGTGATGGAATCAATCCACTAGTTGGCGTCCAGCCAGCCGTAGATCATCTCCGCCGCATCCTCCGGCGTCATGGCCGTCGTATCGATGCGAATCTCCGGGCTTTCCGGCGCTTCGTAGGGACTGTCGATACCGGTGAAGTTCTTCAATTCACCCGCGCGGGCCTTGGCGTAGAGGCCTTTGACGTCACGCTTCTCGGCCTCGGCCAGCGGGGTATCAACGAACACCTCGACGAACTCGCCCGCTTCGACCCGCTCGCGCGCCAACTGCCGCTCGGCCCGGAAGGGCGAGATGAACGAGACCAGCACGATCAGGCCGGCATCCACCATCAGCCGCGACACCTCGGCCACGCGCCGGATGTTCTCAACCCGGTCGGCGTCGGTGAAGCCAAGGTCCCGGTTCAGGCCATGGCGCACATTGTCGCCGTCCAGGACATAGGTGTGGCGGCCCTCGGCGTGGAGACGCTTCTCCAGCAGGTTGGCGATGGTCGACTTGCCCGATCCCGACAAGCCGGTAAACCAGATCACCCGGCCCTTGTGGCCCATAGCCGACGCGCGGGCCGCCTTGTCCACGTCCATCGCCTGCCAGTGGATGTTCTGGCTGCGGCGCAGGGCAAAGTGCAGCATGCCGGCACCGATCGTGCGGTTGCTCAACCGGTCGATCAGGATGAACCCGCCCAGATCCTTGTTGTCGACGTAGGGGTCAAACGCGATTGGCGCCGAGAGCGACAGGTTGCACACCCCGATCTCGTTCAGCTCCAGCCGCGTCGCAGCCAGCTTCTCCAGCGTGTTGACGTTGACCTTGTACTTGGGCTCGGCGACCTGGGCGGTGACGGTGCGGGCACCCAGCTTCATCAGATAGGGCCGGCCCGGCAGCAGCGGCTCGTCGTCGAACCAGACGATGGTGGTCTCGAACTGGTCAGCCACTTCAGGCGGCTGGCTGGCCAACGCGATGACGTCGCCGCGCGAGATGTCGATCTCGTCGTTCAGAGTCAGGGTGACGGACAAACCGGCCACCGCTTCGGGCAGGTCTCCGCCCTTCGTAACGATCCGCGCCACTGTGCTCTCGCGACCTGAGGGCAGCGCCTTGATCCTGTCGCCAGGCCGGATGACGCCCGATGCGACCAGACCTGAGAAGCCCCGGAAATCCAGGTCCGGCCGATTGACCCACTGGACCGGCATCCGGAAGGGTCGCGCCTGCAGGTCGTCCTCGACCGGCGCCTCCTCCAGCCACCGCAGCAACGGCGGACCGTCGTACCAGGACATTTTCGACGAGGGCTCGGTGATGTTCTCACCCTTCAGCGCCGACATCGGGATGGCGGTGAATTCGGTGATGCCGATCTGGGCGGCGAAGGCGCGGTAGTCGGCCAGGATCTCGTCGAACCGGGCCTGGCTGAACTCCACCAGATCCATCTTGTTGATCGCCAGCACCACGTGGCGGATGCCCAACAGGCTGACCAGATAGCTGTGCCGCCGCGTCTGGGTCAGCACGCCCTTGCGCGCGTCGATCAGGATGATGGCGGCGTCGGCGGTGGACGCGCCGGTGACCATGTTGCGGGTGTATTGTTCGTGACCGGGCGTATCGGCGACGATGAACTTTCGCTTGTCGGTCGAGAAGAACCGATAGGCCACATCGATGGTGATGCCCTGCTCGCGCTCAGCTGACAGTCCGTCCACCAGCAGCGCGAAATCGATATCTCCGCCCTGGGTGCCGACCTTCTTTGAATCCGCTTCGAGGGCCGCCAGCTGGTCCTCGAATATCATCTTTGAATCGTAGAGCAGCCGTCCAATCAGGGTCGACTTGCCGTCATCCACCGACCCGCAGGTCAGGAACCGCAGCAGCGACTTGTGTTGATGCTGGTGTAGATAGGCCTCGATATCCTCGGCGATGAGGTCGGAAACCTTCATTTCGAACTGGGGGGCCATCAGAAATAGCCCTCCTGCTTCTTCTTCTCCATCGAGGCGGCCTGGTCGTGGTCGATCATGCGGCCCTGACGCTCCGAGGTCGTGGTCAGCAGCATCTCCTGCACCACCTCGGGCAGTGTCGAAGCTGTGCTCTCGACAGCGCCGGACAAGGGGTAACAACCCAAGGTCCGGAACCGCACCGACTTCATCAACGGAACCTCGCCCGGCTTCAGCGGCATCCGGTCGTCGTCGACCATGATCAAGGTGCCGTCGCGGTCGACCACCGGGCGCTCCGCCGCAAAATAGAGCGGCACGATCGGTATGTTCTCCAGGTGGATGTATTGCCAGATATCCAGCTCGGTCCAGTTGGAGATCGGGAACACCCGGATGCTCTCGCCGGGGTTCTTGCGCGCGTTGTAGAGCCGCCACAACTCGGGCCGCTGGTTCTTGGGATCCCAGCGATGCCCCGCCGAGCGAAACGAGAAGATGCGTTCCTTGGCGCGTGACTTTTCCTCGTCGCGCCGCGCTCCACCGAACGCGGCGTCGAAGCCGTACTTGTCCAGCGCCTGCTTGAGCCCCTCGGTCTTCCAGATGTCTGTGTGGGCCGCTGAGCCATGAGTGAACGGGTTCACGTTCTGCGCGATGGCGTCCGGGTTCTGGTGGACCAGCAACTCCATGCCCAGCTGTTTGGCCATGCGCTCGCGCATCTCGTACATCGCCCGGAATTTCCAGGTGGTGTCGACGTGCAGCAGCGGAAACGGCGGTTTGGACGGATAGAACGCCTTGGCCGCCAGATGCAGCATCACGGCGCTATCCTTGCCAATTGAGTAGAGCATCACCGGGCGCTCGGCCTCGGCCACCACCTCGCGCATGATGTGGATGCTCTCGGCCTCAAGCCGTTGCAGGTGGGTCAGGGTTTCGGACAAGGCGCCTTCGGTGTTTGGCGTGAGGGGGACGCGGGTCCCGGAAGGGTCTCTGGTTTTGCGGATGCTGAGTTAGCCTCGCGGGCATAGCGGCGCAAGGCGAGGGGACCGCAGGAATTCTCTGTCCGCTGGCAGCAGATGTGGTGTCGCGCCTCCCGGCGGAATGCGCTTGGCGTGCGATAGCCGTGCATGGCAGAAGCGCGAGGATGGAAGCGCGTACCTGTCCTTCGAGCCGGAACACCGGTCTTGGACAGCCAGAGTTGGGGAAGAGTTAGTCATGAGCACCGAAGCGTCGGCTGAGCCGAAACCGGTACCGGCGTACAGTTATTTCGTCGTCGTCTTCCTAGCCGTGGTTTACACGCTGAACTTTCTGGATCGACAGATCATCTCGATCCTCGGCAAGGATATTTCCGCTGAGCTGAACCTGACCAAGACCCAGTTCGGCCTGCTGGGTGGAACGTCGTTTGCCTTGATGTACACCACCTGCGGGATTGCCGTCGCCTATCTGGCCGACCGGGTGAGCCGCAAGTGGATCATCGCGCTGGCGTGCGCGATCTGGAGCGTGTTCACGGCGCTGTGCGGCACCGCCCAGAATTTCACCCAGATCCTGCTCTACCGGATGGGTGTCGGTTTTGGTGAAGCCGGGGGCTCGCCGCCGTCCTATTCGTTGATCTCGGACTACTTCCCGGCGGCGAAGCGCGGCACGGCCCTGGCGATCTATTCCCTGGGCGTGCCCATCGGCTCCATGTTGGGCGCTTTTCTGGGCGGCAAGCTCGCCTTGGCCTACGGCTGGCGCACCGCATTCTTTGTGATCGGCGCGCCCGGTGTGATTTTGGCGGTGCTGATGCTGCTTGTGGTTCGCGAGCCGAAGCGCGGCGGCCTCGACGCCCTGGCGGACGGCACCACTGAACACCCGCCAGCCCCTCCGATCCTGACCGCCATTTCGGCCTTCTTCGGCAATCGCACCTTGGTGATGACGGCGATCTCGAGCGCCATGTCGGCTTTCGTCGGCTATGCAGGCTTGGTCTGGAACCCGCAGTTCCTTGAGGGTGTGAAGCAGATGGCTGCCAGCGACGTGGCCACCTACTACGCCCTGGCGCTGGGCGTGACCGGCATTATCGGAACGCTCGCCTCCGGCTGGCTCGCCGACAAACTGGGCAAGAAGGACCGTCGCTGGTTCGCCTGGATCCCGGCCATCGCGTTTACGCTGTCGATCCCGTTCTGGTTCGGTCTGATCTGGGCACCGACATGGCAGATCGCCATGCTGTTCCTGTTAGGCCCCATGTTGATGAACCAGGCTTATCTGGCCCCCGCCTTGACCGTGGCCCAGAACGCCGTGCCTCCGGCGCAACGGACCATGACCGGCGCGATCCTGCTGTTCATCCTCAACATCGTCGGCCTGGGTGTCGGCCCGGTCTATGTCGGCTGGATCGCCGACAGGATGGAACCGGCCCACGGTGACCAGGCTCTGGCCTACGGCTTCGCTGGGGTAATTCCGTTCGTCGTGCTGACGGTCATCGCCCACCTGGCGGCAGCTCGTTCCATCGCCAGGGACAAGCGGTTGGCAGTTGCTCTGGGCTAAGGCCTGCGGAAGCTTCCCCAATGGCCGGCTTGTCGTGACAACCAAAGGGTCATCGGGTTCGCGGGCCTGAGCCCGATCGCCGCCATGGCATACTTGGTATGGGCCCGTTCCATAGCTTGAGGACGCGCAATGGGCGGCGGTGAACGACGCCTGGAAGGGTAGGCGGGGTGCCGCAAGAGGCCGCGCGGGTGTAGCCCACTCGAAGCGAGCGTTTTTCCCCAACGCTCCGAGATATGGTGAGTTTTCTGGTCGGCCCTGCTGTTTCGGCAGTGTTTGGCGCGCATTTTGCGCCTGAAACCTCGTGCCAGCACGGATTTCGGCAAATCAGATTCTTGATGGGCCACACTCCGCGCGCGCGAGGTGCCCATCTGGACCCTGAGCCTGAGCCTGAGCCTGAGCCTGATCGATCAGGATTGACCCCAGGTTTGATGGAAGCGTGCTTTGGTCTTCAGCCAGGGTCTCGCGACTGGAGCATTCGCTGCAGACCCTGGATCTCAACCGGGACGTCTGACCATCATTCCAATGGCGTCCAGGAGCCGCCAGGTTCGGAGACGGAACAATACCGCGATGGCCAGAATCCGCTGTCTGGGTGTGTTGAGTTCCGGGCTAATGAGGACCTTCGGAGTGTGAGCGACTGCGGAAAATGGCATGAGAGCATTTCGGGCCAACCATGAAGTCCGCCTGAAGCGGCGGCCTTTCATGAGGCCATAAGTCTCCGCATTCAGACGCCGCCACTTCTCGCGCAGCTGCTCCCAGGTTACTCGGGCAGGATGGCCGACGACCGCTTGGGGCGCGTAGCCAAGTCGCGCGCCCGTCGCAACGGCGCGGCGGGACCAGTCGACGTCTTCGGACAGCGCAACTCGGAACCCGCCAACGCGATCAAAGAGTTCGCGTCGGCAGAACATGTTTCCAGCCCCTGTAAAACCCTTCTTCTCTATGTAGGTTTTGAAGTCGAACGCGAACACACGCTCGAACGCCTCGACGCCTGTCATGTGCACTGGGTCCGTCACCAGCACACGTACGCGTCCACCCACGAGATCGAACCGGTTCAGGGCATCAACCCCTTCTGCCAGCCATTCAGGTTCTGCGACGCAATCGGAGTCGATAAAGGCCAGAACCTTGCCTGTCGCTAACGCAACCGCACCATTCCGGGCCGGACCGGCTCCCTTCTCCAGCACTACGACCAGCCTGGCGCGACCAGCCACCACCGTTGAAACCGCAGCCTCGCCCACCGGTGAATTGTTGTCGGCCAGAACCACCTCGAAGCGGTCGCGGGGATAGGTCTGGGCATCGATCGACGCCAGGCAGAGTCCGAGCCCGGTCAGGTCCTGATAGTGAGGGATTATGACACTCACAAACGGGAGGTCGCTCCGCACCTTGGTTGGCATGTGGTCCTCGATGACAATGAGCGACGCCTTGTCCGAACAGGGTAGGGCGCATGTCTGGAAGAGTTGTAAATCGTTCCTGGCGGGTGACGGTGTTGTATCCACGACGCACGTGTCGGCAGGATCGAACCATCTAGGTCCGAAAACCGCGAGACTTTGATCGCGGTGGCACGCATCCTGTCGGCCATGGATATGGACTTTGAAGCCTGCCGCCGAGCTTTTGTCACCCGCGATTTGCGTTTTGACGGGCGCATATTCGGCGCGGTGAAGACGACTGGAATCTACTGCCGTCCGATATGTCCTGCACGAACGCCGAAGTCGCAGAACATGATGTTCTATCCGACCGCGGCCGCGGCGCAGGAGGCGGGCTATCGGCCTTGCCTGCGGTGTCGACCTGAGGCGTCGCCTGACCTGGGTGCCTGGCGAGGGACTTCGAACACCGTCTCACGCGCGCTGGCGCTTATCGAGGCCGGTGCCATGGACGGCGGTGATGTCGACGCGCTGGCGTCACGTCTTGGCGTCGGTGAACGACAGCTTCGCCGGTTGTTCCGGCAACATCTGGGTGCTTCGCCGGTATCTGTAGCCCAGACACGTCGCGTGCTGTTGGCAAAGCAACTGATCCAGGAAACCCTGTTGCCGATGGGGGAGGTGGCGCTCGCCTCCGGCTTTGGCAGCGTACGGCGGTTCAACGAGACGTTTCAGCAACTGTTTGGCCGGCCGCCCGGCGAGTTGAGGCGCTCACGCCGGGCCGAAACTCCGGCCACCCACGGGATCACCGTGCGTTTGTCGTACAAGCCGCCCTATGACTGGGACGCGATGATCGGCTTCCTGTCGATGCGGGCCATACCCGGCATCGAGCGGGTCGAAGCCGGACGTTACGCGCGCACACTCGTTATCGACGGCCAACGCGGTGTGGTTGTTGTGACGCCCCGCAAAGACGATGCGTTATCGGCGGAGATTCATTTCCCCAGCCTGCGCGCACTGCCCGCCGTGATCGCCCGGATCCGGCGCGTTTTTGACCTCTCGGCCGATCCGATCCTGATTGGTGCATATCTCAGTCAGGATCCTGCGCTGGCCCCGCTTGTTGCGGCCCGACCCGGACTGCGCGTGCCCGGTGCCTGGGACGGCTTCGAACTGGCGGTCCGTGCGATCCTGGGCCAGCAGATCACGGTCACGGCAGCGCGAAACCTGGCGGCAAAGCTGGTGGCGACTTATGGCGAACCCATCGAAGATCCGGCGGCTGTCGCTGCCGGTCTGACCCGCGTATTTCCCTCCCCGCAGAGCATGATCGGAAAAGACATCGCCGCCTTTGGTATGCCGGGCGCGCGCGGACGGGCGCTGGAAGCCCTGGCGCGTACAGTTGCGGAAGACCCGACGATCTTCACGCCACGTGCTGACCTCGCCAGCGCCATCGCTGCGCTGAAGGCGCTTCCGGGTGTCGGTGAGTGGACGGCCCAGTACATTGCGCTACGCGAACTGCGCGAGCCCGACGCCTTCCCCCAAGCCGATATCGGCCTGATGCGCGCCATGGTCGACGGGGCCGGCGTGCGACCCACGGCCGACCAGTTGCTGGCTCGAAGCGCCGTCTGGAAGCCCTGGCGCGCTTACGCAGCCCAGCACCTTTGGGCCGCCGACCCTGGCTTTTCCCAGGTCAATCCCGTTCCCCTTAATAGGACCCCTACTGATGACCGCCGCGTCGCCTGAAGAGCTCATTCTCGACCGCATCGAGACGCCGATAGGGACTGCCCTGGTGGTCACCGATGAGCGAGGAATTTTGCGCGCCTTCAACTGGACGGACTATGAAGACAGGATGCGGACCTGGGTTGGCAAGCGGTATCCGGGTGCCGACTTTCGGGAGGGGAATGGGCCGCTGGGCGATACCTTCTCGGCCTATTTTTCTGGCGAAACCAGAGCCCTGGAAGCGATTGACTGGACGGGCGCAGGCACGACATTCCAGAATGAAGTGTGGACCGCCCTATGCGCCATTCCAGTGGGAGAGACCTGGAGCTATGCCCAACTGGCGCAATATGTAGGTCGGCCCAAGGCTGTGCGCGCCGTCGGTCTGGCCAACGGATCGAACCCAGTTGCCCTTGTGGTGCCCTGCCACCGGGTTATCGGATCTGACGGCTCTCTGACCGGCTACGGAGGTGGGCTGCACAGGAAGCAATGGTTGCTGCAGCATGAGGTTGCTTCATTTGGTCGCGCCATCTGCGCCTGACCCCGTGGTTCATGCAGGAAACACCCAACGCAGAGTTCACCTGGGTGGACGCCTGTTGGCGCCCTGAGGGTTGCGGGGTAGTCTCAACAAGCTGGTTCTCGCGCTCCAGGCGTTGGATCGCGGAGGCTCAGCCGTCCCAAGCGTACCCGACGCGCCTGGGGCCTGATGAAGCCAGGGACACGCCGTTGATGAAGATTCCCAAGCGGTCACGGCCGATGGTGTTTGAGATCGCCGAAGAGGAACTGGCGGCAAGCCTCGTATCGGAGCCCGAGGCAGTTGACGGCCTGGGTTTTCGGCCTCTCGGCGCGGCCAGCGCCGATCGACCGATCGCGGTCCATGGGGCGGGGAGGTCAATGACCTCAATCGAGCAAGACGCGGAGGCATATGGCCTTGGTAGTGCTGAAGAGGCGCAACCAGCGCCGGGATGGCCGGTTTGGCTGGCGGCGACAGCAGCGTCCGCGCTTTGGGCACTGGCCCCGATTGCTTTCGCCATCGGGTATCGCAACGGTGTTTCCCCTCTGCAAAACGATCAGTTTGCGATGGCCGTGTTCGCGTTGTTGGCCATTGGGCCCGCGGCCTTCGTATTCTGTGCCGCCTATGTGATCCGGCAGGGTCAAAAACTGGCTTTCGAAGCGCGTCGGTCCAAGATCATGGCCGAGGAGATGGTCGCACCGGCATTGGTCGCAGCTGCGCGAGCTGGCCAGTTGGCGCAATTGGTTCGCGATGAAATCAATCGCGCGGGCATGGCGGCGGACGAAGCCCGGGAGGCGCTGGTAGCACTTCGTGACGTCATGGCCTTTGAGACTGACAAGTTGACGGGTGCGACTGCGCAGTCCGTTCGCACCGCGCGTGAACTTGCTGAAACGCTCGGCCGTGAGCGAGGCGAGATGAGCAATCTGGCTCAGACCCTCGACGTGCAGGCGGCCAGAGTTGCCGATGCCATTGGCCAGCAGGCCAAAATGGTTGCAGAGGCCGCCGGGGTCGCTGAAACCCAGATTCGAGAGGCGGAAGTCGGGCTGTCATCGCGCGCGGCCGACCTGGCGGCAGCGGCGAGTGCAGCCGGCGATGCAGCCCGGACAGCCGGAGACGATATGAACCGCCATATCGCCCGCCTGGAAGTCGCTGGAGCCGGAGTGGCCGAGCAGGTCGGTGCCGTTGAGTCAGGCCTCTCGGAACACAGGCTTGCGCTCGTCGCACTGAGCCAATCGTTGAAGACGGATCAAAGTCTCTTCGCAGCGGATGCCAGCACGCATGCGGAGAAGCTTGGCGACCTCATTGCGGCCGCTCGCGGGTCTGCGTTGGAGATGGAAGAGCACGCCGGCGCCGGGGGAGAAGCGGTAGCTCAGCTAGTCGAGCTCGCGTCGCTGCAGCTGCGTGATCTGGTCGAAACGGCCAAGGCAGAGCGCGCAGAGTTTGGGCAGGCGACCCTGCATTCCCTTGAAGCCGTTTCAAGGGCTGCAGCCCTTGAGCGAGAGCAATTGGAAACCGATACCCGCTCGGCGCTTGATGCCCTGGCCACAGCGGCTGAAGAAAATCGAAAGGCCGCCGCCAGTCACACCACGGCGGCTCGAGAACAGATCGAGCAGCTTTCAGAGGCCGCATTCAGCGCGGGCCAGAAGGCAAACCAGACGTTCGAGGCGCGGCTCGATGAAGCTCGTGCCTTGGTCGAAGCTTCCTCGAAAATGGTCGTGGACGTTGGCGAACTCTCGGCGGCAAAGCTTGAAGCCGGGACCGCCGCGGCACGCGAGACGATTGAGGAACTCACGGCCATGATGGCGGAGCTCGAAGTTCGCGCCTCGCGACTTCCGGAGGTGGCGCGTGGTCAGATCGCTGACGTTCGCGCGGCTGTCGCTCAAGGCCTTGAAGACCTGGTTGATCACTCCCGCAGAGCCGCCGAAGAGACCTGGGCGCTGGACGAAGCGAACAGGGCGCGCGTTTCGACAACGGCTTCCCTGACGGAGGACACCGGCGCTGGTGCTGCCTTGGCGCTGAGGTCAAGCGGGCCGCCTCCGGGCAAATCGGATCTGTATTCGAGTATCGCGTCGGCTGATGTCCGTTCACTCTGGAAGAGCGAGGAATCGACGGCTGGGACTGCGAGGCCGGAAGTCCCGGCGCAGCCTGATCTGGAAACCGGCTCGGCATTGGCCGACCGCATCGGACTTCGCCAAAGGATCCGACTGACACCTACCGCTACCGATGCCGAGTTTTCGGCCGTTTTTGAATCCGCTGGGGGTGCTTCGCCGTCCGCTATTCCGGGCGAGGAAGGCAATATCGGCGAGGAGGAAAGAGCCTGGACGTGGAAGGATTTGCTTGCCTCGCTTGACGATTCCTCGGGCGATCATGAGGGACTGGAAGTCGAGTTGGCTGCTGAACTGGCCAGAATGGGCGTCGAGCCCGATAAGCTGTTGCCGCAGGCCCGGGTCCAGGAAGTGACCGCGGCCCTTCAGACCGGCGACATTGACGGCTCGCGGCAGGTCATCCGCAGACTTGCGCCCGCCGCGACGCGACGCATTGTTCGACGCATGTTTACCGACGAGGACGTCAAACGCCGGACCGTGGTCTTTGTCAGCCGCTACAAAACACTGGTGGATGATGCAATTGCGCGAGACACGGAGGGCAGGCGGCTTGAAATGCTGTTGTGCTCCGATACCGGCCGCATGTTTCTGCTCCTTGATGCCGCTGCAGGTGACATAATCTGAAGCGCAAGGGCCCGAAGATCAGCAACCTTGGCAGGGCATGGCGGACGAGACATCGATCCGAACGGGAAAAACTCTAGTTGCCGTACCGCGAGCGTCCGGCACCGCCAGAGAATTTTCTGCGCAATGCGCCAATCAACCCGAAGCTTCGGATACAACGACTTTGCATCAAAACAGCCCCGAGGCCGACGAGGGTCGCCACAGCCAGCAGAATGAGCAGTACGATCAGGTTGCCGTCCATCGCCTCAGTTAGCATCACCAACGGGTTGTTTGTCCACAAAAAGGAACACTTTGTTGTCAGAATTGGTCCATTCTTGATTTCGCTTGCCGT
>CAMCXF010000079.1 GCA_945883235.1 Phenylobacterium deserti | reverse complement strand
GCTGAGGCCAGCGTCGCCAGCGTTGCTGCCGCCCAGAGCGGAAACGCCCTTTCGCAGGGCCACTCCCCCGTTGAACAGTACGGGGCGCTGAGCGACCTCAGTGCGGTAGTCACCATCGGCGCGGGCGTAGAAAATCCGCAAATCGTCTTGCGAGAAAGAGGCACCGGCGATCGAGGTTTTCTGGCCAATCAGGTCCAGTCCGCCCGCGATGTTCAGGTTCTGGGCGCGCGAGCGGATGATCGGATAGGCACCCTCGACATTGCCAACAACAGACTTGCTGAGGATACCGAGGGGTTTCAGCCCGCCGCCTGGCCTGCTCTCGCCATACACCAGCGAACCGCGACCAATCGCCCCCTCTGCCCCCACGCGGGCAGTCCCGGCCAGCTGCACCAACCACTGCTCGTTGGACTCCAGCGTACGGAAGGCGGTCAGCGCCGCGCTCTCGCCGAATCGGGTCTGGGAGGCCATTTCACCGCGAATCAGTCCGCCCCAACGACCGACCTGTTTCGAGCCGGTGTTCTGCACATTGGCGAAAACGTCTGGCCCGTCTTTCGTCACAGTAAGATCGATGTCCACCGCCCCGCGCTCGGGACTGGTGGAGGGCCGAACCGCCGCGCGGACCCGCAGGCCCGGCACGTCCGATGCGAGCAGGAGATATCGTTGGGCCTTGGCCATATCGAAGGGCTTCATGCCACGCAGTTTTTCGGCGTAGCGTTCGACGACCTCCTGGGCCGGGCCGACGTCGCCGCGAACGCGGACATTGACCACCTGGGCTTCGATGACTTCGAGCACCAGGGCTCCGCCCTCAATCCGTTGTTCCGGAATCTCGATGCGCGCGAGGATCCCGTTGTTGAACACGATCTGCGAGGCGCGGTCGCGAATGGCGCAGATCACCGAAACCCGCTGAGGGTTCCCCAGATACTCGGCGTAGGCCGCCCGCAACTGATCGTCGCCAACGGCGGTCGCACCCCGGAACGTCACCGAATTCAGCGTGAATTCAACGGTCGAGGTCTCAAGGGGGCAAGGGCCGGGGGGTTCGGGGGTAAAGGCACCGGCAGCGCGCCGCGGTGGTGGGCGGCTGACCCAGGTAGCCGGGTTGAGTTCAGCTGCGCTGTTGCCGGTCACAGCAGCACCGGGCGGCGGCGTCGATTGTGCCAAAGACGGCAGTGGCGGCGCCAACGCGGTTGTCGCAAGAGCGATCACACAGATGCGCGACCGAACGCTGACGCTTCGCGGACCACTTAGCCCTCCGACCACAGGCAGATCTCCCCAGATAGCGCAATTGCGTGCTAGATAGCGCAATTGCGTGCTGTATAGACCAATTACTTTTCGGATAGCCCAATTGCTGTGACACCAGTCCCGCGCCATCACGTTGTTAGGCAAACCGTTGGACAAAGTTGCGAATTGCCAAATGTTGCGTCAGCGTCCGGATTCAGGTCGTCGGCAACTTATTCTGACTACCTAAGCGTTATCGACCTCGCTAAGACTGCGAGAGGCAGGCCGGGGGAGGGCTTATGGGCGGAGCAAAAGCGTCGCGGGTTGTTGGCGCACTGGCGGTTGCTTTAGCAGTCGCCCTCAGTGCGACAGGCCTGTTTGCCGTGCGCGCGGCAAATGCGGCTCCCGAATCAGCTTCAACGCGCGGTGTCCACGAGGGTGTCGCGTCCTGTGCCGGGTCCACCTGTCACAGCCGCCAGGTCGATTCGGGTATAAATGTCAGACAGAATGAACTGATCACCTGGCAGGACCCATCCAGCGTTGCCGGCGTTCATAGCCGAGCCTGGCGCGTCCTGACTGAACCGCGTTCTCAGGCCATCGCGCGGAAAATGGGCATCGGCCCGGCGCAGAACGCCAAGCAATGCCTCGGCTGCCACACCGATCCGGCTCCGGCGGCTCTTCGGGGCGCACGTTTCCAGATTTCCGACGGGGTCGGTTGCGAGAGCTGTCATGGCGGGTCCAGTAACTGGCTGGCCAGCCACAGGGCGGTGAATGGATCGAACGCCGCCAATGTCGCCGCGGGAATGAAAGCGCTGAACAATCCCAAGGTCCTCGCGAGCGTCTGCCTTGACTGCCACTTCGGCGGCTCGAAGCCCGGGCAGTTTGTGACCCACCAGATTATGGCCGCCGGCCATCCGCGCGTGGCCTTCGAGCTGGATCTGTTCTCCAATCTGCAGCAGCACTGGACCGTTGATGCGGACTACGTGAAGCGCAAGACCCACGCGGGCGGCGTCAAGACCTGGGCCGTCGGGCAGGCTATGGCCCTGGATCGTGCCTTAACGCTTTATGGTGAGCCTGGTCGCGGGCAGGGTGCTTTCCCCGAGCTCTACTTCTTCGATTGCCACAGCTGCCACCGCGCCATTTCAGATGACCCGAAGGCGCGACCCACATGGCAGGCCAATCCCGGGCGACCTATTCCATCGGGTCAGCCACCGTTCAACGACGAAAACATGATCATGTTGTCGGCGGCGGCCAAGGTGGTGGCCCCGTCGCTGTCAGGCCGTCTTGAGACTGATTCCCGGGCGTTCCACGCCGCGTTGGCGCGGGACAAGGGCGAGTCGCTCCGCGCGGCTGCAAAGCTGGCAGGCACGGCCCGAGCGCTGGCTGACGCTTTCGCTGCCCGGAATTTCTCACGGGCCGAGACCCTGGCCATGCTGGACGTGGTGCTGACCGGCGAGCTCTCGCGACGCTATACGGACTACGCCGGAAGCGCTCAGGCGGTAATGGCGGCGGATACGCTGTTGAACGCCCTGGTCAGCTCGGGACAGGTGGATCGTGCCGTTGCAGCCGCAGTCCGACCCAGCCTTGATCGCGCCTATGCTCAGGTGCGGGACCCGAACAGCTATCGGCCGGACGCCTTCCGTGAGTCGCTGACCAGGGTCGCTCAGGCGGCGAGGTCGCTGCGATGAGGTCTGTATCCCGCTGGAGCGTGCTTGGAGCCGCTTTGGTGCTGACGTCCTGCGGTGGCGGTGGCGGTGGCGGTGGTTCGACCGCGCCCACCACGCCGACGCCGCCAACCGCCCCGACGGCGGCCTATGTGCTGCCGGCGGCCCAGGCGTTGACGGCTGCTGAGGTCCAGCAGGTATTGGCGCAGGGCGTCGCCGAGGCGCGCGCCAGAAATCTGCCCGCAGTGATAGCTGTGACGGATCGGGTCGGGAACATCCTCGCGGTCTATGCGATGGCGGGAGCGCGCGCGAGCGCGACGCTGCGCGCGGGTCCGACCGGCACGAATATGGACGCGCAAGGGGTGGTCGTGCCAGCCGCCGGAGCTGCCATCGCCAAGGCGATAACGGGTGCTTATCTGTCGTCGGGCGGTAACGCCTTTTCGACGCGTACCGCCAGCCAGATCGTTCAGGAACACTTTCCGCCAAGCCCATCGACCGTCGGACTGGAAAGCGGGCCACTGTTTGGTGTGCAGTTTTCATCGCTGCCGTGCTCGGACGTCACGACGCGGGTCGCGACCTCACCCATCGGGCCTCGACGCTCGCCCCTGGGACTATCGGCTGACGCGGGTGGGTTCCCACTCTACAAGGCGGGCGTGCTGGTCGGCGGCGTCGGGGTCATGGCCGACGGCGACTATGGCTTCGACAAGAACATCCTCGACGTGGAAGACGACGCCGAAGAGGCAATCGCTTACGCCGCCGCGACGGGTTTCGATGCGGCGATTGATATCCGTGCCGAGCGGGTGACGGTCGACGGTACCTCGCTGCGCTTCAGCGACGCCAGCGCAGGCACGCTGAAGACCACGCCATCCAGCGCACCGACCTTGGCCAGCCTGCCGGCAGGCGCCGGAACGTTCACCGCTGTGACCGGCTACTACGCAGGCGGCGGCGCGTTGGCGGGTCAGGTCTACGGGACCGAGGCCTCCGGCCTGCGCCTGGCCACCACCGCCGAGTTCTCGATTCCAAGCGCAATGATCCTCAGCAATGGCGCGGGGCAGGGACGGTTCCCGATCCGCGCCGGCACCGACAGCGCCGATGGGCTGACCGCGCTTTCCCAGGCCGAGGTCCGTGCAGTGCTGGAAGAGGCCTTCACCATCATGAGCCGCGCGCGGGCCCAGATTCGCCGCCCGCTGGACAGTCGCGCGCAGGTTTCCATCACCGTGGTGGACAGCCGCGGCCAGATTCTCGGCATTGTCCGCTCGCCTGACGCCCCTGTGTTCGGGATCGATGTCTCGGCCCAGAAGGCGCGCTCGGCGACCCTGTTTTCCGCCACGTTTGCCGCAGCCGAACTGGGGGCCGATCCCAGTGCCGATGTTCGCAGTTTTGTGCAAAAAACCCGTGATTTCTTTGCCGATCCTCAAGCTTTGACCGGGAAGACGGCGTTCGGGGCCCGCACCCTAGGCAATTTGGCACGACCCTACTATCCGGACGGCGAGGTTGGACGTCCCAACGGGCCGTTGTCGCGACCGATCAGCCAGTGGAGCCCGCTCTCGACGGGCCTTCAGTCGGCGCTGATCATCGGCAATATCGGCCAGCACCTGGCCTTCGTCACAGGCGCGTCGGCCACTGACACGCCCGCGGTTTGCACCTCGCTTCCGCAGGTTGTGCCGGGTCAGAACCGGTTGCAGAACGGCTTGCAGATTTTCCCGGGTGGCGTGCCGATCTATCGTGGCGGCCGGGTTGTTGGCGGCATCGGCGTTTCGGGCGACGGCATTGATCAGGATGACATGGTCTCGTTCCTCGGTGCCCATAATGGCGGTGCGCGGGTGGGCGGCATCGGCAATGCGGCTACCGGTATTCGCGCAGACACCCTGATTGTCGGGCCCTCAGCACCGGCCAGATTGCGTTACGTTGGGTGCCCGTTCGCGCCCTTCCTCGACACCAACGACCAGAATGCGTGCCAGGGGAAATAGGCATGCGCAGGGCCCATCTTCTCGCGCTCAGCGCTGCCGCAGCCGCCCTGGCAACCGGACAGGCCCAGGCTGCTCCGATGGCGGGCGGGGTGCTGTCCATTGATGCAATCCTCGAGGCAGGCCTTGGCGTTGCCGCCAAGCTGACTATCGCTGAGATCCTGGAGGCGGACAGGGTCGCCTGTGCGGCTCCGCCTTCGGCCACCGCTGTGGCGCAGGAGGCCGCCGCTCAGGAGACGTCGCATAGCGCACCGCCGGAATCGGTCGTTACTGCGCCCGTTCCAGGCGACGAAACACCGCTTGAGGGTCGCCGCCGACCCGGTCGGGTCGAGACCTTCCCGGAGCGTATCGATCAGTCCAATCCCGGTGCTGTGCGCGCACCGCCGCCGGAGGCCTTCCCGCACGACGAGATCCCGATCCCGGACCGCTGGCGGCTGGCTGGCGCGCTGGGGGTCACGAAGCCACGTTGGTTTGACCCCTACAATCAGAACTTCCTGAAGGGCGATATTCCGTTCAAGGGGTCAGAGCACTGGTTCCTGGCAATCAACGCAATCTCGGACACGGTCATCGAACCGCGGAGTTTCCCGATCCCTGTCAGCGTCCAGACGACGTCCAGACCAGGCAGTCTGGACATCTTCGGACGGGATTCCAGTCTGGTGCTGGCCCAGACCTTCATCGCCGGTGTTTCGGTGATCAAGGGATCAACGGCGTACAAGCCGCCAGAGCTGGAATTCAGGCTCGCTCTGGCGTTTCAGGACAACTTCGTCGACGTGCCCGAGAAGCGTGTTCTCTATGTGGAGCCCAGCAAGAAGACCCATCGCAACGACGCGTTTGTCGGCGTACAGGAGGCCTTCGTCGACTATCACTTACGCGATGTCTCCGACCGCTACGATTTCGACAGCATTCGCGTCGGAATTCAGCCCTTTTCGACCGAATTCCGTGGTTTTCTGTTTCAGGATAATCAGCTGGGTGTGCGGTTTTTCGGAAACCGCGACAACAACCGCTTTCAGTACAACGTTGCGGCCTTCCGGCGCATCGAGAAGGACACCAATTCCGGCCTGAACGACCTGACGCAGGACCTGCGGAAGGACGATATTTTTCTGGCCAATGTCTATCGTCAGGATCTGCCCCTGCCGGGGATAACCTCGCAGCTGACTGTCGTGCACAATCGCAACCGCGAGCGGAACCAGATCCAGATCGACCAGAACGGTTTTCCGGTCCGTCCGGCGCTTATTGGTAACCTGCGTGGCCGGAACTATGATGTGACCTACTTGGGCTACAATGCCGATGGCCGCATCGGCCGGGTCAATCTGACGGCGTCCGCGTTTCTGGCCTTGGGGTCAGACCGCAACAGCATCTTCACCGACAAGAAGGCGAAGATTCGCAGCTATTTCCTCGCCGCAGAGCCCTCGATGGATTTCAGCTGGGTGAGGGTACGGCTTTCCGGTCTCTACGCATCAGGCGACAATGATCCCTACGACAACAAGGAGGGCGGGTTCGACGCGATCCAGGAGAACCCTCAGTTCGCCGGCTCAGACACCAGCTACTGGATCCGCCAGACCATTCCGTTCGCCGGCGGCGGACGGGCCATCGCCATCAATGGCCGCAACGGCATCCTGAACAGCCTGCGTTCGTCGAAGGACGAAGGTCAGTCAAACTTCAACAACCCGGGTACGGTCGTGCTGGGCGGCGGCGCGGATTTCGATGTGACGCCGCAGCTTCGCATCACGACCAACCTCAACCATATTGCGTTTGCCAACACCTCCGTCGTGCAGGCGCTGCGACAGGAAGGTTCTATCCCGAAAGCGTTGGGTTGGGATGCGTCAATTTCGGCGATCTATCGTCCGCAGATGACCCAGAACCTGGTGTTCAGAGGGTCGGTCGCGGCATTCCAACCCGGTAAGGGGTTCAAGGATTTGTTCTCGAACAGTCCGCGACATGATCGATACTATTCCGTGTTGCTAAATGCGATTCTCAGTTTCTAGGGCCAAGATGCTGAAATTCAGGGAAAAATTGCTGAATCTGGGGGCGTTGTTGGCGCTATCTATGCTCGCGCCCCTGTCTGTGAACGCTGCTGGCGGCGAGAAGCCGGTGGCCCGGGTCTATGTCGAGGCGCCGCATGCCCCGCTCAGCATGTCCGACGCCGAGGTTGACCGGGCCAGCCAGGGCTGTGTGTCGTGCCACACTGATTCTGACGCCAAGAGCATGCACGTCTCTCAGGCTGTGAAGCTGGGATGCGTGTCCTGCCACGGCGGAGACGCAACTGCGATCTTGCCGACTGGCCTAACCAAAGGCTCGTCGCAGTACGATGTTGTCCGCGACAAGGCCCACGTCCTGCCGCGCTATCCCAAAACCTGGCACTATCCGAGTTCAGCCAACCCGAAGCAGAGCTACGCGCTGCTGAACAAGGAATCGCCGGCGTTCGTTCGCTTCGTGAACCCGTCGGACTATCGCGTTGCCCGGCAGGCCTGCGGCGCGTGCCATATGGAACTGATCGAAAAGGCCGAGCGCTCGCTGATGGCGACGGGGGCGATGTTCTTCGGCGGGGCCTCCTACAACAACGGCATCCTGCCCTACAAAAACTACCTCATCGGCGAGGCCTATACGGCGCACGGCGAGCCTGCGCGCCTGTTGTCTCCCGGAACACCGCCCGGGACCGTGACGCCGGAACAGGCGAAGCGCGGCGCGTTGCCGACGCTTTACCCTCTGCCGACCTGGCAGGTGACGCCGCCCGGCGACATCTTCCGGGTCTTTGAGCGCGGTGGGCGCAACGTCAACACCCAGTTCGCCGAGGTCGGGCTGCCCAATGCAGCGGGTGCCATCCAGCGCCTTGAAGAGCCGGGCCGGCCGGACCTCAAGCAGTCGAACCGTGGACCGGGCACCGGCCTTCGTGTGTCCATTCCGGTGCTCAATATCCACAAAACCCGCCTGAATGACCCCTTCACCTGGTTCATGGGCACCAATGATCAGCCCGGCGATTATCGCGCGTCGGGCTGCGCGTCGTGCCACGTCGTCTACGCCAACAATCGCCAGCCACATGCCAGCCTGACCTGGGCCAAGTATGGGCGCGACGGCAAGTCGGCGACCGTCGACCCAACCATCAACAAGGACGAAACCGGGCACCCGATCCAGCATGCGTTCACACGGTCCATCCCGACCGCCCAGTGCATGAATTGCCACATGCACCAGCCGAACATGTTCGTGAACACCTACCTTGGCTACACGATGTGGGACTATGAGGCAGACGCGCCGTTCATGTGGCCCGAGCGGCAGAAGTATCCGACCGCTGAAGAAATCCGCAAGGTGCTGGATCGTAACCCCGAGGGTGCCGCACCGCGTGGTCTTTGGGGCGATCTGGACTTCCTGCGCAACGTGTTTGATCTGAATGCCAAGTTGAAAGACACCCAGTTCGCCGACTATCACGGCCATGGCTGGAACTTTCGGGCGATCTTCAAACGCGACCGCGAGGGTAACCTGCTGGACGCCAAGGGCGCGATCATATCCAACGACGACCCCGAAAAGTTCGTCCGAAAGGACGCGCCCCAGTTCACGCCCGTGGGCCAGAATGCGCCCGGCAAGGCTGTCCACATGATGGATATCCACGCTGAAAAGGGCATGCAGTGCGCCGACTGCCACTTCAGTCAGGACAGCCACGGTTCCGGGCTGATCATTGGCGAAGTCGCCAATGCGGTGGAAATCAGCTGCAGGGACTGCCACGGCTCCTCGTCGGCCTATCCGACCCTGCGGACGTCAGGCCCTGCGGCTGACCCCAAGGGCAATGACCTCAGCCTGCTGCGCAATCCCGACGGCCAGCGTCGGTTCGAATGGGTGGAGCAGGAGGGTCGTCAGGTGCTGATCCAGCGCTCGCTGCTGGATCCCAAGCTGGAGTGGCGCATCCACCTGGTCAAAGACTCGGTCGACCGCGCCAGTCCGGACTTCAATCCCAAGGCCGCCCGCGCCAAGCTGATGTCGAAAATCAGCCAGGACGGCAAACCCTTTGCCTGGGGTCCGGGCGTCGCGGCCGGTGACCGCGCCCACAATGACGACGAGATGGAGTGTTTCGCTTGTCACACGGCATGGACGACGGCGTGCGCGGGCTGCCACCTGCCTATAGAGGCCAACTGGAAGTCCAAGACCCACAAGTTTGAGGAACAGGAAACCCGCAACTACGCGACCTACAATCCGCAGGTGGCGCGCGACGACATGTTCCAGCTGGGTCGGCACCAGACGTCCAAGGGCTCGACCATTGCGCCGGTGCGCTCCTCGTCGGCGTTGGTGCTGTCGTCGACCAATGTGAACCGGGAGCGGATCTATTCGCAGCAGCCGCCGATCTCGGCGTCGGGCTTCTCCAGCCAGGCGTTTGCGCCGCACTTCCCCCATACTGTCCGGACGACCGAGACCAAGACCTGCTCGGACTGCCACGTTGCCGCTGCCAACGACAACAATGCGATCATGGCCCAGCTGCTGTTGCTGGGAACCAACTATGTGAATTTCGTAGGCCAGAACGCCTGGGTTGGTCTTGAGGGCGGGATCGAGGCCGTGCGTGTGTCGGAATGGAGCGAGCCGCAGGCCGTCTTCGGATCCTATCTGCAACGTTACGCCTATCCTGATTTCTACAAGATGCACGTCGAAGACAATGGTCGCGAGCTGAAGACCTGGCGACGCGGCAGGACCTTCGTGAAGGGCCTGAAGGGCGGCGAAGATGACGCCATCGAGGAGATCGCCAACACCGTCCACAAGACCGATGGCGCGGCCCGCTGCCTGCAATTGCGCGGCGAATACATGTTCGTGGCGGAAGGGACCGGCGGTTTCCGTGTGTTCGACGTCGCCAGCATCGCCAACAAGGGCTTCTCGCAGCGGATCATCTCTGCGCCGTTCTCGCCTCTGGGCCAGGACAACCGCGTGACCAGCAAGAACGCGACCTGCATGGCGCTGCCGACCAATCAGAACATCGCCCCGCTGCGCAACGAGCACATGCAGAGCGTCCAGGCCAAGGACGCGGTCACCGGCGGCGATGTCAGCCTGCTTAAGGCCAACCAGGAACAGACGTTCCTGGCGATCTACTCCTATGCTGTGATCACCGACAGCGAGGAGGGGTTGATCCTCGTCAACGTGAACACCCTGGCTGACGGTGATCCGCGCAACAACATGCTGAAGCGGGCCGTGACCTGGAACGCTGGCGGCGTGCTGAAAGGCGCGCGGCACATCACGCTGGGTGGCCACTACGCCTATATCGCTGCAGACGCGGGCATGGTGGTGGTGGACCTGGCTGACCCGCTGAAGCCGAAATACGTGACGACGGTCAATCTGCCCGACGTGCGAAGTTCTGCGCTACAGTTCCGCTATCTCTGGGTGACCACGGCGCGCGGTCTGGAAGTGTTGGACGTGACCAGGATGGAGCAGCCCAGGCTGGTCGAGGGCGCGACGATTCCGTTGGTTGACGCACGCCGGGTCTATGTGGCGCGCACCTACGCCTATGTGGCGGCCAAGAAGGATGGCCTGGTTATCGTCGACGTGACCCGGCCGGAGCAGCCGCGCCTCTATCAGAAGTTCGACGCGGGCGGCCAATTGAACGATGCCGAGGACGTGGTGGTCGGCTCGACCAATGCCTCGCTGTTTGCCTATGTCGCGGACGGCAAGAACGGCATGAAAGTGCTTCAACTGACCAGCCCCTCAAGCCAGCCGAACTTCTACGGCTTCTCTCCGCAGCCGAAGCCGGAATTGATTGCCTGGGCCAGGACCCCGTCGCCGGCGTTAGCGCTGTCCAAGGGTCTGGACCGCGACCGCGCGGTGGACGAGACCGGCGGGCAGATGGCGATCTTTGGACGCCTGGGGTCACGACCGTTCACCCGGCCGGAGATGGAGCGTTTCTTCACCGACCGCTGGGGCCGACCGTACCGGGTTATGGATGCGGTCGACATGAACGCCTGGATGGGCCCGAGGAACGCCCAGCAGGCGGGCCGGTAGAGAATTTACGCCTATTGCCTAACGGTGCCGGGGCGAAGCAATCGGCCGCGACTAGAGCGTGACCGCATCTGACGGATTCGGGATTCACGAGGTTTCCGGATCGTGATTCAAGGTGGGGGCTGGGCCGGAGGCCGGCCTGCACGACTCGACCGTTTTCACTGGACCTTCGGGAGCGTGTTGCGCGGTTTGTGGTGTCGGGGGGCACGACCCGAGAGGCGGCGGAACGTTTCGCTGTGAGCGTGACGGCAGCGGGCCGCTGGGCGCGCCGGCTGCGGGAGACCGGCAGTGCTGCGCCCTTTGCGATGGGCGGCACGCGGCGGGCTGTGCTGTCCGGGGAGCGGGACTGGCTGCTGGCGCGGATCGCCGAGACGCCGGATCTCACCCTTCGTGCGATCCAGGCCGAGCTGGCCGAGCGCGGCGTGGTGGTCAGCTATGACGCGGTGTGGCGGTTCTACCGCCAAGCAGGCGTGACCTTCAAAAAAAAGCCTGTTCGCCGCCGAGCAGGACCGACCGGACGTGGCCCGAAAGCGCGAGCGCTGGAAGCGGTATCAGGCCCGGCTTGATC
>CAMCXF010000078.1 GCA_945883235.1 Phenylobacterium deserti | reverse complement strand
ATATCCGCGTACGCCATCGCCTTCGCGCCACCAGCCTTCGCCAGCACCATCGTGATCGCCGCCGTCAACGTCGTCTTGCCATGGTCAACGTGACCAATCGTTCCAATGTTGCAGTGCGGCTTGTTACGTTCAAATTTCTCTTTGGCCATCTGGGTCCTGCGGGCGTTGTGCGATCACGCGGTGAAAAATGTTGGAGCGGGTAGCGGGAATCGAACCCGCATATTCAGCTTGGAAGGCTGCTGCACTACCACTGTGCTATACCCGCCCGTATCTCCTCAGTTCATGCCCATACGCGTGGTGGGGGAAGTAGGACTCGAACCTACGAAGCTTTACGCAGGGGATTTACAGTCCCCCCCCTTTGCCACTCGGGACATTCCCCCAGCGCGTACGAGCCATTTCAGGGCCCTTCAGAAAAGGCTTCCGCCCGGGGATCGGAGGGGCGTAAAGCGGCCCGTCCCAATACCCAAAAGCAGTGGCCCATTCAGGGGGTCCCAAATCGGAGCGCGTCTTATAGTGGCCTCGAACTCCGAACGCAACGACGCCCGGAAAGGGCGGAAATTCAAACCTCAGGGTCGACCCGGCGGACGCCCTCAGGCGACGTCCGACGACTGGATCTGGGGCTGGCATGCCGTAGAAGCCGCACTGGCGAACCCTCAGCGGGGCGAGCCGTTGCACCTACTGGCCACGCCGGAGCGCACGAAACAGATCCAGGCAAAGTTCGGCCAGATCGCGGCGCTGGAAACCGTCGACAATCACGCCGTAGGCCAGAAATTGCCACAGGCTGCGGTGCATCAAGGGGTAGCCCTGCGACCTGCGCCGCTCGAAGACGTCGACCTCGGAGACTTTGAGGCCCGGCCAGGAGCGGTGATTCTCATGCTGGATCAGGTCACCGACCCGCAGAACGTCGGGGCTATCCTCCGTTCCGCCGCAGCTTTCGGGGTCACCGGCGTGGTGCTGCAGGACCGCAATGCCCCCAAACTATCCGGCGCGCTGGCTAAGGCGGCCGCAGGTGCCGTTGATCAGGTCCGGGTCGCCCGAGTGGTCAATCTGTCGCGCGCGCTTGAAGAGCTGTCCAACGGGGGATGGCGCGCCGTTGGCCTTGATGGCGACGCTGATCGCGGGCTCCACGAGGTTCTCGACGGCTCGGCAACGGTGCTCGTGCTGGGATCCGAGGGCGATGGAATTCGTAGGCTGGTCACGGAGCATTGCGACGAGATGGCGAAAATTTCCATGCCCGGCGGCTTTGAAAGCCTAAACGTCTCGGCAGCGGCGGCGATCTCGCTCTATGAGGCGTCGCGACCACGTGTCTGAGCCGCTCAACCCTCTCTGATCGCAAATGAAGTCCGAATCCGTCGCTTCAACCGTTGCAGCCAATCGCGCCCTGACGCATTGAAACTGCGATGTTTGCAGATCTCCTGACCCCGTCCGCCCTTTCGGCCCTCTTGCAGGTGCTGATGATCGATCTCGTGCTGGCTGGCGACAATGCGGTCGCGGTCGGGCTGGCGGCCGGTGGGCTACCTGCCGAACAGCGCAAGAAGGCCATCCTGTGGGGCTTGGCCGCGGCGGTGATCATCCGTATCGGTTTCGCCCTGATCACCACCCAGCTTCTGGCGGTAATTGGACTGCTGCTGGCCGGCGGCCTCCTGCTGCTATGGGTCTGCTGGCGGATGTGGAAGGAACTGCGGGAGCAGGCTGTGGCCGACGAGGTCGCTGCAGGCGCAGCCATGGACGACGATCCGACCACAGAGCCGATGGTCAAACCGGCCAAGTCGTTCCGGGCTGCCTTCACCCAGATCCTGATCGCCGACATCTCGATGTCGCTGGACAATGTGCTGGCCGTCGCCGGCGCGGCGCGCGAGCACCCCGGTATTCTGGTGTTTGGCCTCCTGATGTCCATCGCCCTGATGGGCGTGGCGGCCAGCTGGATCGCGCGCCTGCTGCACCGCTACCGCTGGATCGGCTATGTCGGTCTGGTGATCGTGCTTTATGTCGCTCTGCACATGATGTGGCAGGGCCATCAGCAGGTCGTCGACGATCTCGGGTACGCGCCGCAGTACAACGCCGTGATGCCGGAGTTCCTGGACATCAAACCGAAGGCGCCGATCGCACCGTAAGTCAGACGACTATCCCGCCTTCGGCTTCAACGTCAGGCTGAGGGTCTGCTTGGGCGCTGTGATCGAATTCAGAACTTCGAAGTCCAGTTGCAGCGTCTGCGGTGTGACGCCGCCCGTGACTTGCAAGGCGACCTCTCCGTAGGGCGGCACCACAACAACGTCGCCCATGTTGTAGAATGCCTGGGGGGCTTTGAGGCGAAGAGTATAGCGCACCGGCGACGCGTTCTTGAGCTTGATGGCAAGGACACGGGACTTTTCCACGACGTCGCCCGCCTCCAGGCTCAGCGAGGCGCGAACCACCTCCTCCACGTGCGCAGGCCTGCCGATCAGGGTCTGTTTGAACCAGGCCACCGTTCGCCCGGCGCGCAGGGTGTCGCGGATCGCCGCGGGTGTCCGCGTCGGGGCCAGAACCAGCGTCACGGCGCGATGGCCGCCGTTGGCGACATCAAAGTCCCAGTCGATCAGCCCGTGAATGTCAGACGTCCCCAGGATGGCCAGATTGTTATCCAGGGCGATGCGGAGGGCGGACTCTGAATAGTCCTCGCCATTGGCCACTTCCACGCCATGCAGCAGGCGGGCGGCGATCAGCCGTTCCTGCAGGGGATTGAGCCGCGCAATCCCGTCCGGCGACTGGCGATGCCAGTAGGGGTGGTTCCAGAACAGGAAACCGCCCTGCGCGTTGGCGGTGCGGATGGCGACCTCGACATTGTCGACCTTCAGCGCGTTGGCGTCAGTGATGAATACCGCATTGATGTGTCCCGGCGGCATGTCGCGGGTGATCTCGGCACCGGCAATGATCAGGACGTCCGACTTGGCCACGTCGCTCGCAAGCTTGAACGAGCGGTTCCGGTCGGGATGGGGGATGTCAGCGGCGTGCGGCTGGTACTCGATATGCTCGGTCACGGCCATGGCGGTCAGCCCGTCGCGCTTGGCCTCCTGCACGCGGATATCGGGCCACACGCTGCCATCGGAGAAGACACTGTGCGTGTGGAGGTCCACGGGCAAAATCAGTCCCCCTGATGCCGTCGCCGGAAAGTCCATCAGCCGCGGGTTACGCGCCGCTTCGTGAGCCCCGGCAGACCATCCGAATGCCACCCAAACCAGAATACCTGCTGCCAAGCCGCGCATGTGAAACTCCCCAAGCCTTGGGGGACCCTCGCATCTGCGCGCTACAGACCTGTGACAGCGCGGACGATCAAGCGGCGGCGGTTTCCGGTCCGCCGAACCGCTCGCGCCACTCGGCGACTTGGGTGTCCTCGATTTTCTTGAAGAGGACGTCCGGCGCCTTAACCGCCTGTCCGGGCTTCAGGATGTTCAGCACCGACGCGCCGCCAAGGTCGGGCCACGCGCCGGCGACGCTCTCGCCGACCGATTCCGCGATCGTTGCGGCGGTGAAGGGGATGAACGGCTCAGCCACCTTGGCGAACAGCGCAACCAGATTGAGGCCCGTACGCACCGCGACACCGGCCCGCTCAGGATCGGTCTTCAGTGCGGTCCATGGTGCCGCCTCCGTCAGGTACTGATTCCCCAGGACCCAGAGCTGGCGAAGCGCAGTTGAGGATTTGCGAAACTCTCGCGCCTCGAGGTGCTCGGTGAGCTCCTGAAGCTTTGCCAGGGCGTCGGCCTGCAGCTTGATCTCCAGCGGTCCGTCCACGCCTCCCGCCGGCACCACGCCCTCGAAGCGGGTCTCGGTGAATTTCAGGATGCGGTTGACGAAGTTGCCCAGCACGTCGGCCAGGTCGGCATTCACCTGGGCCTGGAACTGTTCCCAGACAAAGGTGGCGTCCGAGGTCTCCGGCGCGTTGGCGACAATCCACCAGCGCCAGTAGTCCGGCGGCAGCAGCTCCAGCGCCTGGTCCATGAACACGCCGCGGTTCTGCGACGTGGAGAACCGGCCGCCGTAATAGTCCAGCCAGTTGAACCCCTTGAGCTCGTCCACCAGCTTCCACGGCGCGTTGAGCCCGCCGTTCACGCCCATCAGGGTGCAGGGGAAGCCCACCGTGTGGAACGGCACATTGTCCTTGCCCATGAACTGGACGTAGGTAACGTCGTCGGCTGCGGGTGCCCGCCACCAGCGTTCCCAGTCCGCCTCCGGTGCCTTGCCACCCGCCTTGAGATCGGCCCATTCGGCGGTGGCCGCGATGTACTCGATGGGAGCGTCAAACCAGACGTAGAACACCTTGCCGGCCAGACCCTCCAGGTCCGGCGTCGCACCGTCCGGGTTAGGTCCCCACTCGGCGGCATTGACCGGCACGCCCCAGTCCAGATCGCGCGTGATACCCCGGTCCTGCAGCCCCTCGTCCAGCCACTTCAGCGCGATGGAGGTGACCAAAAGTGGCCAGTCCCCCTTCTTGCCCTCGATCCAGCCGCGCAGCCGGTCCGAAAACTGGCTCTGGCGCAGGAACAGGTGCTTGGATGGCCGGATTTCGATCTCGGTCGAACCGGACACCGCCGAGCGGGGCTTAAGCAGGTCGGCCGGGTCCAGCACCCGCGTGCAGTTTTCACACTGGTCACCGCGCGCCGCCTCATAGCCGCAGTGCGGGCAGGTCCCGATCACATAGCGGTCGGGCAGGAAGCGCTTGTCGGCGCTGGAGTAGACCTGCTGGGTCACGCGCTCTTCCAGGAAACCGGCTTCCCAGAGCTGTTGGGCGAACGCTTGGGTCAGGCGGTGGTTCTGGGGCGAAGACGAACGCCCGAAATGGTCCCAAGACAGCCCAAAGGCGCGACCGAGCCGGTCCTGCACTGCGTGGGCCTGGGCGCAGAAGGTCGCCGGATCGAGCCCGGCCTCTGCCGCCGCAAGTTCCGTGGGCGTGCCATGTTCGTCGGTCGCGCAGATGTAGAGGGTTTCGCGCCCCCTCGCCCGCTGGAACCTGGCATAGACGTCCGCCGGCAACATCGAACCCGCCAGGGTCCCCAAGTGCTTGATCCCGTTGATATAGGGTAGAGCCGAGGTGATCAGGATGCGGGACATGAGCCGTAACGGTTTGCGCGGAAAGCCGGGCTTATAGGCCGCTCATCGTGTTCGCCAAAGTCCACTGCGCAAGAAAGGCTCGCCAAACGCCGCTATTGGCGCAAACCTCAGTCATCGGGGTGGAGACGGCAGCCCCTGAGTCTCTTCCAGAACAGCCGTCGTCAAACGGGAGAATGCGCATGCTGCGTAAGACTGTTCTGGTGGCCGGTGTTCTGGCCTGTCTGTCGCTGACGGCCTGCGGGGAGAAACCGGCTGAGCAAGCAGCACCGGTAGCGGAGAAATTCTTCGGTCGCGAGGCGCCGCTCTATGCTGGCCAGGAAAAACTCGAATCCATCCAGTCCGGAACCATCGAAGCCGGACCCGGCGGCGGCGTGATCCTCAAGGCCAGCGGAATGACCGCAGGAGCCGGATGGACCCAGGCCGGTTTCCTGCCCCGCGTCTACGCCGGCAAGGCCCCCGATGGCATCTATGAAGTGGACGTTGTAGCCCAGAAGCCGACAACGCCCGGCGCCGCCACGCTCACCTCGGTCGAGGTCAACGGCGACTGGTCCAAATTCACGGACGGTCGGGTGAAGGGCGTCAAGTACATCTCAAAGACCAACTCGGTCGTGGCGATGCTGCCAGGTGCCTCAGCGCCGCCCGCCAAATAGGGCCAGCGGCGCCGGGCCTGGTAAAATCTACATCGCAGGCTTGGCACCGTTTTCACCGACCGAGATTGAGCCCGCCATCAGCTGGCCGGCGGCGGTCTTCTGCACGACCATGAACACCGGAATACCGGGCTTCACCATGGCGCGGGTTCCGCCGGCGATTTGGACGATCGGCACATTGGCCGGCACGTTGATCATGCGCTTGCCGTAGGAATAGGACACCTCGAGCTGCCGGCTGCCCTTCTTGCCGGCGACGACGGTGCCGACGGTGCCGTTGGTCATCATCGAACCTTTTTTCAGGTCCCAGCCATAATGGCCTTCGCCCATCTTAACGCCGGGCGGGAAGACGTGGACTTCCAGCGACTTGCCGGTACCGTTCTTCCCCGGCATCTC
Source organism: Phenylobacterium deserti (assembly GCA_945883235.1). Taxonomy (GTDB): domain Bacteria; phylum Pseudomonadota; class Alphaproteobacteria; order Caulobacterales; family Caulobacteraceae; genus Phenylobacterium; species Phenylobacterium deserti_A. The sequence goes on along the minus strand of CAMCXF010000078.1, from coordinate 5,350 downwards.
GGCGGTGCCGATAAAGCTGCCGGGCTTGATGGCGTCGATCGCCACCGGCTTCATCACCGCCACGCTCCAGTTAGGGGTCAAGCCGACCTTCTGGATGCCGCCCTTTTCGCCCTTCACAGTGATCGAACCGGCGTCCATCGCCGTCACCGTGCCGCGCACCACACTGGGTGCCGCAGGCGTCTGTGCTATTGCTGCACTGGCTGCGAGCGTCAGCGCCGCAACCATCATCGACATCTTGATCATCGAAACTGTTCCCCTGTCGCCCTGATGGGCGAACGTTTGCCGGCCACCAGTATCCCAGTCGCCGCTGTCAACTCTACTGAATTTCGCGCTTAACCTTGAGAGACAGACACCTATAACGAAGTCTGAAAGCTTGGGGGATCGATGGAATGAACGGATGGGTCAGGACCCTGGGGCTGGCGGCGGCCCTGATCGTATCTGCTTGCGGCCCGAAGCCGGCCGAGAAAGCGCAGCCCCTCGCCAGCGGCACACTGCGGATCTACAACTGGTCCGACTACATCGACCCGGCTCTGCTGAAGGACTTCACCAAGGAAACGGGGATCAAGGTCACCTACGACACCTTTGATTCAAACGAGGTGCTTGAGACCAAGGTGCTGCAGGGCGGCACCGGCTACGACCTGGTCGTTCCATCGAACCACAACCTGCCCCGCTACATCACCGCCGGCGCAATCCAGGCTTTGGACAAGTCGAAACTCCCCGGGCTGGACAAGCTCTCGCCAGACACCGCCGGCCATATGGCGGCCTTTGACCCCGGCGGAGCCTATGCCGTGCCCTACATGCAGGGCACCATCGGCATCGGCTACAACGAGGCGGCTGTCGCCAAGCGCCTGCCTGGAGTCAAGATCGACAGCTGGGCGGTCGTTTTCGAGCCCGCGAACCTGGCCAAGCTGAAAGACTGCGGGGTCTATTTCCTGGATGCGTCGGAGGACATGTACGCGGTCACGCTCAACTACCTGGGCAAGGACTCCAACTCCAGAGTCATCGCCGATTACGATGCAGCGACGGCCCTTCTGATGAAGGCGCGACCTTATGTCCGCAAGTTCCACTCGTCAGAGTACATCGACGCCCTGGCCAACGGCGACATCTGCGTGGCCGTCGGCTACTCGGGCGACATCCTGCAGGCCAAAGCCCGTGCAACCGAGGCCAAGAACGACGTCAGGATCGCCTACGCGATCCCCAAGGAAGGCAGCCAGGTCTGGTTCGACGTGTTCGCCATTCCCAAGGACGCTCCGAACGCCGCGGCCGCGCACAAGTTCATCGCCTTCATGCTGCGCCCCGAGATCATCGCCAGAGCGTCGAACTTCACCCAGTACGCCAACGCCAATGCCGAGGCGACGCCACTGGTGGACGAGGCGATACGGACGGATCCCAATGTCTATCCGACACCCGAACTTGCGAAGCGTCTGTTTGTAACAAGTACCAAGGAGCAAACCCTGCTTCGCGACGTCAATCGCCAGTGGACGAAGGTCCTGACGGGGCGTTGAACGCCCGGCCCCAGATCGGCGGGATACGCTCCAGCTTTGCACCCTGGGAAGATCCGGCGGCGCGCCCCTTGGTGCGGTTTGAAGGTGTCAGCAAAACGTTTGGCGACACCGTAGCGGTGAAGCACGTCGACCTGGCGATCTATGAGCGGGAGTTCTTCGCCCTGCTGGGCCCCTCCGGCTGCGGCAAGACCACCTTGATGCGGATACTGGCGGGCTTCGAGACGCCGGACGCGGGCCGTATCGTGCTGGGCGACCAGGATTTGTCCGCAGAGCCCCCCCATCGGCGTCCTGTGCATATGATGTTTCAATCCTATGCGCTGTTCCCGCACCTGAACGTCGCCCAGAACATCGGTTTCGGCCTGCGCCGGCAAGGCGTGCCCAAGGCTGAGGTCGCGTCCCGGATCGAGGAGATGTTGGCGCTGGTCAAGCTGGAGGGGTTGGGCCGTAGGCGTCCTGACCAGCTGTCGGGCGGCCAGCAGCAAAGGGTCGCCCTGGCCCGCGCCATCGCGCCACGTCCACGCATCCTGTTGCTGGATGAGCCCATGGCGGCGCTCGACAAGAAACTGCGCGATGAAACCCAGTTTGAACTGATGGCCCTGCAGCAGGACTTGGGGTTGACCTTCATGATCGTCACCCACGATCAGGACGAGGCCATGGTGCTGGCCGACCGGATCGCTGTGATGCGCGACGGTGAAATCGTCCAGATCGGTCGTCCCGCCGATGTCTATGAGACGCCGGTGGATCGCTATGTGGCGGGTTTCATCGGCGATGTGAACCTTTTCGAGGGTCGCATGGAGGCCGCCGGCGACGGGCGGGTCCGCCTTCACGCGACCGAGGGCGTCTTCGAGGCGGACGGTATCGCGACACCGGGCAATACGGGCTGGCTGGCTATCCGTCCGGAAAAGATTACCGTCCATTCGCAACGCCCGCCGCCCGGCGGCAACCAGTTGGCCGGACGACTGCTCGACTATGGATATCTGGGGGATTGGACGACCTATCTGGTCGAGATCGCCCCAGGACGCACTGTTCGCGCGGCCCGCGCCAACGCCACCCGAACCGACGATCAGCCGCTCGGGTGCGACGATCCGGTCTGGCTCACGTTCGCGCCGTCCAGCGCCGTGATGCTGACGAAATGAGGCGCAGCGGCTCAAGCCTGGCGGCGCTCCTGCCCCTGCTGTGGCTGGCGGTGTTCTTTGCGTTTCCGTTCATGCTGGTGGCCAAGTTGTCGCTGTCTGACGCTGCCCTGGCCATGCCGCCCTATACGCCGCGCATTGACTGGAGCCTGGGATTGGCAGGCCTGCGCGCGTCCTTCAGCGATCTCGACGGAGAAACCTACACGCGGCTGACCAAGGATGGGCTCTACATCGCCGCCTATCTCTCCAGCCTTCGCCTCGCCGGGATCGGGACGGCGATCTTGCTGCTGATCGGGTATCCCATCGCCTACGGCATCAGCCGCTGCCCGCCCTCGCTGCGTCTGGCTCTGGTGATGGCGGTGATCTTGCCCTTCTGGACCAGCTTCCTGATCCGCATCTACGCCTGGATCGCAATCCTGAAACCCGCTGGCGTGCTGAACACAGCGCTACATGCTCTGGGTTTGCCTGCCGTCGACATCCTGAACACCGAGACCGCCGTGCTGCTGGGCCTGGTCTATGCCTACCTGCCATTCATGGTGCTGCCGCTCTATGCCGTCCTGGAGCGCCAGGATGACAGGTTGATCGAGGCGGCGCAGGATTTGGGGGCCACGCCGCTGTCCGCCTTCTGGCGCATCACCTTCCCGCTATCCCTGCCAGGTGCCGCAGCCGGTGCCCTGCTCTGCTTCATTCCCATGGCCGGCGAATTTGTGATCCCGGACCTGCTGGGCGGTTCCGAGACCTTGATGCTGGGCCGGGTGATCTGGACCGAGTTCTTCGCCAACCGCGATTGGCCCGCCGCCTCGGCTGTGGCCATCGTGCTGCTGGCCACGCTGGTGATCCCGATCCTGGTGCTCGAGCGCCAACAGGCCAGGGTGCTGAGGTGAAAAAAGGTCCTTCCACCTTCAACATCGTCTCGATCATCCTCGGGCTGGCGTTTCTCTACGCGCCGATCGTGATCCTGGTGGTCTATTCGTTCAACGCTAGCCGGCTGGTAACGGTCTGGGGCGGGTTCTCGACGCGGTGGTACGTGGCCCTGTTCCAGGACGCCCAGATGCTGGACGCGGCCTGGGTCACCCTGCGGGTCGGCGTGATTTCGGCCACCCTGGCGACCGTCCTGGGCACATTGGCCGCTGTGACCCTGGTGCGCGGCGGGTTCCGGGGTCGTACCCTATTCGCCGGGGGCCTCTATGCCACCCTGGTGATGCCCGAGGTGATCCTGGGCCTGTCGCTGTTGCTGTTGTTTGTCTCCGCAGGGCTACCGCGCGGCTTCTGGACGGTGACGCTGAGCCACACGACGCTGACACTGGCCTATGCCACTGTGGTCGTTCAGGCGCGCCTGCGCAGTTTTGACCGACGTCTGGAGGAAGCCGCCCAAGACCTCGGCTGCCCGCCGTGGAAGGCCTTTGCGGTGGTGACCCTGCCGGTGATTGCGCCAGCGGTCGCAGCAGCCTGGATGCTCGCCTTTACGCTGTCGCTGGATGACCTGGTGATTGCCAGCTTCACGTCCGGGCCGGGTGCCACAACGTTGCCGATGCGGCTCTACAGCCAGGTCCGGCTGGGCGTAGACCCCAAGATCAATGCGGTTTCGACGATCCTGATCGGTCTGGTCGCCACCGGTGTTATTGCGGCCTATCTGGTCCAGCAGCGCGCCGCCCGACGGGGCAGGACCTGACTGAAGCGTCGCAAGCGACCTGGCCTTTGGCATACTGACCCTACGCACCGCCAACCAGGTCGCCTGCAACCAACGTCCCTGAAGGACGCCGTGGGCCTGGCCTGCCCCCCGGACAGACCCGACTATCGAATGTGCTGATGTCCCGTCTTGACGCACACATCCGACTTGCCCCCAGTGCAGCGCAATCATGGTGCCAGTCGCTGGTCGGCCGGTGCGAAGGGTCTGGAGTGTGGTGGGATGAGGGACTCGAATTTATTAACTATCTATCTGAAATAATGAGACACTTATTTGAACTGAATTTATGTGACCCCCAAAGTGACCCCCAAGGGTCTGCGGTGGGGTGTCTTTGACGCTCTCTGCACCTGCCCTTGCCCACATCATCGGCGACGCCGCCGAGCAGGCCTACCGGCGTGGTGACGCGCTGGAGAAGCGCCGGCGGCTGATGGCGAACTGGGGGGTGTTCTGCGGGTAACGCCGACCCGAACCCGGCCTTCGATCCCAACAGCACGCGCCCTGAGGTCACGTAGGCGGTTTAAACAAACGTCGGTCGGCGTACTGCCTCGCCGCCCCAGCCCGGTACGCGCGGTCGTTCCAGGCCGTTTCGCCAACAACAGGTACCGCCTTTACGACCCGCGTGTAGGCCACCACTCCGCTAAATCCGAACCCCACCTGTCTCAAATGTTCTGACGACTTACATTACGCCAGGTATCGACACATATGGCCAAGGTTCGGCTCGTCGGGGGTGCCGACCGCCAATGCCCGGTCTAGCAGGAGATTGCCTTCCTCACAGCTCGTCTCCGGCAACAGGCTGCAGGCGTGACAAGCGGCCAGGTTCAGGCTGAACAGCCCCTGGCCGCTGCTCTCGATGCACAGCGGGTCTGACGAGCAGATTGTACGTCGTCAGATGTTTTGAGACAGTTGGGGTTCGGATTTAGCGGAGAGATGGCCTCATCTGGGGTTGATATTTAGGCGGCGATCTTTCGGTGTTGCAAGCGCCGATGTTGGATGGTCTGGCGTTTGATGTGGGCCCGTTCACGCAG
>CAMCXF010000077.1 GCA_945883235.1 Phenylobacterium deserti | reverse complement strand
CGCCGGGGATATAGCACACCGCTTCGATACCCGTGGTCAGACGCACCTTGGCGACCTTGCGCAGAGCCGAGTTCGGCTTCTTGGGCGTGGTCGTGTAGACGCGGGTGCAAACACCACGACGCTGGGGGCAGCCCTTGAGGGCCGGCACCTTGTTGCGCACGGGCTTGTTCTGCCTCGGCTTGCGGATGAGCTGGTTGACTGTCGGCATCTAGTCTCGCTTGCGTGGAGGCGTGTGCCGTTTGGCCGTGGCGCCTCAGTTGGGGTCAGTGTGGTCGTCGGTTTGAGGCTACCCCATGAAACGCAAAAACTCGCCGGCTCACCTGTTCGGCGTTCCGGCGGGAAGCGGCTCATCGGGCCCGGGAAGAATCCCCAGCCTCGAAAGAGCGCGCTACATAGTCGGGAAGAGCCCTCCCGTCAATGCGCCCGGGTGTGGCGAATACGGGGCAAGCACGGCCATGAATTTGCCGTTTGTTCGCAGCCACTCTGGCGCGAGGCTTTGTGGGGAACAAGAGCAACCATGTCGGCGGTGCGTCGCAGGCGGAGCATCGCGATTGCACTGGGGTCCGGCGCTGTCCACGCGCTGGTTTTGACGCTGGTCGCCGTGCATGCCCCGCAGCTGAGGATCTTGCCCACGACGTCCGGGCCGCCTCAGGCGCTCATTCCGGTTCTGATCGTCCCCCGGGTGCCTCGACTCAGCACAGCATCGGGAACGCAGCCCGCCGAAATTCGACTTCACCGCCGCCCGCAGCGGTTTGCGCCGATCCCGGACGACGTCAAACCGCTGATCATAGCCAAGCCCTCCGTTGCGCGCCCGACTTCAACGGAGGGCCCGCGCACAGCCCCCTCCCCGTCCCAGCCCGATCCTTTGACGACGAACGCCAGGACGGCCCTGCGCGGCAAGGTCGGCTGCGCGAATGCCAGCGCCGTCGGCCTGACACGAGCTGAACGCGAGGCCTGTGAGGATCAGTTTGCCGCTGGCGCCCGGGACGCAGACTTCAAGGGACTGGGACTGGAGCGCGGCAAGGCTCTCATGCTCCGACAAGCCGCCACGCGCCGTGAGGCTGACTTCCGCTACAAACGCGGTCTGCCCGGACCCCCGGTCCCGGTGCCCGCCGGCGCAGGCTGGGACCGCCAGCGAAGTCCACCCAAGGGCGGGCCAAACATGGGCATGGGCGCGTCGCCAGAAGACCTGGGTGCGGAGCCGCTCAAGGTCCCGTTCTGAGGTTCAGTCGAAGATGTCGAAGATATCGAACCGCTTCTTGCGCTTCTTGTAGTCGTCATCGTCGTCGTACTTGTAGCCGGACCGACCTGGTGCCGGGGGATGACGCCGCTTCCAGTCGTCGGGATCGCGCTGGAAATCTCCGACTTCGCGCTCAAAGCGCTGTCGATCCTCCTGCTGTCCCGCCCGCTCCTGTTTGGCACCGTCCAGCAGCTTTTCCAGTTCACCCCGGTCCAGCCAGACGCCCCGGCATTGAGAGCACATGTCGAGTTCGACGCCGGAACGACTGACGTTCTGCATCGAGGCATTGCAGTTGGGGCAGAGGAGTAGCGGCAAGGTGAATGGCTCCCGGGTTCAGCCACTCATCTGGGGGCGGCTGCGTTAAATCCAAGGGCCTTGAGGAAACCGACCAGACAAAATGCGAAAGGGCCCGGGATCGCTCCCGGGCCGCTCGATAGTCGTCGCTGGTCCGCTCAAGCTTAGCCCTCGACGGTCTCCACCTCGGCTGCCGACGCGATTTCCAGGGGCAGAGGCTCCATGGCTTCTTCGCGGCTGGCGGTCAGGGCTTCGTCGCGCTTGGCGGCGATGCGCTGCAGGTTGCGCAGATAAGCGCCGGTACCCGCCGGAATCAGGCGGCCGACGATCACGTTTTCCTTGAGGCCTTCCAGGGTGTCGCTCTTGCCCTGGACAGCGGCTTCGGTGAGCACTCGTGTCGTCTCCTGGAAGGAGGCGGCGGAGATGAAGCTGCGGGTCTGCAAGGAGGCCTTGGTGATGCCGAGGAGCACCGGTTGCGTCAGCGCGGGGCGACTGCCCCGCTCCTCGGCCTTGGCGCTCTCGTCTTCCACTTCCTGCTTGTCGAGGTGATCACCCTTGAGCAGGCCGGTATCGCCCGGCTCGAGGATTTCGACCTTCTGCAGCATCTGGCGCACGATGGTTTCGATGTGCTTGTCATTGATCGGCACGCCCTGGAGGCGATAGACCTCCTGGATTTCGTCGACCAGGAACTCGGCCAGCGCCTCGATACCCAGGATCCGCAGGATGTCGTGCGGGTCCGGATTGCCGTCGATGATGTACTCACCCTTGCGAATCACGTCGCCGTCGTGGACGGCGATGTGCTTGCCCTTGGGGATCAGGAACTCGACCGGTTCACCGCCATCTTCCGGGGTGATCTTGATGCGGCGCTTGTTCTTGTAGTCCTTGCCGAATTCAACGCGACCATCCATCTCGGCGATGACGGCGCAGTCCTTCGGACGACGGGCTTCGAACAGTTCGGCGACGCGCGGCAGACCACCGGTAATGTCGCGGGTCTTGGCGCTTTCCGTGGGGATGCGCGCCATGATCTCGCCCGGCTTCACCACATCGCCGTCGGCGATGGAGAGAATGGCACCGACCGGCAGCAAGTAACGCGCCTCACCACCGTTAGACAGGCGCTTGTAGGCCCCGTCGTCGCCCAGCACGGCCATGGCCGGACGCAGGTCCGAGCCCTTGGACGACGCGCGCCAGTCGATGACCACGCGGTTAGAAATGCCCGTGGCTTCGTCGGCCTCCTCGCGGAACGAGAAGTTCTCCACCAGGTCCTCGAACCGCACCTTGCCACCGACTTCGGTGATGATCGGTGTGGTGTAGGGGTCCCAGCTGGCCAGACGTTGACCGCGCTTGACCTTCTCGCCGTCCTTGACCTGCAGGCGGGCGCCGTAAGGCACCTTGTAGGACTCGCGGTCCTTGCCCTCGACCTGAACCGTCAGGGTCAGGTTACGGCTCATCGAGATCAACGCGCCTTCTGCGTCGATGACGGTGTTGCCGCCCGAGATCTTGGCCACGCCGTTGTTGGCGGTTTCGAAGAAGGACTGTTCGGCAACCTGGGCCGTACCGCCGATGTGGAAGGTCCGCATCGTCAGCTGGGTGCCGGGTTCACCGATGGACTGGGCGGCAATGACGCCGACCGCTTCACCGATATTGACCGGGGTGCCGCGCGCCAGATCGCGACCGTAGCAGGCGCCGCAGACGCCGACTTTGGTTTCGCAGGTCAGCACCGAACGGATCTTGACCGACTGAACGCCGGCGGCCTCGATCAAGTCGCACATATTCTCGTCGAGATAGCTGTCGGCGGGAACAACCACGTCATTGGTGCCGGGGTCCTTGATGTCCTCGGCAGCGAAGCGACCCAGCACACGTTGACCCAGCGAGACCAGCACATCGCCGCCCTCGACCACGGCGCGGAGCGTGATGCCCCGGGTGGTGCCGCAGTCTTCTTCGGTGATGATGCAGTCCTGCGCCACGTCAACCAGACGACGGGTCAGGTAGCCCGAGTTGGCAGTCTTCAGCGCGGTGTCAGCCAGACCCTTGCGGGCACCGTGCGTGGAGTTGAAGTACTCCTGAACGGTCAGGCCTTCCTTGAAGTTCGAGATGATCGGCGTCTCAATGATCTCGCCGGACGGCTTGGCCATCAGGCCGCGCATCCCGCCGAGTTGCTTCATCTGGGCCTGCGAACCGCGGGCACCGGAGTTGCTCATCATGAAGATCGAGTTGATCTCACCCTGACGACCGTCTGGGCCGATCGGCGCTGACGACACCTCGGCCATCATTTCGTCGGCGACGCGATCGGTCGCCTTGGCCCAGGCGTCGACCACCTTGTTGTACTTCTCACCCTTGGTGATCAGGCCGTCGGCGTACTGCTGCTCGTACTCTTCGACCAGCTTGCGGGTTTCGGCGACGATCGGGGCTTTGCGGGCCGGGATAACAATGTCGTCCTTGCCGAAGGAGATGCCCGCCTTGGCCGCCTCGCGGAAGCCCAGCGCCATAATCTGGTCGGCGAAGATGACCGTCGCCTTCTGACCGCAGTGCCTATAGACGGTGTCGATCAGATTGGCGATTTCCTTCTTGGTCAGATTCTTTTCCAAGAGCCTGTGACCCACAGCAGGGTGATAAGGGAACAGCGCCGCGATCTTCATCCGGCCCGGTGAGGTCTCGATGACCTTGCGAACCAGCTTGCCGTCGGCATCCATTTCCGAGTGCCGGGCGCGGATTTTGGAATGCAGCGAGACCACGCCGGCATCCAGAGCCTGCTCCAGCTCGGCCATGTCCGTGAAGGCCTTGCCTTCGCCGGGCTCGCCGTCCTTGACCAGTGACAGATAATAGAGGCCCAGCACGATATCCTGCGACGGCACGATGATCGGGCGACCATTGGCGGGCGACAGGATGTTGTTCGTGCTCATCATCAGCACGCGGGCTTCCAGCTGGGCTTCGAGGCTCAGCGGCACGTGGACAGCCATCTGGTCGCCATCGAAGTCGGCGTTGAAGGCTGCGCAGACCAGCGGGTGAAGCTGGATCGCCTTGCCCTCGATCAGCTTGGGCTCAAACGCCTGGATGCCCAGGCGGTGCAGCGTCGGCGCGCGGTTCAGCAACACAGGGTGTTCGCGGATCACCTCGTCCAGGATGTCCCAGACCGCAGGTTGTTCGCGTTCCACCATCCGCTTTGACTGCTTGACGGTCCCGGACAGACCCTTGGCGTCAAGACGCGCGTAGATGAACGGCTTGAACAACTCCAGGGCCATCTTCTTCGGCAGGCCGCATTCGTGCAGCTTTAGCTCGGGACCCACTACGATGACCGAACGGCCCGAGTAGTCTACCCGCTTGCCCAGCAGGTTCTGGCGGAACCGGCCCTGCTTGCCCTTCAGCATGTCGGCCAGCGACTTCAAAGGACGCTTGTTGGCACCCGTGATTACCCGGCCGCGACGGCCGTTGTCGAACAAGGCGTCGACAGATTCCTGCAGCATCCGCTTTTCGTTGCGGATGATGATGTCGGGGGCCCGAAGCTCGATCAGGCGCTTCAGGCGGTTGTTACGGTTGATGACCCGGCGATAGAGATCGTTTAGGTCGGACGTGGCAAAACGACCCCCGTCCAGCGGCACCAGCGGGCGCAGTTCCGGCGGGATCACCGGCACCACGGTCAGCACCATCCACTCGGGCTTGTTGCCGCTCTCGGTGAAGCTTTCCATGATCTTCAAGCGCTTGGACAGCTTCTTGAGTTTCATTTCCGAGGTCGTGGTCTTCAGGTCCTCACGAAGCTGCTCGGCCACCTTCAACAGATCGATGGCTTTCAGCAGGCCCTGGATGGCCTCGGCACCGATCTCGGCAGTGAAACTGTCATCGCCAAACTCCTCCTGGAAGCGCAGGAAGTCGTCTTCCGACAGCAGTTGATGCTGCTTCAGCGGCGTCAGGCCAGGCTCGGTGACGATGTAATATTCGAAGTACAGAACCCGCTCGATGTCCTTCAGCGGCATGTCCAACATCATCGCGATGCGGCTGGGCAGCGACTTCAGGAACCAGATGTGGGCGACGGGGCTCGCCAGTTCGATGTGGCCCATCCGCTCGCGCCGGACGCGGGCCAAGGTGACCTCAACGCCGCACTTCTCGCAGATGATGCCCTTGTACTTCATACGCTTGTACTTGCCGCAAAGGCACTCGTAGTCCTTCGTCGGACCAAAGATCCGCGCGCAGAACAGGCCGTCACGCTCGGGCTTGAACGTACGATAGTTGATCGTTTCCGGCTTCTTGATCTCGCCGAACGACCACGAACGGATCTTTTCCGGCGACGACAGAGCGATACGAATCCGGTCGAAGGTCGGGGCGGCCTGGACCGGGTTGAAGATGTTCAGGACTTCCTGGTTCATCTTGTTCCTTCTGCGGGAAGTCTCCCGCGAAAATTAGGTTCTAAACTGGGGTGAAGTCTCAGCCCCTGCTCTGGCGAGCAGGGGCGATTTCCGGCCTCAGTTGGTCTCCAGCTCGACGTTCAGGCCCAAGGAACGCATTTCCTTGACCAGCACGTTGAAGCTTTCGGGGATGCCGGCCTCGAAGGTATCGTCGCCGCGGACGATGCTCTCGTAGACCTTGGTGCGTCCGGCCACGTCGTCGGACTTCACCGTCAGCATTTCCTGCAGGGTGTAGGCGGCGCCGTAGGCTTCGAGGGCCCAGACCTCCATTTCCCCGAAGCGCTGACCGCCGAACTGGGCCTTGCCGCCCAGCGGCTGCTGGGTAACGAGGCTGTACGGACCGATCGAGCGGGCGTGGATCTTGTCGTCCACCAGGTGGTGCAGCTTGAGCATGTAGATGTAGCCGACCGTGACCGGGCGCTTGAACTGCTCGCCAGACTGGCCGTCGTACAGATAGGACTGGCCGGAGCGCGCCAGACCGGCCTTCTCCAGCAGGTCCTCGATGTCCTCGATGTGGGCACCGTCGAACACCGGGGTGGCGTACGGGATACCCTTGGACAGATTGCGAGCCAGTTCGACCAGTTCCTCTTCCGTCTCCGGAAGCTCCTGCTCGGGGCCATAGATGCTGACCAGATGATCGATCAGCGCCTGCTTCTGTCCGCCATGTTGCCAGGCTTCCAGAAGCGCGGCGACCTGCTTGCCAAGACCGGCGGCAGCCCAACCCAGGTGGGTTTCGAAGATCTGGCCGACGTTCATCCGCGAGGGCACGCCCAGCGGGTTCAGCACGATGTCGACGCTGGTGCCGTCCTCAAGATAGGGCATGTCCTCGATCGGCAGGATCTTGGAGATAACCCCCTTGTTGCCGTGACGACCGGCCATCTTGTCGCCCGGCTGCAGCTTGCGCTTCACCGCCACGAACACCTTGACCATCTTCATCACGCCTGGCGGCAGTTCGTCACCGCGCTGCAGCTTGTCGACCTTGTCCTCGAAGCGACGGTCGAGGCGCTTGCGGGCCTCGTCGAACTGAACGCGCAGGGCTTCCAGCTCGGTCATCGCCTTGTCGTCGTCGAGGGCGATCTGCCACCACAGGCCGGAGGAAATCTCATCCAGCTTGTCGAGCGCGATCACGCCGCGGCTCATGCCCTTGGGGCCGGAGACGGCGTTCTTGCCCACCAGCAGTTGGCGCAGGCGGCTCTGCATGTTGCGGTTCAGGATCGCGAACTCGTCGTCGCGGTCCTTGCCCAAACGGTCGATTTCCGCCCGTTCGATGGACAGCGCACGTTCGTCCTTGTCGACGCCGTGTCGGTTGAACACCCGGACCTCGACGATGGTGCCCGAAACGCCCGGAGGCAGACGCAGCGATGTATCGCGGACGTCAGAAGCCTTTTCACCAAAGATCGCGCGGAGCAGCTTTTCTTCCGGTGTCATCGGGCTTTCGCCCTTTGGCGTCACCTTGCCGACCAGGATATCGCCCGGCTGGATTTCGGCGCCGATCGCCACGATGCCCGCTTCGTCGAGGTTGCGGAGCGCTTCCTCGCCGACGTTGGGGATATCGCGGGTGATCTCTTCCGGACCCAGCTTGGTGTCGCGGGCCATGACCTCGAATTCCTCGATGTGGATCGAGGTGAAGACGTCATCGCGCACGATCCGCTCGGAAATCAGGATCGAGTCTTCAAAGTTGTAGCCATTCCACGGCATGAACGCGACGAGGGCGTTACGACCCAGCGCCAGTTCGCCCAGATCCGTCGACGGGCCGTCGGCGATGACGTCGCCGGCCTGAATGATGTCGCCCACACGCACCAGCGGACGCTGGTTGATGCAGGTGGACGTGTTGGAACGCTGGAACTTCTGCAGCCGATAGATATCGACGCCCGGCTTGGTGGGGTCGGTTTCGGCCGTCGCGCGGACCACGATCCGGGTGCCGTCGATCTGCTCGACGATGCCGGGGCGGCGCGCCACAACAGCGGCACCTGAATCCACCGCCACGATGCTCTCCATGCCGGTGCCGACCAGCGGCGCATCCGACTGGATGAGCGGCACGGCCTGCTTCTGCATGTTCGAGCCCATCAGGGCGCGGTTGGCGTCATCGTTTTCCAGGAACGGGATCAGCGAGGCAGCGACGGACACCACCTGCTTCGGGGACACGTCCATCAGGTCGACCTGATCGCGCGGCAACAGGCCGGGCTCGCCGTTGATCCGGCCGGGGACCAGATCGTCGACGATGTAGCCGTCCTTCAGCTTGATGTTGGCCTGGGCGATGACGTGTTTCGCCTCTTCCATGGCCGACATGTAGACGACTTCCTCGGTCGTCTTGCCGTCCTTGATCCGCCGGTAGGGGCTCTCGATGAAGCCGTACTTGTTGACCACCGCGTGGGTGGCCAGCGCGTTGATCAGGCCGATATTCGGGCCTTCCGGCGTCTCGATCGGGCAGATCCGGCCATAGTGGGTCGGGTGCACGTCGCGGACTTCGAAGCCCGCCCGCTCGCGGGTCAGACCGCCCGGGCCAAGCGCCGAAAGGCGACGCTTGTGGGTGATTTCCGACAGCGGGTTGGTCTGGTCCATGAACTGCGACAGCTGTGACGAGCCGAAGAACTCGCGCACGGCGGCAGCGGCCGGCTTGGCGTTGATCAGGTCGTGCGGCATGACCGTGTCGATATCGACGCTGGACATGCGCTCCTTGATGGCGCGCTCCATCCGCAGCAGGCCAACGCGATACTGGTTCTCAAGGAGCTCGCCGACCGAACGCACCCGGCGGTTGCCGAGATTGTCGATGTCGTCGATTTCGCCGCGGCCATCGCGCAGGCCCACCAGGGTCTGCAGAACGGCCAGCACGTCTTCTTTGCGCAGGATGCGCATGTCGTCGGGGCAATCCAGCTCCAGACGCATGTTCATTTTCACGCGCCCGACCGAGGACAGATCATAACGCTCGCCGTCGAAGAACAGGCTTTTGAACATGGCCTCGGCAGCTTCCACTGTCGGCGGTTCACCGGGACGCATCACACGATAGACGTCGAACAGAGCGTCCTCACGGGCGGTGTTCTTGTCAACGCGCAGGGTGTTGCGGATGTAGGAGCCGATGGTCACGTCATCGATGTCCAGGACATCCATGTTGACGAAGCCCTGGGCCTCCAGCGCGAGTAACAGCTCGACGTCCAGCTCATCGCCGGCTTCGGCGTAGATTTCGCCGGTTTCGTAGTTTACCAGGTCACGCGCCAGATAGCGGCCATTTAGGGCCTCAGGCGGCAACAGCAGCGTCTTCAAGCCAGCGTCAGCAAATTTCTTGGCGTTTCGCGCCGAGATCTTGGTGCCGGCCGGCGCAATCTCTTCGCCTGTGGCGTCGTCGATCAGCGGGAAGTCGGGCTTCACGCCCCTCCAGCGGTCAGGGAGATAAGCCGTGGACCAGCCGCCAGCCTTCTTTTCGTAGGCCACGGTCTTGTAGAAGGTGGAGAGGATCTCCTCCCCGTCCATGCCCAGCGCCATCAGGAACGTGGTTGCCGGCAGTTTGCGGCGACGGTCGATGCGGACGTAGACGATGTCCTTGGCGTCGAACTCGAAGTCGAGCCAGGAACCGCGATACGGGATCACCCGCGCCGCAAACAACAGCTTGCCCGAAGCGTGGGTCTTGCCCTTGTCGTGGTCGAAGAACACGCCGGGCGAGCGGTGCATCTGTGAGACGATGACCCGCTGGGTGCCGTTGACGATGAAGGTGCCCTTCTCCGTCATCAGCGGGATGTCGCCCATGTAGACGTCCTGCTCCTTGATATCCTTGACGGAGCGGGCACCGGTTTCCTCGTCGGTTTCGAACACGATGAGACGCAGCTTGACCTTCAGCGGCGCGGCATAGGTCATGTCGCGCTGGACGCATTCCTCGACGTCGTACTTGGGTTCCTCGAACTCGTACGTGACGTACTCAAGCACAGCGCGCTCGTTGAAGTCCTTGATCGGGAACACCGACTTGAAGACGGCCTCGACACCCTCCTCCTTGCGCTGCGGTGCGCGGGTCTCGCGCTGCAGGAACTGTTCGTACGACGAGCGCTGAACCTCGATGAGGTTCGGCATCTGAACAGCTTCGGGGATGCGACCGAAAGATTTCCGGATCCGCTTCTTACCGGTGAAGGATTGCGCCATTTTGATCCCTTGAGGACGCGGGACACGGAGTCCCGGCGTCAAATCTGTTTGTCCTGCGTCCACCCTCGGTCCTCCCTGACGGGAGGCCGGACACTGGAAGGCTCCCCGTCTCGTCGGGAGCGCCCCCTCGCATGACCTGAGGGTAACTGGCCATGCCTCGGAGCATTTACGCACGAAGACCGGGTCTCGACGGCGCACAGCACGCGCGCCACGGGAATCGGACAATTTCGTGAAGTCGCTCAGATAAGACCTTTGCGTGGGCTTGGGAAGCCCCTACGGCAAAGAAACCCAGATCCTCATCGCCGTGGCCCCAGCCGATGATCCCCACGCCCAACCGCCGCACCCTTATGACAGCCCTGGCCGCTGTTGCGGCAACCGGGAGTGCAGGTGGTCCTGAATCGGCGTTCACGTCGATTCTACAACCCCATCAGGGCCAACCGATGGCCAGCGCGGGTGTGATTGCCCGGCACGGAGACGGGTCCGTCGCCTTGCGAGCGGCGACGGGCCAGGCCTTCAGTAAACGCGGCGCGCGACCGTTCGGGGTCAACCAACCCTTCCGGGTCGCCTCGGTGTCAAAGATGATCGCCGCCACCGCCTTCCTGACCCTGGCTCTGAAGACCGGCCTTGACCTCGACGCCGACGCCTCGGACCTGCTCGGGTTTCGGCTGCGGCACCCGGCCTGTCCGGACGTGGCCATCACCACCCGCATGCTGCTTGGCCACACCAGCGGCCTGCAGAACGGGCCGTCGTATCCGGTTCCCTTCGACCATGCGCTGGCCGGAGCCTTCCAACCCGGCGCGCGGCACTTCGACGAAGGTGGTTGGTTCGGGCCAGCCAAGCACAAGCCCGGCACGTGGTTCGCCTATGCCGACGTCAACTTCGCCTTGCTGGCCCAGATTCTGGAACGCCGCACCGGCACCCGCTTTGACCGCCATATGCAGCACACCCTGTTCCAGCCACTGGGCCTGAACATCGGCTACAACTGGAGCGGGGTGTCAGACTCCCGGCGCGCCCGCGCGGCGGCAGGCATCCGTTGGCTTCGGGGCAAATGGACGCTGCAGGTCGATGGCGAGGTTCAACGCGCGCCCTGGCTACCCATTCAGCGTGCGCAGGAATCGGCCAACCTTGATCTCGCCACTTACAGGAACGGCACGAACGGCTTCCTCTTCTCTCCGCAGGGCGGCCTGCGCCTCAGCCTGGCCGATATGGACCGGCTGGCCCGGGTGCTGGCGGCTGGCGGACGCTGGCGCGGTCAACCGGTGATCCCGAAAGCAGCCCTTGACCTGATGCAGACCCGCCAATGGACGCTGGACCCCAATCGTCCCAACGGCGAGCCAGACGGCGTCTTCAAAAGCTATGGCCTGGGTTGCGAGACCCCCGTCGGATCGCCGGGTGCGAAGGGCGACGCCTTCTTCGGTGCTGGTACACCTGACTGGCGCGGCCACTCTGGCGACGCCTACGGCTGGATGACCGGCCTCTACTGGAACATCCGCGACGGCCGCACGCTGGTTTGGGCCGTCAATGGTATGCCGGAAACCGACCGCCCCCCTGCGCGCCGGTCCTGCCTGACGGCGCCCGAGGAGGTTCTGATCGACATGGCGATGAAAGCCTCAGCCACCTGAGGTTTGTGGGCATACGGAGCAGCCTAGTTGTTTGGTCCCGGAGTTTGATGGTGCAATCTTTTCCGTCGAATGGAAGGAAGCACTATGGGCCAGATACTCCACGGAAGCGCCCGCACGACTGCGGCGGTCCGTCGAACGATACAGCATAGTCAAGAGAGCCTGAGGGTGCTGGCCGGG
>CAMCXF010000076.1 GCA_945883235.1 Phenylobacterium deserti | reverse complement strand
ACCACCCGGACCGGATTATCCTCGGTCACGTAGTCGTCCAGCGACTCCGGCAACAACAAAGTCTGCCGCCGATCTTCCCCTTCGACAAAGCGCTTCATCGACGGCCCCAAGGCTGCTGCATCGATGTTCGATTCTAAGCTGCTTCGCCGTTTTTACACAGCCTGGAACCATCTCCGATGTTCCTGTCCAAGCAATCGTCAACCTGAGGGACTCTGTAACCACTACGCCGCCCGCCCGCCCGCCCGCCTACTGCCGCGGGCATACCTGGCGCCTGACATCGCTGAAACGATCCTCGCAGGCCGCCAGGGATATGGGGTGTCGTTGGCGGACCTGACGGCGCAGCCGCTGCCATTCAGCTGGTTGGCGCAGCGCGATCTCGTAGCGCAGCTTGGTATGGGCGGCACCCCCACCGCCGGGAACCCGGTTGACCCGAGAGTACAAGGGCGTTCGCGTAAAATGAATTTTTAGCGATCATATAACCGACGCGAACGGACACCAACTCGGCGCAGATGCACGTCATGAAGCGCAAATGCGAACTCGCGGCCTTATTCAAAATTGAGTACCCAAATAGTGTTCCGGGAGAGGGGTAAACATCAAAATCTCTGGCTTGCGTCGACCCAGCTGGGCGCTTTCGGCGACAAATGTGCGCGCGAGAGCCAGCGAACCCGCGAACAGCGGAGACTGGACGCCCATTAGAGGCATAGGGCGACCGCGGAGGATCAGGCGAGCCCCTTACTCATGTGCCGCTTCGAATCATGTTTTGTCGTCAAATATTATTGCACCAATAATATTTATTTAAGTATTAACCCCGCTGGTGATATGAGTTCGGTAGAAAGCGTAAATGCAACAACGCTAAAAAAAGCGAAAAAATAAAAAATGAATGTCCTGATTGCAGATGATGAAGTTCTTCTCAGAGACGCTCTGGCGGGACTTATCAAATTATCCGACCCGACATCAATTGTCAAAACCTGTGGAAACTTCCATGAAATTGCGGGATACCTAAAAACGCATAGCGAAATCGATACGGTATTGATTGACTTATATATGCCAGGCACGAATGCGCTTAAAGGACCGTGTCAGGTCATGCGTGAATTTCCCGACCATTTTGTAATATTGATGTCAGGCGCGGCGAGCGAAGCAGACATTGTTAATTGTTACAATGCCGGAATTCACGGTTTCATACCGAAGTCAATACAGGGTCGGGCCGTTGTTGCGGCTATCCAGCTTGTTCAATGCGGCGAGCGGTGTTTCCCCGCGTCAATGAGTCATCGGCGAGCCGAAACGGGACCCACATTTACAGAACGGGAGATGCGGGTTCTCAGGGAGCTTCAGGCCGGTGGGACCAACAAAATCATTGCGCTGTCGCTAGGCATCGATGAAGCGTCTGTGAAAGGCGCGCTTCGAACAGCAGGCCGCAGGTTGGGAGCTCGGACCCGAACCGAAATCGCCCTCCGGTCAGCTAAGCATATGACTACGGACGCCGCTTAGTGGATGACTGAATGTGCGAAGCGCTTTTCAGGTGCCGTTCCGCCTGTCGGGCAGCCCGAAATCCGATCAATTCACTCTGTCGACCGGTTGAGCGAATTGATCCGGTGCGCTTTGCGCGTGGTGTTTGAACGTCAACGACGCGGTGAGGCAACTCACGTCGCTGCGGGTTGGCGGCGCGCGTTCAGCTACCGCACAGGCGAGCTAGTTATAGCAACGCCCCGAACCTCAGAATGGCGGTGTTCGGTATGACAGCGTTTGAGAACTGGCGACTATCAGCCAACGCAGAGCGCTGTCTCTGGGTCGCGCTAGCGGCACTTGTCATTGTCCTGTGCTCGATCAGGCTGGTGGCGGCGCCGGGCATGGAATTCTACGTTGGACCGGTTGTCTACCTCACCATCCTGAGGTTCTTCGGCCTGCGCGCCGGCCTTGCGGCCGCTGCCCTGGTCATGGCACCGAGCATCATCTGGTGGGGTCATCCATTCACCGTCCTATTCGCCCTGGCACACGTCCTCTTCGTCAATCGGGTAGGCAGAAAATTCAACAATGTCGACGCGACGGCGCTGTTTGTTGTCTGTATCCAGGTCCCCTTGGGCTGGCTTGTCCTGCAGGGTCTTTACCATCCGCCCAACCCGGTCATCGCGTTTGAACTCATCCGCAAGCTGCTGAACGACCTGTGCTGCGCAGCTTTGGTCGATTTTCTGCTGACCAGAGTGGCGTTTGATCGTCTGACGGGGCGTTTCGTGCGCGCAGGTCGCAGCGAAATCGGCATCTATCTGCGCGCCGTGGTTCATCTCAGCCTGGTGGTCATGTTCACCCTGGTGGCGTTAATGGCCTCCCGCAATTTCCTGACACGCCTGGCTCTGGAACGTGCGGTGGCCCGCGAGGACGTCGCGGCTCACGTGGCAGGCCTTCCTGAATTGGCATTGAGCCTGGCGCCTTTGGCGACGGCACCCGAAGGAAAACGTCCCGGCATTGAATTTGCGCTCTCTCCCAGAGCCGACGACCTGGCGGCGGGTAGCCCGACGGCCAAGGCACTTGGCTGTAGTGTCGTTGGAGCGTTCAACCCTTCCGCCACTGTCCGGTTCGACGCGGTGCTCCGTGAGTGCGAAGTGCACAGGGTCCATGTGGCCGAAGCGCCAACCTATGCGCTGATCAATTACAGGCAAGCGGGTGCGGACGCTTACGCCTGGATCTTGCTGAACCTGAGCCTTTTCCTTGGGGCAGGGATCGCGTGGTCACTTTTGACGCTCGGGTGTCAGCGTGCAATCGCACGCACGGTTTCCCGCTGGAGAACGATCGTCAGCGATCTAGGCACCACGCACCTGTCGGATACTCCCGCATCCGGGCCCTTGGAGTTTGCGGAGCCCACGGACCTGTTTGTGGAGACCAACAACCGGCTCGTCGCCATTCTGGAGGAAGGACGTCAAGCGACAGCGGCGCTGCACATAGTCCAGGCCGATCTAGGCCTGAAGCTGCTCGAAAACATCATCTTCCATCCAGGTGAAGGCTATATCGAATTCAACGAAGTATTTTCGAAATCTACAAGCCGAGTTTCGCTGAATATCCGGTGCCCCGTGAATCTCGATTTGCTGAGCTATAATGGCGACGTTGTGAACGTCAGCGTCGAATTACAAATAATCGGGGAAGAGGGTGACCGCTGGTACCAACTGATCCTCGAAAACCTGCGGCCCGACGGGAAATATTCAAGCGGCTTGTTGTATCGCATGGGTGAACCCACGGCGTTGATCAACCTCCTGGCGCAGGAGAACAGGATGTCGTTGATCGGGATGCAGTCCAGTGTAATAGCCCACGAAATTCGCCAACCCATATTTACAATGAGCCTGATCGCAGAACGTCTAAGGCTTACGCTGGAAAATTCTGGCCGACCCACCAAAGCCCAGTTAATCAAAGACATCGAAGCGATCGAAAAGAGCGCGAATACCGTAATAAAACTCGTGTCTTTAAAGAACCGTTTTGACAGACCCGAAATTGACGGGGACAATACATGTGATCCTGTCACAGTCATCGAGGACAGCGCTGCCTTCTGGAGCCCCATTTTCGTGAGAGACGGAGTGAATCTGGTGTTCGAGCAAATTGGACCGAAAGGCTATTTCTTTGGTCTTTCTACAACTAAACTCCAGCAGATTCTAACTAATTTGATCAAGAACGCTTACGAGGCCATTCAAGAGCGGCAAATCAATGTGCCGCTGCCGCCCGCGCTGATCACCATTACTCTTACATACACCGAAGGCGCATACGCTTCGATTGTTTGCTCCGACAACGGTACGGGGATCCGGCGCGGTGATGAAGAGAATATCTTCACCCAGTTTCACAGCACCAAGGACAGGGCTCTAGGCTCTGGACTTGGCCTGTTTATTAGTCGGGCTATTCTGCACCGCGCCGGCGGCATGATAACCGCCCGAAATCAAGATGGCCTCGGCTCCGCCTTCGAGCTCACATTGCCTTTGGCCCCGGTAGTCAAAACGTAAGTATTCACGACGTAAGTCTTCGGAGCTCTGGTGTCAGGGAGATGACGTGGAGCCGGTTCTCCACCCAGCTTGGCCGATTGGATCAGGTCGGTTCGGGTCAGAAGGGAAGGCTCACGGCGAGGCTGAAGAGGGCTCGCGGATCGCTGCGCTGATTGTCGCCGTCCAACTGCCTGAGCGCCTTGGCGAACTGCAGATCGAGGAAACTAAGACCCAGCAACGGAACGCGGACACCGGCACCGACCGAGGCAAGCGAACTGCGTTCGTAAGGTTGATCCGGCCCGCTTCGGCTCCACACGAGACCTCCGTCGACGAAGGCATAGAGTTGGGCTGGCCCTATAGCCTGCCCCAGGCCCGCGAGACAATCGCAGCGCAGTTCGAGCCCGCCTCCGATGCCCCGCACACCACTCTGGGCGCCGGGGTCATACCCCCGGCCGATGCCCGGTCCGCCGAACGAAACCTGCTCTGCGGCCGGGAGGACATCGTCCGACCACTGCCCCTGAACCGCAGCGAGGAAGCTGAGCCCTTCCAGCGGCAGCGACTGGGTGCGTTGGGCGGTCACCGCGACCTTCAGGAAATCGGGATTGAAGCCGGGCGTTGAAACCAGCGCATCGGTGCCTTTGGATCGGTCCAAACCGGGAAGCCCCCTGAACGCGGACAGGCTTGCGCTCGTGCTGGCACTTGATGGGCCGTCTCGTTGCCACGATAGGGTTGCCTCGCCCACTGTGGACTTGTCGAGCCCGATCCGCTGGCCGGACAGGGTGGTGCGGGATCGGTTCAGCGCCACGCCGAGGTCGACATAGACGGAGGACGCGCGAGAGCGCCGGATGGGCTGGTGCACCCGGAGAGAGGCCGAGCCTGAGAGCGAGCCGATCTCAAGGGCCCGGAGTGATGCTCCCGGCTGGGCATAGAACAGCAGACCGCCGACGCTCGCGAGCGCGCCCGTCGGGCCCAGGGGAAACACGTAGCGTGCGGTGACACCCTTGAGTTCGTTTACGTTGCCTGGGTCGCCGCCCACAGATGCGCCCAGCGAAAGCGCGCCAACGCGACCGAAGGGACTGTTGTAATTGGCATTCAGCGCGACGGTTTCGGGACCAACGGAGAGCGAGCCGGTATTGTTGACGCTGAGGCTCTTGGAGCCTGGCAGTGCGGTGAGCGAGACGACGATCTCGGTGGCACCGCGCTCGGTGCCCTGGCGCAGCAGGCTGACGGCCCCGACCCCGGGCAGGTCATTCACCGCCAGAAGGCTGCGTTCGATGGACGAGAGCTGCACCGGTCCCTTGGTCGTAAGCCGAGCGGTCAGGGATTCGACGCGACGGCGGAGGTCGTCACTCGCTGCGCCATCAATGTAGACCGCGCTGATGAAACCTTCGATCACCTGGACTTCGAAAATCCCGTCGCGCACCTGCTGTGGTGGTATGAACACGCGGGTGAGGAAGTAGCCCTTTTGCCGGAATAACTGCTGCAAGGTGTCGGCTCGACTCCGCAGCGCCTCAAGGGTGATGCCCGAGCCCACCGCGCCGGCAAAGATTGCGTCGACTTCCTGGTCGGAGAACACCGAGTTACCGGTGACCCTGACGCGGACAACATCAAAAGTGAGGTCATCGACGGCCTTCGGCGCCCCACTCTTTTCCGGCGCCAGAAGGCGCAGATCGAACTGGGGCGACTTGCGTAAAGGCACGCCTGGCACCCGCTGCCGGGACAATTCCTCCAACTGCCGAGTGACATCGGCCGGGGGGCTGACCCGAGGCTGGGCCAGGGCGGCCGGGGCAGGCGCGACGCTGATTGCAAGCACCGCCAGGCCGAGGACGGTCCAACATGAAGCGCGCATCACTCTACTTATCGTCCATGACGATACGCGGGCCGACAATGCCGGATTCCAGTCTGGAGATATGAAAGAGTGCGAGAGGGTCTTTCACATGCGCCTTCTCAAGTTCGCGGAAGGCGCTCAAGGCTCTTGGGTCACCCGTAGCCATAACCCCGTAGGCGGCAAGGTAGTCGGCGAGCAGTCCGGAGTTTACCTCAGCGGCCGAGACGGGATTGTAGAGTGTCACCGCCTCGATCTTGCCCTTGAGAACAACGTCCCCGACTGGTCGGAAGGATTGGCTCGGCGCTTTGTCGACCACGGATTGCGTGCAGCAGATTCGGGTGCCGAAATACTTGTTCACCCCTTCGGTGCGGGCCGCCGTGTTCACCGTGTCTCCAAGCGCCGTGAAGTCCATCCGCTGGGTAGACCCGAAATTACCGATGATGGAATCGCCGCAGTGCACACCGATCCGGGTCACGCCGATCGGCACGCCCTCGGCGTTGCAGCGAATCCGGAAGGCCTCGGCGTAGGCATCCAACTCCAGCGCGCAGCGAACCGCGCGTGCAGCATGGTCAGGCTGGTCCAGGGGCGCGTTGAAAATACTCATTATTGCGTCGCCGATGAATTTGTCGATCGTCCCTTCGTGATCGAGGACGATCTTGCAGGCGCCGTCGAGGTAATCGTTCAGCACTTCGGATAGTCGTTCCGGCGAAAGCGCTTCCGACAGTGTCGTGAAGCCGGCGATGTCCGTGAAGATGAAGGTCGCTTCCCGCCGCGATCCGGTGACCTGAAGGATGCTTGGATCATCCATGAGTTGTTTGACGACCTCCGGCGAGACGTAGCGTCCGAAGGCACCTTGGACAAACTGGCGTTGCTTGCGTTCCACGCGGCCGACCAGGATATCCGTCATCCATAGCGCGGCGGCCAGCGCAAAGGTGGGGGCGACCAGCGGAACGAAGGGCAACCCATAGCGGAACCCCAGAAGGCCACAAATCCACATGGCCGCAACAACGCCAGCACCAAGGCCGATCTTGACCGGGACGGCCCGCCCGATGAAGCCGATCCCGACGCCGATTGCGGCAGCTGCCAGGTCGATCAGCAGGCTGGAAAAAAGCCCCATCCGGGGGTGCTTCCGGCCTTCCAGGAGTTGCGAGACCCCCTGAGCCTGGACGAGGACACCCGGCATGTTCCCGTCGTCGCCCGCGCGTACGATCGCCAGCGGCGTTCTGTGGCGGTCAGTGATCGACAGTACGGCACCAATGAGTACCACCTTGTCCTTCGTCCACGCGTCCGGCAGCAGGGTCAGCGCGTCGACCGGGAACATCGGAAAGGGGAGTGTCTCCGCGTCCGGGCGCGGTCGCCAGGCCATTTCGACGTTTTCGCGTTTCGTTTCCCGCCCGATGGCCTTCAAGGCCCGCCGGGGGAAGCCCATCGGTTCGCCGACCCGGTTTTCTCCACCATAGGTCCACCGGACTGTTCCATCGAACGGGTCGGTGAGCAGTGTAGCGGCCGCCCGCATTTCCGGCGGCACGAAGTCATCGAGATAGGCCCTCTGGTCTTCGTCGACGACCGCCGGGTCGTTGGAATAGCTCACAAAGACAGGGGTCTTCATCGCCCTGAGCGTGGCGCGCAGGCGGTCGTCCTTGGCGATTTCCGTCGGTTGGTCGAAGAGCAGGTCGATCCCGATGGCACGGGGCTGCTTCTTGTCGAGCGCCTCAAGCATGTCTGCCAGGAACGCCCTGTCGACCGGCGAACGATAGGCAAACCGGCTGAGTGTCGACTCGGTGATCGCGGCGACTACGATGTCCTGCGACTGTGGTTCGGGCCGTTGCAGGGCGGCGAGCCGGATATCGCCGGCGATAGTTTCGAGGTTCTTCAGGAAGCTGAGATAGTGGGTACCTGTGCTGGCGATCAGCACGGCTGCAAGCGCGATGGCGAAGGCGCTGAGCACGCTACGGACCCGGCGATCGAGGAGGATCGGGGACGTCATGATCAGGTACCTTTCGGAGCGACTGGCTCAGACTGGGTCTGCGAGAGCTTGCGAAGCAGAGCGTCGGCCTGCTGGACGCAGCCTTTTTCCATCATCCAGCCGACAAGCATCAGATCGCTGTCGAGCTCTGCAGGCAGGATGTTGATCTTGATGGCGTATTCACGCCCGCTTGATGCGATGATGAACGCATTGTCGCTCTCGAAACGGCTGAGCGGCGGGACTGCCTGGCGAGACTCACCGACAGTCCAGCGGAAGTCCGCTCGCCACGAGCGGTCCACCGGGAAGACGGTAAACGCGCCCGCCTCTGTCGCTGTCGACCGCCACCAGACGGGAGCTGCACCTGCCATGAGGCAACGTGGACCGGGTCCCTCAACATCGATAAGCCATGGGTCTGGCAGCGCCGACAGGTTTTCGCCGGAGCGCGTTACCCCGACTGTCGTGGCACGGGCGCTGCGGGTCGCGACGAGGGCAGCCAGGGCCAGCTTCGGATCGCTGGATGAGGCTGCTGCCTTCATCGGTGGGCCTGAGAACGCACCGCGCAGCGTCACGCTACGCCCATCTGAACCGATCAAAACGAGACGTTCGCCTTCGCGCAGCGTGACGGGGCGATCGCTGGGGATCGACTGTCCGGGCTTGTAGCTACCGCCGCGCGCCTCAAGCACGATCAGGCCAGCGGCGATGGAAGCACCGGGCACGAGTGCGCAAGCCAATGCCAGGGTTGCGACGACCCTCCGACATGCCGTCATGAATTGACCCCGGCGCCTGCTGTCCGGATGGTGATAGCACCATCCCCGACGAGGCTGAAGGCCGCCCAGAATACCGGGTGTGCGGTCGATGGCTGGGAGATGAGCTTCATCTGCGCCGCTCGCAGCGCTTTTGCTGCGCTTGCGCCGCCGTTTTGCGCCAGCACCGAGAACATTGAGGTCATCAAGTCCATGGTAGCGGCGGATGGCACCTGCCAATGGCTGACGACGAGGCTCCTGGCACCCGCATGGAAGAAGGCTTCAGCCAGCCCCCCCAGGGCTTCGCCGCCAAGACCGCTGGCGCCTCCGGCGGTGTTGCAGGCCGATAGCACCACGAGAGCCGCCCGTAGCCGGAGCTGCGCCACTTCGCTGGCGTCAAGCAGGCCGTCGTTCTGCCTGTCTAGGGCCGCGGCCGGGGGGGGCGTCAGGACCAGGCCGGGCTCGCCCTGGCAGCGGAGTTCTCCAGGCAGCAGGCCGTGAGTTGCGAAGTATAGTACCTGGAAGTCGCCCAGAGGCTGGGAGCGTACCGAGGCCTCGTTGGCGTTGCCTCCCAGAAGCAGAGTGTCTGCTTGGGCACCCAGAAGTTGGGCTATCCGTTGTACTTCGGCCCGGGTCTCGGGGAGTGGCGGAAGCGCGATCAGCGCGTCCCTGTCCATGGGCCCCGACTGGCGGCATGTCTGCCCAAGTCGCAAGAGCGCACCGGTTCGGTCGCGCACGCCTTCGGTGCCCAGGGATGGATCGCCAATCGCCAGGAGACGCCGGGGAGGCACCGTCGAGGGGGTTGCGCCTCTCAGGGTGTGGAAGGCACCGACCGACGGCGTCTGCGAGATGGCCAGCCGCTGGGTGAGCCACCGAGCTCCCTTGTAGTCGTCCGTCCTGGGCGGGCTGGTCACAAGAAGACCTAGCGGGAGGCTCGCCAGGGGGCCCGATGACGCGACGATCAGGTGATCTATGCCATCAAGTCCCGAGGCGATGTCGCCGAACAGGCTCAGATAGAGTGCGTGCGAGCGTGCCAGGTCAAACTCCGGCACCGGGCCGCCCTGGGCCTGAAGGCCGCGACGCAGTTCGGCCACGGCTTCGGCGATCGAAGTGCTCGTGTCCGAGACGCGACCCAGTTGAAGGCCCGAGCGCCGGATCAGGAGCGCGAATGAAGCCTTGCGCCCGATCAGGAAGGTCACCACGGCTTCCTTGTCACCCAGCGAGCGGCGAAGTTCCAGCAGGTCGACGGGCTTTCGGTTCGCCAGCGTCGCGTAGTCCGGAAACTGCTGCGTTAGCGCCGCCCGCGCTGCCTCGGTGCCCTGGGTTTGCTCATCCAGTCGGTCGCGGAGATTGCTTTCCGAGGTGCTACTGCGGTCCTCGTCGGGTAGCGACTGCTCGTGGGCAAGTTCGAGGCGCAAGCGGTCCCGCTCGCGTTCCGCCGACTGTACGCGCTCGATCAGGGCCGCCATCGCGGGATCGTCTGCGGCCTGGCGAGCCGCAGCGCGCGCGATCGTCTTCTCCACGACACCTGACTGAGGTGTCTCAAACGCGCCGAAGGCTTCCGTGTAAAGGCCTTGCTTCAGGGCTGCATCATCGAG
The DNA here is from genome assembly GCA_945883235.1 of Phenylobacterium deserti. GTDB lineage: Bacteria > Pseudomonadota > Alphaproteobacteria > Caulobacterales > Caulobacteraceae > Phenylobacterium > Phenylobacterium deserti_A. The sequence continues at coordinate 1,802 of CAMCXF010000076.1, read as the reverse complement.
CGTCTGTCCGAAGGCGTAGATGGACGACACAAACGGCACGAGTTCCTCGGCGGTGAACACGCCACCGCGCTGGGGCATGCCGCTCGCGACCTTCAGGGCTTCCCGGAAACTCACGATCGCCGAGGTATTCATGCCCTCTGCATTGTAGGCTGCCCCGAGTGCGGTGAGCGCTGCAATGCTTGCGGGGCCATCGCCAAACAGGCGCCGACGCTCGACCAGGGCGCTGTTGAGATAGGTCTCGGCGGCGGATAGCCGGCCCTGGGCCGAGCTGACCTCGCCCAGGGTCATCAGCACGTCCGAACGCCACCACTGGGGCAGGCCATTGGTCTTGCTAATGATCAGCAGGGCTTCCGTCGCCGCGACATTTGCACTGGTCGCGTCGCCGGTCCGGATGGCCATCCGGGCCTCAAGGTTGAGAGCCATAGCCAGTTCGCCGCGCTCCGTTGTCCGGTCCTCGCTGTCAGCGCCGCTTGAAAATGCCGCTGTTGAGGTCTCTGCCTCTGCCAGTCTGCGCCAGGCCGCTGACGCGCTTCGGGCATTCTGGATTCCAAGGTCAAAGTTACCGCGGTTGGCGGCTTCCAGCGCCAGATAGCTGGCATAGCGGGCGCGGTCCGCGTCGTTGGGTGACTTCTGGATGATCGGTTCGGCGCGGCGCAATAGGGCAGCGGCCTCGTCGGCGCGTCCTGAGTTACTGGTGCTGAGCGCGAGTTCGAGCAGTGTGTCGGCCACCGCCACATTCTCGGCGCCGAGAAGCCGGACCTGCATGTCCAGCGCCAGCCGAAACCGTTCCTCGGCCTCGCTGAAATTGCCAAGCGCGTTGGCGGTCCGACCATCGCGCAGCAGATCCTTGAAGCGGGAAAGATCGGTGGCGGCAGCCAGCGCGACGGGCCGTGCCCAGACCGTTGCGAGCAGGTCAAGGCTCTGCGTTCGGGAGCGGGCGGAAGGGGCACCGGTTCCGACGGTCTCCAGCACGTCGATGTTCGACGGTGGACCTTCCGCGAAACTCAGGCGATCTGTGGTGGCCGCGAGGACAACGAGGTTTGGCCATCCCCCATCCTTCAGGCGGCAGGGGATCAGATAGAGGCGGGCGCCGTCGCTGGCCCAGGTCCCAGGGTCGCAGGACATTCGGGTCGCGTTAAGCTGCGCCGCACGGCTGCCGGCATACTGCGCCAGGATCGACGCCCGATCGTCCGGCTTGTCCTGCTGCGTCTGCAGCCGTCGAAGATAGGTGACGGTGCCTCCGGCACTTTCGCCGCAGCGGATCGCGGCATCCGCCGGGAGGCCGGGCTCGGGCGTGAGATCTTCCCGTGGCCGGGCTGTGCAGACCTCGCCGACGAGGTTCTGCACCGTGGACTGCGGCGCGGGCGCGAGGTCAGGCTGCGCATAGCAAAGCCCGGCCGCCAGCACGCTCGCCAGTAGTCCGATGGCCAGGCCCTTCCTGGCCGTCATCGCCACAGCGCTGGGTTTCCGCCAAGCGTGAAACGGTTTTCGACGCCGGGTGCGCCGGATGGCACCGGGCGGGTGACCTTAGTCATCGAAATGCCCTGCGCCACCTCGGTAAAGCGGACGACACTGCGTGTCGCCTGCTGTGCCGGTTCCGGCTCAGGAGCCGGTGCGGCCGCGGCAAGACCGGGGTCGCTGGCGTCAGCGGTGTCCACCGGCGTGGCGGGTTTCTGTTCCGGTACGGGACTGGGCGGCGGCGCTGTTACCGCGACAGTGGGTGCGGCGGCGGGTGCGGGCTCGGCTGAGGGTGCCGGTGCTGGAGCCGCCGCGGCGGCGGCGGGTGCGGGCTCGGCTGAGGG
>CAMCXF010000075.1 GCA_945883235.1 Phenylobacterium deserti | reverse complement strand
TGGACCTTGGCACCGCTCGCGCTCAAGTCGCGCAGCTCGCAGTCGGCCCAGAGACCGAGGTTCTCGCCATAATAGGCGCGCACAGGCTGGCGTACCGCTTCGCGCGGCTCGACCCGCCGTTCCATACCGTTCAGCGCCAGACGTCCCATGGTCCCCCGGTATTCTTCCGGTATTGCGCGGGCCAAGCGTGTCCGCGCAAAAAGTTGGCTCGAGGCGAACCTCGACGATCCACTTGATGCCATGGAAAGCTTTGCGCTTAGTTTAGATCGTCGCTGTTTTTGAAAGCGCGGGCGGGCCGCCGCGGGGTCGGAACAGCACCTCGCTGACGCGCCGTGCCCCACCCGTGCGGTCCAGTTGCACCACCACGTCGATGACCCGGCTGACGTAGGTCTGGACCTTGTCCCAGCCCAGATCGACACCGGATGTCAGCGCCAGCAGGGCGATCTGGTCCAGGGCGCCGGTCGGGCTGTCAGCATGCACGGTGGTCAGGGATCCGGGGTGGCCGCTGTTCACCGCCCGCAGGAAGGCGAAAGCCTCGCGGCCGCGAAGCTCGCCCAACAGGATCCGGTCGGGTCGCAGGCGCAGCGCCGCTGCCAGCAATGTGTCTGCATCAACCTGGGCTTCGCCCAGGTCTCCGCGGACGGCGACCAGGCCGACGCTGTTGGGATGATCCAGACGGACCTCGGGCGCGTCCTCGATCACTACCAGCCGTTCGGATTTATCGATCTCTTTCACCAGGGCATTCAACAGCGTCGTCTTGCCGCTGCCTGTTCCGCCGGAGATGACGATGGTCTTGCGCCGGCTCACGGCGGCCTTGAGGAAGGCGACCAGGTCGCCGGTATCCAGCAGGACTTCCAGTTCGGCGTCGATCCGGCTCTGGTGCTCGGGATCTGTTCGCGCAGCGACGTCGAACAGGCCGTCCCGCGCAAGGTCCGTGACGCTGAGGTCGGAAATCAGGTGCTTGCGCACGGCCAGCGCCAGACCACCCCGCGTGGCAGGTGGCGAGACGACCTGGACGCGGCTACCGTCGGGCAGGGTGGCCGAGAGCAGCGGCTGTTCGCGGTTGACACCTTGGTGGCTGGCGGCGGCGATCTGGCGGGCCAGGCGCTGCAGGGCGACCTCGGTGAGTTCATCCGCCGGCTCGCGGCACATCGGGCCTGTAGTGGTCTCGACCCAGACCTCGCCTGGCCGGTTGATCAGCACATCGGTGACGTCCGGGCGTGACAGCCAGGGTGCCAGGGGGGCCAGATAGGCGCTGAGGTAGACGTTGGCGGTCATCGGACGACGGAAGAGAAGTCCAGGTCCCGGGCCACCGAGACTTGCACGGGCATACCCTGGGCGACCTTGATGGTGTCGGGGATATCGATTTGTTTCTGTAGCGCGATCGAGGCTACCTGATTGGCTTGAGAGGTGGACCCGATGACCAGCGTGGTATCGCTACCGCCGCCATTGGCAAGCGCGGTGGTACCCGCCGAGATGACCGAAAGCAGGATGGACGATCCGAAACGCTGGAAGAAGTGCCGGTCGACGTCGCCTTCAAGACCGCCGCGGCCCAGCCGGTCAGTGGCCGGTGATCCCACATCAATGCTGACACCGGACGGCGTGATGATCCGCGTCCAGATGACAAAGGCCCGGGTCTGGCCGACTGCTGCAGCGCTCTTGTACTGGCCGATCAGCTTGGAGCCGCGCGGCACCAGCACCCGGCTGCCGTCAAAGCTACGGACATCGCGGCTGACCACGGCCCGGACGGAGCCGGGCAGGTCGGAGTTGATCGCCGTTTCCAGCACCGCGGCGATGATCGCGCCCTGAGGAACCGTACGGCCAAGATCGCGCATCTGGCTGGCGCGGGCCGTGTCCGATGAGCCGCCGGACAGGCGGGCGGAGAAGCGTTCGTCAGCTGATTGTCGGGTATCGGCACTGGGGCCCGGGACGGCGCTGGCGGCGGCTGCGCCGGTGGCCTGCGCGATCTGGGTCTGGGCCGCGTCGGCGGGCGTGCTGAAGTCCACCACCATCGCAGGCGAACGCCAATGCGCCTCGGACGGGTCGACAGTCCGCACGACCGAAGACTGGGTCATCGGGGCCGGGGTCGGTACAATCTGCGCGGGCGGGGCGACGGGCGTGGCCGGCTGGGCGGGTTGGGCCGCCGCTGCTGGTGCGGGCACCATCGTCGTCTGGGCCCGGGCCTCACGGCTGCTGCTGAGACCATTGAACACCAGCAGGCCCAGCACCCCGGCGCCGGCAAATCCGGCCCACAGGGTCAGCGGTGACTGGGGCTGACGCACGCGTGGCCTGGCGGCTTCACCGTGGGCGAAAACCGGGCTGAGCGGTGTCTTGGATTGATCCTTCGGGGTCATCGCCGCCACCATGGGTCCTTCTTGCGCTCTCGCAGAGCACTGGCCTCATCGATCCTGAAGCCGTCATTGTAGATACGGGTGACCTCGCTGCCGCGCCGCAGCACGAAACCGCGAGCAACCCGGTCGATCACGACGTAGCCGTCGCGTTCACGACTATTGACTACCGCCTCGCCGCCGTCGGGATCCACGGCGTAGATCGCCGGCAGGTCTTCCTCACGGCGGAACGAGAAATAGGTATCCTGTCCATCGTCGAACACCTTGATGGGCAAGGCCTTGCCGGATCCCTCGTAGGAATAGGCGGCGTTTCGCTCGACCGGCGGCGGAGGTGGGGGCGGGACCTCGATCATCGCCATGGCCGGTGCGGCATAGAGGAAGCGTACACTGAACGGCAGGCTGCGAGAGGTCTGCCTCTGGACGCTAAGCTGGAAATTGTAGCGCCGCAGGTTGGTGATCACGGTCATGTTGGTCGGCGGTCGGGCCGACATCGGCTTGAGAAACAAAAGATTGGCCCGGCGGTTCGGGGTCACCTGCCAGCCGAGGGAATCGCCGATGGCAACGTTCTCGATCTTTTCGGCGGGGTCGAATTCGACCGACAACTGGAAGCCGAGCGCGCTGCGCAGTTCGACGACGTCGGATGGATCGTAGTCAACGACATGAATGCGCGGATCACCGGGGCCGGGGCGAGGGACCACCGCCAGCGCAGACGAGGCGCTGAGGGCCAGAACCACTGCAAGAAGGGGCGCGCGGATCATCGGGTTCCCTCAAGACGGCGAGCTGAGAACGCCGGACGACGGTAGGTGTCGCCCAGCCGTGGGCGGTCTTCCAGTGTCACCGACACCTGACGACCAGGCGCACTGGCCGTCGCGGCCAGTGAGGCCGCGCGGGATCGGGTGTCAGCCTGGGCGACGTCGCGTTGTAGCTCATAGGCAAGGCGTTCTGCTCTTGACGGCTGTGGCAGGCCGGAGGGCCCGTCGGCAAGGGGCGCGGATGCGTTCGCGGTCCGCCCATCGGCGCCACGCTCGCGCGTCAACCCGGGCAGTTGGAAGCTCATGGCCATGAAAATGGCCCCCAGGGTCAGGGCGGCCTGGCCGGCCCCGAACACAAACACCAGGGCGGCAGCGCTTATTGCAGTCTGAGGATCCATCGTCTGGCCCCGGCGCTGCTCCTCCAGCGTGGCCAGCCAGGGATCGAGCACCGACAGCATCAGCACCACCAGGAGCCAGGTCACCAGGGTGGTCAAGGCGGCGGCGACCAACGCCCGGACCCAGCCCACGAACAAGCCGCGCGTGGCCTGAATCAGGGCCAGAATAATAAATAGTGGGCCGACAGCGGTCAGGACGCCGATGGTCAACTTAGCGGCCGAAATCACGCCGGCACTGGACAAGAACAGCACGCCAGTCGCCAGACCCACTGCCTCGGCCGCAGCAGCCTGCGGACTTGAGTAGGATTTGGCGTCGGGGCCGGCGACCCGGCCATAGGCGGCGGCGGTGAGCGTCAATTCCTCATAGGCCGCCTGCAATCCCTCGACCGGACGTGCGGCAAGTGGTGAGCCGTTCTGGCCCTGCATGGGCGCGGAGGCGATGGCGGCGATCTCGACCGGCGCACGGTCCGCCATGTCGAAGACCAGGGTCTGGAACGTGGACCAGCTGGTGACCAGGGCGAGGATAAGGCCGATCCTGAGCGCGATCCCGGGGACGTCGGACAGGCGGGTCTCGCCCTGGGCGAAAAGCATCCGATAGCCGATCAGGGCCACATAGATGGTCAACAGGACCGTCAGTGCGGCCTGGAACACCGAGGATCCTGCCGTCAGCGCCAGATAGCCGCCCTCGGCATAGACCCGGGTCTGGCAATCGACCGTCGCGATCACGCCGCGGATGACGCCGTCATCGACCAAGGTTGTGCAGGCGCTACTCATGCTGCACTCCGGCCTTCCATGAAGGTCGGTAGCCAGGCGGACGGCTCATCGCCCACCCGTTCGCGCAGCGCGTCCAGGCGACGGACCGCGCGCTCCGTGCCGGCCAGCACAGCAAGCTCTCCCGACATGCCGGACAGGTCCAGACGCGCCACGACGCTGTGGTCACCGCGCTTGATCAGGAAACAGCGCGAGGTGTCAGGCAGGGTCCTGACCAGCTCGAATTCATGCTCGCTGAGGCCAAAACCATCAATATAATCCGAGGCCTTGGCGCGATTGTTCGGGAAGAAGATGCGCGTGGCGGCCTGCTCAATGATCGCCGAGGCAATGCGGCTGTCCAGCGCATCAGACGCACTCTGGGTGCAAAAGCCGACCACGCCGTTCCGCTTGCGAATGGTCTTTTCCCAATCCTTGATCCGGCGCACGAAAACCGGGTCATCCAGGACTTTCCAGCCCTCGTCGACCACGATCAGCGCCGGGGTACCGTCCAGGCGCTGTTCCAGCCGGTGGAACAGATACATCATCGCCGGGATGCGGATGATCGGCGAATCCAGCAGCTTGGTCATATCGAAGCCCAGGATGCGGGTTTCGATATCCAGTTGATCCGTCGCGTTGTCGAACAGCCACGCGTGGTCGCCTCCGTCGCACCAGGCTGCCAATCGGGAGGCAAGATCCCCCGCGCTGGGCCGCCGTGCGCCGCGGAACAGTTCCCGGAGGTAACGGAGTCGGCGATGTCCTGGAGCCTGGGCAAAGTTGGCATCGATGGCGTCGGCGATCATCGCCCGGTCTTCGCTATTCAGCGTGTCACCGTCTGCCATCAGCAACTGGCCGATCCATTCGGTCAGGAAGGCACGGTTGGCCGGGGTGTCGGGCAGAGCCAGGGGATTGAACCCGGTCGGCTCACCCGGTGAGATCACGTCGTAGCGCCCGCCAATGGCGCGGATGAAAGGCTCGGCACCGCGATCCTTGTCGAAATAGGCGATGCGCGGTTTCAATCGTTCGGCCTGCGCCAACAGGAACGTCATCAGGACCGTCTTGCCTGAGCCCGACGGGCCGATGACGGTGAAGTTGCCCAGGTCGCCGTGATGGAAATTGAAGTGATAGGGGCCGAAGGCGGTGGTTTCGAGAACCGCAATCGCCGGGCCCCAATGGTTGCCGCTCGCCTGGCCAGTGGGGTGGTTGTGGAAGCTGGCCAGACCCGCAAAATTGCCGGCGGAAATCAGCGCCTTGCGCGCGATGTATTTAAAGTTTGCCGGGAACTGCGCCCAGAAGGCCGGCTCCAGATTGACGTCTTCGCGCACCGCAACTGCCCCGGCTTCGGCCAGCGATGACTGGATGTCGGCGACAGCCGAGTCGAGCTCGGCCAGGGTCTCCGCCTTCGCCAGGATGGTCAGGTGATGTTCGCCGTAAGCCGCGCGGCCTGCACCCACGTCGTCGCGGGCCTGGGCCAGTTCACCGCGCAGACTGAAGGCATCGTCCTCGGCAGCCTTGAGGCGGCGCAACGCCAGCCCCATCCGGTCGAGCGCTGCCTGGCGGTCGATGAAGGCGAAGCTTTCGGTCAGCACCATTTCCATAGGCAGGCGCAGCACCCCATCGAGCAATCCGGGCGAGGTGCGTGCCGGGTAGTCCTTCATGGAGACCATGGCACCGAACATCGTCGGGCCGGGACCAGCCCCGAATTCCATCGCATCCAGACCAAAGCTCAACCGCCGCGTGGCGATGGCTTTGCCGAGGTCGCCGGTGGGCGCCAAAACCGGGCGCAACTCGCCATTCAGGATCAGGCTCAGAAATTCTGCGGGCTCGGAGCGCTGGGCTCCACCCCCGGCTGTGTATCGTCCCAAAGCGCGGGCACCGTAAGGCGCCAGTGCCGCCGCGAAGGCCTCCCGCGTGGCATGAAGGTCACGAAGGTCGCGGCTGATGTCGGCGTCGCGGGCGCGCGGACCTTTCAGGATCCGCTCGATAAAGCCCGCGCTGCCCTGGGTCGGGCGCAGAACAAGACTTAGAAAGATGTCATTGACGTACAGTCGCCGCCGTTCGAGCTGTTCGCGCCAGCGTGCATCAAGGGTTCCGCAGAAGGGGTCGTCCGGCGACGTGGGGAAATCCGGGCTGACCCGTCGGCGCACCACATGGTGATAGACGGCCAGTCGCGAGCTGGCGGCACCGCGCAGCACGGTTTCGCGGATCGCCTTGCGATAGTTGAGTTCCTCGTCGGGCGCAGTCTCAAAGGGAAAGCCCGCCAACTGCAGGGTCTGCACCAACAGGCCGTCGCGGGTCTGCAAGGTCAGGTCATCGACGTGGCCGACATAAGGCAGGCGGTCGCCGACCTGGGCTTCGCGCGGTGCCAGAACCTTGGCCGCGGCTGTCGAGAGATAGGTCGCGCTCATGGCCGGTACGAGTTGCCGCCCCAGAAGGCGAAATTGCGGACCCGCGGACAGGAACTCAGCCTGGTCACCCAGAGATCGAAGAACCGGGGTTCGCGCAACGAGCCGACATAGCCGACCGCATGCAGCACGACGGCGATCAGCAGCGACCAGAACGAACGCGTAATCAGAAAGGCCTCGGCGGTGACGATCAGGTTCAGCACGGCATAGGTATAGGTGACGCCACCAATCGTCTGCGGCCTGGTCAGTGCTGAAAAAACAGGGTCGGAGGCGAGACGGCTCATGTGCCTAGAGCCCGCCGGCAAGTGAGCGGATGCCGGCGACAATGGTGACAGCACCAAAGATGATAAAGGCTCCGACCACGACCACGAGGCCGCGTTTCCACTCGATTCGACCGGTCAGCATCAGGAAGCCGACGACCGCAATGGCGATCACGGCGGCGCTGGTGGCCACATTGCCGAGCAGGGTGCCCTGCACCCAGTTAAGGGCGGCCAGCAAAGGTGAGGATCCTGCGGGATCGCCCTGTGTCTGGGCTTGGGCGGGCAGGGCGATCAGCGTCGCCAGGGTCGTGGCTCGTACGATTTTTCTCATGGGTCTCACTTGGTGCCTTCGGCCAAGGCTCTGGACTGTCCGACCGGCACGTCTAAGGCGATGGATGTCAACTCCAAGACGCCCGCGTGGAACCCGCTATCTCTCTTTGATGACAAAGGCGTGACAATTGACACGACGAACTCCTGCAGCACCCTCTGCACAGACCAAAGCCGAAACGGCAGTCGTTGCCGTTTCCATCACCAGAGGCCGCGCCTGATTGACGGCAGACTAACTCATCGCAGGGCCATGCGGCCAGATGACATTGTGCCGCCCCTTGCTTGGCCCTTGATTACGACGGCGATGTCCAGCGACCCAGGGCGTATCCGTCTCTCCGAACCCCGCAGCGTCAAGTTGGAGTCCGGTCTCAGGGTTGAATTCAAACTGTCATAAAAATGCGGGAGTAGCGTCACACCTCACGGATAGAGATCCCCGACAACAGGACGGGATGCGGGGAACCCCTGCGCCGCCGTTCCGCCGTGCATGTGGCGCGGCTGAGTCGAACCTGCGGAGAACAAAATGATCGGCGTCGGGAAAATAGGAACCGTACTGGTTGCCGCGATGGGTGCGTTTGCCCTGGCTTCCTGTGGAGGCGGCGGTTCAAGCGTCACGTCACCGGGTGAAGGTGCGTTCGCGACCGGCGGCACCGGCGGCACAGCCACCGGCACAGGCGGAAACGGCACGGCATCGTCGGATTGCCCAACTGGCTTCATCAACCTTGGCACTGTCGCCAACGGCACACTCCGGTCCTGCGGCATCCCGCAATTGGTGACCAGCAACCTCACCGTTCCGTTCCGGCCGGGTACAGCCTATCGGATCGACGGTCGGGTCGCGGTCGGCGAGGACCAGGGCTCTGACGCCCAGGCCCCCCGGGCCGCTGCGCGCTCCGGCGTTCTCACGATCGAACCCGGTGTGACCGTATTCGGCGGCATCTCCGAGTTTCTGGTGGTCAATCGAGGCTCGCGGATCATCGCCGACGGCACGGCTTCCAGGCCGATCATCTTCACCAGCCTGAACGATCTGAATGGTGGGCCTGACCTCAGGGGCCAGTGGGGCGGTATCGTGATCGCGGGCCGCGCCCCGATCAACCGCTGCCCGCCTACGACGACAGCGTTCCCGGCGAACCCGACCGCCTGTGAGTTCCGCTTCGAGGCGATCCAGACGATCAACTGGGGCGGAAACGCTCCGACCGATTCCAGCGGCACGCTCCGCTACGTCCAGGTCAAGGAAGCCGGATTTGAGGTTGCGCCAAACGAAGAACTGAATGGCATCACCTTTGGCGGCGTGGGCAGTGGGACTCTGGTCGATTTCGTTCAGGTTCACGGTTCGGCCGACGATGCGGTGGAATTCTTCGGTGGCACGGTCAATGTCCGCCACCTGGTCCTCGATCAGTGGGACGACGACGGCTTCGATACCGACGAAGGCTTCAGCGGATCCGCTCAGTACGTGATCAACTTCTCTGATGCGCCGACCGAAGAAGCGCGTTGCTTCGAGATGTCGTCTGGCGGTTCGACCAGCGGTGGCCTGCCGCTGTTGCGCTCCAATCCCCGGGTCTCGAACTTCGTCTGCCGTCTGGGCCTGGCAGCCACAGCCTTTGACACGCGCCAACACCAGGGCGTCGTCATGAACAGTGGAACCCGCGCTGATTTCCTGAACGGCATCTTCGTCTCGGAAAACACCCGCATCCCCTGCATTGACGTCGACGGTGCCTCGACTATCGCCGCCCCTGGGCCGACGTTCCGCTCTGTGGCGCTGACCTGCGCCGCCGGACCGTTCCGTACCACGGATGGTGATCAGGACACGGCTGCTGCGGCGCTCTTCACCGCCGGCACCAACAACCAGGCCACGGGCTATATCTCGACCCTGACCCAGGTATTCATAAACGGCGGCAACGAGAGCGCGCGGGTGGCGACGAACCCGACCACGGTCTCGCCGTTCTTCCTGGGTGTTAGCAACATTGGCGCGGTCTTCGGTGCGAACGACACCTGGTACGTGGGCTGGACCTGCGGTCTTGCCGGCGCAACTGCCTGCTGAAGATAGAATTTCCGGTGCGGCGGAGCCTGAGCTCCGCCGCCTATCCCATCCTTCCGACGAAGGTCTGACACCAGATGACAGTCTCCATTCGTAAACTCAGCGCCGTGTTGCTGGCAGGTACCGCGTTGACCGCGGCCTTTCCGGTCCATGCCCAGACCCAATCGGCGCCTGCGCCGACGACAGCTGCCCCGCCTGCGGCAGACGAAAACGAAGTCGAAGAGATTGTCGTCAACGGCAAGTTCATTCCCGACGAAATCCGCGATACCGCCGAAGTGGCCAACTTCCTCACCGTTGAGGATATCAAGCGCGCAGGTGACGACACAGCCGCGCAAGCCCTGACCCGCATCAGCGGTCTGTCCGTCGTATCTGGCCGCTTTATCTACGTCCGTGGTCTGGGTGAGCGGTATTCGCAAGCCTTGCTGAACGGGTCGCCTCTTCCCAGCCCCGAGCCCTTGCAACGGGTTGTGCCGCTCGACCTGTTTCCAGCCTCGATCCTGGCTGGAACGGCCGTCCAGAAGACCTTCTCCGCCAATTATCCCGGTGAATTCGGGGGTGGAATCATTGATCTCAGGACCGTGGGCGTACCGGACAAGCCGTATTTCAATTTCGGCGTGGGTCTGGGTGTCGATAGCGAGATCACAGACAAGCGTGGCCTTACCTACTACGGCTCAAAGCACGACGATTTCGGCTTCGATGATGGCTCGCGTAAGCTGCCGGTCGGGGTCCGGCAATTCGCAGCTACGCGTCCGGTGGTCTTCAGTGGATCCGCTAACGGTCTGACGCTTGATCAATACAGGGCAATCGGTCGCAGTTTCACCAACTCCAACATCAACCTGATCCAGCGAGATCGCGTCGCACCGAACGGCAACATCGATTTGTCGGGCGGTCGCGACTTTGAAACCGACTATGGCCGGTTCGGGGTGGTCGGCGTTCTGAGCTATCGTAATAGCTGGCAGAACCGCGTGGGCCAGCGTCAGACGACGGTGCCGGATGTCGGCGGCCTAACCCTGGCCAGCGACGCGCGATTTGAGGCCAACCAGAACGACATCGGTTGGAGTGGCCTTGGCGGCCTAGCCTGGGAAATTGACGACCACGAACTGCACTACACAGCTCTGTGGATCCGTTCGACCTCGAAGCGTGCGCGCGTCACAGAGAATTCCGCGCAATCGCAAGGTAGCGCCAACGTCAACGTCTACAGCACCGAGTGGTACCGGCGCGAACTCCAGCTGAACCAGCTAACCGGCAAGCATCGCGTTGGCGATCTCGACATCGACTGGCGCGGCACTTATGGCCGCACCACGCGTGAGGCACCGTACGAGCGCTTGTATCGCTACGGCCTGCAGGCTGACGGAAGACGACTTGCGCTGTTGTCTGGTGCCAATCAACTGGTCTCGTTCTCGGACCTCGACGAGAACATCGGCTCCGCCAACATCGATTTTTCCTACGAGCTGCCGGTGACCTTCGTGCGGCAGGCCAAGCTCAGCGTCGGATACGCCTGGCAGACCAATGACCGGAGTTCGGTGCGTCGCGACTTCAGTTATGAGGCCGGCCGAAACTACGATCCTGTGCGTTATGGGACCGAGCGCATCGATTTCCTGGTGTCTGACCGTAACATCAATGACGACATCATTGCGCTGCGCGAACTGACCGGTTCCGCCCTGACCGGGGACGCGCCGTACTTTGACGCAGGCCTTGAGGTCAATGCGGCCTACGCCCAGGTCGACACCGAGATTGTGCCCCTGCTCCGCGCAAGCTTTGGCGTCCGCTATGAGGAAGGCAACGAATACATCCGCACGTTTGACATCTTCAACTTCGCGGGCGGCCCCCTGTTTGACCGGACAATCAAGGAGAACTATTTCCTTCCGACGGCGACAGTCACCTGGAATTTCGCCGAAGATCAGCAATTGCGCGCCGGTGTCTCCAAGACCATTGGACGCCCGCAATTCCGCGAGCTTGCGCCCCAGCGCTATCGCGACACCGATACGGACCGCATTCTCAGAGGTAACCCATTCCTGGTGGACACCGAGTTCACCAACGGTGATCTGCGCTATGAGCGCTACTTTGAAAAAGGCCAGTATCTAACGCTCGGTGCCTTCTACAAGGACCTGAAACGACCCGTCGAAGCCTTCGCTGTGCTCGGGTCGGATGGCGCGTTCCAACAGACCTACTACAATGCCCCCAAGGCCCAGATCTACGGCATCGAATTTGACGCCAAGAAGTACTTCGAACCGCAGTTCGGCTTTGATTGGGTGGACAGCAAGCGTTGGCTGGTAGCCGTCAACTACACCTACGCCAAGTCCAAATTGAAAGTCGGCGCAGGCGACACGATTGTGCTCGACACCACGGGCGTGCGGTCAACACCACTTGCCAGCGACTATATCCGGCCGGGCTCCCGCCTGCAGGGTCAGTCCGATCACTTGGCAAACGTGCAGTTCGGCTTTGAAGACGAAGAAGCCCAGTCTCAGGCGACGTTGCTGTTCACCTACACCAGCGACCGCGTTTCGGCCCGGTCCAGCAGCGCTGACCTGCCCGACCTGATCCAGGATCCGGGTATTCGCATCGATTTCGTTTATCGCAAGACCTTCGTGATCAACGACCGGGAGTTTGCCGGTTCGTTTGAGGCCCGAAACCTTTCGGGGACCGATGCAGAAGAGTACCAGAAGGCTGGCAACCAGCGGTTTGAAACCAACAGCTTCAAAGTGGGCCGCACATTCTCGCTGGGCCTGACCGCCAAATTCTGATCGGTTGATATCGACGTAACCCGTCAGGTTCCCGAAGGGGGGCATCCGTCCGGGCTGTAATACCAACCGCCGCTGAGGCTGACTCGGGGATTCCGCTGAGCGGCGAACAGTGATTCATGCTCCTCATTGGAGAGGAGTGGATCAATGTCATCGGTGGTGTTGCGGGACGACTTTGATGCGGCGTCGGTTCGGCGGCTGGCGCGAGA
>CAMCXF010000074.1 GCA_945883235.1 Phenylobacterium deserti | reverse complement strand
CTCGGTCACGTAGTCGTCCAGCGACTCCGGCAACAACAAAGTCTGCCGCCGATCTTCCCCTTCGACAAAGCGCTTCATCGACGGCCCCAAGGCTGCTGCATCGATGTTCGATTCTAAGCTGCTTCGCCGTTTTTACACAGCCTGGACCCGAAGCGGACGTTGGCTGCTGAGGTTTTCGGATTTGAATGATGACGACCGAAGGATCGCCTTGGGCGAGGAATCAAGACGGCGCAACGGGTTGGTCGATTTGGCCATAGCCAAGCCTGATCTGCGGTCAGCTGTGGGTCATGAAGTTGGCCCTGACAAAGCCCCACCAAGGGGTTGCCACGCAACCCGCTTTGCCAACTCGGGGTCGACTCCCAACAGGCGCAGCTGCATTTCGGCGGCTTTGCTTCCGGCCTCCGGTCCTGCCGTGCCGTTCATCCGCGCAAACAACGCGACATTGACGAGCGAGCCGACCATTTCGACCAGAAAGTCATCGACCGGGATTGAAAACACGCCCTGCGCCACGCCGCGCTCAAGGTCCCGCCGAAGATATTGTCCAGCCCCCATGCGCAGCTCTGGCAAAACCCAGAATGCCCGGCAGAACGCCCAGCCCCAGTTCAGCCGTTCAGAAGCGATATGGATGAATTGCCGTGTGCCAAAGCTGACTCGCTCAATCGCATCATCAATATCTGCCATCGCGTCATCCATCTCGCGGGCGATTTCGGCCGCAACAGAAAGCGCAACGACTAACGTCAGTTCTCCCTTGTCTTTGAAATGAAGGTAGAAAGTTCCATTCGCCATATCGGCTTCGCGGGTGATCTCGCTGACAGATGCCGCTTCCAATCCTTCGCGCGCGAAGACGGCAAGGGCCGCATCGATCAGCCGCGCCCGGCTGCGCGCGCTCTTTCCCAAATGCTTGGTCTTGTCGGCAAACAGAGCCGATTGCAGCACCGTCAGGCCCATTTTGAACTCACTATCCTTGCGGCGATCGCTCCGAAGATTCACTCTGCGACGAAGCTGGCTTCGATATGGCCTAACCCATCGACTTCGCCGCGCACCACATCCCCAGCCTTCAACATCGTCATAGGCTTCATCGCCATGCCAACCCCGCCGGGCGTGCCGGAGAAGATAACATCGCCGGGTTCCAGCGTCATGGCTTGTGACAGTTCCGCGACCTGCTCCCACAGGTTAAAGATCAGATGCCGGGTGTTGGATGATTGCCGCTCATCACCATTCACGAAACAGCGGATGCCGAGTTCATGAATATCGCCAGCCGCGTCGCTGGTTGTGATCCAGGGGCCGAAAGGGGCGTGAGTATCGAAGGACTTGCCGAGGCAAAATTGCGTGTTGCGCATCTGCCAGGCTCGTTCCGTGACATCATTTCCGACGCAATAACCGAAGACGTGGGCGGCCGCGTCATCTTTGCTGATATGCCGACCACCATTGCCGATTACCGCCACCAATTCGATTTCGTAGTCGGTCATCAGCGATCCGCGCGGGATTTGGACCGGATCATAGGGCCCGTTGACTGATGTGCTCGCCTTGGTGAACCAGATCTGGTTCGACGGGGTTTGCATCCCGGTTTCAGCGACATGATCGGCATAGTTGAGGCCTATGGCGAAGATCTTTCCCGGGCGCGGAACCGGCGCGAGCAGGCGAACCGAGGCGATATTCACTGTCTCTAGGCGAGCAGCTGCCAAAGCTTCGACTTTTGGGCGGGCATTGTCCCAATCGGCGATGAGCGCGATCATGTCTGGGGCTACGTTGCCGAGGGGTACGATCGTCGTGTGATCGACGACAACGCCAATCTCGGCTGCCTGGTCTCTTGTGAATGTGACGAGTTTCATGTGTCTTTCCGTGGATGCGGATCAAGTCAGGCGGCTTTGATCAGCGCCGCAATCTCGGGCCAGACTTCGGTGCCGTTGGCCTTCAGCATGGCAACCAAGGGCGGGACGAGAAAATCTGTTATCGCAGGCCCATAGCTCGGCCGCGCTGCTACCCGGGCTAACCAGTCGGCCACTTTCGGGCGGGCCTCGATCAAAGGCGTCATGGAAAGATGATCGAGCCGCAGGACATAGGGAAGTGCTGCTGTATCGGCGAGCGTGAAACTGTCATTTGCCAGCCAAAGTGACGATTGAAGCCTATCCTCCATCCGGTCGAGCATTGCGATAAAGGCCGAGAGCGCTTCACCAAACAGAAGCGATGCGACGCCCTGTTCCAGGGCAATCCTCCTTGCAGTTTGCCCCTTTTTTCCATGAACGCTGGCGACATTGGTTTCAATCGCCGCTGGTCCCTGGGCAACGATCATCTTGCGTGGCCCCACAGCAAAAGTAAGGACAGCGGCATGGGAGTGGACCCGATCGACATATTGGGTCCAAAGCCTCACCGCATGGCGGTCCACCGCGTGTTGCGGCATCAACGCTATCTCCGGAAAGGCATCCTCCAGATATTCACAGATCAGCATCGATTCGATGATCGCTCGGCCGTCATGAACCAGCGTCGGAACGACATGATTGGGGTTTAGTTTCACATACTCTGGATCATGCTGGCCGCCCGAAAACAGGTCTACGATCTGCGATTGATAGGCGAGCCCCTTCTCAGCAAGGACCAAGCGGACCTTTTGCGAGCAGGTTGAAGGTGGCGCGTGATAAAGCGTGAGCGCGCCGGTCATTGGAGCACCAGAATGACTGCGATCATGTTGAGCGTAGCCAGAATCGTCGCGCCGAACAGATTTGTATCGACCAGCCGTACTGTTCCGCCAATGTTGAACCGGAACGGCGGAATGCCATTCACATCTTTCAGTGATCCTTCAAACCGCTTCATATTGGCGAGCGTCAGGAAGAAGGTCACTATCCAGTTGAAATTCATCATCGCGGCCAGGATCACATGGCCGGGGAAATCGGTTCCCCACAAGATGTAGACGATGAACATAGCCACTCCTGCCTGGCACAGCACTTGCCAGACAACGTGGAAGCGCGCGTGTGGCGTCCACAGCGGATTGGTCGCGTGGGTCCTGTTGAAGTCGGCCTTCATCGGACCAAAGGCGGTCATAAGCGCCACAAGCGAGATGAGGGTTTTTGCTGTCAGTTCCATTTCATGTCTTCCGTTGTCCTAGATCAGGCCTTCATAAGATCCGCCGTCGAGTTGCAGTTGTTGGCCCGAGATAAATCCGGCCTGCGCGCTGCAAAGATAGGCGCAGGCATCGCCGAACTCGGCCGGATCACCAAAGCGCTTGGCGGCAATTGTCCCGGCGATCTCTGCGCGGGCCTCTTCGACAGTGATGCCCCTTAGCTGGACCATCAGATTGGCGATCATCTGTTGACGGTCGGTATCAAAGCGTTCGGGCAGCAGGCTGTTGATCGTGACATTATCCGCCGCGACCATCGGCACCATAGCCTTGCACGCTGCAGTCAACCCCGTCCGCGCGGCGGTCGAAAGACCCATCGGCGCCTTGGGCGTCTTGACCATGGCGCTTGTGATGTTGACGATCCGCCCAAATTTGCGCGCCTGCATGCCAGGCAGGAACGCCCGGATCAGCATCAACGCCGGGATCATGTTCATATTGATGGCGGAGACCCAGGCCTCTTCGTCCCAGTTCTGGAACTGCCCAGGTGGCGGTCCGCCATTGTTGTTGACGAGAATATCCAGGTCGCCACACGCGGCAATCAGGGTGCCACGCGCGGCCTTGTCGCCAAGATCGGCGACAATTGTTGTCACAGTTCGACCGGACGCTTTTTCGATTTGCGCCTTGGCCGCGAGCAGAGCTTCACCGCTGCGGCCATTGATCGTGACGTCAACCCCTTCGCGGGCAAGCGCAAGGGCGCAAGCATAGCCCAGTCCCTTTGATGATGCGCAGACCAGTGCCCTGCGTCCAGTCAGTCCCAAGTCCATTACACCTGCCCTCGCGCCGGAATTTTCAGATAGTCGTTCAGCGCTGCCTCCATGGCGGCGGCCTCATCGGCATTCGCACTAGGCGCGACATGCAGAATGTGTCGGTCGGGCCGGATCAGAAGCGCGCCATCCGCGCCAAGTCTGGCGGTCTGGGTCCAGCGGCCCGCAGCAAGCTGGAAGTCCCGGCCTTCGACCAGCAGGCGAAGCGGAACCAAGCTGTTTTCCACCAGTTTTTCCCAATGTCGGCTGGCTGCGCCGGCCAAAATTGCAAAACTCCCAGGATCGATCAGATCAAGCGTCGATCCGCCGCCGGCCAGCATGGCATGGGGCAAGCAAGCCCCGGCGATGGCCTTGGGCACATAGACGTTGATTGGCGTGCCCGCATCAGCGTCTCGATGGTCGCCGTACACATAGCCAAGCTGCAAGCGCAGGCTGTCAAAGTGCTCAGCCTGCATCGCGATGGAAGCGGCAATCGCATTGCGTTGCGCCGGATCGGCGAGGCGCTTTTCAAGTTCGGCATTGTTGCCCGGTTGCCGCATTTCCTGGCCTAGCGCTTGATAGACCATCGCGATTTTCATCGCGTTTCCAACGCTTTGCCCCATGTTGCTCCGCGCGACATGCTGCCGCTCATCGCCATAGCTATCGAGAAACCCTGTCCCGGCGCAATTCCGTTCGACGGCCGCGATTTTCCAAGCGAGATTCTGAATGTCGCCGATCCCGGTATTAAGACCGAGGCCACCCGTCGGCGGGAAACGATGCGCCGCATCGCCAACCAGAAACACGTTCTCCGCGCGGTATGTGCTCGCGACCTGCGCGCACATTGACCAGGTCCGCGTGCCCTTGATCGTTACATCCACGTCCCGGCCAATGGCGGTCGAGATCAAACGTATGCAGACTTCGTCCGTGAAATCCGCCAGCACGGTCGTCGCGGGATCATAGGGATGCATCAGCACCCACGTCTTGCCCACGTCGTAGGCAATAAACACGCTGCCAATGGCCTCGCCAAAGATGAAATAGAGGACCGCCGGACGGTCACCGACCAGCCCGCGCAAATCGCCCTCAAAATGGATCATCACATTGTGGGCGATGTCGGCAATGCCTTCGAGCGCAATTCCAGCGGCATTTCGGATCAAACTGCCTGCGCCATCGGCGGCGATCAGATACCGGCTGCGCACCAGGATGTCCTCGCCGCCTGAATGATCACGCAGGCGCGAGATGACGACATCGCCGCTCTCTTCATAACCTAGCCATTCGAGTTGACGGCGCAGTTCGACATGACTTGCGCCTTCCAGCGCGTCTTCGACGATCACTTCGAAATCGGGCTGGGCGATATTGATCAGCGGCCATGGGGTCAGAGCCCGCACGGCCTCATCCTGCCGCTCATAGGGGATCGAACCAAGCTCTTCGCCGATCACGCTCGTCATGAAGCGGACGAGCGCGCCTTCATTTGATCGGGTGGCCTTGGCATGGATAGTATCCATCGGCAGCCCAGCCGCATGGCAGATCTCCAGCGAGCGTGAATTGAGTGCATGCGCCTTTGGCGCATCGAGCCGCCCAGCATGGCGTTCGGCGACCAGCGCCTTGATCCCCAACTGTTCAAACATATGCCCGGCAAGCAGACCTATTGGCCCTGCGCCGACCACCAGTACCGGCACGTCAAGTTCGGTCATTCACTCCGCTCCCGGCCGCCGTGCTGGCTAATTCCTTGAGCAGCAGTAGTCCATTTTATGAGATATGCAACATAAATGAGAGTTCGGGCATTTATGGATTGCCCGGGGTACTGGCAGTCCAGCGGCAGCTCGTCTCAAGTCATGTCGGCTAACCCCCCATCGCGGTCGTTCGGAACGTCCGCTTGCTGGTAAGAATCAGCATGCCACCCTGCAGCCTGCCGGTCTTTCGCGGATGGGCACCACGCGTCGAAGTCTATCCGCCAAGGTCCTCACGTCCCTCCCCTTGAAGGCAAGGGAAAATTCTAGGGCACGTTGGCCTCCAGCTCATCCAGCCACACCTTCGCAACCCCGTCGCTGGGCGCGCGCCAGTCGCCGCGCGGCGACAGCGCTCCGCCGGAGATCACCTTCGGCCCGTTCGGCATGGCCGAGCGTTTGAACTGGCTGATCTCGAAGAAGCGGAACAGGAACAGGCCCAGCCACTTCTTGATGGTCGCCAGATCGTAGGCGTTGCGAGTGTCCTCAGGGAAGTTCTCCGGCCACTGGCCTTTCGCGACATCATGCCAGGCGTGCCAGGCAAGGAAGGCGACCTTCGACGGGCGCAGGCCAAAGCGGGTGATGTGGAACAGGTTGAAGTCCTGCAACTCGTACGGGCCGATCTTGGCCTGGGTGCTCTGGATCGCGCCGGTGGCGTCTGCCGGCACCAGTTCCGGTGAGATTTCCGTCCCCAGGATCGACAGCAGCGTCGCATTCGCCCCGTGGTCGAACTGGCCGGTCTTCACGACCCAGCGGATCAGGTGCTGGATCAGGGTCTTGGCCACGCCACTGTTGACGTTGTAGTGGCTCATCTGGTCACCAACGCCATAGGTGCACCAGCCCAGCGCCAGCTCCGACAGGTCGCCGGTGCCCAGCACGAAGCCGTTCCGCTGATTGGCGAGCCGGAACAGATAGTCGGTGCGTAAACCCGCCTGCACATTTTCAAACGTGATGTCGTAGACCGGCTCGCCGTCCGCGAAGGGATGGCCGATCTCCTCCAGCATCAGCCGCGCGGTCGGGCGGATGTCGATCTCCTCCGCCGTCACGCCAATGCCGCGCATCAACGCCCAGGCGTTGGCCTTGGTGCCGTCGCTGGTGGCAAACCCCGGCAGGGTGAAGGCCAGGATGTTCTCGCGCGGCAACCCCACGGCGTCGAACGCCTTGGCGGCGACGATCAGGGCATGGGTGGAATCCAGCCCGCCGGACACCCCGATCACCAGATGCTTCGACTTGGTGGCCTGAATGCGCTTGGTCAGGCCCTGCACCTGGATGTTGAAGGCCTCGTAACAGTCCTTGTCCAGACGCGCCGGGTCGTCGGGCACAAAGGGGAAGCGATCCAGCGGCCGGATCAGGCCGATGTCCTCAAACGTCGGCTGATATGCAAAGCGGATGCGACGGAACGTCCGCTCCGGATGCCCGGCAGCAGCGGCGGCATCATTGAAGGTCGGCGTGCGCATCCGCTCCAGGCGCATGCGTTCCACATCGATATCGGCGATGGCCACCTGTGAGGTCGTCGGGAAGCGGTCGGTCAGCGCCAGCCGACGCCCCAGTTCGTGGATCGAGGCCTGACCGTCCCACGCCAGATCGGTGGTGCTCTCGCCAGGGCCTGCGGCGGAATAGAGATAGGCCGCCATGCAGCGGGTGGACTGCGACGCGCACAGCAGTTCGCGGTCATCAGCCTTGCCTACCACGATGTTCGAAGCCGACAGGTTGCAGAGGATCAGCGCGCCCGCCATGGCACCAAACGTCGACGGCGGC
Organism: Phenylobacterium deserti; assembly: GCA_945883235.1. Taxonomy (GTDB): domain Bacteria; phylum Pseudomonadota; class Alphaproteobacteria; order Caulobacterales; family Caulobacteraceae; genus Phenylobacterium; species Phenylobacterium deserti_A. Next base: position 4,903 of record CAMCXF010000074.1, on the reverse strand, counting down.
TGCGGCGCCCAGAAGTCCTCGCAGATTTCCATGTGAAAAACGAAGTCCGCCAGATCGTCGGCGGCAAACACCAGATCTGTTCCAAACGGCACCGTCTGCCCCGCGATCACCATCTCAAGACCGGTGACCCCGGCACCCGGGGCGAACCAGCGTTTCTCGTAATATTCCCGATAGTTGGGCAGGAAACTTTTCGGAACCACGCCCAGAATGCGACCCCGCGAAATGGCGACCGCACAGTTGTACAGGCGACCATTGTGCGCCAGCGGCGCGCCGACGATCAGCACCGGCTTCAGGGTCGCGCTGGCGGTGACCAAAGCACTGATCTCGGCCTCGACCCGCCGCAACAGGGCATCCTGCATGAACAGGTCATCGATGGCATAGGCCGAGATCCCGAGCTCCGGGAACAGCATCAGGTCGCAGCCCCTGGCATCGCCCTCGCGCGCCAACCGCAGCGTTTCCGCCGCATTGAACCCCGGGTCGCCCGGGATCACCGCCGGCGTGCAGACCGCCGCGCGCACAAAACCGTGGGTATGGATCGAGTGAAATGCCTGGGTCACGTCAAGCTCCGGTCCGGAGTAATGCTCACTTTGAGCATATATAGTCTAAACACTTCACTTGTGAATAACTGGCCGCAACCCTGCGGTAGCAAACAGATCAGTCGTCGCGGTGCACGCGCTCGCGGCGCTCATGCCGCTCCTGGGCCTCGAGGCTCAGGGTAGCGATCGGGCGCGCTTCCAGTCGGGCCAGGTTGATCGGCTCGCCGGTCTCCTCGCAATAGCCGTAGGAGCCCTCGTCGATGCGCCGGATCGCCTCGTCGATCTTGGAGATCAGCTTGCGCTGGCGGTCGCGGGTGCGGAGCTCGAGCGACCGATCCGTCTCGGACGATGCCCGGTCGGCGACGTCCGGATGGTTCTCGGTTTCTTTCTGGAGGTGGGACAGCGTCTCGCGCGACTCGCGCAGAATGTCCTCTCTCCACGCATTGAGCTTCTGCTTGAAGTACTCAAGCTGACGCTCGTTCATGAAGGCCTCTTCCTCGGAAGGGCGATAGCCTGGAGTTCCAGCCAGTATGGTGGCTGTCGTCATGAAAACCTCACGCCCCTAGAGCCTGTCCATTTCAGATGGAACCATCTGAAATGGATAAACAGGCTCGCTCTCATCAGTTTGGAACGTGACGAGCGCCTGAACCGGTATCCACTTCAGGCTGCCACGTTCCAGGCTCACTGAGACACGCGGCGGCTGTATAGCAAAAGAAACCAGGGTTTCAACGCTGTGTAACGAGATTTGGAAATCAGGCCACATGCGCCGCGACCTCCAACTTGGCCAATTCCACGGCCGCGCGAGTTTCGATCTCGTCAAGCAGACCTTCAAGCCCGGGATCTTCGGTCGCGCTGCGCTGTTCGCGTATAGCCCTGGCCAGACGCTCCAGCTGCGCCTGTCCAAGTTCGCCACCCAGCAGCGCGATCTTGATCTCATCCAGTTCGTCGAGCAGCCGCCCCGCCCGCCGTACGGAGCGACGACGGCGCTCGGTGGGCGTCTCGACGTCCTGCAGCGCGAGCAGAGACTCCACGCCCATCACCCCGGCCACGCCGGATACCGACGGTGCCTGGCTGGGTGCGGCAGCACCTTGCGGCCCGACGATCCGGAATCCCTCACCGCCGCCGGCCCCACGCGCCGGCTTGGCGCCGCCCGCCTGGGATAGACCGCTTGTTCCGGAGACCTTCATGGCATTGGACGCCTGACCCTGTTCACTCACCGCCTACACTGCGCCGGTCAAACTTGCAGCATGGTTAACTGGCGGCAGTTTCTGCCTAGGACGATCTCGCCCGACCCGCAGAACGCGCCTTGCTTTCATTGGTATTTTTGTCTGGCACGGATCTGGCGAGGGGCATCGCGAACACCTGTGCCCAAAGGGTAAAATGCGTCTGGTCCGCTTCCTCGCCGTTCTTTGTGTCGCCGCCGGCTGCATCGCCGGTCCTGCCGACGCGAAATCACGAATCAAGGACATCGTCGAGTTCGAGGGCGTTCGCGAGAACCAGCTGGTCGGCTACGGCATCGTCGTGGGTCTGAACGGCACCGGCGACGCGCTGCGCAATGCCCCCTTCACCAAGCAGAGCCTCGAGGCCATGCTGGAGCGGCTGGGCGTCAACGTCCGCGACGCCAATCTCAACACCAAGAACGTGGCCGCCGTCATGGTCACCGCCAAACTGCCCCCCTTCGCCGCGCCGGGCGCCCAGATCGATGCCACGGTGTCAGCGCTGGGTGACGCCAAGAGCCTGTTGGGTGGAACACTGCTGGTCACCCCTCTGCTGGGCGCCGACGGACAGGCCTATGCGGTGGCCCAGGGTACCGTCCAGACCGGCTCTGTCAGTGCGGGCGGCGCTTCGGGGTCTGCCGTCCTCAAGGGCGTGCCCACCGCGGGTCGCATCGCCGGCGGTGCCAGCGTCGAACGCGAGATCGGCTTCCAGCTGGCCAGCATGGACCAGATGCGTCTGACTCTGCGCAATCCGGACTTCACCACGGCGCGACGCATCGCCGATGTGATCAACGCCACCTTCCCCGAGTCCGCCGTGGCCCAGAACCCTACCATCGTGGCCATCCGCCCGCCGGCCGGCCAGAACATGGTCAGCTTCCTGGCCCAGGTCGAAAGCCTGTCGGTCGAGCCTGACTCCGCCGCCAAGGTGGTGATCGACGAGGTGGCGGGCGTCATCGTCATGGGCGAAGCCGTACGGGTCTCCACCGTGGCCATCCAGCAGGGCAACCTGACCATCACCGTTCGCGAACAGCCCGCCGTCAGTCAGCCCGGTGCCTTTGCCCGAGGCGGCGAGACTGTGGTCGTGCCGCAGTCGGACGTCTCGATCGAGGAAGAAAAGGGCAAGCAGTTCCTGACCGTCGGGTCCGGAGCCTCGCTATCGTCCCTGATCGCCGGCCTCAATGCGCTCGGCCTGACGCCGCGCGACATGATCTCCATCCTGCAGACCATCAAGGCTGCGGGTGCTCTGCAGGCCGAAATCGAGGTGATGTAATGATCGGTTCCATCTCATCGGCGACGGTCTCGCCCAACCTCTTGACGCCGGTCACCCCGAACACCGCCGCCGATCTTGTGCGCGGCAAGGCCAGGGATGCCGCCCAGAAGTTCGAAAGCCAGTTCCTGTCCCAGATGCTGGGCCAGATGTTCCAGGGCATCGAGACCGACGGCCCCTTTGGCGGCGGCCACGGCGAGGAAATGTTCCGCTCCCTGCTGACCGACTCCATGGCCAAGGAAATGACCAAGGCCGGCGGCATCGGCCTCGCCGACACCGTCCAGCGGGAAATCCTCAAGCTTCAGGGGCTGACCTGATGGCCCTGATCGCAAACGATGCCGAGGACCGCGTCGAACAACTGACCATCCTGACCGAACGGCTGACGGCATTGATCGCCGAGCAGGCCCTGGCCTTTGAACAGCGCCGCCCCAAGGACGCCGCCGCGCTGAATGAGGAAACCTCCCGGCTGGCCAATCTCTATCGCCACGAGTCGACCCGCGTTCGCGCCGACGTCAGCCTGGTAGACACCGCCCCCGCCCCTGCCCGCGCCCGACTGGTCCGCGCCACCGAGGCGTTCGACGCCGTACTCGCACGCCAGGGCCGCGCCCTCGAAGCCGCCCAGGCCGTCACCGAGGGCCTGGTCAAATGCATCGCCGAAGAGGTCGCCAATCAGCGCAGCCAGGCCTCCGTCTATGGAGCCGGCGGTCTGCAGTCAGGCGGCGCGCCCGCCACGGCCATCACGCTGAACAAGCGGGCCTGAGATCGACATCCGAACCTGCCGGAGTGACGGTCGGGCCGAGGCGGTCAGTGGCGAGAGGCCGTTGGGTAAGCTCTCCGCTTAACCCGGAAACGAAGAGCCCCGGTCCAAATCGAGGCACTCTCCCCGAAGTGCTGGCTTCGCCACTTGGCCCTGCCGCACAATCACTCTAGCCTTTCAGGTTGCAGCACTTGGGGAACCAGGTGGGCGCGTGGTCCTGAGGACAAGGATCGTCGGGGCGCACATGAGCCAGCTGCTGATCAACCAGTATCTGACCCGCACGGACGCACCCGATCCGAAACGGGCAGAGGGCACGACCCCGTCGGTCAAGCTGAAGTCCGATCCCGACAACGGGATCGTGGTGCTGGACGCCGAGACCGCGCTGTCCGGCATCCCGACCGGGGCCTGGCGCTATCGCCTCGGCAACCGCTCGGCCATCGACTGGGTTCTGGACCAGCACAAGGAAAAGACCCCCAAGGACCCGACCATTCGCGAGAAGTTCAACGCCTATCGCTTCGCCGACTACAAGGAACACGTCGTGGGCCTGCTGGCCCGCGTAGTCACCGTCAGCCTCCAAACTATCGCGATCACCGACGCGATGGCGGCGCTGCCGCCCGCCTGCGCGCGGCACTGACAGCCGCCGAGACGGCATAGTCACCGAAAAAAATACCCTGGGCCCCGCCTTCGCGGGAGTGAACGAAGGGGGTGGGCCTAGCGCGCTGCCTTTCAGTGTTGTCTGCGTTTTCTGTGGCTCATAACTCTTCCGGCCACCGGGGAATTCCGCCAACGCCATGGCGATGCGACACCCAGGCAATCCGCCCTGAAGAATAACCTTGACAAAATGTTCATGTTATGTTCTCTTTCTCTCGATGTTCGATCCCACCGAAATCGCTGCCCGTCAGGCCGCTTCAGCCCGCCATATGAGCGAGCGCCTCACCGCGCTGGCCGAGCGGGTGTTTGTTCAGGCCGACACGGCCGTCGAGCCCGATGCGGTCCAGGCTGCCGCGTTGACGGTCGAGAAGCTCTATCGCGGGGTGCGTCTCTGCATGGCTTTCGAAAGCCGCGTGGTCCGTGAACACCGCAGCACCTCGCGCGATATCAAGGCCGAGGCGCAGAAGGTTCGGGC
>CAMCXF010000073.1 GCA_945883235.1 Phenylobacterium deserti | reverse complement strand
CGGCAAATAGTGCTCCATCCCCGCGCGACGACCGCCGGCGGAGATAGTGTCGTAAAGTGGGTCGCCCCCCGGCGCGCCAAACGTCTCCAGATAGCCCGTCCGGAACCGGCTGATGCTCTCCTTGTCGAGCAAAGCCTCGCTGACCGGTTTGAGCGAAACTTCCTTCAACTGCTTCGTCGAGCGCTGGGTCTCGGGATCGAAGGCTCGGATCGATTCCAGGGTATCCCCGAACAGGTCCAAGCGGACAGGCTCATCGGCACCGGGCGGAAAGATGTCGATCACGCCCCCCCGGATCGCAAACTCACCCTTTTCCGAAACGGTCGATGCGCGACTATAGCCGTTGACCGAAAAGTAGGATTCGAGGTCGGCAATCTCGACGACGTTGCCGCCGCGGGCCGAATAGCTGGCTCGCTTGACGATATCCACCGGCGGGACCCGCTGGATCATCGCCGGAACGGTCGTGACCAACAGTCGGGGTTTGGCATCCAGGCCTTCCACCAACCGCGACAACGTCGCCATCCGTTGGGCCGACACACCGGCCGACGGGCCGACCCGGTCATAGGGCAGACAATCCCACGCCGGCAGCGTCAGGACCTCTATGCCCTTGCCGAAAAACTGGAACGCGTCGACAAACGCCGACAGCCGCCCAGCATCACGCGCCACAAACACCGACAGGCCGCCTCTCGCCCGCACCATGTCGGCCAGCACCAGGGCGTCGAAGCCCTCGGGCGCGCCGACGAGGTCCAGGCCGCCAGGATCATCGGCGACGCGGCGGAGTTGGACCTGACTGGCGGGCCGGTTCCCGTCAGCCATTGCCGATGGCCTTGTGGGCAATATCGCGATACGCCTTGAGGCGGTCCATCAAGGGCCCGTCGAATGCGGCAGGGGTCGGCGTGCGCTCGAGGATCCAGCCGTAGAGATCGTGGTCCGGCTCATCCAGCAGCACCTCGAAGAGATCGAGATCACCCGGGCTGAGCGTCGAGACATAGAGATCCGCGAACGGCCCCAGGATGAGGTCCGCTTCCCGGAAACCCCGCCGCCAGGCGCGGAGTTTCAACTTCTTATGGCGTGCTTCGTTGCTGCTCATCGAGAGCTGGTCGATATAGAGCGGCGCGAGCCTGTGCGCCAGTCAGCTATCATCCAATCATGCGGCCCGAGATTCTTTTCCCGCTCTTCACGCCGTTGACGTCCCTCAAAGGCGTCGGGCCGCGCGTGGCACCGTTGCTGGAGCGGCTGGCGGGGCCGCTGGTGCGCGATGTCCTGTGGTTGCAGCCGCATTCACTGATACGGCGCACGCCCGGCGTGATTTCGGCGGCGCTGGACGGCGAGGTCATGACCTTCGAGGTGACGGTTGAATCCCTGCAGATTTCCCGTTCGGCGGCGCGGCCGACCCGGATGCGGGTATTCGACCAGACCGGCTTCATGACCCTGGTATTTTTCGGGACCTATGGCGCTCAGCTAGAGCAGCGCCATCCGGTCGATGCGCGCCGAATTATCTCGGGGAAGGTCGATCTTTCCGATTACGGCCTGCAGATGGTGCATCCTGACTACATGGTCGCGCCTGACAAGGCGGGCGATATCCCCGAGGTGGAGCCGATCTACCCGGCGAGCGAGGGTCTGCCGCCCCGGCGGGTGCGGGGATTTGTCGTCGAGGCGCTGGCGCGCGCGCCCGTGCTGCCGGAATGGCAAGACCCGGCGTGGCTGGCGCGCGAGCAATTCCCGACCTGGCGCGAGGCGCTCGAGCGGTGGCACGCCCCGCAGAATGAGGCTGACCTTTCACCGCTGGCGATCCACCGCCGTCGCCTCGCGTATGACGAACTGCTGGCGCACCAGTTGGCCATGGCCCAACGCAAGGCGGCGCGTCGACGCGAGCCGGCGGGAAAGATCGCACCCGGACGCCTCGCGGACCGCATACGCAACGACCTGCCCTTTCGCTTCACCAGGGCGCAGGATCGCGCGCTGGCCGAGATCCGGGCCGACCTGATAGCCGGTGAGCGGATGAGCAGGCTGGTTCAGGGCGACGTCGGCTCAGGCAAGACCGTTGTGGCCATGTGCGCGATGGCCGACGTGGCCGAGGCGGGCGCACAGAACGCCTTGATGGCCCCAACCGAAATCCTGGCGCGACAGCATTTCGAGACGATATCCGGCCCGCTGGCGACGCACGGAATTGGCGTCGTGCTGCTCACCGGCCGCGACAAGGGAGCAGTCCGTGCCGAAAAGCTGCGGGCGCTAGCAACCGGCGCAGCAAAAGTCGCCGTCGGTACTCATGCGCTGTTTCAGGACGAAGTCGCTTTCCAGAACCTCCAACTGGTGGTGATCGATGAACAGCACCGGTTCGGCGTCGCGGAGCGTCAGCGACTTCAGGCGAAGGGTACGGGCGTCCATGTCATCGCTATGTCGGCAACCCCCATCCCGCGCACACTGGAACTGACCATTTACGGCGACCTCGATGTCAGCCGGATCGAAGAAAAACCCCCGGGGCGTACGCCGGTTGCAACACGGGCTGCGCCGATGAACCGGTTGGATGAGGTGGTAGGGCGCCTCAAGGACGCCGCGGCCGGCGGTGCCCAGGCCTTCTGGATCTGCCCGCTGGTGTCGGAATCCGAGCTCAGCGACCTGGCCGCGGCGGAAATGCGAGTGATCGCCCTGCGCAAGGTGATCGGCGCTGGGGTCGGCCTGGTCCACGGCAAGATGCCGGCCGCCGAAAAAGACGCCGTCATGGCCGACTTTGCGGAGGGAAAACTGTCGGTGCTGGTGGCGACCACGGTCGTGGAAGTCGGCGTCAATGTGCCCAACGCCACAATCATGGTCATTGAGCAGGCCGAGCGCTTTGGCCTGGCCCAACTGCACCAACTCAGGGGTCGGGTCGGACGCGGTGCCCGCGAAAGCGCCTGTGTCCTGCTTTACGACCCACCCCTATCAGCGACGGCCCAGCAGCGGCTCGACATCCTGCGCCGCACCGACGACGGCTTCCTGATCGCCGAACGAGACCTGGAACTGCGCGGCGGCGGCGACGCCCTTGGCCTGCGGCAATCCGGCCTGCCCGACTATGTCTTCGTCGACGCCTTCGCGCACCGGGACCTGATTGCAGTCGCGGGCGACGATGCGCGGTTGATCACCGCCAGAGACCCCGACCTGACCAGCGAACGGGGCCAGGCGCTTCGGGTGTTGCAGGAGCTCTTCGACTGGAAGGTCGGGTTGGCGCTTCGGGACGCAGGATAGGAAAGCCTGACGGAGCCTTTCTTAGGGAACCTCGCAATAGACTTTCAGGTCGTCCGGTATCGGCATTGGACCTGTCGCTGAAACATTCGATCCGCCCGTGTTGCCGACGGGCAAGCGTCCAAGAATGGACAGCAGTCCGCCAAAGGCCAAGCGTAACAATTGCCCCGCTATTTCTCGAAAATCGCGGCGGCGCAATCCAACTCGCAGCATCATCCAGTGGGTCCAACTGTGAGGCCCGGCCCAAGGTTTTCCCAGGATGTGTGCGCGCTCGAGGTGATAGAATGCCGTTCCGTTCTCAACTGAAGCAAAGGCAGTGCGTGCGAGGTTAGCCTCGCTCTTAAATGCGGTTCGCCGAGACTGGTCCAGGATCATCCTTGGGATCCCACTTCAGACCCTCACCATCCGCTTGCCCCGGTTTTCGCCAGCCAGCAGGCCGATCAACGCCCCCGGCAGGTTCTCCAGTCCGTCGATGATATCCTCCTGCACCTTCAGCCGGCCATCCGCGACCCAGGCCTGAAGGTCGGCAAGGGCCTGTTCCCGCTTGTCGTCGAAATCCATCACAACGAACCCGCGCAGGTTCAGCCGCTTGGTGACGATCAGCCCCGGTATCCCACGCGGCCCATGCGGCGGCGGTGCGCCGTCATACTGGGAAAGGGCACCACAGCAGGCGATGCGTCCGAAGTTCTTCATGGCGAACAGGCAGGCTTCGAAGACGTCACCGCCCGTGTTGTCAAAATAGACGTCGATGCCGTCGGGCACCGCCGCGCGCAGCTGGCGTTTGAAGTCCGGCGACTTGTAATCCACTGCCGCGTCGAACCCGAGTTCTTCGGTCAGCCAGCGGCCCTTTTCATCGCCGCCTGCGATGCCCACGACCCGGCAGCCTTTGATCTTGGCGATTTGACCAACGATCGATCCGACGGACCCCGCAGCGGCAGACACGACAACGGTTTCCCCCGCCTTTGGCTGGCCGCACTCCAGCAGGCCGAAATAGGCGGTCAGGCCAGCGATTCCATACACGCTGAGCAGGTGGGTCTCAGGCTTGAGATCCGGCAAGCGCGAGAGGTGCTTGCCAGGAAGTACGGCGTATTCCTGCCAACCGGCGTCGGCGAACACCAGGTCGCCCGACTGCAGGTGAGGCACGTTGGACGTCACCACTTCCGACAGCCCGCCACCGGCCATGACCTGACCCGAGTTCAGCGCGGAACGGTACGTCGCGCCCTGCATCCAGGCGCGGTTAGCCGCATCGAGCGAGATATAGCGGCTCTTCAGCAGGACCTCGCCCTCCCCTGCCGTTGGACGTTCCGCGATGTTCAAAGCGAAGTGGTCCGGGGCCAGCCTGTCGCCCTGGGGAAGGCGGTCGAGCACGATCTGTCGGTTGGTCACGGCATCATCCCTGTCTGTTTTGGCGATATTGTCATCTGGCGCTCCAAGCCGCCAGTCGCGCCGTCGCGTCGGCTTCCAGGTCGGCGTAAAACAGGTTGAAGCCCGGAACCTTTCGGCGGTCTGCCCAGCTGCCTTTCTGCTGAAGCGCAGCAGACTTTGGTCGCGTCACCCGAAGCACGCCAGCCTGACACTGCGCCGAGACCTGACGGGCCAGAAACGCCGGGCGCGCGCCCCATTCAAGCCCGGTGGCGTTTGCTGCACCCAGGTGCAATCGGGCGGGTGCCTCAGATGCGCTCACCCCACCCAGGATCGGGTTGAAGCACAGTGCCGGGCGGGTGCTCAGGTTCACGAGCTCGCCCTGAGGGTTCCACACTAACGCCCGGTCGAGCAGCAGTCGCGCTGCATCGAAATTGCCCTGATGAACGCTGGCCCAGGCCGCGAGGCAGCCCGCCTCATTGCGGGCCACGCACGGCAGCAGCGGCGGATTATCGGCCGGCACCACTGTATCGATCAGATAGGCCGCGATCAGCTGGCTTTCGAGCCGTGGATCTTTGGCGAATTCCTCCGACAACAACCGCGTTGCCAGTGTTCCGCCTTGCTCGACCCCTACGACAAAGAACGGCCGCCCTCCATTGTCCCGTCTCAGATAGTCGCGGAAGGCGGCCCGAACGTCGCCATAGGCGAACTGCCGCGCCTCGCGCGCGTCCTCGCGCAGGGTCGTGAGACTATAGAGGCTGGCCTGACGATAACGCGGACTGAACACCCGGCCGACGCCCACGAATGGGCCGACATAGTTGGGTGCCATGACCTCGCGGAACTGTCGACTTGCCCTGGGGTGGTTGATCCTGGCGTTCCAGTTGCGCCCGCCGTCGTAGGTAGTGGGCCCCACGAAGAACACGTCGGCGAGCCGCCGATCTGTCTTGGCGGGTCGCAGGTACCAAGCCGTGCTGGCCAAATAGTCCGGCACCGGCGGCGGTTCGTAGGTCTGGAATGGAACCTTGGGGTCCAGGCCGGTGGACACCAGATCGCCCCAGAAAATCACTACGCCAACTGCCAGCATAAGGGCCAAACCAAGGAACCCCGAGAGCAGCCAACGCCGGGGTGTGCGGGTCGGCGCGTTCATGATCAGCGGTAGGGATCAGGCTGGCTGAGAAAGCGCCCGACGTAGTCGTCGATCCCCTCCTCCAGACCAGTGAGAGGTTTTCCGTAGCCGGCAGCGAGGATGCGATCCATGCGCGCCTCGGTGAAGTACTGATATTTGTCGCGGATGGCCGGGGGCATCGGCGTAAACTCAATCTGCGGCGGCTTGCCCGCAGCCTTGAAAACCTGTCGGGCCATGTCTTCGAAACTGCGCGCGCGCCCCGATCCGAGGTTGTAGATCCCGTTCACCTCCGGATTGTCCAATAGCCAGCGGATCACCTCGGTGACGTCACGGACATAGACGAAATCCCGCAGCTGTCCGCCATCCGGCACCTCGGAGCGGTAGCTTTTGAACAGTTGCACCGTCTGGCCGTCGTGGACCTTGGGCCAGATCTGCGAGGCCACCGACTTCATGGCATGCTTGTGCTCCTCATTCGGTCCGTAGACGTTGAAGAACTTCAGCCCCACCCACTGTGGCGGCGCATAGCCGCGCGACGCCTGGCGCGACGCGAACAGGTCGAACATGGCCTTTGACCAGCCATAGGTATTGAGCGGCCGCAGGCGGGCCAGCGCCTCAATGCTGTTGTCGTCATCGAAACCATGCTCACCCCCGCCGTAGGTCGCCGCCGACGACGCATAAACAAAACGCCGCTGATGGTCGGCGCACCAGCGTAACAGATCACGGCTGAGGGTAAAGTTGGAGTGGACGATCTTGTCAGCATCTGGCTCCGTGGTCGACGATACGGCTGCCATGTGGACCACCAGTTCGACGTCGCGCCAGCGCTTCTCCAGCCACTCGAACATCTGCTCCGGGGCGACAAAGTCACCGATCGGATGCTTGGCGATATTGCGCCATTTGCCAAGGTCGGCCTCGCGCAGGCGGTCGCAGACCACCACGTCGAGTTCGTGATCCTCCGCCAGCCGAGCAACGATGTTGGACCCGATGAAGCCGGCCCCGCCCGTGACAAATACAATCTTTCTGGTCATCTGGCGGCGTCCTTATGCGTAACTCGAGCGATGGCGGCCGACGTGGAATAGCCCTCGACGATCTCCGCCAGCCTGATCTCGCCGCCCCAGTTCACTACCAGATCGCCACCCACCACTTGATCTTCAGAATAGTCCGCGCCCTTGATCAAAACATCCGGCCGCGCCGCCTCGATCAGCTTGATCGGAGTCAGGTCCTCGAAGGGTGCCACCAGGTCGACGCTGCGCAAACCTGCCAGCACGAGGGCGCGTGATTCCAGGTCGTTCACAGGCCGCCCCTCGCCCTTCAAGGCGCGGACCGAGGCATCGGAATTCACGCCAACGATCAGTCTGTCGCACCACGATCTGGCCTGAGCCAGATAGGCGACGTGGCCCTTATGAAGGATATCAAAGCAGCCGTTCGTGAAACCCACCCTGAGGCCCTGAGCACGCCAGCGCGCGACCTCCTCCACCATCCTGCGCAGGGTGGCGACCTTGCCGTCGGCTTGGGCGGTGTGGGCCGAGAACACCGCCTCCATCAGTTCATCCGGCGAAACCGTCGCCGTTCCGGCCTTGCTCACGGCAACCCCGGAGGCCAGCTGGGCGAACTCGATGGCGGCTTCAATCGTCGCCCCCGTCGCAAGACCCAGACCAATCGCCGCCAGCGCTGTGTCTCCCGCGCCGGAAGCGTCGAAAACTTCGCGCGGCGTCGTGCGGAAGTGCCGAACAGGGTGGCCTCGGAGGCCTAAGGAAACACCCTTGGATGCCCGCGTGACCAGAACGCCCTTGGCAGACCACAATTCAAGGGCGCGTGCGATAGCGGCCTCGATTTCGACGTCTGTCTCGGTGCGCAGTTCGGTGGCGTAGCCAAGCTCGGCTGCATTTGGCTTAACCAGATCGATCTGGCCATACCTCGCGAAGGATCGCGCCTTGGAATCGACGATAACCTTGGCCCCGGTCTCGGCGGCGGTCTCGCGGGCGGCGGCAATCACGGCGTCGGTGATGACGCCCTTGCCATAGTCCGACAGCAGAATGACCCCCGCTCCGCGCGCGGCGTCCCGCAAAGTACGGATCAGGCGTTGCTCGACTTCGCCTGAGACCGGACGGCTCTCTTCAAGGTCCACCCGAAGCAGCTGTTGGCCACCCGATACGAACCGGGTCTTCAGCGTCGTGGGACGCTCAGGATCGGTGACCAGATAACCCTCGATGGCCGGTTCTTCTTCGCCGACCAGGCGTGAGGCTTCATGAGCTTCGGCGTCGCCGCCGACCAGCCCCACCAGCGCGACCGAACCCCCCAGCGCGGCGATGTTGCGGGCGACATTACCGGCACCCCCCAGCATCTTGAGCTCGTGGGACCGCACCAGGACCGGGATAGGGGCCTCGGGCGAGACCCGACTGACCCCGCCATAGACGAAGCGATCAATCATCAGATCGCCAATGCAGGCGACACGCTTGCCGGGGACCTCGCCCAGGAGGTGCTGCAGGGTGACCAGATCCATGCGTTAGCCTGTGCGTCGCGCCGCCGGGCCGGTCAAGCGGCGTGCACCGCCCGGTGGACGGCTTTCAGCTGCTTCAGCAAACCGGCCGCGGCTGTGAGCGGGAGCGCGCTCGGGCCATCGCACAGTGCGTTGTCCGGGTCTGGGTGAAATTCCAGAAACACACCATCGGCTCCCGCTGCCACCGCCGCACGTGCAATTACGGGCACACCCTCGCGCCGGCCGCCGGTGGCGACACTGTTACTGCGCGGATCAGCCCCCGGCAGTTGGACGGCGTGGGTTGCATCGATGGTCACGGGAACGCCCAGCTCCTTCATCCGCTCGATGCCCAACATGTCGACCACAAGGTTGTTGTAGCCGAACGACACGCCACGCTCACAGAGGATGGTGAGTTCTACGCCCGTCGCTTCGCGGATCTTGTCGACGATGGCCCGGGTATCCCAGGGTGCCAGGAACTGACCCTTCTTGACATGCAACAAGCCGCCAGCGGCGGCCGTCGCCCGCGCGGTCGCCACCACAAGATCGGTCTGGCGACAGAGAAACGATGGAATTTGCACGACGTCGGCCACTGCAGCGACGGACGCGGCCTGCTCGATCTCATGCAGGTCCGTGCAGATCGGCACGTTCAACTCGGCCTTCACCGCGGCCAACATTTTCAAGCCAACGTCCAGGCCCGGCCCCCGATAGCTGTGGATCGACGACCGGTTGGCCTTGTCAAAACTGGCCTTGAAAATGAGCGGTAACGCGAGATCGGCACAGATCGTCTTCAACTCATGCCCGACCCTGAGGGCAAGATCGAGGTCTTCCAGCACATTCAGGCCGGCGATGATCACGAGGGGCTGACCATCCCCGATCGAAAGGTTCCAGTGCTTTAGGGTCAGGACGGCCATGATTTCCCCGGGGACGACTCAGCGGCTGTTTCGCCCGCCCGGCTGGGCTTCTCAAGACTATTCGCCGGGCGGCGCCTCTCATTGAGGGCCTTGACCGTACACAAGTAGCAGTTGATAGCCCGTCCCGCCTTGAGTGCTATCCTGCGCGTGCGTCTGGGAGAGTGTGTATGAGCGTGGGCTCACAATTGGTGGACCTGAGCGGCGCGCCAGCGACATTCCGGTTCGCAGCCCGGGTTATGTCGAAGAACTGGTGCATCGGCACCCTGACCATAGTGCTGCCGGATGGCCGCGAGATGCGCCTGGAGGGTGACGTCGAGGGTCCCGAAGCACGCCTGAACATCCTTGATTACCGTTTCATCAATCGGGTCATGCGCACCGGCACCATCGGGTTCGGCGAAGGCTACATGGCCGGAGAATGGGATACCCCGGACCTGTCCCGCGCGCTGGAGGTCCTCGCCGCCAACTTCGCCAAATTTGACGGCGTGTCGTTTGGCAATCCCGTGATGACCGCCATCAATCTTGTCGGCCACGCACTCAAGGGTAACAGCCGCGGCGGCTCCAAGCGTAATATCCATGCCCACTATGACCTGGGCAATGCGTTCTATTCTCGTTGGCTCGACACCTCGATGACCTATTCGGCAGCCCGGTTCGCGCGGCCTGGCGAACCCTTGCCCCTGGCCCAGGAACGCAAATACCGCACTCTGGCCCAGACCATGGACCTCCGCGCCGATCATCACGTGCTGGAAATCGGCTGCGGTTGGGGCGGGTTTGCCGAGTTTGCCGCGCGCGACGTCGGCGCAAAAGTTACCGCCATCACTATTTCCGAAGCTCAGTACGCCTTCGCCAAGGAGCGGATCTTCAAGGAAGGATTGACCGAAAAGGCCGATATCCAGCTGATCGACTACCGCGATGTCCAGGGTCGGTTCGACCGGGTCGCCTCCATCGAAATGTTTGAAGCCGTCGGCGAACGCTACTGGCCTACCTATTTCGACAAGGTCCGCGACAGCCTGAACCCCGGCGGTCAGGCGGGCTTGCAGATCATCACCATCCGCGACGAACTGTTCGACCACTACAAGCGCACGCCCGATTTCATCCAGAAATACATTTTCCCGGGTGGCATGCTGCCCTCAGAAGAGCGTCTTAGGGCGGCCACGGACAAGGCGGGGCTGTCGTGGGGGCCGATCTCGCGGTTTGGCGTCTGCTATGCCGACACCCTGGCCGAATGGGGCCGTCGATTTGAGCTGGCCTGGGACGAGATCACGCATCTGGGCTTCGACGAGCGCTTCCGGAAGCTCTGGCTTTTCTATCTCAGCTATTCGGAGGCCGGTTTCCGTACCGAGCGCACCGACGTGGTTCAGCTCAGCCTGATCAAAGCGTGACGCGAGCCCTTTTCGGGCCGCGCGCGTCTCACTAGGTTGCCGGCCATGGATGTCGCGAACACTATCCTCGACCTGATCGGCAACACGCCACTGCTGCGCCTGCGCCGGGCCAGCGAGATCACGGGTTGCGAGATCCTGGCCAAGGCCGAGTTTATGAATCCAGGTCAGTCGGTAAAGGACCGCGCTGCGTTGTACATTGTCCGCGACGCCGAGGCCCGGGGCTTGCTGCGCCCCGGCGGACGCATCGTCGAGGGGACTGCGGGCAATACCGGCATCGGCCTGGCCATGGTGGGCAAGGTGCTGGGTTATCGCTGTACGATTGTGATCCCGCGCACCCAGAGCCAGGAAAAGAAGGACGCCATTCGTCTGTTCGGAGCCGATCTGGTCGAAGTCGACGCCGCGCCGTACTCCAGCGACATGAATTACGTCAAATATTCCGGTCGGTTGGCGGCGGACCTTGATGCGCGCCAACCCAACGGCGCTGTCTGGGCCAATCAGTTCGACAACGTCGCCAATCGTGAAGCTCATCTGCAGGGCACCGGGCCAGAAATCTGGCGTCAGACCGATGGCAAGGTCGATGGATTCATCTGCGCGGTGGGTTCAGGCGGCACGCTGGCCGGCGTCGCCCAGGCGCTTCGGGCCGAAAATCCGAACGTGAGGATCGGCCTGGCCGACCCGCACGGCGCCGCGCTGCACGCCTATTACACCGACGGCGCGTTGAAGGCCGAGGGTGGCTCTATCAGCGAAGGCATTGGCCAGGGTCGTATCACCGCCAACCTCGAAGGCCTGAAGATCGACCATTCCTACCGGATTTCGGACGAGGAAATGCTGCTGACGATCTTCGACCTCATGGAGTTCGAAGGTCTGGTCATGGGCGGTTCGACCGGTATCAACGTCGCCGGTGCGATCCGCATGGCGCGCCAGATGGGGCCGGGCCACACCATCGTGACCATCCTGTGTGATCAGGGCCAACGCTATCAATCGAAAATCTACAACCCGGCATTCCTGCGCGACAAGGGCCTGCCGGCACCCGGCTGGTTGGAGTAATCGTGACCGATCCTGTCGTCTCGACTGCATGGTTGGCGCAGCACCTGGGCGACGCGGACCTGTGCGTCGTGGACGCCACCCTGCCCCTGGTGGGTCAGTCCGGTCACGGTCGCGACAGCTATATGGCAGGCCACGTCCCCGGGGCCGTATTCTTCGACATCAACGCCATCGCTGATCCAGATACGGATCTGCCGCACATGCTGCCGCCGCCGGAAAACTTTGCCGAAGCTGCGGGACGGCTGGGCCTTGGTCGCGAGAAGCGGATCGTCGTCTATGACGCCCACGGCATCTATTCCGCCCCCCGCGTCTGGTGGACCTTGCGGGTGATGGGATATCGCCACGTCTATGTCCTGGACGGCGGGCTAAAGGCCTGGGCCGCAGGTGGCCATGATCTCGAAACCGCAGACGCCGGACCGCTCCCCGTCACACTGGTGCCGCGCATAGACAGGACCCTGATCGCTGATCTTACCCGGGTCGCGGATGCCCTGGCCGGCGGCACCACCCAGGTCGTTGACGCGCGCTCTGCCGGCCGTTTTCGCGGCGAGGCCCCCGAGCCCCGCGCCAGCCTGCGGTCTGGCCACATGCCAGGCGCGTTGAATGTCCCGTTCGATCAGGTCCTGAACGTCGATGGGACGCTGAAATCGGCCAGCGATCTCGCCCAGGTTTTCGCGGGCGTCGATCTCACCCGCCCTGTGATCACCAGCTGTGGATCCGGTGTGACAGCGTCAGTTCTGGCCCTGGCCCTGGCCCGCCTTGGCCGAAACGACGTGGCGATCTATGACGGGTCGTGGACCGAATGGGGTGGTCGCCCAGACACTGCCGTTGTCACGGGAGCCTGATCCATACACATCCGCAACGCCGTCGCCGCCGATCTTGCCGAATTCCCGCGCATCGAACTGTCCGCCGCCTCTGCCTTCGATGGCAAGGACGTTCCGCAGGCACTGTTTGCCGATTTCGCGCCGCCTGACGCTTATCGGCCGCATCTGGCGGGGGGCACACTCTGGGTCGTGGAAGCGAGCGGTCACTTGGTGGGATTCCTCGCTGCCCTGGCGCACGGTGATCGTTTGCATATCGATGAACTCGACGTCTTGCGGGACCAACAAGGTCAGGGGATCGGGCGACGGCTTCTGTCCCACGTTATAGACTGGGCCAAGGCGGAGGGCTTCAAGACCATCAGCCTGACCACATTCCGCAACATCCCCTGGAACGCGCCTTTCTATGCCAGCGTAGGCTTCAGCGAATGGGATCCGCTGGAAGCACCGGCCAGCATACGTCAGGCCCTGGTGAAGGAGGCGGCATTTGGCCTCCAGGACCGATGCGCGATGCGAATGGACCTTTAGAGCGTGACCGGATCAAGTTGCAGCATATCCGGAGTTGACGAGGTAGTTGGCGCATTCGTCGGCTGAGAAGTGGTCGAGGAGTTTGCCGATGCGTCGCCAGGTGGCCTCGACGGTGCGCTCTGCGGCTTTGCGCAGAAGGGTCTTG
>CAMCXF010000072.1 GCA_945883235.1 Phenylobacterium deserti | reverse complement strand
CAGACTGGCCTCCGGCCCAGCCTCCACCTTGAATCACGATCCGCAAACCTCGTGAATCCCGAATCCGTCAGATGCGGTCACGCTCTAGTACCCGGGACGCACCTCAAGGGCTGCCTAACGTCTGCTTGTTGGCCTGAACCCAACGGTTAGAAACGACCCAAAGCGGACTCAAGCCTATGGTCACCGCCGCCTGCAGAGCCTTCAACCTGCAGCGTCACCTGATCCGCCGACCGACCCTTCGCCAATTCTGGGCCGAGGCTCATCGGACATGGGACGATGCGACCACCACCGCGTGAGCACTGGGTTGGTAAGAGGCCTCAGTGCCTCGGCGAAGTTAAACGGTCAGTTCCCCCTCGACTTATGGCGGTGTGTGCAGTCGCTGAGCAACTGGTCTCCTATATTCGTCCGATCCAGCTCGAACTTTCGGGGTTCATGTTGCGCGGAGGCTGTTGTTGAGCCTTGCTGCGATGGCCACGACAGCCCTGTCGGCTTCTTCGAGGAGGCCGGGAAACATCTGCCAGACATGAATCATGTCCTGCCAGACTTGGAGTTCGACCTCTACGCTGGCGTCACGCGCCCGATCAGCAAGAGCGATGGCGTCGCTCAGCAGCACCTCTTCCGAGCCGACCTGGATCAGCAGTGGCGGCAGCCCCGTCAAATCCGCCAGCGCCGGCGAGGCCAGCGGCTGTTTTGCATCAGTGCCTGCCAGGTATTCCGCCGCCATGTCCTTGAGCACCGTCAGCGTTAGAATCGGGTCGCGGCCATGGCGCGTGATGTAGCTTTCGCCCTCGCAGGCCAGGTTTGCCCAGGGACTCAGTGCAATGACGCCGGCCGGCATGTCCATCCCGCGATCGCGGGCCGCCACCAGGGCCGCAACGGCCAGACCACCGCCCGCTGACTCGCCTCCGACAAAGATTGAACGGGCGGCAACACCGGCAGCCAAGAGTGCCGCGTAAGCGTCGACGGCGTCTTCAACGGCAGCGGGAAAGGCGTGAGCTGGCGCCAGTCGGTAGTCGACGCTAATCACCTCCCATCCACTGGCGCGGGCCAGCGCCGTGGTCAAACTCCTGCTACCCGCCGGGTCGCCCATCACATAGCCACCCCCGTGCAGGTGCAGGAACACGCCGGCCGCGGGTGAGCCGTCGGCCTGCACGCGCTCCACCGGAACGCCGCCGAGCAGGTCTGCGGCGATCCTGATGTCCGAAGGTAGCGGCGGCTGGGCGGCCGAAAACGCCAGGGACTGCGCTCGTCGATGGGCGATCGAGGCATCTGGTCCGCCGAGGAGTTCGAGGAGCATCGCGCGGATGTTCGCGATCGGAGAAGGCGCGTCGGTCATCTCCGGGCTAATTCGGAGCCGAGGTGAAGCGGAAGCCCTCGTATCCAGCTTGCGCGATGGCGTCGCAGCGGTCGCTGTAAGCGCCGAAGCCGCCGAGATAGACGCCGAAGCGGCGCGGCTTTCCCGGTATATTGGTCCCGAAGTACCAGGATTCTGCATGCGGATAGAGGGTCTGGCCGACGATCTCGTCTGCGTGGCTGACCCAGTCGGCCTCCGCCGCCTCGGTGGTTTCGATGACGCCGATTCCCTCGCGGCGCATGTGGTCCAGGCAATCGGCGATCCAGTCCACATGCTGCTCCACCGCCGTCGGCATGTTGGCCAGCACCGCCGGGCTGAGCGGACCGGTGATCGTGAAAAGGTTGGGAAAGCCCGCTACTCCCAGGCCGAGGTAGGTGCTGGGTCCCTCGCGCCAGCGCGACTGCAGCGTGACGTCGCCGCGCCCGCGCACGTCGAGTGCCAGCAGCGCGCCGGTGATGGCATCGAAGCCGGTGGCCACCACCAGGTCGTCGAGTTCGTACTCAGCGTCCGCGGTGCGCACGGTCTGTCCGGCGACCTCGATGATCGGGACGTTGCGGATGTCGACCAGGTTCACGTTCGGGCGATTGAAGGTCTCGTAGTAGTCGTCGTCGAGAGGTGGTCGTTTCACGCCGATCGGGTGGGTCGTGGGGATAAGCGCTTTGGCGGTCTCCGGATCGTTCACGATCTTCAGGATCTGCTGACGCACGAAGGCCTGGGCCGTGACGTTGGCCTCCAGGTTGCTGAACAGGTCGTTGAAGGCTGTGAAAAACCTCATGCCGCCAAGGTCCCAGTACCTCTGGTAGATGGCCTGACGCTCGGCCTCGGGCGTCTCCAGCGCCGATTGGATCGGGGCGTCGAAGGGCACCGCGCCGGGCGAAGTCGCGCAGCGCTCGCGGATCTCGCCATAGTTCGCCTTCACCCAGGTGTCGAAGTCTGGGTCGCTCGCACGGTTCCAGGCCGGAAGGACCCAGTTGGCGGTTCGCTGGAAGACTGAAAGGTGCGCCGCCTCGCGAGCGATGCGTGGGATCGCCTGGACCGCTGAGGCACCGGTGCCGATTACGCCAACGCGACGGTCGGTGAAGTTCACGCGGTCATGCGGCCAGTCGGCCGTGTGCAGCAGTCGACCCTGGAAGGATCGGAGGCCTGGAATGTCCGGCCAGTTGACGGCCGACAGGCAGCCCATGGCCGAGATCACGAACCGGGCGGTGACCGTGTGGCCGCCCTGAACGCTAACCCGCCAGAGTTCGGCCGCCTCGTCGAAGACCAGGGTCTCCACGGCTGCACCGAAACGGAAGTGCCGGCGAAGGTCGAACCGGTCGGTCACGTGGCCGAGGTAGGCCAGAATCTCGGGTTGCTCGGCATAGCGCCGGCTCCAGGTCCAGTCCTGCTGCAAGGCCGCGGAGAACCCGTAGCTGTAGTAATAGCTTTCGCAGTCGCAGCGGGCGCCTGGATAGCGGTTCCAGTACCAGGTGCCGCCTACGTCCTCGCCGCGCTCGAAGCCGGCGACCCGGAAGCCGAGGCTGGTCAGCTTCTGGACGGCGTAGAGGCCGGCGAAGCCCGCGCCGATGACGACGGCGTCATAGTCGGGAATCTTGGACATCTGTCACCCCCTCGCATCCACTGCATAACAAACGTTACGGTTAGATCGGTTGTTACGGAAGTTAAACCGGCGTCATATGTAACGAACGTTATGTGAGAGAGAGGGGCCGATGGCTAGCTTGGTGGGCAAGGTTGCGCTGGTGACCGGTGCGGCCAGTGGGATCGGCCGGGCCTGCGCAGAGGTCCTGGCGCGCGCGGGCGCATCGGTCGTGGCTACCGACATCGACGAAGCCGGGCTGGCCGAGACGTGCTTAGGCATCCAGGTCGCGGGCGGCGAGGTCGAGGGCCAGAAGCTTGATGTCGCGGAGGAGGCGGACTGGGTCCAGGTGATGGGCTCCATCCAGGCCGCCGGCCGCGGCCTCCACATCTTGGTTAATAACGCCGCCCTCTGCATCTATTCGCCACTCAGCGAGATGACCCTGGCCAGTTGGCGGCGGCAGAATGCCGTTAATCTGGATAGCGTGTTCCTCGGGACGCGCGCGGCTCTGGATCCGATGACCCGGTCCGGAGGTGGATCTGTCGTCAACATCTCTTCTGTGGCCGGGCTGAAGGGAATTGCGGGTCTGTCCGGCTACTGCGCCAGCAAGGGCGGCGTGCGGCTCTTCACCAAGGCCGTGGCGCTCGAATGCGCTGCAGCGCGCAACGGGATCCGGGTTAACTCCATCCACCCCGGAAGTATCGAGACGCCGATCTGGGTCAAGATGCAGCACGGCGGCGACATGCCCGCGGGGGCCAACTCGATCGAAGAGATCATGACCGCGACCCGCGTGGTCGCGGCCGCGGCAACACCTCTCGGGTTCTCAGGTTCGCCTGAGGATATCGCCGAGGGGGTGCTCTACCTCTGCTCTGAGGCGGCCCGTTTCGTCACCGGATCTGAACTGGTGATCGACGGCGGCGTGTTTGCGGGTTGAGCCATAGCTGCCCAGACGCGCAGCGGTCCGTTGTCCCTGCGGCCGGCGGGGGTGGGCGTATATCTCTCCGGGGCAGTATGCTAACGCGCGCGGGTCGTAGTGGCGAAGGATACCAAAGGGATGGCCCGGCAGGCAGATCACGTTGAACGGCGAAGACTTTTCGCCGCCGCCGCGCTAAACGTCATTTCGCGTGACGGGCTCGAGGGGCTGACCCTTCGGGAGGTGGCGCGCGAGGCTGGGTTCACAACCGGCGCGCTGACCCACTACTTCCAATCCAAGGACGATGTACTGATTGCGGCGTCGGAGCATGCCGCTGAGCTGGCCCGCCCGCCAATGGAGCAAGTCGCGTTGGAAACCTCGGCGCGCGAGGCCCTTCGGCATCTGCTCTACAGTGTCCTGCCGACCACGACGGTTGAGAAGGCGCGCTGGCGCTTCTGGGTCGCTTTCTGGGAACGCGCCGCACACAGTCCGAAGGTCAACCTCGTGATGCAAGAGCGTTACCGAGAATGGTCCGGCCGGATCGCCAATCTGATCCGCCGCGCGCAGGTGCAGGGTGAGGCCTGCGCGGATCTGGACGCTGACCTGGCCTCTCGCGAACTGGTGGCGTTAGTCGACGGAATCGGGGTGCAGGTGCTGATCGCCGGAAAGCTGGCGGCCCCCGCGCAACGGCGGTTCATCGATTCGTTGATCGACGCCCGCCTGAGCCCGCCCGCAGCCCGGGACGATCATCCGCTTCCCGCCCGCGCCCCGCGTCGGCCGAGGCGCGCTCCGGCCTGAAGCCCAACCATCCGTTCTGCGCGCGAACCAGGATGTTCTGTCGTACGATAGACAGAACGGTCGTTATATTATTCCATTGCGATTCCGAAAGAACGTGCGTTATGTTTTAGCTAACGCGGTCGGAGGTGAGCCGCCCGTGGGACGGTTGTCCTGCAGGTGAGCTGAACGACGGGCCGGACCGCTGCATCTTATGTGGCGGCGGCGACGTCCCACCCGGCGCCGCCTTAGGGAGGCTACGGAATGAGCGAACCTGGCTGGGCGCTTTCGCGGTTCTACCACACGGTCATCAATTGCCGCGATCTGGACGAGTCTGTCGCTTTCTACCGCAAGCTTGGGTTCGACGTTCTGAACGACCGGCGTCATGTGAAGTGGCCGCCATTCGTGGCCGGTCTGTTTGGTCTCAAACGCGCGCAGGGGCGGGGCGTCCTCATGGTGCTGCCGTCGGATCCTGATGGTCCGATGCTGGACCTTCTGGAGTGGCTTGAGCCGAAGGCCGAGTTTCCTCGTCTGGAGAAGGTCGGTGAGACGGTGCCGCGAATCCTCGCGTTCCGGACCCAAAACGTCCACGCGGCCTACGACGACCTTAGCCGGCAGGGCGTGCGGTTCGCGCAGCCGGTACACACGCCGGAACAGGCCCTCGGCGTCGTCGGCACGGTGTGCTGCTACGACCCCAACGGTACCATCATCGAGATGATCGAACTCGAACCCGGCGTCCGCCACTCGAGGGCGAACGAGGCCCTAGCACATAAAGGGAAGCCCTGAAGGGCGCACGGCCCGGTGGCCTTCCGGTCGCCGGATTTGGAACAGCGGGAGGAATTGAGAATGATTAGCCAACGCACGCTGAAACTGTTCACCGGCGTCGCCGCAGTCTGCCTTTCGGCAAGCGCCGCCCCGGCCACTGCACAGGAGCGGGAGGCGACCATCAGTGAGGTGGTCGTCACCGCCCAGTATCGCGAGGAAAACGTCCAGAAGGTCGCCATCGCCATCAGTGCAGTCGGCGGCGACGCCCTCCAGGCCCAGGGCGTGACCGGCTTCAAGGAGTTGGGCACGCGGGTTCCTTCCCTGCGCTTCGGTTCGGGCGTGACCGGTGGGGAGAACGTCATCACCATGCGTGGCCTGGGCAGCCAGAACACCACGCCGGGCGGGGACTCGCCCGTTGCCTACAATATCGACGGCGTCTATGTGCAGCGCACGACGTCGATAGACCCGGAGTTCTATGACATCGCCCGCGTCGAGGTGCTCCGCGGACCCCAGGGCACCCTCTACGGGCGTAATTCCGTCGGTGGTTCGATCAACGTCATCACCAACAAGCCCACCGGCGAATTCCACGCCGGGGCGGACGCCATGATTGGCAACTACGACGCCCGCACGTTCCGCGCCTTTCTGAATGCGCCGCTGGCGGAAAACGGCGACTTCCGCGCCATGGCCCGGCTCACGGCGGTGTCCGCCGAACACGACGCCTACACCAAGAATTTGTCCAGGAAGGCCACGGCGACTGACCAACTGGACGCCCAAGACTATCAGATGCTACGGGCGCAACTAGCTATCGACTTCAATCCCGATGCCCGCCTTCTGCTAGCCGCTAGCCTTAGTCAGAATAAGGGCGTGGCTGCCGCAGCGACGGCCTGGTGGCAGACACCGGCGCGTTACACTCGCGCCCCGCTGGGCATAGCAATTGGCGCGGCCTGCGACTTCAGCACTCAGTCGAAGTTTGATCCGCGGCGCGTCTGCCACGACGCCCCCGACCGTGGCAACAACGAGACAGCACTCTATTCGGCGACCTTTGACTGGGCCCTTTCGTTTGCCAACTTTACCTCCGTGACGGCCTATGGGACGAGCGACGTGAAACAAGTGAGCGACGGAGATGGTTCAGACCTACCCATCGCCGTGGGCGCGCCCTGGATTCTCGACGCAAAGCAGTTCTCTGAGGAGGTTCGATTCGCCTCCAAGGGCGATGGGGCGTTGCGCTGGGTGGTGGGCGGAATCTACTTTTATGGCAAGAACTTCCAGGATTTCGGATACCGGGACTTAGGCTTCAACGACTTCGGGCCAACCCTACCGTTCAACGCCTTTAATTTTTTCAGCCAGGGCACTAGCAAAACCAAGTCGTATGCGCCCTTCGCCCAGTTCGACTACGACCTGTCCAAGACCTCGGCCGGGATTCCGCTGACACTGACGCTTGGCGTCCGTTACACTCACGACAAGAAGTACGGAGACAATTTCCTCGACTATCAATTGCCTATCGCCTGTGGAGGAAGTTGCAGTGTGATACGCGGCCCGTTCAGTAAGAGCTGGGATCAGGTCACTGGTAAAGTAGGTGCGGCCTACCAGGTCAATGAGGACTCGCTGCTGTATGGCTCGGTCTCCCGCGGCTATCTCGCAGGCGGCAACATCGTAGGCCTAGCCAACATCTACAATCCTGAGACCCTGACGTCCTTCGATTTTGGCTGGAAGTCGCGTTTCCTTGACGGGCGCGCCCAACTTAACTTGGCTGCATACCACCAGGAGATCAAAAACCTGCAGGTGTTCATTCAGAGCTCAACCCAGTCGGGCATCAACAACGTAAACGGAAAGACCGACGTCAATGGCCTGGAGGCAGAGTTCACGCTCGTCCCGTTGGACCGCCTGCGCCTAAATGCCTCGCTGACCCTGACCGATGCCAAATACGGTCGTTATATCACAACTGCCGCCCGCTTCGGTGGCCCTGGGCCGGGCTGCGCTGCCACAACCAAGCTCTGTAACTTCAAGGGCAACCGCCTCAACCAGACCCCGCCCTACGCCTTGAACCTGGGGGCGGAGTACGCCTTTGATGTGGGCTTCGGCACGCTGACGCCGCGGGTCGATACCTATTTCTCGGGCAAGGTAGACTTCCTGCCGGACAACTTCGTCACCTCGCGGCAGAAGGCCTATCATACGACCAATCTGCGCCTGACATGGAACAGCCCGAACAGCCGCTACAAGGTTGATGCCTTTGTGGCGAACATCGAGGATGACGACATCATCTCCAATGATGGGCTGCAGTCCATTTCGCTGGGGCAACAGGTGTTGGAGCCTGACAATTTCGTCTACTACCCGCCCCGTACCTATGGCTTGCGCGTCGGCGTGAACTTCTGATCCGGCGCGGGACGGGGCCCCAGGTCGCCCGTCCCCCCACCGGGTGTCCCTGAAGCAGTCAACGAGTTCCCAAGATGTCGATGGAGTGGCCGGTACGGGCCGCATGGCTGGAGCAGGTGTCGGAAGAGCCTCTCGAACCGGACCTGCGGATCATCGATGCTCACTACCACCTGTGGAAGCTGCCGCACGACACCTACCTGTTGCCGGAGCTCCTGTCGGACGCGGGCCCTGACGGCGCGGGCCACAATATTGTGGCCACGGTCTTCGCCGAATGCGGCGCGATGTATCGAACCGATGGCCCGCCCGAGCTTCGATCAGTCGGCGAAGTGGAGTTCGCCAACGGCGTCGCGGCCCAGGCGGCCAGCGGTGCCTTTGGACCCGTGCGGGCGTGCGCAGCAATTTTCGGATCGGTCGACCTGATGCTGGGACGCGAGGCGGGACGGGTGCTGGACGCCCATATCTCGCGCGCGCCGGACCGATACCGCGGCGTGCGGCCGATCGTGGCCGCCGATCCCAAAGGCGCGCTCGATCCCTACCCCAACGCCCCTGACGGCATGATGGCCAGCGCCGCTTTTCGTAGCGGCGCACGTGAACTAGTGCGGCGCGGCCTCAGCCTGGACATCTGGGTCTTCCATCACCAGCTCGCCGAAGTGGCCGCGCTGGCGGCGGAGGTCCCGGAGCTGACGATCATCCTGGACCACATCGGCACGCCGCTCGGCATGGGTTACTATGTCAACCGCCGTGCCGAGGTGTTCGCAGACTGGAAGTCTGGTCTGGCTCAGGTCGCTGCCTGTCCCAATGTTGTGGTCAAGCTGGGCGGGCTGAACATGCACTTCAACGGGTTCGGCTGGCACGACCGGTCCCTGCCGCCGACTTCCGACGAGCTAGCCGCCGCCAACGGGCCCTACTACCGCGCCGCCATCGACCTGTTCGGACCCGATCGCTGCCTGTTCGAGAGCAACTTTCCGATGGACAAACGCGCCTGCGGCTACGGCGTCCTTTGGAACGCCCACAAGAAGATGGTCCGAGACTTCAGCGCCGGCGAGAAGGCGCTGATGTTCCACGACGTGGCGGCACGGGTCTACCGCATAGGCTGCTAGCCGGGGGCGTCAGTCCCGTAGACCTCCTGTAGGCGTGAGGTCGTCAGTCCTGGCGCAAGTTCAATCAGCTCGATGACGTTGCCGTTCGGATCGTAGACGCCGCCGACGGCCAGAATTCCCGCGGCGGCGTTGCCGGTGTAGGCCTCCGCGGTCGTGGTCCGGTAGCCCTTGGCCTGCATGGCCTTGAGCGCACCTGCGACATTGCGCGTCCGGAAAGCGGTCACTCTTGGCACGGTGGTGGGGGACACAGGATTGAAGGACGCCTCCGGCTCCAGCCACTGGATGATGTCCAGCATCGGCCCCGCCGGGGGCGGATCGTTTGGCAGGGCCATCAGCGTGCCGCCGCGCCCCTTGACGTCCGGGATCAGCCCGAAGACCACGCCGCCCCCCGGCGGCCAGGTCATGTTGCGGCGGTCTCGGACGATCTCAAAGCCAAGCGCCTGGTAGAAAATGACGGTCTCGTCGATATCCTGAGCGTTGACGATGGTGTGGTAGAATTGCTCTAGAGCCCAGTCCGCGGCCATGCCGTGTCTCCCTAGCGCGACGTCCCCGCGCAGGCCTAGAATAGCATATCGGATGTTATGCAAAAGGCTCAACGGGCGGCCTACCTAAACGCGGTCGGGATGGCACGTACGGTCCTTGACACGCTCGCCAAGACGCAATTACGTAACCAACGTTATGGAATAGACCGGTGAGGGAGGCGACGCTTTGAAGTTCGATATCTTCTGCGAGATCCAGAAGGCGTTTCCGTGGCGCGGGACCGATGAAGCTAGCCTGTTCAGGGAGACTCTGGATCAGGCGCGCGCCGCGGATGAGGCCGGCTTTACCACGTGGTGGCAGGTGGAACATCACGGCTCGCCGGAGTTCAGCTATTCCTCGGCGCCGGAGGTCGTACTGACGGCAATCGCCATGGCTACTAAACGTCTGCGGGTCGGCCATGCTGGTGTGCTAGCACCATTCAAGATCAACTCGCCCCTTCGGGTGGCCGAGCGTGGGGCGACGATCGACGTCCTGTCTGGTGGGCGGTTCGACCTAGGCCTCGCCAAGAGCGGCGGCAAGGAGTGGGAGACTTTCGGCGTCGACCCGGATGCAGCGCGCGATGAGGTCCGCGAGGCCATGCATGTCATCCCGCGGGTCTGGACCGACAAGGAGTTCTCCTGGGACACCCCGACCTACAAGGTACCGCCCCGCGAGATCGTGCCCAAGCCCCTTCAGCAACCGCACCCACCGCTGTGGCAGACATGTGGTTCGCCCGAGAGCTTCTTCATGGCCGGCGAGATGGGAGTGGGCGCGCTCGGCACCACCCTTCTCAGCCCCGTGGCCTTCCTGGGCGAGATGCTACGGGAGCACGACCGCGGCCTAGCCGCCTGCAAGGCGCCGGCGGGCAAGACGGTGAACGCCCAGAAGGGCTGCTTCACCTTCGTCCACCTCGCAGAGACCCGCGACCAGGCCATCGCCAACGGAGCCGCCTGGTCGGCCCTATGGTACGTCAATGCCGCTCCTGTGGTGTTCAAGGTACCCCGTCGGGTCTGGTACGACATGATCAAGGGCGGCCTGCACCCAAACTCGGCGCGCGATACGGCTGCCCAGGCGCTCCTAGACCCCAACGAGACCGTCATCCACGACGACGATCCGCCCGTCCTTCGCGTACTCAAGCGCATGGCCCAAGGCGAAATCATCTCGTTCGAGGAAGCTCACGACGTGCTGGAGCCGCTCGACTGCGTGGCGATCGGCGACCCCGACCACTGTGCCGGCAAGCTCAGGGGCTATGAGGCTATAGGTGCCGACCGCATGTTGTGCATGATGCAGTATGGCTCGATACTCCCGGACGCGGTACTGAAGAGCATCGAGCTGGCGGGCCGCCATCTGATCCCGGCCTTCGCGCGTTCAGCCTAGTAATTCGGAGATCTGGCCTGACGATCCGTTAGCTGGAACCCTGAAGCTGTCTCATTGGCGCTGACGGTGGACAGCGTGGACGTCTGCTTGTTGGCCCGAACCCAACGCGAAAGAACGACCCATTGCGGACGCTAGCAGAAGCGCTGGGAAGGACCCTCAAAGGTCCCGCGGCCGGCTGGCGATGACCAAGCCAATGCCCCCGAGGATCGCCATCGAAGTGAGCGCCAAGCGAACTGAAATTCCTTCACCCAGCGTCAGTGTGCCGGCAAGCGCGGTTATGACGGGGACGCTCAGTTGTACCGACGCACCTTGGACCGGCGAGAGCGAAGGCAGGGCTGCGTACCAGATCGTATAGCCGACTCCGGAAGCAAGAGCGCCTGATAGCACCGCGTATAGCACCCCGTCCGGCGCCAGATGTATGCCCGCCGCCGATGCAAGGGCAAAGGCCACGGCGGCCAGAGGGAAGGCGCGCAGAAAATTTCCGGCGGTCGCGGCGAGCGGATCGGCGGATCGGCGGCCGAGCAAAGAGTAGGCCCCCCAAGCGACGCCGGCGGTCATCATCAGTAGAGCGCCAGCGAGCGGCGGGGCCGAGGCGCCCGGTATCAGGAGGGCCGTCAAGCCTCCCAGTGAGAGGACGAAACCCAGCCATTGCGGCGCCGTCAAATTCTCGCCCCGAACCAAGCCGGTAATGACCATCGTCGCCTGCACGGTGCCGAACAGGAGCAATGCTCCCGTGCTGGCCGACAGGGTGACATAGGCCCAAGAGAACGCACCGGCGTAGGTGAATAGTGCGAACGCGCCCCGCCAGCTCCCTCCTACGGCGCGCACCTTTCGTCCCGTGCCGAGGATGATCCAGAGCGCCACCACGCCTGAACCGATCCGTATGAGGGTAAAGCTCGCCGGATCAATCGAACTGTGGGCAAGGGCGAGGCGACAC
This sequence comes from Phenylobacterium deserti, assembly GCA_945883235.1. Classification (GTDB taxonomy): domain Bacteria; phylum Pseudomonadota; class Alphaproteobacteria; order Caulobacterales; family Caulobacteraceae; genus Phenylobacterium; species Phenylobacterium deserti_A. Next base: position 1,786 of record CAMCXF010000072.1, on the reverse strand, counting down.
AGGATTGAGTTGGCCGCGAACGCGATCATCGCCGCGACTGTCAGGGCGATCGCCTTGACGCCCGGCCCCGCGGCACTGGTCGGGAGAGGCGGGCTCATCGTTCAGGACGACGATAGCGGGCTGCGGGATGGCGCTCGCCGAGGCGGGGGCCATCACCGAATAGCTTTTCACGGTATGTGCCCAGACGATAGGTTTGCTTAAAAAGGCCGCGTCGCTGCAATTCGGGGACGAGGTGCTCGACGATGTCGGCGAAGGTTTCCGGCATGACCACATAGGCGATGTTGAAGCCGTCGAGGTCGGCTTCTTCCGCCCAGGCTTCCAGTTCATCGGCCACGCGTTTCGGGGCGCCCACGATCGCTGGCCCCCCACCGCCAAGGCCGACCGGTCGGCCAACGCGGCGACCGGTCGGCTCCGCGCCGCGGGCGATGCTGGCGGCCACCGACTGGATGGCGTTGCTGCTCGCCGCCCCTGTCTTCGCCTGTTCCGGTTTTGACAGGTCCACCCCCGCCCATCCTGACATCAGTGCCAGGGTCCCCGGTTCGCTCACATAGCTCTGGTACTCGGCGAACTTTGCTTCGGCTTCCTCATCGGTGGCGGCGATGACGACCGTGGCCAGTGCGAACACCAGAATGTCCGACCGCGCGCGGCCGAACTCCACAGCGAGGTCCCGCAGCTTGGCGACATCCTCGGCCATCTTGCCGGGCTCGTTCCCCCCGATGAAGACGCACTCGGCGTGGCGGGCCGCGAACGCGGTGCCCTTCGGCGACGATCCGGCCTGATAGATGACCGGCGTGCGTTGTGGCGAGGGCTCGCAGAGATGGACGCTGTCGATCTTGAAATACTCGCCCTCGTGCCTGACGCGATGGACCTTGGCCGGGTCGGTGAACACGCCGGTTTCCCGGTCACGGCGCACCGCGCCATTTTCCCAACTGCCTTCCCAGAGCCCGTATTGGATATCCATGAATTCCTGGGCGATGTCATAGCGAACGTCATGCGCAACCTGCTTGTCCCGGCCCGCGGCCTTGGCGCCGCTGTCGAGGTAGCCGGTGACGACGTTCCATCCGATTCGCCCGTCTGTCAGATGGTCGAGCGTCGACATCCGGCGCGCGAATGGCAAGGGCGGCTCGTGCGACAGATTGCAGGTCACCGCGAAGCCAAGATGCTCCGTCGCCTGCGCCATGGGCGGAATGATCAGTAGCGGATCGTTGACCGGCACCTGCACCGCTTCCCGCAGGGCCGTGTCGGTGTTGCCGCCGTAGACGTCGTACAAGCCGAGCACGTCGGCGAGGAAAAGAGCGTCGAATTTCCCGCGCTCGAGAAGCCGGGCGAGTTCCACCCAATGATTTAGCGATCGGTACTCCGCTGATCTGTCACGCGGGTGACGCCATAATCCCTGCGCCTGGTGCCCGACGCAGTTCATCGCGAATGCGTTGAGGCGAAGCTCTCTGCCCATGGGTTCCTCGTGAACTGACCGCGTTATAGGCTCTAGCTTTCAATGGCCTGGAGCCACGGTCCATAACACATTGGCGGCCTGCTCCTCGCAGGAGGTCCGATCTCCCCCTGAACAGCCTTTGGGAGGGTCTGCTTTCCGGACCCGAGCGGAACGTCCGCTTCCGGGTGCTCGACTTAAGGCTGGTTTCGACCGAGGCCGTGGAAAAACGCGAGTCCTGGTCTCTGCTTGGTTAGCCCGGTGGAGTTTGACCGATCGAGTTCCGCCGTTGAGCTGAGATTTTGCTGTCGATGACTAGGGGGCGATCAGGCTCTGATCGCCGCCATGAGCGGTCCG
>CAMCXF010000071.1 GCA_945883235.1 Phenylobacterium deserti | reverse complement strand
AACTGCGCGCTGCCGAGGCCCAGGCTGCAAACCTGCAAGCCACGAATTCCTATACGGGCCAAGACCGCACGGATCTGGAAACCCGCCTGACATCCCTGCAAAGCCAATCTGACGGCCTGGAGAGCCAGCTGCTGTCGGCCAACCCCCGTTACTCGCAACTGGTCTCGTCCGTAGCGTCGCTGCCCGATCTTCAGAAGGTGCTCCGGAAGGATGAGGTCTATGTGAAGATCCTGCTGCTGGGCAACCGGGGCTATGGCCTCTTTGTCTCGCCCACGGCGGCCAAGCCCTACGCCATCGATCTGAACCGGGGAACCGCCGGCGCTGCCGTCGTTCAGATACGTTCTGCGTTCGAGCAGGAAGACTCCTTGCCGCCCTTCGAAGTGGCGAAGTCCTACACTCTCTTCCAGAAGTTGTTCGGGCCGGTGGCGACCGAGGTGATGGCAGCCAAGCACTTGATCTACGAGCCCGACGGTGGACTGATTTCCCTTCCGGTGGCTGCCCTTGTGGCCAGCGACCCGTCCGCGCTCCTGGCCAGGACCCCGGCCGGTAAGGATCCGGACTACCGCGAGGTCGCCTGGCTTGGTGCCAAGGTCGACAGTGCACTGGTGCTGTCGGCGGCCAGCTTCATGCAGTCGCGCGCCTTCGCACCCAGCCAGGCCAAGCGCAGTTTCCTGGGCTTTGCCGATCCATCGACCCCGACCCGCAGCGACCAACGGGCCTATTCTTCTGTGGTAAGGCGATCGGTCAGCATCCGCAGCACCGGTCGCGATGTGACCAGCGTCTGTGAAAACACGCGCCTGGCCCTTCTACAGATGCCGCCCCTTCCCGATACGGCCGACGAGGTCCGTCTGGTCGGTGCCAGTATCGGTGGCGCAACGGCTGAGCAGTACATCATCGGCGGAGCCTTTACCGACGAAGGGGTAAAGGCGCGAACCGATCTGTCCGACTACAAAGTGCTCTATTTCGCGACCCACGGCCTCTTGCCGCAACCCTCGGCCTGCCTGCCTGAGCCCGCCCTCATGACCTCGCTGGGCGGTGGCGACAGCGACGGCCTGCTCGACAGCAGTGAGATCCTTGATCTCAAACTGGACGCCGATCTGGTCGTGTTGTCCGCCTGCGATACCGGCGGATCTGGCGGCGACGCGACCACGACAGGCATGCAGGGCGGCGGTGAAGCGCTGGGTGGTCTTACCCGCGCGGTGATTTATGCCGGTGGGCGGTCCCTGATCGTGTCGCATTGGTCAGTGGATTCCGTGGCCACTGTGCGGTTGATGACCGGAATGTTTTCAGCACCATCGCCCAGCAAGGGTGAAGCCATGCTCTACGCCCAACAGGCCCTTCAACGGAGTGAAGAGTTCGGACATCCCTACTACTGGGCACCGTTCACAATCGTAGGTGACGCCTCAGGGCCGCTCCCCAACGCCTCGGTGCAGACGGCGGCGCGGTAGGTACGGGCGGACCTGCGACATCGCTTCCAGGACGCCCATGGCCAACGCTGCGATCCAGTTCAACACCGAGCCATATGACGCGTCGATTCCGCGACCCATGGGCAGAAACTCCGCCGGCGAAGGCTTTCTGCGCGGCTTTCTCAACCATGCCGACGTCGACACCTTCCATCTCTGGAACCTGCACGATCAGGACCAGGCGCAACTGGAGGCGCTACTGGCGCGTCTCGGACCCCCGACCCGGCCGGTGCAATGGTTGGGTCGCGCCGACCGGGCGCGATTGACCGAAGCCGGCGCACTCTACATCCCGACCCCGGAACTGCGTCATGAAGCCTGGGCGCGCCGCGCTTACGGCAGCACGGCCTATTCCCTGACCGGCGTCACGCACACAATTGCCGAAACCTACATCATGGACGAGATCAGCGCGCTCCTGCTGGCCCCGATCGAGCCATGGGACGCACTGGTCTGTACCTCGGAGGCCGGGCGCAAGGCGGTCGAGACCCTATTGGAGGCCGTTGCCGGGTATCTGCAGGACCGCTTCGGAGCCAGCCGAATTGCCCCGGCTCAACTGGTCACCATCCCGCTCGGCGTGCACGCCAGCGACTTCCGCCAAGACCCCGCCGCCCGCACGAAATGGCGCAGAACGCTACAGATCCCGGATGACGCCCCCGTAGCCCTGCATCTCGGCCGGTTCAGTCTTGGGACAAAGCGGACAATCCTTTGACGCCGGTGCGCGCGTCGCCCTTGGTGCAGGCCAAAGCCTGACGCTGATGCGCGCCTCTGGCGAAGTCACGACGCTGCGCGGTGCCGCAGGCGGTGTGGCCGTGCCGGGTGCCCGACTGGCGTCCGCCGACGCCGCACGCTTTGAAACTCTCCGCGCCCTGGTCCAGCCACCCCCCGAGGGTCGCACCTTCGGGGCGCGTCGCGGCGGTATATGCCCGGCTCTGGAAAGCCTGACCACGCTGGATGACATCGTCCGCGTGGCGGAAACCAGTGGCTGCAAGACGGTGGCTCGCCAGGCGCTCGACGCCTATCTGAACAAGACCGCCGCACCCGCACCGAAGTAGCAACATAGAACCCGAGTTGATGGGGCCGGGCGGGCGACCGCACCGGCCCTTTTCATTTCCGGGGTCCGGCGCGCTCGAAACGATTGGTAGGCCGGGTGAGGTTCGAACTCACGACCATTCGATTAAAAGTCGAATGCTCTACCACTGAGCTACCGGCCCGCGAGGCCAGAGCCCTGAGCGGACACCTGACGAAGCGGCGCGGAACCTAGTCGGCGTCGAGGCAAAGTGAAAGTGACTTTCTCAATGTAGGCCTTATCAGCGCCACAAGCCGGCGTAAAGTCGGCCTATGGAACGCCTCACACATCTGATTTTGGCCGCGATCCTGGCCTCTGGCCTTGCGGGGGCGGCCGTGGGCCAGACCCCCTCAAGCGCCCGTAGGGCTGCCGACGGAAAGCAGGTCGACACTCCCAACCCGGATGAGCGGATCAGGACCTCGGACCAACTCAAGAGCGGGAGTGTGCAGGGTGCGGCAACCGCGCCGCTTCGCGACCTCAATATGATCAAGACGGATATCCCGGAGGTCCTGATCGATGCCCTGAAAGACCCCTATGTGCGCCCTCCCCGGAACTGGAAATGCCCGGCGCTGATTGCTATGGTGCGCCCGCTCGACGCCGCCCTCGGTCCGGATCTCGACCAGTTGCCGACCGGCGACGAAAACCTCATGGATCGCGGCAAGCAAACCGTCTTCAGCGTAGCGGGCGATCTGGCCTCAGGGGCGATTCCGTTTCGCGGTGTCGTACGCCGCATTTCCGGTGCCAGCAGCCATGACAAGCTCGTGCAGTCTGCCATCGTTGCGGGCAATATCCGGCGTGGATACCTGAAGGGACTGGGCGAGGCCCGGGGATGCCCTTCACCCGCCAAGCCCGCACGCCAGAGCGTCGTTAAAACGACGCTGTCTGTCGCCGACAAGGGCGGTCCTACACCGAAGTATCCCGCCCGGACTGCCGTGCCGCAAAGCCGCGCCGGAAGCTCTCCATCCGCCCCTCCGAAATCGCGGCCCTGAGTTCGGCCATCAGGGCCTCATAGAACGCCAGATTGTGCCAGGACAGCAGCACCTGACCCAGGATCTCGCTCGATTTCACCAGATGGTGCAGATAGGCCTTGGAATAGTCTCGACTGGCCGACACGTGGCTTGACGGATCCAGTGGGCTGTCGTCCTCGGCGAACCGGGCATTCTTCAGATTTATGGACCCTTCCCAGGTCCAGGCCTGACCGTGGCGGCCGGACCGGGTTGGCAGCACGCAGTCGAACATGTCCACGCCACGCGCCACGGCCTCGACGATGTCGATCGGCTTGCCCACCCCCATCAGATACCGCGGTCGGTCTGAGGGCATCATGGACGGCGCAAAATCCAGCACCTCGACCATGGCGGCATGGCCCTCCCCTACAGCCAATCCACCGATGGCATAGCCGTCATAGCCAGTCTCGATCAGCCGCTGCGCGGATTCACGACGCAAGGCCTCGTCAACGCCGCCCTGCTGGATGCCGAACAATGCCTGAGTGTCACGTTCCCCGAAGGCGATCTTGGACCGCTCGCCCCAACGTGCCGAGCGTCGCATGGCGTCGGCCGCCTTCTCGCCGGTCGCCGGCAACGCCACCAGCTCATCCAGTTGCATGACAATGTCGGATCCCAGCAGGTCGGCCTGAATCTCAATGGATCGTTCCGGCGACAGCACATGGCGGCTGCCGTCCAGGTGGCTCTGGAAGGTGACCGCCTCTTCCGTGACCTTCGAAATGTTCGACAGCGACATAACCTGGAACCCGCCGGAGTCGGTCAGGATCGGCTTTTTCCAGCGCATGAACCGATGCAGGCCGCCAAGCCGCTGCACCCGCTCTGCGGTAGGTCGCAGCATCAAGTGATAGGTGTTGCCCAGCAGGATGTCGGCACCCGTGGCCGCCACCTGCTCGACCGTCAGCGCCTTGACCGTGCCCGCGGTCCCGACCGGCATGAAGGCCGGAGTCCGGATATCGCCGCGCGGCGTGGCCAGCACACCCGTCCGCGCCTTGCCGTCGGTGGCGTGAAGGGTGAACGGGAACGCGCCCATCAGACAACTCTCCACAGCAGGCTGGCGTCGCCGTAGGAATAGAACCGATAGTGATCCGTGATCGCGTGCTCATAGGCCGCGCGCATCACCGCCTGCCCCGCAAATGCCGACACCAACATGAACAATGTCGACTTCGGCAGGTGAAAATTGGTCATCAACCCATCCGCAGCCCGAAACCGATAGCCGGGCGTGATGAAGATCGCTGTTTCATCCGCGAACGGCAGGATTGTCCCGTCAGGTTCAGCCGCGCTTTCCAGCAGGCGCAGCGAGGTGGTGCCCACACAGACGATGCGGCCACCTGCAGCACGCACGGCATTGAGCCGACCGGCCGTCGCCGCATCGATCTCGCCCCACTCGGCGTGCATCCGGTGCTTGGTCAGATCATCGACCTTGACCGGCAGGAACGTGCCTGCGCCCACGTGCAGGGTCACGCGCTCGACCGTCACCTCCATATCGCCAAGGCGCGCCATCAGATCCGGCGTAAAATGCAGGCCCGCCGTGGGCGCGGCCACCGAACCGTCCTGCGCCGCATAGATGGTCTGGTAGTCTTCGCGGTCACGCGCGTCCTCCCCCCGCTTTGCGGCGATATAAGGGGGCAGTGGCATCATGCCGTTTTCCGCGATGGCCGCCACCAGGGCCACACCAGAGACGTCGAAGGCCAGAGTGACCTCGCCGCCCTCTCCCTTGCCCGCCACGGTGGCGTCCAGTGTGCCGAACGCCACCCGATCTCCGACCGCCAGCTTCTTTCCGGGCCGCATGAAAGCGGTCCACAGGTTGATGCCCGTCTGGCGATGCAGGGTCGCCTGTACGGCGATCCGGCTGTCACCCCGCGTCCTTACGCCCTTGAGCCTGGCCGGGATCACCCGTGTGTCATTCACCACCAGCACGTCACCGGCGCGCAGCTGCGCAGGCAGATCATGCACGTGCAGATCGACCAGCGACTTACCCGGTGTCACGAGCAACAGCCGCGCCGCATCGCGCGGGCTGGCGGGGCGAAGCGCGATCCGGTCGTCAGGCAGGTGGAAATCGAAGTCGGTAAGCGTCATGAAGGGCGAGGTGAAGCACATGCGGGAGCGCCCGCGTCAAGGCCGGGGGCGCGTCAGCTTGTTTCGAAAGGTCGTTTCAACGCTCACGGTGTCCATTGCAGCTGCCTCCGCGGCCTGTGCCCTCCTGGCCAATGGCGGCCACTTCAGCGGCACCCTGGACATCCTCGCACATCTGGCACCAATCTATGCGGTGGTCGGGGCGTTGGCACTTCTGGTCGCGGTATGCGTTCGCGGGCGACGCCGCGGAGTTGTCGCTGCCCTGGGAGCCATCGGGGTCCTTTCCGGCGCACTCCTGATTGCACCTGAGTGGCACCGCTCAACCGGCCCGGATGCGCCCGCAGGCACGCCGGGTACGATCAAGATCATCCAGTTCAACACATTGCGGTCCAATACTGACATTCGCCGCACCGCCGACTGGCTGATCGCCCAGCGCCCTGATGTCGTCGCGATCTCGGAGGCGCGTCACGACCTGAGGGATATGCTTCGGGCGCGCACTGGCTGGAAGACGGCAGGATCCCACGGGACGTTGATCATCTTCACGCCCGGCCAATATGTGAAAATGAATAGACCAAAGTTGCCGAAGGGTTCGAAGCTGACGTTCGTCAACGCTACCTACGCCAGCACCAGCGGCGAGATGGAGGTGGTGACAACCCATCTGGACTGGCCGACCCGCCCGGCATTCCGACGGCAGCCGACCGATCTGGAAGGCGTGACGTCACGCCTCCCGGGAGAACGGATGCTACTGTTGGGCGACTTCAACAGCACGCCTTGGTCACACACCTTGCAGGGACTGGACCGCAGCCTGGGCCTGATCAGGCGTGACCGTGCTGTCCCGACCTTCCCCGCCCAGGTGCTGGGCCGCCCATGGCCGCTGCCCTTCCTGCCGATCGATCACATCTACGCCGGGCCGGGCTGGGCGACGGTCAAGGTCGAGCGCGGGCCCTGGCTGGGCTCGGACCACTATCCCCTGATCGTCACCCTGGCACCGGTCGCCAACTAGGCGTCGGCGGCAACCTTGGCCGAGATGATCTTGCCGGGGCTGCGCGGCGGCTCGCCCTTGGGCAGCGCGTCGACGTGGTCCATGCCGTCGCTGACCACACCCCACACCGTGTACTGGCTGTCCAGGAAGCGGGCGTCATCAAAGCAGATGAAGAACTGGCTGTTGGCCGAATTGGGGTTGGCGGTCCTGGCCATCGAGCAAACGCCGCGCACGTGCGGCTCCTTGGAAAACTCAGCCGGCAGATCGGGCTCCTTCGAGCCACCCGAACCGGTGCCGGTGGGGTCGCCGCCCTGGGCCATGAAACCCGGAATCACGCGGTGGAACACCACGCCGTCATAAAAACCCTTGCGGGCCAGCGCCTTGATCCGCTCGACATGCTTGGGAGCCAGGTCGGGCCGCAGCGTGATCGTCACCGGGCCGGATTCCAGCTCCAGGATCAGGGTATTTTCAGCGTCCATCATTTCACCTCAACAGGAATGTTTACATCGCACGCCGAGAATTCGGCGCCCTTGGCGGCCTTGGCCCGGGCGATCTCCGCCTTGAACCACGGTCCCGCCGGATCGATCACGCGGACTTTCGGCCGCTCTTTCTCGGGGATATCGCTCAGCAGCCGCACCCGCTCCATGCGGTCCTGCGGCTCGGCCACCGGTTCGCCGACCTTGATCGCCTTCACCGCCTCCTGGCCCGAGATCACCCGACCCCAGGCAGAATAGCGCCGCTCCAGTGCCGGATAGACTTCCCGCATCAGATAGAACTGGCTGTTGGCCGAATCTTCCTCGCTGCCCCGCGCCGCGCCAGCGACGCCTTTGCAGTAAAGACCGTAGCCGGCAATCTTGCCGTCCTTCGTCATGGGAGCCAGCATCATGGACTGAGTGACTACCGGCAGCGACTTGATGAAGCCCACCTCGGCCACGCTCTGGTCAAGCGCCAGCACGAACGGCGTTTCGGGGCCCCGCCGGAACAGAAACTCTGCCTTGACGTCCGGTTTTGTGGAACCACCAGTGCCGCGGTTCTCCGGATCACCGGTCTGGGCCATGAAGTCGTCGATGACCCGGAAGAACGTCAGGCCGTCGAAGAAGTGCTCCAGCGCCAGCTCACGCATTCGCGCGGTGTAGAGTGGCGCCACCTCAGGAACCATCTCCACGATGATCCGGCCCTTGTTGGTGTCGATCACCAGCACGTCTTCGGGTCTTGGCGTGCGCCAGTCGGCGGCGGCCGGACGCGCCGGCACGGCCACCTGCGGCGGCTCAGCGGCCGGCTTCTGGGCGGCGGCCGGAAACGCCATCAAACCGGCGGCGAGCAGTATCAGGGTCATTCTCATCGGCGCCTCTCGTAGCGGGCGATGTACCGGAAGGCCAGTCTTGTGACGGGTCAGGTGCGGCCGAACTTGGTCAGCAGGCGCTGCTTCACCGACGGACTGACGAAATTGGCCACCTCCCCGCCCAGCTGCGCTATCTCCTTCACCAGCTTGGACGAGATCGCCTGATGGCGTGGATCCGCCATAAAGAACACCGTCTCGATATCGCGGTCGAGCTGCTGGTTCATGGCGGTCATCTGGAACTCGAACTCGAAATCGGCCACGGCGCGCAAGCCCCGCACGATCACCGAGGCGCCGACACTGCGGGCATAGTGCATGGTCAAGCCCTCATAGGGCTGGACAATGATCTCTGCGTGATTGCGAAGGGGCTGGATCGCGTCTTCGACGATGGCGACGCGCTCATCGAGGGAAAAAAGCGGTCCCTTGCCGGCATTGATCGCCACGCCAAGGATCAACCGATCCACCAGCTTGACCGCGCGCCCGATGATATCGGAATGGCCATTGTGGATCGGATCAAACGTTCCCGGATAAAAACCGACGCGGGTCATCAGACTTAAGCCCCCCAACTCACTCCAAAACGCCTTTCGCTGCCCAAGGCGTTTCTGGCAAGAGGAATTGTGCGTTGACGACGATCCGCGAGAGGGCGGGAGATGACCAACGAAGGTCTAGACTTCAGCCTCGGGAGCCTCACCTTCATCACCCGGCCCGACATCCTCGACCTCATCCTCACCCGTGTCCGCCAGACGCTCCACCGACACCACATGCTCATCCGCACTGGTGCGGAAGATGATCACGCCAGACGTGTTGCGCCCGACCATGCGGACCTGCGTCACCGGGGTCCGGATCAGCTGACCCTGGTCGGTGACCAGCAGGATCTGGTCGGCGTCGTCCACCGGAAATGAGGCAGCGAGTTTGCCGCCACGTTTGGTGAGGTCCTGGGCCAACAGTCCCTGCCCGCCCCGGCCGGTGCGGCGGAACTCATAGGCCGAGGTGCGTTTGCCATAACCTTCGGTGGAGACGGTGAGGATCACCTCCTCCGCCGCACCAAGTTCGGCGATACGTTCGGGCGTCAGGCTGGTCTGACCCTCGGTGGTCTCGCCGTCATCCTCTTCGACGGCGGCAGTCTCCTCGAGGTCGTCGCCCTCGCCGAGCGCCCGGCGCATGGCATTGGCGTGTTTGACATAGGCCGTGCGTTCGTCAGGCGTGGCGGCCACCGAGCGCAGAATGGCCATGGAGATCACTGTGTCGCCCTCAGCCAGGCGAATGCCCCGCACGCCGGTGGAATCGCGGCCCGCAAAAACCCGGACCTCTTCAACGGCAAAACGGATGCAGCGGCCCAGCGCCGTCGTCAGCAGGATGTCATTGGCCTGGGCGTTACAAACCCCGACGCCGACGATGCTGTCGCCGTCATCCAGCTTCATGGCGATCTTGCCGTTGCGCTTGATGCCGATGAAATCGCTGAGCTTGTTGCGCCGCACACCGCCCGACCGGGTGGAGAACATCACGTCGTACTGGTCCCACGTCGCCTCGTCCTCGGGCAGCGGCAGGATCGAGGTGATGGTCTCGCCGGGCTCGATGGGCAGCAGGTTGACGAACGCCTTGCCGCGCGAGGTGGGGGTGCCGACCGGCAGGCGCCACACCTTCAGCTGATAGGCCTTGCCGCCGGATGAAAAGAACAACATCGGCGTGTGGGTGTTGGCCGAGAACACCCGCGTAACGGCGTCCTCTTCCTTGGTGGCCATGCCCGAGCGGCCTTTGCCGCCGCGATGCTGGGTGCGGTAGATCGAGAGCGGGGTGCGCTTGACGTAGCCGCCGTGAGTGACGGTGATTACCATGTCTTCGCGGGCGATCAGATCCTCGTCCTCGACGTCGGCGTCGCCGTCGATGATTTCGGTGCGGCGCGGCACGGCAAAGGCGGTGCGCACCTCGACCAGTTCCTCGCGCACAATGGCCATGATCTTTTCGCGCGACGCCAGGATGGTCAGATAGCCCTGGATGGAATCGGCCAGCGAGCGCGCCTCATTGCCGATCTCGTCGCGGCCCAGGCCGGTCAGGCGTGACAGGGTCAGGGCCAGGATCGCGCGGGCCTGTTCATCGGTCAGCCGGATCAGGTTGCCGTCGATGGTCACGCTGCGCGGATCGGCGATCAGCTCGACCAGTGGCAGCATATCGCCCGCCGGCCAGTCCTTGGCCACCAGCCGCTCGCGCGCCTCGGTGGGGTCCTTGGACGAACGGATGATGTGGATGAATTCGTCGATGTTGGCGACGGCGATGGCCAGGCCCACCAGCACGTGGCCCCGGTCGCGGGCCTTGCCCAGTTCGAACCGGGTGCGGCGCACCACCACCTCCTCGCGGAAATCCACGAAAGCGGTGATCATGTCGCGCAGGCCCATCTGCAGCGGACGTCCGCGGTTCAGCGCCAGCATATTGACGCCGAACGAGCTCTGCAGCGGTGTGTAGCGATACAGCTGGTTCAGCAGTACCTCGGCCGAGGCGTCGCGCTTCATCTCGATCACGATGCGCATGCCCTGGCGGTCGCTCTCGTCGCGCAGGTCGGAAATCCCCTCGACCCGCTTTTCGCGCACCAGTTCGGCGATGCGCTCGACCAGGCTGGCCTTGTTCAGCTGGTAGGGGATGGCCGTGATGATGATCGCTTCACGGTCCTTGCGGATTTCCTCGACGCTGGCGATGCCGCGCATGATCACCGATCCCCGCCCGGTCATCAGCGCCGTGCGCGCACCCGTGCGACCCACGATCTGGCCGCCGGTGGGGAAGTCAGGGCCCGGCACGATGTCCAGCAGCTCATCCAGGCTGACATCCGGATTATCGACATAGGCCAGGCAGGCGTCGACGATCTCGCCCAGGTTATGCGGCGGGATGTTGGTGGCCATGCCGACCGCAATGCCGCCCGCTCCATTGACCAGCAGGTTGGGGATGCGCGAAGGCAGCACCACCGGCTCGCTCTCGGAGCCGTCATAGTTGTCCTTGAAGTCGACCGTATCCTTGTCGAGGTCCGCCAGGATCGCCATGGCGGCTTTGGTCATGCGGCTTTCGGTATAGCGCATGGCGGCGGGCGGATCGTTGTCCACCGAGCCGAAGTTGCCCTGCCCGTCGATCAGCAGCAGGCTCATGGAGAACGGCTGGGCCAGGCGCACCAGGGTGTCATAGATCGCGACGTCGCCGTGCGGGTGATACTTGCCCATCACGTCACCGACGATACGCGCCGATTTGACGTACGAGCGGTCAGGCGTGTGCCCCTGCTCGCCCATCGAGAACAGGATGCGGCGATGGACGGGCTTCAGCCCATCGCGCACATCCGGCAGCGCCCGGCTGACGATCACGCTCATGGCGTAGTCGAGATATGAGCGCTTCAGCTCATCTTCGATGGCAATAGGGGCAATGCCCCCGCGGGTGTCCTCGGGAGGTGTCTGGTTTTCGTCGGTCAAGGTGGGGAAATCGCCATTCGAATCGAAGGATTAGGCAAGGTTAAGGGATAGCACCTGCAAGGGCCCGGCGTCACCTCTCGCGTGCACGCGTGTGTGAGCGCGAGGAGGATTGATCATCCCAGAATTGACACGGTGGAAAAAACGTCTTTCAGTTGCATGCGTCGGAATATGGCGTGCGGAGGAGGAGCACGATGACGACGACAATCAGCCTGGACCAGGCCGGCGCGTCGCTTGCGGCGCTGAGCGCGCTGGCGACGGCGGCGTTCGGGTTGCTGGATGCCTCCAAGGCGTTCAGTGGAGGTATCTCCAATATCGGTCTGAACCACATCAAACGTGCAATGACGCGGTTCGAAGGCACGCTAAATCAGGCGCTGGGTGCCGGTGAGTGGTGGGTGTTGATTCGCGCCAACTGGATCAACGGCATGGCCAAGACAGAACAGAAGGCGGTCGCGCGGTCGCTGGTGAAGCTGGGCCTCACCCCGGCCACGGCCGCAGGTCTGGCGGCGGCCCTCGGCCTGGACACCGCCAAACTCACGGCGGTCGCTGTAAAGCTGGCCAACGGCACATCCCTCACCGAACAGGAGCTGAACCTGCTGGGTCGGCTTTCGGCGGTACTGGACGCCAGGCTGGATGCCGGCTTTGAGATGGCCGAACAGCAGTATCGCAATGTCAGCCGGATGCTGGCCGGCGTGCTCTGTATCGCGCTGAGCATCGCTGCCCGGGCCATCTGGGATGTTAGTGGCGAAAGCCCGCCGCCCTGGTGGGTGGCCGTGGCCGTCGGCGTCCTGGCTGTCCCGATTGCCCCGGTGGCCAAGGATCTGACCTCTTCGCTGACAGCGGCGATGCGCGCACTGAAGCTGGGCAAGGGCTAGACCGTGGTCCTGATCATCAACCAGCGGACCGGGGGGCACGCCGGTGCCATCGCGCGGGCGGACTGTTGGGAAAGCGCTGGCGGCAAGACCCCGACCTACACCGTCGTCACCCCGACAGAGGTTGAGCGCAGGACCGCCGGCAAGCAGGTTGTCATCGCCATCCACGGCTTCAACGTCAGTCGCCCCGACGCTGTTCGGGCCTACATCAGTCTGGAGCGGCAGCTCGCCTTGACGGCAGATCAGGTTTTCTTCGGCGTGGCGTGGCCCGGCGACGGCTGGATCCCGGTGGTCAACTATCCGTGGGAATCCGGCGATGCGGCCAGCTGCGGCCGCTATCTGGCCACCTGGCTAACCGCAGCCATGCCGCAGGCCGCCAGCTTCAATTTTGTGTCCCACAGCCTTGGCGGGCGCGTCTTGCTTGAAGCCGTGCGAACGCTGGAACGGTCGGCGGCCCAGGTCTGCATCACCGCCGGTGCCGTCGACGACGACGTACTCTCCGCCAGCTATGCCGAGGTGAAGGGCAAGGCGGAGCGGATTTCGGTCCTGACCTCCACAAAGGACGTGGTGCTTAGGGCGGCCTATCCCCTGGGAGACTTTGTCACGGATGTGTTCCTGGGCGACCGGGACAGCCCCTGGCACGGCGCGCTGGGGCGCAAAGGGCCCAACCCCGCAGAGGTGCCACCCGGGGTCACGACCTGTCGGATCCCCACCGATCCCGCCTACGGACACGGCGACTACTTCCCGCCCGGCAACGGCGGTGTCGGCAACGGGCGCTGGAAAAAGTCGGTCGACTATATGAGCCGTGCTCTGAAAGGCGACGAACCCACCCGCTGGGAATAACCTGCCCGGGCATCTTGGCCTTCCCCGATTTCGGGGAAGGGGGACCGCCGGCAGCAAGCCGGTGGTGGAAGGGGCGGGACCGGTCGCCGAGCTTGACCTCGCCCCCTCCACCACGCCTTGCAGGCGCGGTCCCCCTCCCCCGCGTTGCGGTCGAGGCAAAGGCGCACCCTGAACATCGTTCGTTGGTCTTGATGCAGACCTTTGCTCAGACAGGCCCATTGCGGACGGCTCGGCAAAGGTCCGCGTACTGGCTCGGGCATTGAGACTGCTGTCGACCGAGGCCGTGGAAAAACGCGAGTCCTGGTCTCTGCTTGGTTAGCCCGGTGGAGTTTGACCGATCGAGTTCCGCCGTTGAGCTGAGATTTTGCTGTCGATGACTAGGGGGCGATCAGGCTCTGATCGCCGCCATGAGCGGTCCGA
>CAMCXF010000070.1 GCA_945883235.1 Phenylobacterium deserti | reverse complement strand
GACCTCTTCAAATAGATCCGTCACGTATGGGAGCTCCGGGGCGCGACTGTCGCTGAACGAGTGGCGGAACCTATAGTGGGCAGGCCTGCGCCTCAAGCCTGCCTTGTCTTGGCGAAGTATATCTCTGACGGACCGGGAAAACGGCCGGTGCGCACGTCGTCTGCATATTGTGCAACAGCCCGGTCGATCTCGCCATGCAAGTCAGCATAGCGGCGCACAAACTTCGGCGTCCACTCGAACAGGCCCAGCATGTCTTCGGTCACCAGAATCTGGCCGTCACAGCCCGCCGATGCGCCGATCCCGATGGTCGGAACCTTGACTGCGCGGGTGATGTCTCGCGCCAGGGCTTCGGCCACGCCCTCTATCACGATGGCAAAGACTCCAGCCGCCTCCATTGCGCGTGCATCGTCCAGAATCCGCGCGCGTTCTGATTCGCAGCGGCCCTTGGCCTTGAACCCGCCATCGATCATCACGGCCTGTGGCCGCAGGCCGACGTGACCCATCACAGGAATCCCCCGGGTGACCAGATATTCGACGTTTCCCGCTAGCGCTTCGGCGGCCTCAACCTTCACCGCCCCAGCTCCGGTCTCTTTCATCACGCGCGCGGCGTTGGCGTAGGCGATTTCCGGTGCGCCTTCATACGACCCGAAGGGCATGTCCACGACCACCATGGCGCGCCTCGAACCCCGCATCACGGCCTGACCGTGCAGGATCATCATTTCCAATGTGACACCAATCGTATTGGGAAGGCCGTGAACGACCATGCCCAGGCTGTCACCCACCAACAGCAAGTCACAATGCGCATCCAGCAGTCCGGCCATGGGTGCGGTGTACGCGGTCAGGCAGACAAGTGGCTCACTGTTCTTGCGCGCGCGAATGTCCGGCGCCGCCAGGCGTCGGGCTGAGGTCTCTCGATAATTGGACAGGCTAGATCTCCTCGATCACCCGCGACACGGCAAAACCCATCGCCACCACGGCAAGGCCCACGGCGATCCAGATGCCGTATCCACCAGAGACCGCCGACAGCATATCCGACGACGGGGTCACGCGCGACAGGCCCTGGCCCAGCGCCCGAGCCGATTGCTCGGCACTCTCGACACGCTGGAACAGGTTGGACATGACCAGCTGGCTGGCACCCACGATACCGCCGGCGAGGCCCGCCGCACCGATCAGCCAGCGTCGTGCAGTCCATCCCCGGTCCAGACGTCGTTCAATTCGATCCGCGAACGCCTGGGCGTCAGGGAAATCGCGCACCTCGGCGAAGAGACGTTCAAGCCGTCGCTCAAAGTCGATTTCAGCCATTGCCCCGCCTCCCCTCAAAAACCGCGCCGTCACCCGGCGCCAGTCGCGTTCTGAGTTTCTCCAGACCACGTTTGACATGTGATTTGACCGTTCCAAGCGGCAAATTCAAGGCATCCGCCGCTTCGCCATGAGACATGCCTGTGCCGTAGCACAGAGTTACACACACCCGCTCTGCAGCTGAAAGCGCCTTGAGTCCCTCGTCCAGATCGATTCGAGCCTCCACATCGGAGGACACTATCTCGGCCTCGCCGCCGCTCTCTTGCGCGAGCGCCGCAATTCGCTTCTCGCGTTGAAGGCGTCGAAGATACTGGCGCGCCGCGATCCGCTTCACCCAGCCGGCAAAAGTACCCTCGCCGCGAAACTCGGCGATCCGCTCGAACGCCGCCAGAAACGCGTCCTGGGCAACATCGTCGGCCTCCGTTGGCTGAGCACCCATTCTGCGCAACAGATGGCGTACTCCTGAGCCATGACGACGCACCAGCTCTCCAAAGGCACGTCGCTCACCACCTGCCGCAAAGCTGCAAAGCTCTACATCGTGCAGGCTGGCGAAACTCGATTGCATGACGCCCGACATGGGCCGTTTCCCCCGTTGGGCGCGATCAGGACTTGGTCCGGTTCAGCAGGCCTAGCGTCACAAACGCCAGACCTATGAAGATCGGAAAGCAGGCTACGCCCAGCATGTGGAACAAGACGTCTGGCTCTTCAAAGCTCATCACGGCACCAAGCGCGGCCAGGCCCACACCGACGCCGAGCCAGATGATTCCGGTACGAAGGTCACGCTGGGGCGACGGCGGCAAGCCGGGCGAACGCACATTGCTGGACATTGCATCGATGACCTCGGTCGGTAGCGGCTGTCCCTTTTCGATAGCGACCCGCAATGTATCAGCCATTTTTTGACGTTCGAGGCTTTTGAAATAGCGCGGCACGATGAACAGCGATGCGATGGATCCAAAGATGATCGCGACAATAAAGATAGCTTCCATTTGCGGGTGTCCTCTCCAGGTAAATGCCGGCGCGGTTCGCCGTCTCTATAGGTAAGAGACATTGAACTAGCCCAGCAGATGCAGGACGAAGGATGAAACCTTGGTCATGTTTCAATTTGTACCGGGCGTTACGCTGGCTGGAACAGTTCTACCGGATTTCCGGCGGGGTCCTGACACAAGATCTGGCGGCCGCCGGGACCCACCACCACCTCGTTGCGAAAGGTTACCCCCTTTCCGCGCAATCGCGTCACGACGGCGGCCAGACCATCTACCGTCAGGACGATCCGGTTCCAGCCACCGGCCACAGGCATTGCGCCATCTGGCATCGCGCGGGACGCCGACGCCGCGGGCCCAGCCAGCCACAGATCGAGGCCATCGTGGTGCAGGATCGCCATAGCCGGGCCGAACTGCTGCTTCACGACGAAACCCAGTGAAGTTGTATAGAAATCCAACGCTGCATCGACGTGATCCACGAAGTATCGAACCTGCGCCATGTCCGGCCTCCGCGTTCAGTCGATCAGGGAGGCGTAGACCTCTGGCTTGAAGCCTACAATCAGTCGGTCGCCGATTTCCAGAACCGGGCGCTTGATCATGGAGGGTTGGGCCAACATCAACTCTATGGCCCGGGCGAGGTCGAGGCCTTGCCTGTCGGCTTCGGGCAGCTTCCTGAACGTCGTCCCGGACCTGTTGAGCAAGACCTCCCAACCGACATGATCCGCCCAACGCTCGAGGGTGGCGCGGCCAATGCCCTGCTTCTTGTAGTCATGGAAGTCGTAGGCGATCACGTTCTCGTCGAGCCAGGTCCAGGCCTTCTTCATCGTGTCGCAGTTGCGGATACCATGCAGCTTCGTCGCCATTGTGTCCTGTCCCAGGCCAAAGAAAACGCCGCCCCCTCTCGGGAGCGGCGTCGATCTCAAATGAGTCAGGTCCAGAGGTCTAGAACTTCTTGCGCGCACCTATCTTGAAAGTGCGGCCCAAGGGGTTCGCGATGAAGGGATCGTAGCTCGACTCCAGGCGCGCGCGTGACGGGTCTTCGTCCAGCGCGTTGAGCACCGATGCGGTGAGGGTCAGATCATTGTCCATCACCCAGCGGTAAGTAAGGTCATGGGTCATAAACGCCTCTACTTTGAGCCCAGCCGTCGTTAACTGGCAGTTGATCGCCGTTCCCGCCCGAGCATTGGCGACGTTGCAGTTGGACGAAGAACCGGTCTGGACCGTGGTCGGGCCCCGATTGTCCTTCGCGCTATCAATGTAGTTGATCGTCCAGCGGAGGTTGTGCGCTCCGCGGGTATAGTCCGCGAAAAACTGGCCACGCCAATCGGGAATGGTCCCCGGCAGACGGTCATAGTTGGCGAAGCCGACGGCCTGATAAGCCGGCGAAACCGTGATCCCACCGAAGATGAAGGCTGCCTGCTTGAAGTTGAGCACATAGCTGACGTTGGCACCCACATCGAGCGAACCGCCCATAAGGTCGTCGAACCGGTAGGTGACATCAACATCGATGCCATCTGTCTTGATGGTTGGACCGTTGGTGGTGTCGGCGCGGATCCGGGCGATGTCGTTACCGACGGTAACGCCCTGGATACAGGCGTTGCCATTGTTGAAGGTCAGCAGGTTACGCAGCGGACTGGCGCAATTCACAGGCTGGCTGCCGTTACCGACGCCCGCGACCGACGTGGCGACAATGTTCGCTGGGACGGACACGATCTGATCCTTCAGCTTGTAGGACCAGTAGTCCGCCGTGGCCGTGAGATTGCCGGCCTGAACGATAGCGCCCAAGCTGTAGGTGAAGGCCGTTTCAGCCGCTGTACTGGGATTGCCGAAATTATCCACCGACTTGAAGTTGTTGCCGGCGGCGGCAATCCCGGAAAGGCTCGTTCCGCCAGTGGGAACCACGTTTCCAGCGGTGGGACCTCGGAATGACGTACCGACCGATCCGCGCAACGCCAGCCAGTCGACAACCTGCCACTTGGTGCGGAATTGCGGATTGAAGGTCGAGCCGGTCTGGCCGCCGTAGTCTTCATAACGCGCCGAAAGCTGAACATTGATGGCGTCCGAGATCGGAACGTTGAGTTCTGAGAACGCGGCATAGACATCCTGCTCGAGCGTAAGCGGGAAGTTCTGCCCAAGGAAGATGTAGGGACCGGTCCGGAAGGTACAGGTCGTCGAACCGGCAACCGGGCACGGCGTGATCTGCGAATTATAGAACGGGCTGCCAATCCGCTGATCGTAGTTGATCTTGCGGTACTGGGCACCAGCGGCCCAGCCCACCTCACCCCCGGGCAAGGCGATGGGCAGCGTGCCGTTGAACACCGCGTCTACAACGAACGTGTCCTGCTCCGAGTTGAACTTCTGCCGGTCAAACAGGGAGGCGACCAGTTCTTTCGAGTTGGCGTTCCCTGACACAAATCCAGGATTCGTCAGGCCGAGGGCCGGGTTTCCGGCGTAGCCATTCGAAAACGGATTGAAGAAGGAGCACCCGTTCGCGCCGGGGGACGTGCCCGTGCAGTTTGTTCCGCCAAAGCCGTTCAAGGCCCGCTGCAGTCGGTCGATAAGGACGTCCGTGGTCTGCTGGTCCTGAAGCTCGCGGATATAGGTCATGCCGACCTCGTAACCGATGCCGGCAAATCCGGTCTCGCCCTTCAGATCGGCCGAGATCCGGAACTCTTCGTACTTCCGGCTGCCCTTTTGGCCGCCAAGGCCACCGGTGGCGTTATTGCCGCCGGCACCGAACGGACGCCAAAGGGTCGCCAACGCGTTGGTTGCCGTTCCGACCAGAGCACCGTTGCCGGTCTGTTGCAGGAAGGTATTGAAGCCAGGGTTCGTCGACGGAACGCCGTAGACGTTGACGCTACCGGGGCCATTCGGACCCGATGTCGGCGGATAGCCCGGCGAGAACCGGATGCCGGGGATCGACGTCTGGGAATACAAGGCCTCGACGTGGAATTTAGAGGACGCCCCGACGTCGGCGTTGAATTCCCCATAGAGCTGATACTGGTCCTGCTCCTCGACCAGATTGTCGAACGCTAGATAGGTGAAATAGCAGGCTGGCGTGGTGCCTGTGAATCCCTCAAATCCGCCGACCGCGGCGCAGTTGGCGTCGCGCGCGGCAGCCAAACTTGTCGTGCCCGTCGGGCCGCCTCGAATGGTCCAGACACCAGGTTGCCCCAATACGGACCAGCCTGATGGATTCTGGAGGTAGGGTGCCAGAAGCTTCTTGCGGTCGGTGAAGCTCAGTTCCGAGCGATGCTGATAAGCCGCGCTCACCAAAAGGTTGGATGTGTCTCCGACCCAGCCATAAAGCAGGCTGCCCGTGTAATCACCCTTGGAACCATCGACATAGCGATAATCGGCCTGGGCCTCAAAGCCGGAGAAGTTCTTCCGCGTGATGAAGTTGGCCACGCCGCCGATAGCATCTGAACCGTAGGTGGCGGCAGCGCCGTCCTTCAGGATTTCCACGCGTCCGATGGCAGTCACCGGCAGTAGGTTCGTGTCGCTGACATAACCGGAGAACCGGCGTCCGTTCATCAGCACAAGGGTCCGCTGGGCGCCAAGGCCGCGGATGTTGATGGTGCCACCGCCGGATCGACCTTGCGCCGCCGCGGAGAACTGGTTGGAGTCACCAAGCACCGGACCACTGATCGGCAGGGTCTTGATCAACTCAAGAACGGAAGGCGATCCGCGCCGCTCCAGTTCCGCCTGGCCGATCACCGCCACCGGAATGGAGGTGGTCTTGGGTGTACCGGCAATGAACGAGCCAGTAACGACCACTTCTTCAACGCTGTTCGGCACCGTCGCTGCCGCGACCGATTGCGCGTAGGCACCGCCGCTCATCATAGCCGTCATGGCCATGGCCGATGCGGACACCCCGCACAGATACCGTAGTTTCGTCATAGAATTTCCTCCCCGTGTGTTTGCGCCTTATTGGAGTAGGCGTTTTTAAACGTTTGTCAGAGTCAGCAGAATGTCACCGGACTGCAACGCATTCTATAAAAAAATTTCACGGCTGGAACGCGCGGGCCGGCTGGAGCGCTGGCCGCGACTATTTTCCTCGTCGGCTATCGCGCAACTACGCGAGAATGCTCCGCCGGTTCGGGGCTTGAACCAGGATTCTTGCCCACCATCCAGAACCTCAGATTGAAGCACGGCGGGCGGCGGAGGGAACGGTGCTGAGGGTAAGGCGGTTGGCTCTTGCCAATACGTTCTGGCCTCGTTCGCGGACTATGTGTCAGGCGCCCCCTACTCCCACTCGATCGTCCCCGGCGGCTTGGACGTCACGTCGTAGACCACCCGGTTGACCCCCCTCACCTCGTTGATGATCCGGGTGGCGCAACGGCCCAGCACCTCCCAGGGGAACTCGAAGAAGTCGGCGGTCATGCCGTCGGTGGACGTGACCGCCCGCAGGGCCAGCACGTCCTCGTACGTCCGGGCGTCCCCCATGACGCCGACCGTTTTCACCGGCAACAACACGGCAAACGCCTGCCAGATGCTGTCGTAGAGGCCCGCCTTGCGAATTTCGTCCAGGTAGATGGCGTCGGCCTGTTGCAGAACTGCGACTTTTTCGCGGGTGATCTCGCCAGGGATGCGGATGGCCAGGCCAGGACCCGGGAACGGGTGGCGACCCACGAATGCCGGTGCCAGTCCCAACTCGACGCCCAGCGCGCGGACCTCATCCTTGAACAGCTCGCGCAGCGGCTCGACCAACTTCAGCTTCATAAAGTCCGGCAGGCCGCCGACGTTATGATGGCTCTTGATCACCGCGGACGGGCCGCCAGTGGCCGAGACGCTCTCGATCACGTCCGGATAGAGCGTACCCTGGGCCAGGAACGCGGCGCCCTCGATCTTCTGGGACTCCGCGTCGAACACCTCGATGAACAGGCGCCCGATGGTCTTGCGCTTGGTCTCCGGGTCGGTGACCCCCGCCAGCTGGTCAAGGAACAGATCGCCCGCGTCCACATGGATCAGGGGAATGTTGTAGTGGTCACGGAACAGGGTCACGACTTGCGTCGCCTCGTCCTTGCGCAACAGGCCGGTGTCGACGAACACGCAGGTCAACTGGGCACCGATGGCTTCGTGAATCAGCACGGCGGCCACCGAGGAATCCACACCACCGGACAGACCGCAGATCACCTTGGCATCGCCCACCTGCACGCGGATTTTGGCCACGGATTCCTTGCGATAGGACGCCATCGTCCAGTCACCCTTCAGCCCGGCAATTCGGTGCGTGAAGTTGCGCAGGATCAGCGCGCCGCGCGGCGTGTGCGCCACCTCCGGGTGGAACTGGATACCGTAGAAGCGCCTGCCCTCGTCTGCGATCACCGCATAGGGGCTGCCGTCTGAAGTCGCGACCACCTCGAACCCCAACGGGATGGCGGTGATCTTGTCGCCGTGGCTCATCCAGACAGTTTCCTGGTCGCCAACCTCGCCGAGGCCCTCTAGCAGTGGCGACAGTCTCTCGATCCGGATTTCGGCGCGACCAAACTCACGGTCATGTCCACTCTCCACCGCGCCGCCGAGTTGGGCACAGAGCGTCATTTCGCCGTAGCAGATGCCCAGCACCGGCACGCCCAACTCGAAAATCCGCTGCGGGGCGGACGGGCTGCCCATTTCGTGCACGCTGGCCGGCCCACCCGACAGGATCACCGCCTTGGGCCCATAGGCGTCAAGGATCGCGTCGACCTTGTCGTAGGGGTGGATCTCGCAATAGACGCCGCTCTCGCGCAGCCGGCGCGCAATCAACTGCGTCACCTGGCTGCCGAAGTCGACGATCAGGACCTTTTCGTGGGCGGCGTCTGTCATGGGGTTCCGTCAGAGGGATTTCTGCAGCACCGCGACATAGAAGCCGTCGGTGCCGGAGGTTCGCGGTGTCAGGCGCAGGTCGCCGTCGGGGGTCAGGAACTGGAGCAACTCCGGGTCGGTCGTCGCCGACGTCCTGGCAAACTCCGGATGCGTCGCCAGGAAGGCCGCAACGCGGTCTTCGTCCTCCTCCGGCAGCACGGAACAGGTCACATAGATCATACGGCCACCCGGCTTCACGAATACGGCACCTTCGCGCAGCACCTGATCCTGATCCGCCAGACGACGATCCAGGGTGTCCTGCGTCAGCTTCCACTTGGTGTCGGGGTGGCGGCGCCACGACCCGGTGCCACTGCACGGCGCGTCGATGAACACCACGTCCATGCGGACTTCCAGACCCTTCAGGGGCTCCGGATTCAGCGGTGTGCGGATCTGCAGGTTGCGCACCCCTGCCCGGTCGCCGCGCCGGATCGTATCGGTCAGGCGGCGGGCATCGCTGTCGAAGGCATAGATCTGTCCCGTGTTGCCCATAGCCGAGGCCAGCGCCAGGGTCTTTCCGCCGCCACCGGCGCACAGGTCCAGCACCTGCTTGCCCTTTACGTCGCCGGCGCATGCCGCAGCGATCTGGCTCCCCAGGTCCTGGATTTCGAACCATCCTTTGAGGAACTGCGGGAAAGCCTCGACCGGTGCGCCCCGCGCTTCTGCCGCCGGTGCCGCAACCCGCAGCGCGTTGGGCATCAGGCCGGGCGGTTCAGCATTCATCGCCGTCAGCGCCTTGAGCGCCCGAGGCGGATCGGTCTTCAGCAGATTGACCCGAAGGTCCGTGGGCGCCCGTTTCGAGAGTTCAGCGCCTTCGGCGGCCCGGTCGTCGCCGAACACCCGCGCAAACGAGGCTTCCAGCCACTCAGGATAATCACCCCGCACTGAATCCGGCGCGTCGGCGAGGTTGCGTGGGTGCTGCAAGGCCTGACGCTCGGCGTCGGTCAGCGGACCCGGGCCGTGGACCTCGTCAGCCGAGGCATCCGCCACCCGAACCATCGACCAGTCCCAATGCAGGTGAAGGACGGCGACTGCCGCCGCCTTGGGTCTCTCGTCCCCCATCTGCCAGGCCAGCGAGCGCTTGCGGCGCAGCACATCCAGCACCAGCCCCGACACGCCGGCCCGATCCTTGGCCCCCGCATACCGCGCGGACTCGCCCCAAGACTTCAGTGCGAGGCGAACGGGCCGATGGCGCGTCTCGATCTCGGTCAGAATCTCTATGGCCGCCGCAAGGCGTCCTCCGTCGCGCATCAAGTCACCTGAGAAGGGCCACGAGGATCATGACCAGGCCGATCAGCGAGGCGAACCACACGATCGACCGCACCATGGGGATACCTGCGGCATACAAGGGGGCGTAAACGGCCCGGCCGACCACATAGAGCAGCGAGCCCCAGATGGTCAGGTCCGAGCCCAGACGGCCCGCTGCAGCCGCCGCCAGAACGGCAGCGGCAAAGAACGGGAACGTCTCCAGAAAATTCCAGAACGCGCGATGCAGGCGCGCGGCGGAGCCGCTGATCGGCATCGGCGTGTCGCGCGGCCCCGCCGCCCATTTCATATCCTGCTGCGCCCGCGCCGCACCCGCCGCCCACAACAGCTGGACCAGTCCGATGATGATCGCTGCACCCAGCAGCTTCAGTTCTACAGCCATCGTCTAGCCTGCACTGGGATAGTTGGGAGCCTCACGGGTGATCATCACGTCGTGAACGTGGCTCTCCCGCAGACCTGCGTTGGTGATCCGGATGAATCGGGCGCGCTCGCGGAACTGTTCCAGGTTCGGCGCGCCGACGTAGCCCATGGCCGCGCGCAGCCCGCCCACCATCTGGTGCAGGATCGGCGATAGCGGGCCCTTGTAGGCGACCTGCCCCTCGATACCCTCCGGCACCAGTTTCAAGGCGTCCGTGACGTCTTTCTGGAAGTAACGATCCGCCGACCCCTGCGCCATGGCAGCCAATGATCCCATCCCGCGATAGGATTTGTAGGATCGGCCCTGGTACAGGAACACCTCACCGGGGGCTTCATCGACGCCGGCAAACACCGAGCCCATCATCGCCACCGACGCGCCCATCGCCAGCGCCTTGGCCAGATCGCCGGAATACTTGATCCCGCCGTCGGCCACGATCGGCACGTCGGTGCCCAGAGCTGCCCGCACCGCGTCAGCAATCGCCGTCAGCTGCGGCACGCCCACGCCCGCAACGATCCGTGTCGTGCAGATGGATCCTGGACCGATGCCGACCTTCACCGCGTCGGCGCCCGCCTCGATCAGCGCCCGCGCGCCATCGTACGTGGCAACATTGCCGGCGACGATCTGGACCCGGTTGGTCTCACGTTTGACGCGCTGAACAGCGCGGGCGACGTCAGAATTGTGGCCGTGGGCGGTGTCGATCACCACCACATCCACGCCGGCATCCACCAGCGCCATCGAGCGCTCATAGCCAGCATCACCCACGGTTGATGCCGCAGCCACCAGCAGGCGACCTTGCGCGTCCTTGGCGGCGTTGGGGTGGGCCTGCGACTTCTCCATGTCCTTGACCGTGATCAGGCCGACCGCGCGGTAGTCGTCGTCCACCACGATCAGCCGCTCGATCTTGTGCCGACGCAGCAGGTCACGGGCTTCCGCCTGGGTGACTCCCTCGCGGACCGTCACCAGATTTTCGTGCGTCATCAGGGCCTTGGCCGGGATATCTGAACGGCCCTCGAAGCGCATGTCGCGGTTTGTCAGGATACCGCAAAGCTTGCCCGTTTTGGGATCGACCACCGGAAAGCCCGAGATCTTGCGCCGGGCCTTGATCGCCAGGACTTCGCTCAGCGGCGTATCCGGATTGATCGTCAGCGGATTGATCACCATGCCGCTTTCGTAGCGCTTGACCTCGCGGACCTGGTCGGACTGTTCCTCGACGGTCAGGTTACGATGCAGCACACCGATGCCGCCCGACTGGGCCATGGCGATGGCCAGCCGGCTCTCCGTCACCGTGTCCATGGCGGCGGACACCAGCGGGATATTCAGACTGATCTCTCGCGTAAACCGGGTGGCGACGTCCACTTGCGTGGGCATCACATCGGATGGACCGGGTTCGAGCAAAACATCGTCGAAGGTCAGACCTTCGCGGATCTCCATGAGACTCTCCATTTTGCGTTCCGCGTATAGGGGTTCGGCAGGCGAAGGAGCAAGGGGCGTTCGCTTTGTCGGTGGTAACGAGCCGCGAGACAGTGCGCCTACCGTCCCTTGAACCCCGTCGCGACGAGGAACACCTCGGAGCTGTCCTGGCGACTGGCCTTCGGCTTGACGTTCTTCACTTCGGTGAAGTGCATCTTCAGATGCGCGATCAGCTGGTCGCTGCCACCGCCCTGGAATGACTTGGCGACGAACGTGCCGCCAGGCTTCAAGACATCCAGCGCAAAGGCAATCGCTGCCTCGATCAGTCCGACAATCCGAAGGTGATCGGTTTCTCGGTGGCCGACGGTGTTGGGGGCCATGTCCGATAGCACCACATCCGGCGCACCGCCCAGCAACTGGATCAGCAGCGGCGGGCACTCGGGATCCGTGAAATCCATCTGGATGATCTTGGCCGGCGGCAAGGGATCAACCTGCAGCAAGTCAACGCCGACGATGTTGGTCACACCACGCATGACGGCGATCTGGGTCCAGCCGCCTGGGGCCAGTCCCAGGTCCACGACCCGCGCGCCGGCTTTCAGAAAATGAAAGCGGTCGTCGATCTCCGTGATCTTGAACGCCGCGCGGCTTCGATAGCCCAGCGCCCGGGCCTTGGCGGAGAAGGGATCGTTAACCTGACGTGACAGCCAGGCTTGCTGGGACGGCGTGCGCTGTTTGGCGGTCTTCAAGCGCGCCGGCTTGCCGCGCCCGCCTTCCTGGCCGCCTGTGGGCAACTTGACCATGCGCTTGCGTGGAGGGGAAGCTGGAGGTTCGGTCATGCGGAACCTGTGCGTCTGGATGCGCCCCGCCCAAGGCGGCGTTTGCGGGTACGGTTCTGCCCCCGTTCGGCCATCAACGCCAGCAGGATGCCCTCGCGCAAACCTCGGTCGGCGACCCGGACCCGATTGCAGGGCCAGAGTTCCTGCACCGCCTGAAGTATGGCGGCTCCAGCCAGCACCAGATCCGACCGATCCGGGCCGATGCAGGGCTCGGCGGCGCGCTCAGTGGCTGTCAGCGCGAGCAGCGCCGCCGCCGCCGCATCACACTGTTGCCGCGTCATCCAGATGCCATCGACGCGGTTGCGGTCGTAGCGCGGCAGTCGCAGGTGCATTCCGGCCAGGCTGGTGATCGCCCCCGAGGTGCCCACCATGTGCGCGCGATCAGCCTCGAACACCGGCTTCATCGGATCGGCACGGCGAAAGGCGGCAATCTGGTCTTTGACATGATCGACCATCTGACGGTACCAGCCGTCCGTCGGGACGTCGCCCTCGGGAAAGCGTTCGGCAAGCGTGACGACACCAATAGGTACCGACAGCCAGGCCCTCATTGGCGGCGGTGTAGCCGACTCGCCGCCCTTGAGATCCACCCACGACAACTCCGTCGACCCGCCACCGACATCCACGACCAAGGCGGCCTCATGTCGGTAGTCCAGCAGGTTGAGGCATCCGGTGACGGAAAGCTTGGCCTCCTCATGCGGCGTGATGATCTGGAGGTTGACGCCCGTTTCGTTGGCCACGCGATTGACGAAGGCCTGGCCATTCACCGCCATCCGGCAGGCTTGGGTCGCAATGGCGCGGAACTTCACCACGCGGCGGCGGCGAACCTTCTCGCCGCTGACCTTGAGCGCCGCCAGCGCACGTTCCATAGCCGCCTCTGACAGGCGACCGCTCTGCGACAGCCCCTCGCCGAGGCGCACGATCCGTGAATAGGCTTCCACCACCCGAAACCCTCTCGGTGTCGGTGTCGCAATCAGCAGTCGGCAGTTGTTGGTTCCCAGATCGAGCGCGGCATAGTGAGGCACATCGCCCACAGCCTGTTCCGGGCCTCGCTTCACGGACCCGGGCGCGCGCAGCGCCTCACTCATGGACAGTCTTTCGTCCCACGCAGACGCCCACCCCGTTTGGTGCGCCTGATCTCCGGGCGACTGTAGCAAGACTGGGCCACGTCCGGAAGACGACGCTTGTATGAATGCTGCGCGACACTACGTTCACGTTCCAGTCAGACGACCGGTGTAGATTCGAGCTCATGAACACGCGACTCGCCAAATTCACGATCGGCCAAGTCGTCCGCCACCGGGTGTACCCGTTCCGTGGCGTTATTTTTGATGTCGATCCGATGTTCGCCAACACCGAGGATTACTGGCTCTCGATCCCGGAACACATCCGTCCCCACAAGGATCAGCCGTTTTACCATCTGCTCGCCGAAAACGACGAGAGTGCCTACGTGGCCTATGTGTCGGAACAGAACCTGTTGCCAGACGAGACCGGCGAGCCCGTTGGACATCCGCAGGCCACGCTGCTGTTCGAGGCCTTCGACGAGGGCCAGTACCGGCTGAGGCATGGGATCGGGCACTAGCGGGCTCTTCGCGCACGCACTTCCTGCAGAGGCGGCGTTTTTGAGCTGAA
>CAMCXF010000069.1 GCA_945883235.1 Phenylobacterium deserti | reverse complement strand
CAAGGG
Organism: Phenylobacterium deserti; assembly: GCA_945883235.1. GTDB lineage: Bacteria > Pseudomonadota > Alphaproteobacteria > Caulobacterales > Caulobacteraceae > Phenylobacterium > Phenylobacterium deserti_A. The sequence goes on along the minus strand of CAMCXF010000069.1, from coordinate 14,440 downwards.
CGTCGTCGACCTTCAGGCTGCCATCAACCGCTTCGTCATCGACCACAACCAGCAGCCCAAACCCTTTGTCTGGACCGCAGACCCTGACAAAATTATCGCCGCCGCTACCCGCGGGCACCAAGTGATGGAATCAATCCACTAGTGTCCGGTCCTATTCGTCGTCTTCGCGGCTTTCCCAGACCTTGTCGACGATGCCCCAGTCACGGGCTTCTTCCGCCGTCATGAAGTGATCGCGGTCGAGGGTTTCTTCCACGACTTCGATGGGCTGGCCGGTGTGCTTGGCGTAGATTTCGTTCAGGCGGTGCTTGGTCTTGATGATGTCCTCGGCGTGGCGGCGGATATCCTGCGCCTTGCCGGAATAGCCACCCGAGGGCTGGTGAAGCATTATGCGGGAATTGGGCAGGGCAATGCGGCTACCCTTCTGGCCGGCCATCAGCAGGAACGATCCCATCGACGCCGCCATGCCCAGGCACAGCGTGATCACCGGGCTGCGGATGTATTGCATGGTGTCATAGATCGCCAGGCCCGACGTCACCACGCCGCCCGGCGAGTTGATGTACATCTGGATTTCCTTTTTCGGGTTCTCCGCCTCCAGGTGCAGCAACTGGGCACAGATCAGGCTGGCCATGTTGTCTTCCACGGGACCGGCGAGGAAAATGATCCGGTCCTTGAGCAGGCGGGAGAAAATATCATACGCGCGCTCGCCGCGGCTCGTCTGTTCGACGACCATGGGCACCAGGCCGAGAGCGGTTGTGACGGGGTCACGCATTGGCAAGCAGTCCTTCTTGGGTCTCAGTTCGGACGGCGAACGTCCGGGCTTGCCCCGATATCGCGTGCGCCGCCCTCCGGCGCAAGGCGACCGGTGGATGAACCTTCAGGAACCGTCAGACACGAAGCGCCGGTTCAGGCCGAGAATGCACCGTATCCGGTCATCCGGCGGTGCCCGCGCAGCGCCCCGCCGATGACACCGAAGCCCACCAGCAGCATCGCCCAGGTTGCCGGTTCGGGAACAACCGCTGCCACGTTGTCGACCAGCAATTGACTGGAATAGATGTCTTCCGCGCCATCGACATTTCGCACGCCGGCCTCAAAGGTGTAGTCGCCTGCAGCCAGTTGGCTGGTCGAGAACCGGGCCCACGGCGTATGGCCCTGCGAGTCGACGTCAAGGACGCTTGAAGCGAAGACGATCTCGTTGGTGCTGAGGCTGAAGACCCGGACATAGGCGTCGTCGTTATGGTCCACGTCGTCGAACGCAAGGAACGCCGCGTCAAACTCGACCCGCGAGGCCACGGACAAGGTGAACGACTGGAATAACAGCGTGTACTCGTCGTTGACAGGACCAGCCGTCAGCTTTGCGAAGTAGTCACCCTCGGTCGCCTCGAAGTGCTGACTGAAAGCCGACCCCGCAAGCGCATCGTCGGCGTCGGTGACGACGTCGACATATCCGCTTGTGAAGCTCCAGTCGTTCAGGTCGCCTGTCTCGAATCCGGCATTCAAGATGGCAGCGGCTTGAGACGGAAGCGACAGGACGGCAGCCAGTGCGCCCCCGAGGATCAAGGCTCTGATGTTCATGGCGATTCCTTACGCGAACAGGAAGTCGGAGGACTGAAGACTGCCGACCTGGAGGTTGTTGAGTTGCAGGCTGTCGCCGGCGGCGTTGGTGATAAGGACGTTGGCACCGACCTGGGTCGCACGCGCCAGCACGTCGTTGAAGTCGACGAAACCTGCGCCTACGAGACGGATGTCATCGTCTGCGGATCGGAAGTCCGTGAGGACGTCGCGACCAAAGCCCGAGCCAAACACGAACACATCGAGACCCCGACCGCCTGTCAGGACGTCATTGCCCAGGCCACCGGTCAGCAGATCATTTCCGTCGCCGCCCGAGAGGCTGTCGATCCCGGCCCCACCGTCGAGCGTGTCGTTGCCCCTGCTGCCGACCAAGGTGTCAGTCCCGCCAAAGCCGCTCAGTGTGTCGTTGCCCGCAGCACCGTCCAGCCTTTCGTCCAGCGCCGTCCCCGTCAAGGTATCAGCGCCAGTGCCGCCCGTCCGCGTCGTGCCGTCAGCCACCCCGTTGACAGTCACCTGAACGGTGGCTGTGCTCGTTGCGCCGGCGGCGTCCCTCATGACGTAGCTGAAGCTGTCCGCCGTGCTCTGACCCAAGGCCAGCAGATCAAACGTATCCGGATCAGCCGTGTAGACCACCTTGCCGTTGACGATCGCCACTGTAGCACCCTTGGCGGTCGCGCTGACCGAGACGAGGGTTTTGGTCTCGACCGTGTTCGGATCGTTGTCGTTGGCTAGAACGTCGATGATGACGCTGGCGTCCTCGTTGACGACGGCCACGTCGGCGCTCGCTGTGGGAGCAGTGTTCACCAGGAAGCGTCCCAGCACTGCGTCGTGGTCGGTGGGCCGGAAGCCGCCCTTGCCGCTGTTCAGGTGGACAGTGTCGAACTCGCCGTTCGCATACAGGCCCGACGACACCAGCATGTGGTCGAGCTGCTGAGAGTTGCCCTCGAAAACATAGCTATACCGCTCGGTTGGATCGAGCTTGTAGGTCAGGTTGGTGAGCAAACCACCCTGCTCCAGCAGCTGCAGCGACTGTTCAAAATGAAAGCCGTTGAAGTCACCCATGACCGCGACGTGCCGCTCCGGATGAGTCGACAACAGGTTCGCTACGAAGTCCTTCACAGCTTCGCTCTGGGCGATCCTCTGCGCACCGCCTTCGGCGAACGGCGGCTGCCGCTCCCCGAACAGGCCAGGATCGCTCCCTCCGCGGGAGGTCGAGTGCAGGGCGATCGTGGTCACGGTTTCGCCACGGAAAACGAAATCGGCAGCGAGCGGCTTGCGGCTGCCGACATAGGCCGAATTCCCAGGATCAACGACGCGCGCCGAACCATCCACGTACTGAACCCGGTCGGAATTGTAGAGAAACCCGTTGCGGATGTTGCCGCCGGGCTCGCCGCCGGACGTACCGGCCGTCGCAGGGGCGATCTCGACATAGGCATATCGCGGTCCGCCAGCAGCCAGGATAGCGTCGATCAGCTTCTGCGCCGTCGCTATCCCGCTCAGATTGGCACCTGCGCCCGCGCCGTCCGCGTCCTGGATTTCTTCCACGCCGATCACGTCCGGAGCGCGCAGATTGTTCACAATGTCGACCGCAAGCGCGTCGAACTTCGCCTGAGGATCGCCTGGATCGATATTCTCGAGGTTGTAGGCCGCGATCGTCAGGTGGGTCGCATCGCCCACCAGGGCCGAAACATCATCAACGGGTGAGTTAGGGCCGGTCGCGTTGCCGATACTGGTCGCAACCACCTCGTAGTTGCCGCCGAAGTAGCTGACCACACCGGTGACGTCGCCCAGATTATCGCCCATGTCGTAATTCGACGTGAAGCCCGGCAGAACACCGGAATCCACAAACACTTGAATGCGTTCAGGATTAAAGTCGTTCGCCGCAATGGTGATCCCACCCCTGGCGTTCTCTCCCGTCGCGCCTGTGCCGGCATCCGGAATCACCCATGTCGCTCCACCTTTGCTGACGTCGACAGCCTGAGCGTTGGGGATGGTGACCAGCATGCCCTCGATGGATTCGTAAAAATCGATGGCGTCCTGCGACGGATCGAAGACGGTGAGCTGGTCGTTGTCGATGATCTCGGTCGGAGCCACGCGACCGCCGGCACCCAATACCGTCGGCGTGATGACGCCAGTACCGATCTTGGTGACCGTGGGCGATACAATTTCGGTGATCGTCAGGTTGGTGGCGGCCCCGCTGCGGAACTCATCCACGGTTCCGATCACCTGCACCTTGTCGCCCACCAGCACCGTGGGCGCACTTGAGGTGAACACAAAAATGCCGTCCGACGTGGCGACATTGCCGTCGCCGACCGCGTCCTGCATCCAGAAGCCATTGGTGTCGACGGCCGTTACGACACCGTCGGTCTTTACCTGCTGGTCGTCGTACGCCGAGCGATGGCCGGCACCCTGGATCTCGTAGATGCGCAGGGACTGGACGTCGTCGTTTCGTACCGTACCGGTCCCTACCGTAGTGCCGAGGTTTGCGGTACCCGAGGTATTCACCAGGTTCGAGAGCGTCACCGTAAACGTTTCGTCCGGCTCCGGCGTGATATCACCGTTGATCGTGACCGAGATTAGCTGCGTAGCGGGCCCACCGGCCGCGAAAGTCAGTGTCCCATTGACGGCCGCATAGTCACTGTTCCCGACCGTCGCAGAGCCGTTGGCTGACCCAAAGTCGACGGTGAAGGCGCCGGATGTGTCTGTCCGTGTCACCGTGAAAGTCAGAAGGCTGGTCCCGGCATCACCCTCGGCAACGCTCACACTGTTGATGGACACCGACGCAGGTCCGCCGCCAGCCGAATGCGACCCCAGACCATCGAACGTGTCATTTGCGAACCCGACCCATTGGGTGGCGGGCACAAAGGCGTCGCCGCCATTGGTGTCGCCCTCCGTGACGTCCGACTTACGGCGCAAGGTGTTGTCCTGAGTGCTGACCAGTCCTGAACCCCACTCCGTGCCCGGGTCGAAGCCGACCTGGCCGAAAACGTCGATCACAGTTGTGCCATTGCGCAGAACGATAGCATCGTCGCCGTTGAACCAGCTGGCGGCGCTGGTCTGGTCAGCCTGAGCCAGGATCGTGGCGTTGGCGCTGCTTTGCGCCAGGACGAAAACATCACCGGGAGCGATCGTGCCAGTCAGGTTGATGGTCAGCCCCGCGGCGGCGCTGCCGTTGAAGAACATCTGGATGCTGTAGCCACTGAGATTGATCGACGACCCGGTGCCATTGTAAATCTCGATGGCCTTGTTGTTGGACGATCCTTCGACAACCTCGGAGATGAACAGATCTGAACTCGGCATTCGCGCTTCCGCCGGGGGACATGACAATCCGCAGCCGGACGCGCCCCCAAGACGCACGCGAAAAGCGTCGCCTCATAGAGATCGACGATGACAACCATGCGACGCTGCGGGTGCTGAGTCTGACGAAGCCCCGCACTCACCGGCGCACGCAGATCAAGCCGCGATGCTGGAGATCCAGCTCGTGATCACGCCCATCACCTGTGCCGACGGTGCATAGCCCCGTGTCACCACGCCGTAGACGCCGTGTTCATTGGGCCCACCGACCAGAGTGGGGAAGCCGGTGACGCCGGCGCGTTGAGACAAGGCATAGTCACCCCAGGTCTCCTTCTTCGCATCTTCGGAGGCCCAGGCCTCAAGGAACGCAGATCGGTCGAGGCCGAAGTCAGCGGCGATGTCACCCAGGGTATCCGCCGATGTGACGTCGCGGTTCTCGGCATAGAACGCCCGCTGGGTCGCGCCCAGAAATCGAAGGGCCAGGTCCTGGCTTTCACGGCGAACGACCACCACGGCCCTGGCGGCGGGGTCGGTGTCATAGACGAACCCCTCGCGCTCCAGCACGGCTGCATCGAACGGCAAGCCCGAGGCCTCATGGACGTGGGTCCAATGTCCGGCGATCTCGCGGCGTGCCTCGGGTTTCATTGGCGTGGTTGTGCCGGGCCGAAGTCCGCCCATCACCACCCTGACCGGCAGGGCCGCGCCATAAGCGCGACGGATATTCTCGATTACGGTCGAAAATCCGTAGCACCACGAACACATCGGGTCGGAGAAATAGATCAGATGCGGACCGTCCATTGTGACCTCCTGTTCCGGCCCCAAGCATCGCAGCGATCTGCGTCACCGTCACGTATGGTCTTCACCTCGGTCGCCACTTGGTCCACCCTCCGGCCATGGCGCACGATCACCACGACCACGACCACCACGAACAGGATCCACCCTCGGATATAGCGCTACGCGTGAAGGCCCTCGAATCGTTGCTGGTGGAAAAGGGCCTCGTGGACCCCGCTGCCCTCGACGCCATCGTTGACTACTATGAGAACCGCGTCGGCCCGCGAAACGGCGCGCGTGTGGTGGCCAGGGCCTGGACCGACCCCGCCTATCGCGAGCGGCTGCTGAAAGACGCGACATCGGCCGTTGCTGAACTGGATTTCTCAGGACGCCAGGGCGAGCACATGGTGGCCGTGGAGAACGGGCCCGGAGTCCACAACGTGGTCGTTTGCACTCTCTGCTCCTGCTACCCGTGGCCGGTGCTGGGGTTACCGCCTGTCTGGTACAAATCAGCCCCATACCGGTCCCGCGTGGTGATCGATCCGCGCGGAGTTCTGGCGGAGTTCGGCACCGTCCTGCCGGAAGAGACCGAAGTCCGCGTCTGGGATTCGACCGCCGAAGTTCGCTACCTGGTCATCCCGGAGCGGCCCGCTGGAACCGAAGGCATGACGGAAGCCGAACTTGCGGCCAGGGTCACCCGCGACGGCATGATCGGGACGACCCGGCTATGAACGGCGTCCACGACATGGGCGGGATGCATGGGCTCGGGCCAGTCACACCCGAAATCGACGCTGCGCCATTCCACGACGTCTGGGAGGGCCGGGTTCACGCCCTGACCCTGGCCTCACCATCACGCGGCAACATCGACGCTGGACGTCATCAGCGGGAACTGATCCCCGGCGCAGACTACCTGCGCATGACCTACTATGAAAAGTGGTTCACCGGCCTGGTCGCGATGTTGTTGAAGGCCGACACGGTGACCGAGCAAGAGGTTCGAACCGGTCGCCGGGACCCTGCCTCTCCGAAATCCACGCCTCACCTGTTGGCCGCTGCGGTGACAGCGGTCCAGACACGACCTGCCTCGTATGAACGCGAGGTGACAGCTGCGCCTCAGTTCCAACCCGGTGACACTGTCCGCGCGCTCAATATTAACCCGACCGGCCACACCCGCCTGCCCCGCTACGTACGCGGCCGCACAGGTATCGTGGAACGACACTATGGCGCGCACGTCCTGCCTGACAGTCATGCTCACGGCCTGGGCGAGGCGCCAACGTGGCTCTATTCGGTGAGATTTGAGGCACGCGAGCTCTGGGGTCCAGAGGCCAATGCCCGGGATAGCGTCCATCTAGACTTGTGGGAGAGCTATCTTGAACGCGCCTGAGATCCTCACCTTGCCCCGATTGCCGCGCGACGCCGACGGGCCGATCTTCGCCGAGCCCTGGCAGGCGCAAGCCTTCGCGCTGACGTTGAGGCTATTTGAGGGCGGAGTGTTCAGCTGGACGGACTGGGCGCAGGCGCTCTCTGTCGAACTGGCGCTTGATCCGCACGATGACGGCTCGCGCTACTACGATCACTGGGTTGCCGCGCTGGAGAAGCTTGTCGCCGAACGATCGCTTGCCGCGCCTTCGGAAATGGCCGCGCGAAAGTCGGCCTGGGCCGAGGCGTACCGGCACACCCCGCACGGGCTGCCCGTCGAGCTCTGATCGCTCAGCCGGTCCGGCGAACCTGAGACTTCATCTCGCGCTTGTTGCGAGCGTCAGCCTTCGCTTGCGCCTTGCGCGCCTTGCGGTCCTCGCGCTTCAGCTGGTTCATCAGTTCTTCGTCGTTCTCGATCGCCAGACGCGCTTCCAGCTCGGCCTTTTCCTTGGCCAGACGGACGGCTTCCTTGTCAGCGGCCCGCTTGGCGCGGACCTCCTCGAGTTCGCGGGCCCTGCGGGTTTCGCGGGTTTCGAGCACCTCGGCCACGACGGTGGGCTTGGGCTTGAATTTCTCAAGCAGGGCTTTGCGGGCTTCGGCCTGGGCAGCCAGTCGTTCGGAGAAGCCTGGGAGGACTTTATTTTCGCGCATCGATCTCTTGTTCAGTTGGGGTGTGCCGGTCCCCGGGTAACGCCCGGGAACCGATGTCGTTGCGTCGGATCAACCGACGATGTCGGCGTCGGTGAAGAACTGGACCATCTCCAGCTTGGCGTTTTCGAGGCTGTCCGATCCATGGACCGAGTTCTCGCCGACGCTTTCGGCGAACAGCTTGCGGATCGTGCCGTCTGCAGCCTGGGCCGGGTTGGTGGCACCCATCACTTCGCGGTACCGCGCGACAGCGTTTTCCCCTTCCAGCACCTGCACGACGACCGGCGCGGACATCATGAATTCCACCAGCTCGCCAAAGAACGGGCGCTCCTTGTGGACCTCATAGAATTTTTCGGCCTGGGCTCTGGTCATGTGAATGCGGCGCTGGGCGACGATGCGCAGACCGGCGTCCTCGATCACGGCGTTGACCTTGCCGGTCAGATTGCGACGCGTGGCGTCGGGCTTGATGATCGAGAAGGTACGTTCCGTCATGGGCTCCTGGGGGGCTTGGGCGTGGGGAAGGCCGCGAAGCGTCTTCGCGAGGTGGCGGGGTCTATATCGCCAACACGGTATGCGAGGCAAGGCGCCTGCAACCCATGACGTCGGCGGATTCCTCTGCTAACAGGCCCCGCCGAACGGAAACCCCATGCTTCAGATAAATGAACTCGTCCTCGACGCCTGGGGGCGACGCTTCTTCGACCAGGCCTCAGTCATGCTGCCACGCGATGCCAAGGTCGGGCTCGTGGGCCGCAATGGTGTCGGTAAATCCACGCTCTTCAAGGTCATCCTGGGCCAGATGACCCCAGGGTCCGGCGAGATCCTGATGCCCAAACAGGCGCGGATCGGATCTGTCGACCAGGAACATCCTGCGACACCCGTCAGTCTGCTGGACACCGTGCTCGAGGCTGACCTCGAGCGTGCCGACCTGCTGGCGCGGCTGGAAACCGCGCCTCCCGAAGAGATGGGCGACATCTACGACCGCCTGATTGCTATCGACGCCGACCGTGCGCCCTCACGGGCAGCGGAAATCCTGGCCGGGCTGGGGTTTACCCACGAGGACCTTTCGCGGCCTATGTCGGAATTCTCTGGCGGTTGGCGGATGCGCGTGGCGCTGGCCGCCAGCCTGTTCGCCGCGCCTGACCTGCTACTGCTGGACGAGCCGACCAACTACCTCGATCTGGAAGGCGCACTTTGGCTTGAAGCCCGCCTGAAGAAATACCCGCACTCTGCCATCGTCATCAGCCATGACCGTGAATTGCTGAACAACTCAGTGGACCACATCCTCCACCTGAAGGACGGCAAGCTGGATCTCTATCCGGGCGGCTACAACAATTTCGAACACCAGCTGTCCGAGAAGATGCGCCTGCAGGAAGCCTCCCGCGCCAAGGTCGAGGCCCGCCGGGAGCACCTGCAATCTTTCGTCGACCGCTTCCGGGCCAAGGCCTCAAAAGCTACCCAGGCCCAGTCTCGCCTGAAGATGATCGCCAAGTTGCCACCGGTGTCGGCAGTCATCGAAGAGCGCGTCACGCCTTTCGTTATTCCTTCTCCGGAACGCCCCCTTCCCCCGCCACTGATCCGACTGGAGGGTGCAACCGTCGGCTACGGCGGCGCACCCATCCTGCGTCGCCTGGATCTGCGTCTGGACATCGACGACCGGATCGGCCTGCTGGGCGTCAATGGTGCGGGCAAGTCGACCTTCGCCAAACTGGTCGCGGGCGCTCTGACGGTCGAATCCGGCAAGCTTCACCGTAGTTCGCGCCTGCGGGTCGGCTGGTTTCACCAACATCAGATCGAGGCGATGGACCCCACCGATACCCCGCTGGAAATCATCCGACGCGCCTTGCCCGAAGAGAGCGAGGCCAAACGACGCGCACGCCTGGCCCAGTTCGGCCTGACATACGACAAGGTGGAAACCACGGTCGCCAACCTCTCTGGCGGGGAACGGGCGCGCTTGCTGCTGAACCTGGTTGCCATGGAGGCACCGCACCTTCTGATCCTCGATGAGCCGACCAATCACCTCGACATCGACAGTCGCCGCGCCTTGCTGGACGCGTTGAACGACTACGAAGGTGCGGTGATTCTGATCACCCACGACCGCTCATTGATGGAACTGGTCGCGGACCGGCTCTGGCTGGCGGCGGATGGCGGGATCGAGCCATTCGACGGCGACATGGCCGACTATGCGACCTTCGTGCTGGACCGCGCCAAGCAGGCGGGACGCGGCCCGACCCAGATCAAGTCTGCGCCTGAGCCGGTTGCGCCGCCGCCGCCGCCCAAAGCCAAGGTCCCGACCGGATCCGCCCGCCGTCGTGCAGAGACCGCCGAGGCCGCGATGGCGAAGGCCAACGAATTGGTGGCAACCCTCGACCACAGTCTGACAGACCCCCGGACGTTCGCCAGCGATCCCGCCAAAGCGGCCGACCTTGGCCGCAGGCGGGCGGCGGCCCAGGTCACGCTGGAGGCCGCTGAACGTGAATGGATCGCCGCCCAGGAGGCCTACGAGACTCTCAAAGGCTAGGGGAGGTTATGTGCTTCGGACTGATAGGATCCGACGCCGGAAAACTCTCTTCAATGGCCTCGTCCAGCAAGGCCTCCTGACGGCTTTCGGCAACCTCTGCCCGCTTGGCCAACTGATCATATTTTTCACCCTCCGGGGTTGGCCGGATCGGGCGTGTTTCTGTGGTTGCGGCCGGCGCATCGCTGTCTTTGGAAGGTTGAGTCGCGTCGACTTTGGTTTTGGAAATGGCGTGCTCCTCGGCCTGGTCAGGTCCCAACCCGCCAGGGTCGCAAGGGTTGCCCGCTGCCTGAACTTTTGGTCGGAAGTTGACGCGCCATGGCTGCGTCACCAACGCCAATTCACCACCCACGGGTGTAGAAACGGCGGATCTCTGAATAGCAAGGGTAGATTAGTTCAAAAAAAATCTACCGTCGGGTGCATCCGGACCGGAAACCTCTGCGTATCTTGATGTGTCCGAGCATCTCCCACGACACACGGACACAATGCGGTGGCGGTCCTGTTCCCCGACAACCGTCGCCGTACGCCCCGGTTCCCGCATCCCGTCGCGGGGCCGGGGCGACCCTCATTCATCCATGGGCTAGCGCTCATCAAACAGCCGCCGCAGCACAGCCGGTGTCAAGCCCGGCAGGTCTTCGGAGATCAGCCCCGGCCCGTGCAGCTCTGCCGCCTCGGCATGGATCCAGACGCCCGCGCATGCGGCCTCGAAACTTTCCATGCCCTGCGAGATGAGCCCGCCGATATAGCCAGCCAGCACATCGCCCGACCCCGCCGTCGCCAGCCAGGGCGAGCCGTTGGTATTGATCGCCACGCGACCGTCCGGCGCGGCAATCACCGTGTCGGGTCCTTTGAGCAGAACAACCGCGCCCGCTTTGCGAGCGGCGCGCCTGGCGGCGGTTATCCGCTCGGGGGCAGTCTTGAGCAGGTCGGGGAACAGCCTCTCAAACTCCCCGGCATGCGGCGTCAGGACGTCATCTCGATCCAGCACCGAGAACAGCGCATCCGGATCATCGCGGAACACAGTGATCGCATCCGCGTCGATGACCAGTGCCGCGCCGGTCCGCGCCAGGGCCAGCACATTCAGGCGCGTCATCTCGGTGATGCCAGCAGCAGGGCCAATGATTGCGGCGTCGGCGGTGTGGGCGGCGCGTTCCAGATCGATGTCAGTGTCGAACGGCTTCAGCATGACCGCTTCCAGGTGCGCAGCATTGGCCGCTAACGCGTCCTGCCCTGCATAGATGGTCACCAGTCCGCTGCCGATCCGCAAACCGGCACGGGCCGCCAGACGGGCGGCACCACTGCTCCAGGCATTACCGCTGATAACGATGAGCCGGCCACGGGCATGCTTGTGCGACTCCGCGTCCGGCCATGGAAACTGCCGCAGCCAGAGGTCTGTCCCGTTTTCCACCGTCTTTGATGGCATCACCTCAAGACCGATATCCGCCACCACCACCTCGCCGCAGTGGCTTCGCCCCGGCTCAAGCACGTGGCCGGGTTTCCGGGCGTGAAACGTTACGGTCAACGCCGCGTAGAACGCCGGGCCTAGCGGCAAACCCGTATCGCCGGGAACGCCACTTGGGGTGTCTACAGCCACGACGCGCTCAGGGTCATCCGACAGCTGACCGGCGAGTTTGGCGACAAATCCGTCAAGGGGTCGCGACAGGCCGGCGCCAAACAGGGCATCAACCACCAGCCTGCCCGAGGGAACATCGCCCAACGCGTCGACCGCGCCATCCCAGAGCGCAGCGGCGGTGCGGGCGTCATCGGTGACCGGGGCACCCGATGCCATGACCGACACAGGCCACCCCTGCGCCTTCAGGACCCGCGCGACCACATACCCGTCGCCGCCATTATTGCCAGGACCGCACAGCACGACCGTCGGCTGCGGGTCATATCGGCGCGCGATGGCGTCTGCGACCGCCACACCCGCTCGCTCCATCAACACGATCCCCGGCGTGCCGGCGTCAATGGCGGCGCGATCCGCCGCCGCCATTGACGCGACCGTCAGGATCGGCTGCTGACTCAAAGGACCCCTGTCGAAGCCTCTGCCCCCTTGGCGACCAGGGTCAGGGTCTTGCCGTCTGTTTCGAGGATGGTGATCGAAGTGTGGTCAGGTCGAAACGCCAGAACGCGGTCGTCATTCAAAAGTTTCGAAACGGCACCGTTGATCGCGACATAGTGTGAGAACACCGCTGTGTTTCCCCGGCGCACCAGCGACGCCACAATCTCGGCCCGCCAGACGTCATAGTTGAGATCGCCCTCGATCCCCGCCCAGGTTCCCTGAAACGCCTTTTGAAGCCAGCCAGGCCGGGCCTCGGCGCTCAGCGCCTTGGGCGTCGGGATCTCGCCCACCGCCGCATCGATCTCCAGTGGGACGCCCAGCGCCAGCGCCGTCGGATCCGCCGTTTCCCGACAACGGCGCAGCGGCGAACTTACCGCCAGTCTCGGACGCTCAGCTTCGGGAAGGCTCAGCAGCCAATCACGGGCCGCGGCCGCCTGTGCGCGGCCTGTGTCGTCGAGACCCGGGTCCTCGTCATGCTCGCCCCAGGACGAGGATGGCTTGCCGTGACGGATAAGATAAAGCCGCGCCATCGGGTCAATCCGCCATAAAAATGTTGAGGTCGCCAACCTGGATAACCGTGCCCGGCCGACCCACCTGCTCGACCTTTTCCATTTCGGTCAGCATCGCCGGCTCCTGAGGCGTATTGGCCACGAAACGCCGGCCCGCGGCGTCGCGACCGATGACAATCCCCATGAAAGGCCCCTCGCGCTTGTGCACCACGGTATAGGTTTCAACCGTGGCACGTCCTTGCGGCATCTCAATGACAACGGGATGCGGCAGCGCATCGATCTCGCGCTGCAGAATCGACGGTGCCTCCCGCTCGAAAGGCTTGTCCGGCCGGCTCGTGGAATAGATCCCGGTCGACTGTTTGGTCAGATACCAGCCATTGCCGGTGACCAGGCCATAGCCGCCGGGCTTTTGCCTGAGCTTCTGCGACATCGCCGCGATAGAATGCATGACGTAGTTGTTTCCCGGGCCTCCCGCATAGGGCAGCCCGCCGGTGACCGTCAGGCCGCGCGGATCGTCCAGCGACAGGCCCAGTTCCTCCGCCCCGACTTCAACCGCCACCGGGAAGCAGGAATAGAGGTCGATCAGATCGATCTGGTCCAGTCCGATCCCGGCCATCTCGAACGCGCGCTTGCCGGTCAGGCGCATGGCCGGACTGGAATGGAAATCCTGCCGATCCAAAGGGAACCAAAGGTCAGCCGCGTCGGCACATCCATGCAGGTAGACCCACTGGCTTTCCGGCACGCCCAGTTCGCGGGCCTTATCTACACTAGCGATCAAGACACCGGCGGACTGGTCAACCTCCATGATAGCATTCAAGAGTTTCGGGTAGGGAAACCCGATCATCCTGTTCCGCTCGGACACGGTCACCAGCGCCTCGGGCGTATGCTCGGTCGGGAACCAGGCTTCGGGATTCCGCGCGGCGACGGAGCTGAACCGTGAAAACAACCGTCCCAGACGTGCTTGATGGTCCGCAATCGACCGGCCATCCCGGGCGCGCAGGGCGTTTTCGAAGAGCGGATAGATGTTAATCGGACGGTTAAGGCCGTGGCGGGCCTCATATTCCGTGTTGCCGGCCCGGGCGTCACCGACCCTGGCCGGCGGATCCAGCGTCTCGTCCTCGTCGGCTTTCCAGTCGTCGAAGGACAGGCCCTTTCCCATCCGCTTCATGGCGGAGCCCAGGAACTCACATCCGACCGTCAAGGCGAGGTCAGTCTCGCCGCGGGCGATCCGCTCGGCCAGCATATTGACCAGATATTGCGGCGTGTTGCCGCCCATCTCGGAATAAACGCTCCAGCGCGGCGCGGCACCCAGGGCCTTTGACAGGCTTGCCGGAGGGTTCGTTGAATGCGGGATCATGCCCCTGCGCGAGCCTGGAGCATCGATCGTATAGCCCGCCACGGCCAGGGTATCGATCCCGGCCATCCCACGGGTGCCAATTCCGGCATCAGCTGCCGCGCGTTCCGCCGCAATCTTCAGCAATGCCGTTGGCGATGGGGAGGTCGCGGGATCGCCGCGATAAGTGAATTGGCCTACGCCAATCAAAACCGGGGTGCGATCACTCATATTGCCTGCGCCTCCAACGCCCGTAGCCCGTGATCCGATGACCGAAATCCACGCAATGCATCGGGATTCAAGCCTGACTAGTTTTTGTACCT
>CAMCXF010000068.1 GCA_945883235.1 Phenylobacterium deserti | reverse complement strand
GTTGCGGTCATCGATGATCGCCTGCAGGCGCTTACGATCAGTTGGGCTCAGATGAACGGTGACGCCAGTACGCATCCCGAAGACTCGCACAACACCACGCCCTGGGGAATCCCACCCCGGACTCTTATGTCCCGATCAATCCACTAGGCCGGGACCACCGCTCTTGCAGGCTCATGCGCCACATCGGCCGGGGTGAAGTCGCGCAGGACGGCGGCGTATTCCAGCATGATGCCGTTGGGGTCGCGGAAGTAGACCGAGCGGACCCAGACGCCGTCGTGCATGTCGCGCGAGGCTCCCATCGGGCTGTCGTCGTGGTTCACCACCACGGGGACGGAGACTTCCACGCCGGCGGCCTGTAGCCGGGCGATGGAGCCTTCCAGTTCGCTCTCGTCGAGATCGAAGGCCACGTGGTTCATCGAACCCACGGCGGTCTTGGGGTCCATCGGGAAGGATTTGACCGAGGCAATGCCCGGGGCGGCGGGCGGCGCATCGGCCCACCAGAAGAAGGCCAGCAGGGTATCGCCGCCGCAGTCGAAGAAGAAGTGCTGGCCGCCTCCCGGCAACTCCACCGTCTTGACCAGGGGCATGCCCAGCGCCTCAGTGTAGAACTTCACCGTCTCGGCCATATCGTGGCAGACGAGCGCCAGGTGATTGATCCCCTTGGTCTTCATGGCCGTCCTCCTAGAACTGCAGCACGATCTTGCCGAAGTGTTCGCCCCCGGCCATGGCGGAAAACGCCGCTTTGGCATCGGTCCAGGGGAATACCTTATCCACCACCGGGGCGATCTTGTGCAACTCAATCGCCCGGCACATGGCCTCGAACATGTCGCGTGAGCCGACCGACAGGCCTTGCAGTTTGGCCGAGTTGCCGATCAGGGCGGCGGGATTGAACGGGTCCCCGGCGCCTGCCACCACGCCGATGATGGCGATGTGGCCGCCGATACGGATCGCCTTCATGCTCTCCTGGATGGTGCCACCACCGCCGACCTCCATGATGAAGTCTGCGCCGCGACCGCCGGTGGCCTCGCGCACCGGTCCGGACCAGGCGGGCGTGGTCTTGTAGTTGACCAGGTGTTCGGCCCCCATCGCCTTGGCGCGCGCCAGCTTCTCGTCAGACGACGAGGTGATGACGGTCCGCAGGCCCGCCGCGCGGGCGAACTGCAGACCGAAGATTGAGACGCCGCCGGTGCCCTGCAGGACCACTGTATCGCCTGGTTCCAGCCGCGCGTCCTCGAACAGCCCCCGCCAGGCGGTGAGACCCGCGCACGGCAGGGTCGCCACCTGCTGATCGGTGAGGAACTCCGGAACCTTGGACACACCGTCCTGGCCGAAGACCTGAAGCTCGGCACCGGCACCGGGGATCGGGAAGCCCAGGGCCGACATCAGCTTTTCCAAATTGGGCGGGCCGGAGGTCCAGTTCTGGAAGAACAGGGTGGCGACCCGGTCGCCGACCTTGAACTTCGTGACGCCGGTGCCCACCGCCTCGATCACACCGCAGCCGTCGGAGAAGGGCGTGATCACATCCTTGGTGCCGGCACTGCCTCGCCCGTACATGCCGTTGACCATCAGGAGGTCGCGATAGTTCAGCGACACCGCCTTCATCCGCACCAGTACCTGGCCTGGCCCGGCCACGGGGTCGGGCACTTCCGCCACCTGGATGGCATCCAGGCCCCAGGGGGCGGTAACGTTCAATGCGCGCATTAGAGTACTCCGTTCAGGCTCATTCTTGGCGCGCTGGTCAGGGCGATCAAGTGTGTCGCCACGTCAGGCGGGGTCGAGCTTGCGCACTCCATAGAGGCGCAAGGCGGCCACAACTCCCGTGGCGGCCATGGCGGACATCAGCAGGTAGCCGTGGGCGCCGAAACGATCAAACAGCGGGCCGGATGCCAGGGTCGCCAGGCCCATGAGCACCCCACCCGAAAGGGCCGAACTGATGGTCTGGGCGGCAGAGGCGTTCCGGGGTGACGACAGGCGCTCGGCCAGCTGAAGGGAGGCGAAGAAAACGGCGGCGTAGCTCAGCGCATGCAGGGCCTGCAGGGGAAACAGCAGCCAGAGCGGCGGTGAAAAGGCCATGGCCGTCCAGCGGATGATTGCGGCAACGCCACCGATCATCAGCAGTGTCCGGGGGCCGATCCGGCGACGCCAGGGTTCCAGAAACCACATGAAGCCGACCTCGACGCCGACGCCCACCGCCCACAGGATGCCGGTCATGCCGGCCGGGATGCCCTGGTCCTTCCAGGCCAGGGTGGAGAAGCCGTAGTAGAAGGCATGCGCCGACTGGATCATGCCCGCCGCCAGCGCTGCGGTCATGAAGGCCGGGTCGCGCAGCAACTCGCCGATGCCGGCGAACCGACCGGACGTGGAGGCGATCTGGTCCCCTTCGTGCACCGGATCCGCCGGGAGCAACAGGCGCGCGCCGAGCGCGGTCAGCGCCACCCCTGCCGTTATCCAGACCAGCACCAGATCCGGTGACCCCCAGGTCAGGATCGCGCCCATGCCGACGTTAGCCACCATGAAGGCCACCGAGCCCAACCCGCGCGGCCAGCCGAAGTTGAACCCGTCGCGGCGGGATCGCTTCAGCGCGATCACATCGGTGAGCGGCGGGATGGTGGCGAAGGCCGAGGACGCGGCGAACCAGACCACGGTCCAGCCGACAAACCCCAGCGGCAGGGCCATCAAGGCATAGGCCACCGCGACCGCCAGGCTCATGAAGATCAGCGCGGTCCGCCGCAGCCGAAAGCTGTCGGCCCACACTGCCAGCAAGGGGGCAGTGATGACGCGGGCGATCATCGGCAGCGACAGGATCAAACCGATCTGGGCACCGCTCAGGCCGCGCTCGGCAAACCACAGCGGCATGTAGGGCGAACCTGCGCCCACGCCGATAAAAATCGCGGAATAGAACAGGCCCAGCCGGACGGGGAGCGACATGGGAGCTGCGTATACAGAGAGTCGTGGTGCGATGGCCGACCCGTGAGTGGCGAGCCGTGCGCTGGCGTGAGGCCGATGCGGTGCAGGCGCGGCCAGTTTGCCAACGGCGTTTGCATCCGGCGTTTGTCACAAGTCGCTGTATATTCAGGTGTACAGATCGACGGGCTGGCCCTGGCGGTTGGGGATGGATCTCCGGGGGCTGTATATAGTCAGTAATCCACTGTGTTATTTGTATTTTTGGGATTTTTTGGGGGGATGAACGGTCCGATGATGCGGTGGAGGCAGACTTTGCGGTGCCGCTCTGGCCAGGCGGGCTGCGCGCGGATTTGACAGCGCCGCTCGATGCCATGGGTATCCCGCGCGGCGAACTTCGGCTCAACGGGCTTGTCCAGAACACCCGTGCGACGGACCCGGTCACTGGTCGCTCGCGTCGGTTCTCCGAAGAGACCGAGTGGAACTATTCTGTCGACATCCGCCAGCCACTGCCCCGCCTGCAGCTGCTCTGGGGGGTGTCGTACGAGAGAACGGACAGCACGCAGCTTTTCCGCCTCCGGGAACAGCGGACAAACCACTGGGACGCGCCAAGTATCGACCTGTTCGTAGAGAGCACCGCGATAAAGAATGCCCTCGTCCGCTTCACCGTCGCGGACATTCTGCGACCGACCGATGTTCGGGAGCGACGTTTTTTCACACCCGACCGGACGCGCGCCCAAAACCTTACGAGCGTGGAGACCCGCGCGGCGACTGGCGGGTTTGGAACACGATCCTATACCCTCAGGGTCTCCGGCCGGTTCTAGCTCCGGAGCCTCGATAGGGGTGGGGTCTACCGCAGCATCGTCATGCCGGGCGGCGCAGGCCTGGGAGTCGGTGGCGCATTTGCGCGCGAGAATGCGTGCTTGCGCAGTTGATCGAAGGCGCGGTTTCACTCACGTAGCCGCGCGGTCCCTCCTTGGCCGCAGTGGGGCAGATCATGCCTGCGGTTAGGAAGATCAACAGATGCCCAACCGGTGCGCCCACGGGCTCCCCCTCCTGCCCAGAACCAGCAGTCGTCAGTCGCTGATGACGGCCGTGTCATGGGTGACGCTGAGCGGGGGCCTCGCCGTGTCTCCCGCGCCGGTGATGTCACAGCACGTTCGCTAGAATCACACTATCGCCGGAAACGCTAGTGATACGATCTCACCGCGCCAAAGACCCCGCAAACATCTCATTATTTCTCTAGATCTACATGCAAGCACCGCAGGCAAAAATGACGAATAGAAAGACCCATTGTAAAGCATTTGCCAAACCGGCATTCGCACCGGGACTATTACTTGCATCGACCCTGATCTTGGCGGCTTGCGGGGGGGGATCCATACCGGACCCTGATGCGGAAACGCCCACCGCTGATCCGGGCACACCCACGACTTTGACCAATTCTGCCAACGGCATGAGTCCCTTTCTGTGCGCGGTCAACGGCTTGTGTTTAAGTCCCGTCTTCGGCCTGATTCCAAAGAGCCCGCTGCCACTGAACACTCAATTGGCGCAATCCACTTATCCCTGGATTGATCAGGCCCAAAATACAATCCTGATCTCGGCGATGCCATACGTCAGCGGTACAGTTAACGTAAAAAACATTGATCCCGCGGGATTTAATCTGACTATCACCGATACAACCAGCACCAATACGGCCGGGATAAATGGAATACCGTATAGATATTTCAAGGGGAATGGACTACCCAATTTTGCAATTGGTACATTCCCGGTCCAACCCAATACGCCGGCTTACCCTTATTACAATGCGTTGCCGGGCGGCAGCGACCTCTATCCCACCGCAGATTTAATACCAGTTTCGACTTATAATTTCGAAAGCTATATTCCGAAAACCCCTCTGGAGAATCCCAAAGGTCCTGATGGGCAAGTCCTACCAGGGCCCATTGCGTCATTGATTGTCGGCGTTTCGATACACGGAACACCTTGGCACATTGAATTGGCCAATTCGGCGACGTCTTGGTACAATCCCGCGTCCGCACTGCCTCTGGATCAGTGCTGGGGTCATCCCTACAACAAGCAATACCATATTCACGGATATTCCTGGAAGTGCTTCCCGAACCAGGGAAAATCTGGTCCATCTCCCCTATTTGGATATGCCCTGGACGGTTACGGCATCTATGGACCACGCGGTGAGGATGGTCAGATGATCACCAACACGCAACTGGATAAATGCCATGGCCACACTGCCTCCGTTATGTGGGATGGCAAAATGATCAGTATTTATCATTACCATGTGAATCGAGAATATCCGTATTCTGTTGGTTGCTTCCATGGCGTTGTCGATTATGCCAAAGCACTGCCGAACAGCGATATGACGCAGGGTCTAGACTACGGTAAGATCGTTGGATTGATCCCTTCGATCGCGACTGCAATCCCCTCTCAAAATTTGGAACAAGACATAAAAATACTCGCGGCAACTGATCAATTGACCATTTTCCAGTTCCTTTCTAAAATCATCAACAATTTCCTGAAGTGATTTACTGATTTCTCGACTCCATGGGGAATGCTATGGATTTTCTTGAAATCTCTGCCATCAGTGCCGGGAAAGACCAGACTTTGGCGCTGCTGACGTCTGGAGAAGTTCTAGGTTGGGGGGGGGCCGGCAGTGGCCGCTTGGTGCCCCCCTTCAAAGATATTTGCGGCGCATTCAAGGAGTCAGACCCGAGGCCTGTCTATGTGTCGGCCCCGTCCCTTTACTCCCACATTTCGGCCGGATACGGCGTCAGCCTCGGAATTTCCGATCAAAAGCCATTCGCCTGGGGGTTCAGCCAAACGGGCATGGGTGGCCACGAGCCAATCTCCGAAGCCCCCTCTGCCCTCGCGCAGGTCGCCAGCGCCAGCAAGATCGCGGCCGGGCAATGTCTATTCGGTTTGATAGATGAGGTCGGTGGCCTTCACACCTGGGGTTTGAATGTTGACGGCGCTCTGGGCCGAAAAACCGGTCAAATAAACGCCTCGCCCGCACCCATTTCAGGGATCCCGCCCATGCAAGACGTGTTTATCGGCGACTGCTTCATGCTCGCGTTGTCGGATGATCAAAAAGTCTATGCCTGGGGCAGCAACAGTTCCGGACAGCTGGGTTTGGGACATCTGAAGTCCATTTCCAATCCGGAATTAGTTGAACTCTCGCCCAATATAAAACGTCTCGCGGTGGGGTCCACCCATGTTTTAGCGCTCACGGAAGACGGTGAGGTCTATGGGTGGGGTAGTAACCATTTCAATCAATCGGGAGACACAACATCTTCCTTTATCAACCGACCTCGGAAAATTGGATTTTCGGAGGCAATTGCCGAAATCTCGGCCGGAATGCATTATTCTCTTGCTCTGGCCTCGTCGGGAAAAGTCTACGCCTGGGGCTGGAATGGCATGGGCCAGCTGGGCTTGGGTGATCATCAAACGCGGTCACGTCCTGTGGCCATCCCCGATCTCTCAGGAATCCGCGCCATTGCCGCCGGCGAAATGCACGCAGTCGCACTCGGAAAGAGCCATCTGTTTGGCTGGGGAAGCAACGCCTCAAACCAAATCGGCAAGGCCGACCTTTGCCAGATGAGTCCAAACCCCTTCCTGGACATTCGCTCGCGGGCCAGGTCGCGACTATGACAGATGGCAGCGGTCCCGAAGACAGTCGGCGTCAATTTTTAGGGCTGGGACTACGTGTCGTTTCAGGACTTGCGGTTTCAGTGGCGTTCAACGCTTGCGATCGGAATGATGAGGCAGACCACGGCGACATTCCGACACAAACGTTTGTCCAGCCGACGATGCTTGAATCGAAAGATGGTTTGCTCGACATTGATCTGACGGCTTCTTATCTGGACACAAAGCTATCGGGATTTGACCCGTCAAAGAAACATGCCGTCTCTTTGCGCGCCTATGGTTACAACACCAAAGGTCCAGAGGTCTTTGGTCCCACATTGGTGGTCAAGGGCGGCGACCAGCTGCGTATCAAACTGACCAATAATTTGCCGTTCAACCCACCGGCCGCACCCAATGATCCGCTTCTTTACATGAAGCCTAATACGACCAACTTACACACCCACGGTCTTCATGTTTTTCCCGGAATTTATAACAACTCGAAGAGCCGTGAATATGGTGACTACGTCGTAGATTCGAACTCAGGTGGCGTGGTTCCGCGAGGCGATTCCCGTCAGTATGTCTATAACTTGCCAGCCAATCATCCAGCGGGTCCGTTTTATTATCACCCTCAATTTCATGGCTCCAGCGCGCTTCAGGCTGCCAGCCTCATGCAGGGTGCCATCCTGGTTCGTGGACCCGTGGATGATCTGCCTGAGATGGCACGGGCGCGAGAGCTGATTTTTCTATTCCAGGCGCCCTACTTTGCGCACGATGGGTTCAGCAGTGTCTATGGCGTAAACGCTGGCTCTCTTGAGCAATTCGACCAAATTGGTAATCATTCGACAGGTCATGGCGTCAAGAATAATGGCAAAGACTATCTGGATGCGCAGCCGGTTCTGATCAATGGCGTACGTCAGCCGACGATTGTGATGCGGAGTGGTGAGGTCCAGAGATGGCGGTTTATCAATACGCAGATATTCAACCGCCTAAACCTAAATCTGGATAGTCACATTCTACATCAATTTACGCAGGATGGTTGGGGTACCGCTACCTATCAAGAATTTCCAGATGCCCGCCAGAACGGCGGCGAGGGGTTGGTTCTTTCGGCAGGAAATCGCTCATCGGTGATCATAAAGGCCGGAAAACCAGGCACCTACCTACTGAGAACGCTGCCGGTGAAAATTGCTGACGGGCTAGAAAAAGTACTATTGCCTGGAGATGTACTGGCCAAGCTTGTTGTGGTCGATGATCGAAAATTTATAGCGCAGACTATACCAGACACACCTCTTCCGGTTTCGGATTTCTTAAAACCCATAAGTGATCAAGAACTCGCGGGGTCGGGTGGTAGAAAGCGTATTATTGTTCTCAACATAACGGGCAATACTGAATCAATAAATCTGCAGGATTCCCAATCTTACTGGGAAAAACTCGTGGCGACCGCTGGATCTTTAGCCTCTGATACAGAGCGATTTGTCAGGCGTAAACTCACCCAAGCAGATCATGAAATTACGCCGACATCAGAGAAAAACGTGACAAATGCGACGTACGTAAAACCTGCCGCATTATCAAATGACAATTACAATTTACAATTATCAAATTCAATTATCCAATATGTCCCGCAAAACTCCGTAGAAGAATGGACCATATTTAACTGCAACAGTATTTGTCGTCCATTTCATATTCACGTGAATCCCATGTATGTAACCAAGGTTAACGGCACATCGATTAGCCCCTATTGGTGTGATACGGTGACGTTGCCGGGTGGCGGGACTCCGGAAATGCCGACATCAGTCACATTTCGGATGCGGTTTGATGATTTTTCAGGCCCTTACATCATGCACAGTCAGATGCTTCAGGACTCCGATTTGGGGATGGTTTCGCGAGTCTCGATATTGCCAACACAGGGCGGGTTCAAGACGGCCGGCTGAGGCAATACGGCCCGGCCAACGCAAACCCGGTGGCCCGGACCAAGCTCAGGCCGGCTGAGATCGGATCTAGCCAGCGGGCTTGATCGGCGGCTGCCCCGTCTGCCATCGCTGGGTCGCTCACCTTCCGGAGGCGGGTGTGCGGGCGATCTTCGCCTAGCCTGTTGCTTTCTCATGGGTCGCAGCCGAGCACAGTGACCGGCGTGGTGACGCCCCGAGAGCCGGTGACGCGATTGGCCGAGTGCACCCAGGCCGGTATGAATGACCACATCGCCAAACCGATCATTGTCAGAGATTTGCTGACCAAGATCGCGCAATGGGCGGGCGGGCCTGAGGGAGATCCAGCGGTGCTGTCAGGTTGACGGTAACAGGTCTCCAGATTGGCACCGTTTCCTCAGATCCAGCCTGGCTCTAGCCCATGACGGCGCGCCACTTGGCCAAGGTGTCTGATCCTCTGGAACGGTAGATGCTGCGGCTGATGAGGTGGCCTGCGATCGGCTGGGTTCTGGCATCCTCACAATGTCCGCTAACCCCCGAGGCTGTGTGAATACGCGTCCCTGCGAAAATCCCGCGCAAGTTTCAACCGCCTGCAGCTGACTACGCGACCATGTTTTGCGCTGAGTGGCATTGAGGCGCTGGATCCGGGTAAATTGTTGCGCTGAAAGTTGCGTCGCCCGAGTTTTTACACAGCCTCGAACCGAAGCGGACGTTAGAGTTTGCAGGGCCCCCCTGGCAATCAGCGGGTCGCACACAAGACTGCCTGACGGCGCCTGTGGCGCAGATGATCGACGCGGGCCGGGATGGGCGAGCATTTCTGCCTCGCCACGTCAGTCGCGCAATGCCGAGGCGTAGGTGCCCATGTCGAAGTAATCGCGCCAGACCTTGATGTGTCCATCCTGCATTTCGAACACGCCGCAGCAGGGCAGGTTGACCGGCTTGGTTCCGACCATCGTGCGGTCAAGCCTCTCAGCAATCACGATGTTCCCGCTGGAGATGAGGGTCACCACGTCCCACTCGGTCGCTGTCCAGGATTTCAGGAAGGCCGAGATGAACGGCTTCAGGGCGTCATGGCCGGTCACCGGCTTTGTCGGCATATTGTGGTAGGTTCCATCCTCGCAAAAGAACTGAACGAGTTCGTCAGCGTCCAGTCGCGACCACGCGGCGATGAAGTCCCGCACGACCTGTTCGTTGCTTGCCATAATGTTCACCCTTGGCGATCGAGCACGGCAGAGGGGTCCGCCCGGGCATCAGGCTTCACTTTAGTTCCGGTTCCGGCTTGCGGGAACAGGTCGCTGTGAAATGCCCTTGGGTACTTCACGGGCGTCCTTCGTCCGGTCCGACATGCATCAGGGCTGACGCCACCGCCCTGTCCAGATCAAGTCGACAAGCGAGACTGCGCCTCCTAACGTTCGATCGGCGGAACTCTAGGCTAGCGGGCGGCCGATCTAGGGAGCCCGCGACAAGGAGGACTATCTTGAACGACATTGCGCTCTCCAAGCACGTTCCGGTCAGCCCGCAGCGCCGCACGGACTACGGATCCTTCAGCATCACGCCGATCTCGCCGCATATCGGAGCTGAGATCGAGGGGCTCGATCTGTCGCGGCCCATGTCCGAGACCTTGCTTGGTGATCTGCGCCGGGCCTGGGCCGACTGGATGGTTCTGGTCTTCCGGGATCAGCATCTGGACCGTGAGGCCCACAAGGCGTTTGCACGTCACTTCGGGCGATTGCACGTGCACCCGATGCATCACTCGCGGTCTGCCCTGCAGGACTCAGAAGTGCTTGTGGTCAAGACGACGGCCCAGTCGGCCTACACCGCCGGAGAAGGTTGGCACACCGACGTCACCTGCGACGCGATCCCGCCCCTCGGGTCGGCGCTCTACATTACCGAGACCCCGGAGTGCGGCGGCGGGGATACCCTGTTCGCCAACATGTACATGGCCTGCGAGATGCTTTCTCCGACCCTGAGGGGGTTCCTGGAAGGCCTCGTCGCGGTCCATGACGGCGCTTTACCCTATGTTGGAAACTACAAATCCCAGCCTCCCGAGGGCGGCTATCCGCGTCATGAGCACCCGGTGATCGCCCGTCACCCGGAGACCGGTCGGCAGATCCTCTATGTCAACTCAGGTTTCACGAGCCACATCGTCGGGCTGCAGCGTTGGGAGAGCCGCGCGATCCTGGATATGCTGTTTGGTCTCTTACAGCGCGAGCCCAAATTGCACTGTCGCGTGCACTGGAGGCCCAATACGCTGACCCTTTGGGATAACCGGTGCACACAGCACCAGGCGGTCTGGGACTACTATCCGAACTCCCGCTACGGTGAACGGGTCTCCGTGGTCGGCGAAGACGCTCCCTCATCCTGAACGTGGCAATGTCCGGTTTCGGGCTTGGAGCCAAGTACCGCTTCCGACCCGAAGCGGACCCAAGTCTTACGTCACCGTCGTCTACAATGCCCTCGATCCGCAGCCCCACCTGATCCGCGGACCGGCCCTTCGCCTACTCCGCGCTGAGGCCCATAAAGCGCGGGCGGCTGCGACCGCGGCTGCCTGACCGGGCCATCGGGAAGGCGCTTCCTTGGCTCGGTGAGGTTAGCCTGACAACGCCCTCCAACAGCTCGGAGCTGGTCCAATCAGCGTTCAAGTTAAGGGATCTGGGTCCCGGCATTCGCCGGGATGAGCGGAATTGGGTAAGCGCCCAAGTTTGTCCGGTCGGGCCGCGTCCCTCGCAGATATTGCGGTGGCGCTACAAATAGGACATTCGCGGCTCACCGGACGGTGGCCTAGTCCCGCCGCGACGCCAGCGGCCGCTTCCGACGCGTGGCGTGGCGGGGCGCGGACGGGCGTGCAGGGGAAGCTTTCGTGGATATAGCCAGTTTATTTTCGTCCAGCTCGTTCCTGTTCGTCTATTCCGGACTGCTCGTTCTCCTGACCGTCGGCGGCATCGTTCGAAACCAGATCTCGATCGCCGCGGAAGCCAAGGTTTCGCGCGAGATCGCCAAGGTGGTCGACGCGGCCCATGGCCTCGACGCTTCGGGGAAGGTGGCGCAGCTGCTGCTGCTGAACGAGTCGACGGGGGCGCGCATCCTTACGCACGAGGCGTGCCGCCAGGATGACCTTGGGGAGCACAGGGTCTGGCGCAACCCCGCCTCCGCGACGGCCAGGGCGACCGCCAGCTACCTGGGCGTAATCGCGGCCGTGCCAGCGGCGCGCCACAGCCTAGAAGGCCTGCGTCCGGCCAGGACCATGCTGGAGGACGAGTACCGGCGGCTGCACCGGGGCCTGAGCGGCTTTGGCGACTTCATCATCCGGCTGGCGCTGCTCGGCACCTTCATGGGCCTGATCGCGGCGCTGACCATCGCCAGCGCGAACATCGGCACCGCGCAGGGATCGGCCGAGGCGCAGAGCGCGCACATGCGCGACTTCATCCAGGTCCTGCTGGCGACGGCCGCCAACAAGTTCTGGATTTCCGCGGTGGGTGTCGGCTGCGCCCTGGTGGTGCAGATCTATCGCTCCACCTCGGAGCGGGCCCAGCACATCTCGCGCCTGGGCGACGCCTTCGACCGGGCGCTCACCGATCGCGACATCGCCGCGGCCTGGTGTCCGCCGGAGGCCGGCCTGGCCGGCCAGACGGACATCGATCTTGTGCGGGAGGCCGTGTTCGCGCGGATATCGAAGCTGGATCTGGCGCCCCTGAGCGAGGCGATCGCGGAGACGGCGGCGGCCATCAAGGCCAATGCGAAGGACTCCGTCATCTCATTCGGGCCGGCGGCGCCGCGACAGGGCGGCGCATGATGACGGGCCGGTTGCGGCGACGCCCGGGGTCGGGGGCGCGGGCGGATGAGGAAGGCCCGTTCGTGTCGTTCACCGACCTGTTCATCGGCATCCTGTTCCTGTTCCTGATCCTGGTGGCCGCGCTGATGCTGATGCGCCAGCAGGCCGTGCAGGAGGAGAAGGTCGAGACAATCCAGCCCGTGCAGACGAAGCTCGTCCCCAAGCCGGTCCCCGACCAGCCGGCGTTCCGCCTGGGCATCGTCTTCAACATCTATCAGCGGGCGGCTGTGTTTGACGGTGGGGGCTGGACCTATTCCCGGACGGTGCGCGTTTTCCGCTCGCCGGATGGGCGCTGCATCAACACCGTATGGAGGCGGAGCAACCTGAGCACGGCCTGGATGTCCGCGACGCCCAACGACGACATCCCGACGCCCGAGCAGAAGGATCTCTTAGGCACCTTCGAGCCCTGCGGGCTGTCCGCCTCAGGCGATCGTTGGGAGACGCCATCGGAGGCGGGGCAGCTCAAGCGGATCACGCCCAACCTCTATAGCGGGACCGTGGTGCTGCGAAAGAAGGAGGGGGATGAGACGCTGGAGATGCAGTACCGGGTGCTGGGCATCTACGACGACTACTTCCGTCCGCCCTCGTCATCAGCGCAGCTGGGGTAGCGTATGAAATCCGGGCTTCTCCCGTGGGTTTGCGGTGCCGCGTTCGCCGTTGCGTCCGCGGCCTTGGCGCAGACCATATCGCTGCAGGATCCCGGCAGCAGCGCGCCCAAGGCGCAGGATGTAGATCCCGCCACGCTGCAGGGCCTGCCCGCGGCGCGCGACTATCGCCCGCCCGAGGGGATCGGCTTCAAAGCCACGGACTTGCTGAGCGAGAACGTCCGCCTGACGGCCCAGTGGTTCTATGCCACCGAGGCCGAAGGGGGGAAGCTGCCCACGGTGATCATGGCGCCCGGCTGGGGGGCCACGGCTGCGACGCTTCGCGAGGACGCCGTGGACCTGGCGCGGGCCGGCTATCTGGTCATGCTGTTCGACTTTCGCGGATGGGGCGACAGCGACGGCCGCTTGGCGTTGACCGGCGCCCGGGCGGCCGCAGGGGGCGCCGGCGGGACGTTCACGTCGGAGGTGCGTGAGCTGCGCCGCTATGTCGATCCCGGGGAGCAGAGCGAGGACTGGTTCAACGCCATCAGCTACGCGGCGACCCAGCCGATGGTCGAGGCCGGGCGCATCGGCCTGCGTGGTGCCGACCTCTCCGGCGGGCACGTCGTCCATGCCGCGGCCCACGACCTGCGGGTCAAGGCGCTGGTCAGCCAGGTGACCTGGGCGGACCTGCGCCCGTCCAAGCCCTACCAGCCTGACCCCGCCAGGGTGATCGCCGAGGGGGACGCCGCGGCCTCACGCATCGCCAGCGGCCAGGCACCGTATCCGGCCGAGCGCATGCGCGCGCCCGGTGCCCTGGAGGACGGCCTGGTCGGTGCGCCGGTGGGGAACAAGGCGCCACGCTGGACGCCGGTTGACGAGGCGGACGGGGTGACCCAGCCCGCGCTGTTCGTCCTGGCGGAAAAGGAGGAGCTGTTCTCCAACGTCTTCAACGGCCAGATGGCCTGCGAGCGGGTCACGGGGCCGCGCAAGATGGTGATGCTGCCCAAGATCACCCACTACGGCGTCTATGGCGCCGAGCGGACGCGGGCGATCACTGCCGCCATCGACTGGTTCGACCGGTATCTGAAGCCGCCCGGCGCGCCGACCCGGGTCCCCGTCAACCGCAAGGGCCCCGAGCGCGGCGCGTGCAACCCGCCGCCGCTGCCGCCGGCGGGCGAGGAGCCGAAGGACGGCAGCGGGCAGGGGCACAAGGCGCAGGCCACCTCGGGCCGCTTCAACTGACGCGCAGCCCCGCCGGTGCCGTTCCCGAACCCGCGACCTGGGCCATGACGATCCTGGGGTTCGGCGCTGCCGGCTCGATGATCCGCCGCCGCAAGGCTGTGGTCGTCTAGCAACCGATGCCTGACGGACCTACGCCGCCGGTCGCAGGATCAGTGGCGTTTATGTGTGTGGCTGGGCGCTGGACGCAACGTCCGCAATCCCCCGAGGCTGTCGACCGCGAAGACGACCGTGCTCCCGGCAAAGGACAGTCCAGACCACAAATAGGGCTTGCCTATTTCTTCGCGATTAGACGACAGCCTGGACCCAAAGCGGAAGTTCGCAGCGCCTCACGCCCCGATCCACGGGGCCTTGAATCTCCAGCCCAATGTGATCCGCCTACCGACTGTTCGCCATCTCCGGCCCTCGGCTCGTATGCGTCGTCTCGCGTGCGTCTGCGCGCTTGCTCCGGGCGATGTGCTGAGAT
>CAMCXF010000067.1 GCA_945883235.1 Phenylobacterium deserti | reverse complement strand
GCCCCGATCGGCACGCCGTCGCTCTTGCGGGTCAAAGGTGGCAGGGCGTGAAAGGCGCGGAAGATGAAACCCGACCCGTCGACCAAGTATAGCCGGATGGCCGATCCGTCGGTCGACCTTGGGGTCGCGTTCTCAAGTGTTTCGCTCATGTCCCTACGATAGGACGGGGCGCGCCGAAGGTCACCCGCTTCCCGAACCAATTGCAGTGAGACCACGGGGCCCCTAAGTGTTCCCGCAAGAGGCCCAACGGAACATGATGCTCGAGCCGCCAACACCCACGGTCACGGTCTGGTACGACGGCGACTGCCCGCTGTGCAGCCGCGAGATCGCCTGGCTCCGGCGGCTGGATCGGCGTGGCGGGATCGACTTTGTCAACCTGGCCGCAGGCGGGTCCTGCCCCCTGGATCGCGCGACGCTTCTCGAACGCTTCCACGCCCGCGAGGCGGACGGGCCGCTGGTGTCCGGGGCCGCCGCGTTCGCGGCAATGTGGCGGGCGATCCCGGTGCTGCGGCCCTTCGGACGTCTGGCGCGGATCCCGACGGTTTTGTGGATGCTGGAGCGCGCCTATCGCTTGTTTCTGGTGGTGCGCCCCGGGCTACAGGCGGGGTTCAGCCGTTTCGCCGGCCCGCCTCGGGAGCTCAGGTAAGCGTGAAAGCCCGATTGTCAGAGACCCCCCGGGTCGTCCTGATCTACGGCCTGTTGGGGCTGAGCGGATTCTTTGGGCCGCCCTTGGTGGGCGTGATGGTGCCGGCATATCGCGATGCCGCGATGTTGCTTTTGATCGCCTACGCGGCGCTGATCCTGTCGTTCCTGGGCGGCGCGCGCTGGGGGCTGGCGGTCGCGCGCCCATCGCCTTCGCCCTTGACCGTCTCGCTGGCGATGCTGCCGACGCTGTTTGCGCTGGGCCTCGTGATGCTGCCGGCCGACATGCGGCTCTGGCAGGTCGGCGGGTTGATCGGAGGCCTTGCGCTGCAGTGGCTATG
Source organism: Phenylobacterium deserti (assembly GCA_945883235.1). Lineage (GTDB taxonomy): Bacteria > Pseudomonadota > Alphaproteobacteria > Caulobacterales > Caulobacteraceae > Phenylobacterium > Phenylobacterium deserti_A. The sequence continues at coordinate 14,145 of CAMCXF010000067.1, read as the reverse complement.
GGACATCCGGGCCAAGGGCGTGCCGGCCTGGTACCCGGCCCTGCGCACCGTGCTGAGTGGTGGTGCCATCGCCGGGCTGATCGCCGGCGGCCTGTTTCTGTCACCCTGAAGTCAGGCCTGTTCGCACCGCGCCCGGAAGCAGGCTAAGACCGCGCCCGTGACCGCCTGCGCCCTGACCCGCCTGACCCTGACCGATTTCCGGTCCTATGCGACAGCCGAGCTGGCGCTGGATGGCCGGCCCGTGTGGCTAGCGGGACCCAACGGCGCGGGCAAGACCAACCTGCTGGAGGCCGTCAGCTTCCTCATTCCCGGCCGGGGATTGCGCGGCTCCGGTTTGGCTGAGGTCGGGCGTCGGATGCCCGGCGAGGCTGCGGGTCGCGCCTGGGCGGTGGCCGTCACCGTGCGCGCCGCCGACGAGGAGACCCGGCTCGGCACCGGTGTCGAGACCGCAGGTGCGGCGCGCCGCGCTGTGCGGGTCGAGGGCGAGCCCGTAGCCCCGGGCCGCCTGTCGGAACACACACGTCAGGTCTGGTTGACCCCGGCCCAGGATCGCCTCTTTCTGGAGGGGGCCGCCGACCGCCGCCGGTTCTTCGATCGGCTGGTGTTCGCCGCCGAACCGATCCACGCCGCCCACGTCCAGGCCTATGAGAAGGCCTTGCGTGAACGCATGCGCCTGCTGACCGACGGCCCCAACGATGCGGCCTGGCTCGACGCGCTGGAGGCAAGGCTGGCCGAGGCCGGTGCCCTGATGGCCTACGCCCGGGCGCGTACGCTCACCGCTCTCTCCACAGAAATCGACACCCGTGGCGAAAGGCCCTTCCCCCAAGCCCGGCTGTCCCTGACCGGGGAATGGGAATTGATGGCCGCGGAGGGGTTCACGCTGGCGGACATCGAGGCGAAACTGGCCCGTACCCTCGCCGCCGCTCGCGACCGCGACGCCTCCGCCGGTCGCGCGCTCAGCGGCCCGCATCGGGGGGACCTGAGCGTGATCCACGTGGAAAAAGACCGCGCCGCCGCCGAATGCTCCACCGGCGAGCAAAAGGCCCTGATCCTCAACCTGGTGCTGGCCCAGGCGGCACGGCTGGCGCGCGTGGCGGACGCGCCCGCCCCGATCCTGCTGCTGGACGAAGTGGCCGCCCACCTCGACGCCCACCGGCGCGCCGCCCTGTTCGACGAGATCGAGGCCATGGGGTTGCAAGCGTTTCTGACAGGAACGGACGAGATGCTGTTCGACGGGCTTGCGGGCCGGTCTCAGGGCTTTCGGGTTGAGCCGTCGGGGCTCACCTGGGTGGGCTGAGTCTGACCCCTACCTCCCCCACGACGTGGCGGGAGGGGGACCGCCCGCCGAAGAGCGGGGGGTGGAGGGGCGAGCCAAACTCACCGACCCATTGAAGCCCGATCAACCCGCTGAGGATGATGCCTGCCCCCTCCACCACGCCCTCTGCGGGGCGCGGTCCCCCTCCCGCCGCTACGCGGGGGATGTAAGACGCCTCGCCCGCCGAAAAGCGTGCAGAATCAGCCCCGAACCCTGTATAGACAACCCACGATTCCTACGGCTCCGCGTCGCGCGCGCGAGGCCACCATAGGGCACCTCAGGTGGTTCTACCCGCCCTGACGCGAAGTGCCTCAGCTGGACGCATCATGACCGACGAAACCCAGGTTCCTGACAACACTCCCGAGAACAACGGCCAGGCCGAGTACGGCGCAGAATCCATCAAGGTTCTCAAGGGCCTGGACGCGGTGCGCAAGCGGCCCGGCATGTACATCGGCGACACGGATGACGGCTCGGGCCTGCACCACATGGTCTATGAGGTGGTCGACAACGCCATCGACGAGACGCTGGCCGGCTGGGCCACGCGGGTCGAGGTGATCCTGAACGCCGACGGCTCCGTCACGGTCACCGACGACGGACGCGGGATTCCGGTCGATATCCACGAGGGCGAGGGCATCTCGGCGGCCGAGGTCATCATGACCCAGCTGCACGCGGGCGGAAAATTCGACCAGAATTCCTACAAGGTCTCCGGCGGCCTGCATGGCGTGGGTGTCTCGGTGGTCAACGCCCTTTCGGAACGGCTGGCGCTGAAGATCTATCGCGGCGGAAAGTCTTACGAGATGGCCTTCCGGCATGGTGATTCCGTCGCGCCGCTTAAGGAAACCGGCGACGCCCCCTTGCGCAAAAACGGCGAGTTCCTGTCCGGCACCGAGGTCACCTTCCTGCCGTCTCTGGAAACCTTCGCCTTCATCGATTTCGACCTGAAGACGCTGGAGCACCGCCTGCGCGAGCTGGCGTTCCTGAATTCCGGTGTCACCATCTGGCTGAAGGACCTGCGCGGACCCGAGCCCACCGAAGAGGTGATGCACTACGAGGGCGGTATCGAGGCCTTCGTGCGCCACCTCGACAAGGCCAAGACCCCGATCATGAAGACGCCCATCGTGGTGCGCGGCCAGCGCGAAAACGTCGAGCTGGACCTGTCGCTCTGGTGGAACGATGGCTACCACGAGAACGTCCTGTGCTTCACCAACAACATCCCCCAGCGGGATGGCGGCACCCACCTGGCGGCGTTCCGCTCGGCCCTGACCCGGATCATAACCAACTATGCCGAGAGCTCCGGCACGGCCAAGCGCGAGAAGGTCTCGGTCGGTGGCGAAGACGCGCGCGAGGGGCTTACCTGCGTGCTGTCGGTCAAGGTGCCGGATCCCAAGTTTTCGTCACAGACCAAGGACAAGCTGGTCTCATCGGAGGTCCGCCCGGCCGTTGAGGGCCTGGTCGGCGAGGGGCTGGCCGCCTGGTTCGAGGAACACCCCGTCGAAGCCAAGATGATCGTTCAGAAGATCGCCGAGGCCGCTGCCGCCCGCGAGGCGGCCCGCAAGGCCCGCGAACTGACGCGGCGCAAGTCGGCGCTGGATATCTCGTCCCTGCCCGGCAAGCTGGCCGACTGCGCCGAGAAGGATCCCGCCAAGTCCGAGATCTTCCTGGTCGAGGGCGACAGCGCCGGCGGCTCTGCCAAACAGGCCCGCAACCGCGACAACCAGGCGATCCTGCCGCTCAGGGGCAAGATTCTCAATGTTGAGCGCGCCCGCTTTGATCGCATGCTGGGCTCGGACCAGATCGGCACCCTGATCATGGCGCTGGGTGCCGGCATAGGCCGCGACGAGTTCAACATCGACAAGCTGCGCTACCACAAGATCGTCATCATGACCGACGCCGACGTCGACGGCGCGCACATCCGCACCCTGCTGCTGACCTTCTTCTATCGCCAGATGCCGGAGATCATCGAGCGCGGGTACCTCTATATCGCCCAGCCGCCGCTCTATAAGGCGTCCAAGGGCAAGTCGGTCCGGTATCTCAAGGACGATCCGGAGCTGGAAATCTATCTGATCGACGAGGGCGTGGATGGTGCCACACTCGACTTGCCGTCGGGCGAGCGCCTGACCGGAGCCGACCTGCTGGCCCTGGTCCAGACCGCGCGCGGTGCCAAGGCCAATGTCGAGCGGCTTGCCGCCCGGGCTCCGGCCTTCGCCATCGAACAGGCGGCCATGGCCGGCCTGCTGGCCGAGGGTGGCGACCCCGCCGCCGCCGCCACACGCTTCGACCTCTACGCCGAAGAAGGCGACGGCCCCTGGAGCGGTGAACCTGCGGTGGGCGGCGGCTACGCCTTCACCCGCATCAAACGCGGCGTCACCGAGCGCGTGGTGCTGGACGAGCTGTTGCTGCACGCCGCTGACGCACGGCGCCTGGCGGAACGTTCCAAGGAGCTGGCCCAGGTATTCTCCGGTGCCGCCACCTTCACCCGCCGCGACCGCGCCACCAAGGTGCGTGGCCCCATCGATCTGGTGAACGCGGTGATGGACAATGGCCGCCGGGGCCTGGCGATCCAGCGCTACAAGGGTCTCGGCGAAATGAACGCCGACCAGCTCTGGGAAACCACCCTGGACGTCGAGGCCCGGACCCTGCTGCAGGTGCGCGTCAACCACGCCGACGAAGCCGACGACATGTTCAGCCGTCTGATGGGCGAGCTGGTGGAACCCCGTCGCGAGTTCATCCAGGCCAATGCGCTGGATGCGGAGGTGGACGTCTAAAGCCCCGCGATCCCTTCCATCAGCCCGGCCACCAGCCCGCGTTCGGCCTGCGTCAACTCAGGCCGCCAGATATTGAAGATCAGCACGATGCGGGTCTCGGCGCCGTCGTTGCGGGCCTCGTGCTCGATGGTGTCGTCGAAGACGAAGGCCTTGCCGGGCTCCCAGGTCCGTGTTTCGTTGCCGACCCGGAACCAGCAGCCTTTCGGCGCGATCAGCGGCAGGTGACAGACCAGCCTGGAGTTATGAAACCCCGTGTGCGGCGCGATCACCGCCCCGGGCGTCAGCTTCGAGAACAGCGCAAAGGGCGAGCGCCCGGCAATCCGCTCCAGCGGCGCGTGCTCCAGGGCCGCCATGGTCTTCGGACACCGCGCCGCGATCTCCGCCACCGGCACCCCGTCGCGCCACAGATAGCACGCACTCCAGTCGTCGTTTTCCAGCAGGTCGGCCTGGGTCGCGGGCCGGTTCATCTCGGCCTCCACATAAGGCGCGAACAAGCCCGGCCTATCGGCCATTAGCGCTTGCAGCTCGGCCAGAATGTCTCCCGCGGCGGCCTCGATGGTGTCCAGCCAGGGGAAGTCCTCGCGCGGATAGAACTGGATCGTCGGCAGGCCGGGGAAGAAGTACGAACGGGGCTTCTGGACATACCGTGTCTTGCGGCCCGCCAGCAGCTCAAGCGACTCGTTGAATCGCGGGCTGGCCGTCGCCGGATCGTAGCCCCTCGCGATCAGACCGCGCGTCAGGTCGGCGTGCAGGGCGTCGTTCAGTCGATCGCGCGCGCCGCGCACCCGGTCCATCTCGGACACAGCCTCTGGCGGCAACCCTTCCGTGTTGGGCACCAGATCCAGCGCTGCGCCATAGAAACTGACTGCCGCACGACGGTCGCCCCGATCGGCCATCACGTCGCCCTTCATCAGCAACGCCCGCACGTTCTGGGGTTCGAGCGTCAACGCCGCGTCCAGCGCCTGAACCAGGCCGTCCAGATCACCCAGCGCCTGCCGGGCCAGGGCCAACGCCACCCAGACCGTGCCGTCCGCTCGCCCGGCCGCTGCGATGGCGCTGAAGCAGCGCAGCGCTTCGGCGTTTCCACCGCGCTCCAGAGCCGCCATCCCCTGCGCGCCCAGCGCATTCAGCTCATAGTCGTTCAAGCGCGTGTTCCTTTGCCCGGGTCCCGCCTGCCATAGCGCACGCCTGCGATTCCGCCGACTGTTGCCTGCCGATTACGCAACCCGACAGAATTGTGACAGAGGCGTCAAGTTCGAGGCCGAAGCAGCCCGCCCTGGTGTAGCAGAGCGTCCAGAAGGCGAGGCTCCCCCGTCGCCGGACAATCCCAGAGGTCTCTCCAGATGAAGTCGACTGCGTCGATCCGCGCCATGCTTGTGGCCAGTATGTCTATTTCCGGGTTCGCCCTGGCGCTTGCTGCGCCGCAGACGGCCGCCGCCGCCGCCGATGAACCTGCCACCCTGGGCGAAGTGATCGTCACCGCTCAGAAGAAGTCGGAGAACATCAACGACGTGCCCCTTTCGGTCACCGCGGTCAGCGGCCAGAAGCTGGACGCCATCCGCTCGGGCGGCGGCGATCTCCGCATGCTCTCGGCCCGCGTGCCCAGCCTGACCCTGGAATCTAGCTTCGGCCGCACCTTCCCGCGCCCCTATATCCGCGGTCTCGGCAACACCGATTTCGACATCAATGCCTCCCAGCCGGTGTCGTTCATCTATGACGAGGTGGTGCTGGAAAACCCGGTGCTGAAGGGCTTCCCGCTGTTCGACATCGCCCAGGTGGAAGTGCTGCGCGGACCGCAGGGCACCCTGTTCGGCCGCAACACCCCCGCCGGTGTGCTGAAGTTCGAAAGCGCCAAACCGACCCAGGAGTTCGGCGGCTACGCCTCGGCCTCCTATGCAACGTTCTCGACGGTGAACCTCGAGGGTGCGGTATCCGGCCCGATCATCGCCGATGTCCTCTCGGCACGCCTTTCGGGGCTCTATCAGCGCCGCAGCGACTGGGTCGACAATACCCGCCTGGGCGACAAGAACGACTCGGAGGGCTACGACCAGTACGCCCTGCGCGGCCAATTGCTCTACACGCCTACCGCCGAGTTCAGCGCGCTACTGAACCTGCACTATCAGCACCTGGACGGCACGCCACGCGTCTTCCGCGCCAACATCATCCAACGGGGTACCAACAACTTCGTCGCCGGGTTCAAGCGCGACGAGATCAGCCAGGACGCCCAGGGCCGCGCCATCCAGAAGGTTGAATCCTCGGGTGCCAGCCTGAAGCTCAACTACGACTTCGGCGACGGCATGCCCATGCTCACCTCTGTCACGGCCTATGAGCGGGTCGACACCTATTCTCGCGCCGATATCGACGGCGGCTTCGGCGCCTCGTTCGCACCGCCCTTCGGCCCCGGTTTCATCCCCTTCCCGTCGGAAAGCGCCGACGGTGTGCCGTTCCACGGCCAGTTTACCCAGGAAATCCGCCTCGCCGGCGACAACGGCCCGTTGGGCTACACGGTCGGTGCCTTCTACTTCAACGAAAGCATCAAGATCGACAGCTACAGCTTCAACACGCTGGCTGGCGGCACGGTCGATGGCCGTGCCTACCAGAACCAGAAGACCGAGAGCTGGGCCGTCTTCGCCAACCTCGACTATGACGTCTCCGAACAGCTGAACGTCGCCGGCGGCATCCGCTATTCCGATGACAGCAAGGACTTCCTGGCCCAGCGCACCCGCTCACCCTTCGGCGCGCCCAACACCGCCGTCCTGCGCACCAGCCCCAACTCCAGCGACCTCAGCTTCAACGTCAGCGCCACCTATGCGGCCACGGACGATCTGAACCTCTACGCCCGCATCGCACGCGGCTATCGGGCCCCTTCGATCCAGGGCCGTCTGGTCTTCGGCGACACACTGTCGATCGCCAAGAAGGAGACCGTCATGTCCTATGAAACTGGCGTAAAAGGTGTCGCCGCCGAGGGTCGCGTAAGGTTCGACGCCAGCGTCTTCTACTACCGCGCCAGTGATCTGCAGGTGACGGCCGTGGGCGGCGGTGCCAACTTCAACCGCCTGCTCAACGCCGACAAGGCCACCGGCTACGGCTTCGAGTTCAACGCCGAGGCACAACCCGTTGATCGCCTGATGCTGACGGCCGGCCTGTCGTACAACCACACCGAAATCCGGGATTCAGCCCTGTTCACCCAGCCTTGCGGTGCCGGCTGCACGGTTCGTGATCCGGTGGGTCCCATCGCCGGCACGGTGCGGATCGACGGCAACAACCTGCCCAACGCGCCGCGCTGGATCGCCAGCGTGACCGCCGGCTACTCCTGGCCGGTGGGTGAAGGTTCGGTGTTCGTGTTCAGCGACTGGGCCTATCGCTCGAAGATCAACTTCTTCCTCTACGATTCGGCCGAGTACAACGACGCCAGGCTGCTGGAAGGCGGCCTGCGTCTCGGCTACCGTGCCCCCGGCGAAGCCTGGGAAATCGCCGCCTTCGGCCGCAACATCACCAACGACCAGAGCCTCGAAGGCGGCATCGACTTCAACAACCTGACCGGCTTCGTCAACGACCCCCGCACCATCGGCGTGGAAGTGAAGGCGAAGTTCTAGGAAACGGTCTCCTTCTCCCCCTGTGGGAGAAGGTGGCAGCCGCAGGCTGATGGATGAGGGGTCGCACGGCATGGCCGTTGCGGCCCTTTTTCGTTACGCGAGCCAAGTTAGGCGAGACCCCTCATCCGACCCGCTTACGCGGCCCACCTTCTCCCACAAGGGGCGAAGGGCAATACGACCAGCGCTTACCCCTCAAACCCACCCACCAATTCCAGTACCGCCTGGCCATAGTGCGCCAGCTTGGCCTCGCCGACGCCGTTGACGCGTTCCAGCGCCGCGCGACTGGACGGTTTGACGGACGCAATCTCGGTCAGCGTGCGATCGCTGAAGATCACATAAGGGGGCACGTGCTGGGCCTTGGCCTGGGCGGTGCGCCAGGCCCTCAGCGCCTCGAACAGCGGCTGGTCAGCGGGTGACAGAGCCGCCGCAGCTGTCCGCGCACGCTTGCTCTTGCGTGCCACCCTTGGGCCGTCCTCCGCCCCGTCGGGGTGCTTGCACATCATCACCCGCTGCTCGCCGCGGAACACGGCGCGCACCGCCTCGGCGTCTCCAACGCCGACCAAGGGTCGCCCGTCATTGGGGTCTTCGCGCAACAGCCCTTCGAACAGCAACTGCTCGCACAGATCGCGCCATTGCCCGGCCGACAGTTCCTGGCCGATCCCCCAGGTGGACAGCGAGGACTCCTCCGGCCGCACATCCTTGGTCTTGCCCAGCAGGTGATCCACCAGCCGCCCGCGACCATACCGCCCGCCCAGCCGCGCCGCCGCCGACAAGGCTTTCTGTGCGGCCAGCGTAGCATCGATGGTCTCGACGGTTCCGGCGCAGAGGTCGCACTGGCCACAGACCTCGACGCCCTCCTCGCCGAAGTAGCGCCGCACCGTCGCCGCCCGGCACCCGGCACCGTCCAGCAGCGTGTAGAGCTGGCGCACCTTGCGCACCTGCACCTGCTTGACCGCGTCATCCATCTCGCGCTCGGCGATCCGGCGTAGCGCCCAGGACATGTCGGCAGCGCCGTAGAGCGTGATCCCCTCGGCGGGCTCGCCGTCCCGCCCGGCCCGGCCGATCTCCTGCCAGTAGGCCTCGATCGAGCCCGGCGGATCAGCGTGGATCACAAAGCGCACGTCCGGCTTGTCCACCCCCATGCCAAACGCGATGGTCGCCACCATCACCGCCGCATCCGCCGCCAGAAACTCGGTCAGCCGCGTCTCCCGCAGGCGTTTGTCCAAGCCGGCGTGATAGGCCAGCGCCGGCACCCCGGCCTCGCGCAATAACTCGGCCAGCTTCTCGGTCTTGTCGCGCGACCCGGCATATACCACGCCCGAACGGCCCGGTCGGGCGGTGACCAGCTCCACCACTCGCTTGTCGGCACCGCGCTTGCGCTCCGCCGACAGGATCAGTTCAGGCCGCGCAAAGCTGGCCACGAATTCGGCGTCGTTCTCCAACCGCAGTTCCGCACGGATATCCTCCCGCGTCCGGGCGTCTGCGGTGGCCGTCACCGCCAGTCGCGGCACGTTCGGGAACAGATCAGCTAGACGCCCCAGCATCCGGTACTCAGGCCGAAAATCATGCCCCCATTGGCTGACGCAGTGGGCCTCGTCGATGGCGATCAGCGACAGCGGAATGCGCGAAAGCCGGTCCTGCATCCAGGGTTGCATCAAACCCTCTGGCGAGATGTAGAGGATATCCAGTTCACCCGCGTCTATCCGCGCCCAGGTCTCGACCTTGGCTTCCGGCTCGATGTTGCTGTCCAGCCTGGCCGCCGCCACCCCGGACTGCACCAGAGCGGCCACCTGGTCCGTCATCAGGGCAATAAGCGGCGACACCACCAGCCCAAGGCCCGGCCGGATCAAACTCGGTATCTGATAGCAAAGGCTCTTGCCGCCCCCGGTCGGCAGCACTGCCAGGGCATTCCGCCCCGCCAGCACCTCGGCGATCACATCGGCCTGCAGCCCCCGGAATTCGGGATGCCCGAACGTCCGGCGCAGGATCTCCCGCGCCGCATCCAGCGGTGGCAATTCAGCTTCGGCAAGCGACATGGGGGCGGTTATGGCGAGAACCGGCCCGGCGCGCCACACCCCACATTGTTGTCCCCGGCCTAGTGCCCCCCGGACCCCTCATACACACCCGGAGTGGTCTGGCCGTGGTCCGGGCCCGTCGCGCGCACAAAACGGCGATCGCAGTAGGGGCACTCTACGAATGGGCCTTCGCCCATTTCCAGAAAGACCCGCGGATGGCCCAACGCACCGCCGCCGCCATCGCAGGCGATGCGATGGCTGTGGACGGCGATCACCTCGGGCGCGGGTCCGGGGATCGCCGTGGGCGGCTGGACAGGCTTGGTGGGTTTCGCAGCAGCTTTGCGGGCCATGAACGTGTTACCTTGCGTGCCAACCGCTTGGCGCGGCGCAGGCTGGGCTTTAGGTATGCGAGAGCGGCTTTCGTCGTCAACGCACAACACCCAGGTTCAGGACCCTCATGGATCTTCCGGAATTCGCCATCGAGGCCAGGGGCCTGACCAAAACCTATGCCGCCACCAAGACCACGCCCGAGATGCGGGCGTTGAAGGGCATCGATCTGGCGATCCCGCGAGGGTCGATCTTCGGCCTTCTGGGCCCAAACGGGGCTGGAAAGTCGACCTTTATCAACATCCTGGCCGGGCTGTGCCAGAAGACCAGCGGCGAGGTTTCGATCTGGGATCGCAACATCGATCAGCGTCCGCGTGACGCCCGCGCCGCTATTGGCGTGGTGCCGCAGGAGATTTCCGCCGACCCGTTCTTTACGCCGAAGGAATCCATGGAGGTGGCGGCGGGCATGTACGCCGTGCCCCGGGCCGAGCGGCGCACCGACGAACTGCTGGCCGCCCTGGGTCTCGCGGACAAGGCCTATGCCTATGTCCGTCAGCTGTCCGGCGGCATGAAGCGCCGGCTGATGGTTGCCAAGGCCATGGTGCACAATCCGCCGGTGCTGATCCTGGACGAGCCCACCGCCGGCGTGGACGTCGAACTGCGCAAACAGCTCTGGAACTACGTTCTCGAACTGAACCGCAAGGGCGTGACCATCGTGCTCACCACCCACTATCTGGAGGAGGCCCAGGAGCTCTGCGACCAGATCGCCATCATCAATCGCGGCGAGGTCGTGGTCTGTGAGCCTACGACGACGCTGCTTCGCCGCATGGACACCCGCATGGTGCTGGTGACGCCGGAGGAGCCGCTGACGATTGCCCCGACCCTTGCCGGCTTCGAGACCAAACTGCTGAAAGCAGGCGGGTTCTCGGTGACCTATCGCACCGGCCAGTCCAGCGTGGAACAGGTGCTGGCCGCGGTGCGCGCGGCGGGCCTGCACATCAAGGACATCTCCACCGAGGAGCCTGATCTGGAAGATGTGTTCGTGTCGCTGACGTCGGCGGCCGCATAGCATCCACGACACGATGAACGCCCAGGTATCCAGCATGCCCGATGCGGCCGGGGCGACGCCGGTGATGGCGCAGTTCTTCGAGGCCAAGGCCAGTCAGCCAGACGCCCTGGTTTTCTTCCGGATGGGCGACTTCTACGAGCTTTTCTTCGAGGACGCGCAGAAGGCCTCGGCTGCGCTGGGCATCACGCTCACGGCGCGGGGCCAGCACGGCGGGGCTCCGATTCCCATGGCCGGGGTCCCCGCCCATGCCATGGAAGCCTATCTGGCCAAGCTGATCCGGGCGGGCTTCAAGGTGGCCGTCTGCGACCAGCTGGAAGACGCCGAGACCGCAAAACGCCGGGGTGGATCAAAGGCCGTGGTGCGCCGCGACGTCGTCCGCGTGGTGACGCCCGGTACGCTCACCGAGGACGGCCTTCTGGACGCGCGCGGGGCCAACCGGCTGGCCGCCGTGTCCGTGCGGGCGGGGTCGGCCGCCGTGGCCAGCGTCGAGCTCTCCACCGGCGAAGTTGAGTGCATGGCCGTTACGGTGTCGGGCCTGGCCTCGGCGCTGGCGGCGCTTGGGCCGTCCGAGATCCTGGTTCCGGACCGGCTGTTCGCCGATGCGGCAGTCTCTGACGCTCTGAAGGCCGCCGGGGGTTTCGTTCAGCCGATGCCCAGCGCTTTGGCCGAACCTGGAGCTGCTGAGGCGCGGCTGAAGCGGCTGTACGGTGTCGACACGCTGGACGGCTTCGGGCCGTTATCGGGTGCAGAGATTTCCGCCCTGGGCCTGATCGCCGCGCATCTGGAAACCACCCAGGCGGGCCGGGTTCCGGTATTGTCTGCGCCGCGTCGCGCCGGCGAAGCCGATGTGATGATCATCGACCCGGCGACCCGGACCAGCCTGGAGATCGAGCGCGCCACCTCCGGATCGCGGGAAGGTTCGCTGCTGGCAGCCATCGACCGGACGGTGACGGCGCCGGGCGCGCGGATGCTCAGCGCCCGACTGGGCAGACCCCTGCTCGACCCCGCCGCTATCGACGCCCGCCTGGACGCCGTGGCCTGGTTCTGCGAGCGCCGCCTGCAGCGGCAGCGGCTGCGTGAGACGCTGAAAGGGCTGCCCGATATGGCGCGCGGCCTGTCGCGGCTGGCGCTCGGTCGCGGCGGCCCGCGCGATCTGGGCTCCCTGCGCGACGGCCTGACGCTGGGCCAGGCGATCTGCCGCCTCTTCACCGACACCCGCGATCCGCTGGTGGACCTGCCTGCCGAAACCCTCGCTGCGCTGGACGCCCTTGATCTGTCGGCCCTCGCCGATCTCGCAGCCTTCCGCGACCTGCTGGTGGCGGGCCTTGGCCCCGACCTGCCGGCCCTCGCGCGTGACGGCGGGTTTGTGGCCGAAGGCGTGCGGCCTGAGCTGGATCAGGCCCGGGCCCTGCGCGACGACAGTCGCCGGGTCGTCGCCGCGCTGGAGGCCCAGCTGGCGGGCGAGAGCGGCGTGGCGATGAAGATCCGCCACAACGCCGTGCTGGGCTATTTCGTGGAGACCACGGCCAAGGCCGCCGAGCCGCTGATGAGCGCGCCGCTCAATGCCACCTTCATCCACCGCCAGACGCTGGCCAACCAGGTCCGCTTCACCACCGTCGAGCTGGCCGAGCTGGACGCGAAGATCGCCCAGGCCGCCGGGCGGGCGCTGGCCATCGAGCTGGAAACCTTCGAGGCCTGGCGCGGCGCGGCCACCGAGGTTGCGGCACCCATCCAGGCGGCGGCCATGGCGGCGGCCACCCTTGACGTCGCAGCGGCGCTGGCAGAGTGGGCCGATGACGTCGGCGCGACGCGACCTGTGGTGGATCGATCGACCGCCTTCGAGGCCGAGGCTGCGCGCCATCCAGTGGTCGAGGCCGCCGTGCGTCGAGCCGGCGACGCTTTCACCCCCAACGACTGCCGGCTGGACGGCGCAGGCGTGGGCGGCGCGCGGCTGTCGATTGTCACCGGACCGAACATGGCGGGCAAGTCCACCTTCCTGCGCCAGAACGCCCTCTTGGCGGTGCTTGCACAGTCTGGCTGTTTCGTCCCCGCCAAGCGCCTGCGATTGGGCGTCGTCGACCGGTTGTTCAGCCGCGTGGGCGCCGGCGACGATCTGGCCAGGGGCCGCTCGACCTTCATGATGGAGATGGTGGAGACCGCTGCCATCCTGACCCAGGCCACGCCACGCTCGCTGGTCATTCTGGACGAGATCGGCCGTGGCACTGCCACCTACGACGGCTTGGCGATCGCCTGGGCCTGCGCCGAAGCGCTGCACGAAACCAACCGCTGCCGCGCGCTCTTCGCCACCCACTACCACGAGCTGGCCGTGCTGGAGGGTCGGCTGGCGCATGTCTCCAACCTCAGCCTGAAGGCCAAGGAGTGGAACGGTGATCTGATCTTCCTGCACGAGGCGGGACCCGGCGCGGCTGATCGGAGCTATGGGGTTCAGGTGGCCAAGCTGGCGGGCGTGCCCCCCGGCGTCGTGGCGCGGGCGAAACAGGTGCTGGAACGGCTGGAAAAGGAAGCCTCAGGCCCCGCCAACCTTGACGACCTGCCGCTATTCGCCGCCGTCGCCGAACCCGTCGCCCGGTTTGGGCCGAGCAAGGTGGAAGAGGCCCTAACCGTCCTAGACCCCGACGGCATGAGCCCGCGCGAGGCGATGGACGCGCTCTACCGGCTGAAGGGGTTGCTGGAGTGAAAGCTCTGATGGTCGATGTCGACGGCGTGATCATCGTGCCATGCCCCGGTGGCTGGGCCGTCGATCTGGAGGCGGATCTCGGCATCACGCGCGAAGTATTATAGACCCATTTCTTCAAGCCGCACTGGAACGATGTCGTCCTCGGACGCGCCGCGCTCCATGAGCGGTTGGGTCCTGTGCTGGCTGAACATGCTCCGCATCTGACCAGCCACTAGAGCGTGACCGCATCTGACGGATTCGGGATTCACGAGGTTTGCGGATCGTGATTCAAGGTGGAGGCTGGGCCGGAGGCCAGTCTGCATGACTCGACCCTTTTCGCTGGACCTTCGGGAGCGTGTTGCGCGGTTTGTGGTGTCGGGG
>CAMCXF010000066.1 GCA_945883235.1 Phenylobacterium deserti | reverse complement strand
GCTCTCAAACCACGTCTTCAAGGACTACGACGCCATCCTCGACGCCGTCTGCGATGCCTGGAACCGCCTCATCGCCGAGCCAGACCGCATCCAATCCCTCGGATCACGACAATGGGCCAGCTGCGGTGGAGCTTAAGGGCGGTTGGTATTAGCCCGCTTTAGCGGTCGAGGGCCGAGCGCACCCGTAATGCGCCGGACTGGATCGAACACCGGGCTTCTATGGTTTCGGCCTCAACAGGCGTCTCGGTGGCCCGGCCATAGAGCCAGCCCTGGGCAAAGTGGACGCCCGCCGCGCGGACGGCATCCTGCGCCTCGGTGGTCTCGACCATCTCAGCCAGGGTCCGGACATTGAGCTCGGCGCACAAATTGACCAGATGCTTCACGAACGTGGCTTCGCGGCCACCGTGTTGAAGGTCGCGGATGTAGCGACCGTCGATCTTCAGAACGTCCAGGGTCAGTTGCTGCAGATAGGCCAGCGACGCTGCCCCTGCGCCAAAATCGTCCAGGCAGACTTCGCAACCGGCTCGGCGCAGGCATTGGATCTGCCGGTCGGCCTGCGCCAGATCCTCGATGGCGGCGCTTTCCGTCAGTTCGAACATCAGTCGACCCCGGACATCTGGGCGCCCTTTCAGAAGGTCCAGAACATGGGTGAGGTAGTTGTCACTCAATATGCTTCGTCCCGAAACATTGACGGCGAGAACAATCGACGGGTCGCGGCGCATGACGGCCAACGTTTCTTCGAGGATGGCGCAGTCTAATGACTCGATGAGATCCATCTCTTCAGCCATCCGGATGGTGGGAAAGGGACTTGAATCGGCACCGAAGCGGACCAGAACCTCGTGGTGATGCAGAGTTCCGTCGCTTAGATCGACCACGGGCTGGTAGGCCAGTGTGAAGCGACGATGACGTATCGCAGCGCCAAGCGCTCCAGCCTTCCGCATCGTGGTCTGCAACGCCTTGTCCAGGGCAACTCCAAGATCGCCCGGCAAGGGCCGTGACAGTCCCTCCTGCATGACCATGTCAAGCGCGTAGCGAAGCGCCTTGATCATCTTCTTGGGTTGCGTCACGCCGGTCATCGAGATTGCCAGGGTTTCCGGGGTAACACCGTCGATACCCTGATCCAGCAGGATTCGACCGACCCGTTCCGCCATGACCTCAGTTGGCTCGCGACCGTCCCGTACCAGGGCGTAGCGATCACCGCCCACCGCAGTCGGGGCTTCACCTTGATAGGCCTGAGACCGAAGAATACCGGACAACAAGTCCTGCAGCCCTTCCGGGTCCTTTAACGCCTGCTCGGACGACGACAGTCCTGCCAGTTCAATAAATGCCATTTCCAGTTCGTGAGGAGCCTGGGCTGCGAGCGTTGCAGCGCGGGCTTCGAACGACTCGCGACTTTGCAAGCCGGATGGGCCTCGTGCTTGGGCCTTCGACAGCACGCAGGATACCGCGCGCTGGTTCTGAGGCAGCCGCATGGCGGTGACGTTCGCAAAACGCTCAGGTTCACCGGCCGGGGTGCTGATCTTGACGACGACAGGTCCCGCGCGTGCGCCGTCCTGCAGACTGCAGAAGAGAGCCTGGGTCGTCGAATGATCAGCACGGTCGATCAGGTCCGTCCAACGCCGCCCCACCATCGCAGCGTCGCTGACGCCGATCAGGGCTTCGCCGGCACCCATAGCAAAAGCGATTCGTCCTTCGGCCGTCACCTCGACCAGAAGGTCAGCGGCGGCGAATGCGAAGCCCAGAAGTCTGTGTGCTGTGGACAATTCTGCGCCTCCTGGGCGCAGAGATACCCTCTTTGCCTTAAGGGGATGTTTGCGACGCGGGAAAGTCCTGCGACGCTGGCCACAAATATGGACCGCGGGTGATGGGCGAATGATGCTGAACGCGCCTGGCCATCCCGTTCGCCCCACAGCGCGTGTTCTCCTGCTGGACCGCGAGGATCGGATCCTGCTGCTCAAGGGCCGGCTGCCCGGAAACCCGCTGGCGGAGGGCTCATGGTTCACCGTGGGCGGAGGTCTGGAGCCGGGCGAAACCTATCACGAGGCCGCGGCGCGGGAGATCCTGGAGGAGACCGGTATCCGGGATGTCCAGCTGGGGCCGGTGGTCTGGTTACGCAACGGTGTTTTGGCCATCCCGGCGCCGACCCACTTCCATGAGCAATATATCGTTGCCCGCTGCGAGGTGTGTGAGCCCAGCCGCCACGGCTGGACCGCGCTGGAGCGTGATCTGATCGATGATGTCCGTTGGTGGACGCTCCCGGCGCTTCTGGCGACGACGGACCGGGTCTTTCCCCCTGGACTGGCGGGTCTTCTGCCCCCGATCCTGGCCGGCGCATTCCCAGATCCGCCGCACCCTATTCCTTGGGATTAGGCTTCACCCTACTGTCGCGCCTTCGTGCAAGGATACGCCCATGATCACCGCCATGCTCGCCGCCGCCGCCATCTCCGCTGTCTGTGACCTGGAGAGGCCGTCGGGCAACCCCGGCTGCACACGCGCCGCCGTCGATGCCTTGCCAATGAACGCGATCCAGGCGATCGGCACGCACAACAGTTACAAGATGGCGGTCGCGCCCAACGAAATGGCAGTGATCCGGGCGGCGAACCTGCGCGAGGCCGACGCGATCGACTATAGTCATCCGCCCCTGGCCACGCAGCTGAGCGCGGGTGCCCGGCAGCTGGAAATTGACATCGTCTATGACCCCGTCGCCGGAGCGTTTGCCGCACCGATGGGGTTCAGAAACGCCGGGGCCAAGGCCGTGCCCTATGACTTCGCGCCGTTGAAGCAGCCGGGAATGAAGGTCATTCACGAAGCCTCGGTTGACTACCGGTCGGTCTGTCCACTGTTCGTCGGCTGTCTGCAGGATATTCGTAGCTGGTCGCAAGCCAACCCGGATCATGTGCCGATCCTGGTGCTCCTCAATCTGAAGGAAGGCGGCCTCAACCTGCCCGGCGCCACCAGGGCGCCGGTGTTCGACGCCGCTGCCATGGACATGATCGACGCCGAGATCCGAAGCGTCTTTCCGGAGGCCGAACTCATCACGCCAGATCAGGTCCAGGGCCGCGCGGCTACGCTACGCGACGCGGTCGCCGCCGGCGGCTGGCCGACCCTCAAGGCGGCGCGGGGCCGGGTGATGGTGGCGCTGGATTGTCCGCCGGATCAGGTCGCGCGCTACCGCGGCGATCGCAAGGTGCTTGAAGGCCGCGCCGCCTTCGTCAACACCGATCCGACCTCACCGGCGGCCGGCTACATTACGCTGAACGAGCCCAGGGAACTGGCGGGTCAGATCGAAGCCGCGCTCAAGGCTGGCCTGATTGTCCGCACCCGCGCCGACGCCGACACGCGCGAGGCCCGCACCAACGACACGGCCCGTCAGGTTCAGGCCCTGGCCTCCGGGGCCCAGTACATCTCGACGGACTATATGACACCCGACACGCGGTTCAGCGCCTATGTCGCGAAACTGCCAGGTGGGGGCAAGGCGCGCCTGTCGCCGGCGCACCGCTAGGCCAGTCTTGCGGGGTCCGTCGGAACGGACCCCTCAGAGCTCTAGCCGCTGACCTTCAGATTGGTCGCAGAGGTCTTGCCGCTGCGGCGATCCTGTTCGAGATCGAAGTTGACCGTCTGGCCTTCGTTCAGGCCGGATAGGCCGGCCTGCTCGACCGCTGAGATGTGGACGAAGATGTCCTCGCCGCCACTTTCGGGTTTGATGAAGCCGAAGCCCTTGGTGGGGTTGAACCACTTTACGACGCCCGCGCCGGACCCGGCCGCCTCGCCGCGCTGGCGTTCGCCGCCGCCAAATCCGCCGCCGCCGCCCCGATCTCCACCACCGAAGCCACCGCGATCACGCCCGCCGCCGCCGCCAAAGCCGCCCCGGTCGCCGCCACCGCCGTAACCACCGCGGTCACCGCCACCGCCGTAACCGCCTCGGTCTCCACCGCCGCCGTAGCCACCGCGATCACCGCCGCCGCCGCCAAAGCCGCCGCCGCCGCCCGCACGTCGGGGTTGGGGGGTGCCCTGCGCCGTCACAACGATCTGCGTCGCCGCCAACTTACCCGAACGTCGATCCTGTTCGAGCTCGTAGTTGACCTTGTCGCCCTCGTTGAGGCTGTCGAGGCCGGCCTGATTGAGGGCCGAAATATGAATGAAGACATCGGATCCGCCGTCGTCCGGTTGGACGAAACCAAAACCCTTAGCCGTGTTGAACCACTTGACCGTACCGCTCGCCATATCGTCGCAATCCACCGAGATAGAGAAGTCTCCGCCGGGCACATGCCGGCGCCCGGCTGATCGTCGTGATGAGCCGTAATGACTTTGTAGCTGCGGATTTTCCAGATGGCCAGCGCCCGTGACAGGGTCATGCAATCAGCTTATTCGCACCGTCATTTGGTCACGGCCAAATTCCGAGGGTTTCCAGGTGAAGAGTGTCTGCGTCTTTTGCGGTTCGTCGGCCGGGACGGACCCTGCCTTTCTGGAGGAAGCGATCCGCTGCGGGACCTATTTCGCGCAGGCGGGGCTGACCTTGGTCTACGGCGGCGGCAAGGTGGGCCTTATGGGTGCTGTGGCCGACGCAGCCCTGTCTGCTGGCGGTCGGGTTGTAGGTGTTATGCCGGAGCATCTCGTCAATCAGGAGATCGCCCATCGTGGCCTCACCGAGTTGCGCATCGTCGGCTCCATGCACGAGCGCAAACAGACCATGGAAGAACTCAGCGACGGCTTTCTCTGCCTTCCCGGGGGCCCCGGCACCTTCGAGGAAATCTTCGAACAGTGGACGTGGGCTCTGCTGGGCGTACATGCCAAGCCGTGCGGCTTCGTGAACGTGGGCGGCTACTATGACCTCATGCGCGCCACCATCGACCAGATGGCTGAAAAGGGCTTTATCGCCCAGCCCTACGTCGACATGCTGATTTATGCCGACAGCACAGCTGAGGTCATGGATCGGTTCCGCAGCTACCAGGCCCCGGCTCCGAAGTGGACCCCGACAAAACCGCCGAAGTTTTAGTTATTTGCCTTCAACGCGAAGCAGGGGAGGGGGACCGCGCCTGCAAGGCGTGGTGGAGGGGGCGAGGTCAAGCGCCGTTCCCGGTCTCGCCCCTTCCACCCTCGGCTGCGCCGACGGTCTCCCTTCCCCGAAATCGGGGAAGGCAAGAGGGCTATTCAGGTCAGATCCAGCCGGTAGACCTTGGTCGCCGTGCCTGAGAACAACGCAGTCTTCTCTGCCGCCGAGGCCCCTTTTGCGATGTGTTTGAAGGCGTTCCACAGGGTGGAATAGCTGCAGCTGCCCATGTCGACGGGGAAGTTGCTTTCGAACATGCAGCGGTCCGGACCGAACGCCTCGATGCAGGTCTCGATATAGGGGGCCCATTCCTTGGCCAGCTGTTCCGACGGCGCGCGCGGCTCGGCCAGGAACGACGGGAAGTTGCAGAAGGCCATGGCCAGGCCGCCCAGCTTGACCACCACCCTGGGCGATCTGGCCAGTTCACGGATATTGTTGCGCCAGACGTTGAACCGTTCCGGGAGCTTGCCGGTATAGCTGCCGCGTCCCAGCGGCGTGCCCACGTGGTCCAGCACCAGGGTGGTGTCGGGAAAGGCGCGGGCCAGGTCGATCACGTCGGGCAGTTGCGGTTCCAGCAGCCAGGCGTCGAACGAGAGGCCCACCTCGCCCAGATGCCTAAAGCCCTTGCGGAAGGTATCATCGCGATAGAGCCGGGCCTCGACCCGGTTCAGCGGCCCCAACACATCCTTGTCGGCGTCGAACGAGGCGGAGTTGCGGATGCCCTTGAACCGGCCGCCGCCGGCGCGGATGTGCGCCTCCAGCACGGGTTTCACCGCGTCACCCAGCAGCAGATCGGCCTTGCTGACAATCCCGGCGCAGGCGCGGAACGCGCCGTACATGCCGCTGGCGCTCATGGCGGCGACGCCATTGACGAACTCGGTCTCGCCGACCGGACGCAGGTCCGCCGGCCCGGTGCCCTTGTAGTAGGCCCCGCACTCGACAAACACCGTGGCCACGATGTTGTGGCCGCTCTCGGTATCAGCCCGCAGTTCATCCAGCAGGTAGCGCCGCGCCGGCTTGATCGCCGTCATGAACGGATGAACATCGACCTCGGGCGTCGCATAGGTGCGGTTGTCCCACAGGTGATGGTGCGGATCGACGATCGGCAACTCTGGTTCGAGGATGGCTTCCGGCATGGCGTCGCTCCCATTCATTTGTTGACGCGCACGCTAAGGCCCGACGGCACGGGGTCAACCGTCACGTCGCGGAGGCCTGGATGTCAGAGAGGCAGGCTCGGGGGCATCAAAGCTGAAGGTAGCTGGCGGATCAGCGTCCCGGGGGGCCGGTGGCGCGGCGAAGCGGCGCGGCGGTCAGAACCGACGTCGAGGTGGTGGCCGCGAGCCGGGTTCGCAGGTCGCCGGTCGGCCTGGGCGGCGGAGTGGCGGTCGGGACCGGCGAGTGGGCCGGGGTCGAGGAGAATTTCGCCAGCAACTCGCGCAGGGTGAGCAGGGCCGCCGGGACCGGACCGGGAAGCAACGCGGCGTCGGCGGTCACCGTCTCGAGGGTTTTCAGCAACAGGGGCGCGCTGGCCCGCTCGGTCTCACGCTCACTCTCGCGTTCGATGGGATCGGCCCGGGTGTGGTGGTCGGACGGATCGCGTTCGGCGCGCTCGCGCTCACTCTCCGCCGCCCGCTGGACAGGCATGGGCTGGCGCAGTCGAAGTTGCAGCCCAATGGCCATGCGCACAGAGAAGAAGCAGCGCTCGAACCGCTCACAGGCCTCCAGCATCGCCTTGCCTTGCGTGCGCTCGGCCTCTGCCCCGAACGCCATGCCCAGGCGATAGGCGCACTGGCTGAACGCATCGAGCATCTCTGCAGAGGGAACGGGCGTCGCCATTGAGAACATAAGTAGAACACGATGAGGGCGGCGTCAAGCCTGAACGCCCAATTCCCACGACCGGCCCTATCTCGCGCAATTGGCTCACGCCCAATTGTGCAAATGACAACATGTCACCGTAACAGGCAGATCTTGCTGACGGCGGGGGTCGACCAGTGGTCAAAATCTGACACTTGAGTCCCGGCGGTCCGGTGGCGTGGCTGTTGATCGAACGTCCGCGTGTTGGCCCGAACCCAACGGTTAGAATCGACCCTTAGGCGACGTTCACGACATCTGCTTTGGATCAGAAAACGATGGGGTTTTGCTCATCCCCAGGCCGGTGGATTTGGCCGCTCTCATGCGGTCCACGCTCGGCGTTGATCCGCAATGTCGCGCCGTTCGCGAAAACGAGCGTTAGCAGCCAGTCGGCTCGTTCCACGTCGACAATCCGCTGCTGGATTAGGTCGCGTAAGAAGACGGGGCCGCAATCCTGATTGTCGCCGACTTGATGGAGGTGGATGACCTTCTGAGCGTCGCCGTGCTCGAACGGACCTTCGATCGTAATCCGTCCTCCATTCGAAAACCGGACCTGTGTAGACTAGGGATCGAGGCAGATTTGCCCAACAGCCAGTCCGACAAGAAAGCCTAGGTCGTCGCTCGGCGGGAAAGCGTGCATTGGCGTACGTTCGCGCGAAACTCCGCCTAGGGCAACGTCCGCTCCCCCCCCATCCCTGCCGTTCCGAATGTCCGTGTGTGGCGATGCGGCAATCCACGGTCCTGCTGGTCCATGGCCGCGTGGGTGCCAAGCGTCAGATTCTTTCCACTAGCGGGCCTGACTCAGTGGACAGGTCTAGCCCAACCGCTCAGCCCGCTCCCGCGCGGGCCAGGTGATCAGCATCACCGACATGTGCTTACCCTGTTGGGCGTCCCACAGTTGATGGATTGGCAGGGGGTGGCGCGGCACGGGAGGCTGGACGCTCCAGGCGGCGACAGCGCAGGTGAAGAGTGCGGCACCAATCAGCACCGGTCCGGTCAATCCATCGTGGTGACGCGTATCCTTCAGCGAGCGGATACGCACCTCCAGCGGGTGCGCGCCGCGCGAGGGCCAATAGCAGCCGAAGGGCAGGGGCTGGGTGGTGAGCTGGGTCTTCAGAAGCGTCTTGGCGTAGAGGCAGCGGTCGCGGGGGCGTTGGCGCAGGACCGCAGCGTCGCAGGCCAATTCCTGGTCCAGTCGCATCAGATACGCGCCCAGATGCACAAGCGGGTTGAACCAGCAGAATGCCTGAAGAGAGGCCGCGAGCGCGGCGGATCTGGGATCCTGGCGCGTCACATGTTCGCGCTCATGGGCCCGGATCAGAGCCAATTCCTCGTTTGAGTAGGTCCCGCCGGCCCGCGGCATCATGATCCGGGGGGCGATGACACCCACGACCGAGGGGCCGGCGTGCCCGGCGCGGGCCTGAGCCAGGAATCTGAGCTGTGCGACGGCCAGTCCCGCTGCCGTTGCCGCCAATCCCAGCGCCCAGATCGCCAATCCCGCTGCGGCAAAGCCGGATACCGCTTCGGCCATGGCGTGGCCGGTCTCACCCTCGATGGATCTGGCGGGGAGCAGGGTCGCGAAAGCGGCCAGCGGCGGCGCGGCCCACAGGGTGTGGGCCAGCTCCGGTCCGAACAGCCGGCGCGCAGGGATGCGCAGGATCAGGACGGCCAGCACCGCGACCGCGCCTACCAGGTTGGCGCGCAGGATGGCGGCAAGGATTTCACTCATCATCGGATTCGAACTCCGCGATCAGGGCTTTCAGTCGGGCGATCTCTTCAGACGAGAGGGCCCGGTGCTGGGCGTAGTGCGCGACCAGCGGGGCGATCTGGCCGCCGAACAACCGATCCAGCAGGCCCTGGCTTTCGCCGGTGACGTAGGCTTCACGCGTTACCAGCGGGCGATAGAGCGCGCGTCCGCCCGACCGCTCCGACGCCAGCGCCTTCTTTTTCAGAAGGCGATTGATGAGTGTTTTGACGGTGGCCTCGCCCCATTGCTGGGGAGGGCCGACGGTTTGCACGATCTCCTCGGCCGTCAGGGGTCCCTGCGACCAAAGGGCCTCCATGATCTGACTTTCCGCGCCGGAGATCTTTGTCATCTTACACCTGTACCTGCGAAAAGGTTACGCCTGTAGTTTTGGCCGTCAAGAGTGCTCGCATTCATAAGGAATGGACCTTGTGTCCGGGGTAGGGCGGCCTCTGCCGGGGGCGGTCCCGCTGGGCTACGTCAACCTCTTCGATCCGTCGCGGACCGCGGAACTGGCGGCGATGCTGAAGGTCTCCGACCTGGTCACCGCCCAGGATCTGCAGGTCTGCGAGGAAGTGCAACGCAACCTCGAGGCCGGGATCTATCGCGGCGGGGTTTTGTCGCCAACGCACGAGGCGGGCGTGGCGTGGTTCCAGGAGCGGATCGCCGGGGCACTGGGATTGTCGTGATACGCCGGCTTCGCCGGGTTAGACGGCTTTCCTAGGTCTCGCTGACGGGGTCGTCCCCTACTGCACTTCCCCTGGATCGAAATCCACAATCTATGATTGTTCGCAATTCGCAAATGCGTCACGACAATGCAGCGGTCGTGTAATATTCGAGCATTCTGAGCATTTATCGTGCGCCAGCATTGGTTTCGTTGTCACAAAGCGCGCCGCCAGTTTTCCGGTTCAAAATATAGATCCATCATTATTTCGGGAGCTAGAGAAACGGCGTGCGGCGAGAGGTCCTGAACCTGTGACCGAACACCTTCTTTGCTTATGGGGAAGCGGTCCGAGGGCATGTCTTTGACAGGCTTTTGGGGGATACGGGGATGCACAGGCGTGGAGCAGGGCTCTGGCTGACAACGGTGTCGGCGGGGGCACTTATGGCGACGACGGCGATGGCTCAGGCCCCGTCGGATGCGGTGGAAGAAGTTGTTGTTACCGGGTCGCGCCTCCAGGGCGGAGGCTTCAAAGCGCCCACTCCGGTGACCGAAGTTGGTGCCGAGCAGTTCAAGCAACGCGCGGCAGCCAGCGTCTTCGAGGTGATCCGCGACATTCCTTCATTTCGCGGCACGAGCGGGCCCAGCGCCAACTCCACGGGCGCACAGAACGCGTCCAAGGCAAACCTTGATCTCCGGGGACTTGGCTCGGTCCGAACCCTTGTCCTGATCAATGGTCGTCGTCATGTGCCGGACGCTCCGACCAATGTGTTTGACACCAACCTGATCCCCACCAGCCTGATCGAGCGGGTCGACATCGTCACGGGCGGGGCATCGGCCGCCTACGGGTCGGACGCCGTGGCAGGCGTCGTGAATTTCATCCTGAAGAACCGCTTTGAAGGCTTTACCGCCGATGTGCGGTTCGGGGTTAGCGAGCTCGGCGACAACCACGAATACAATCCCGCGTTCGCTTACGGGAAGAGTTTCGCCGGGGGGCGTGCCCACTTCATCATCGGCGGTGACTACACCCACTCCGAAGGCACGGGGACCATGTACTCCCGTAAATGGGGACAGAAGGAACCCGGGGCCTTGTCGCTGCCTGCGACCCGGGCGGCGGGACTTCCCGCGACGCTGATCTTCAACAACGTCGAGACCGCCGCCTACAACGCCAGCGGCCTGATCACGTCGGGACCCCTGCGCGGTCTGGCCTTTGGCGAGAACGGAACCACCTTTCCGTTCCAGTACGGCAGTATTGTCGGCGGCACAGAGATGATCGGGACCGGAAACTACGGCAGTGTCGAGAACCCGGACCAGTTTCTCAGACCGGCCTACAAGCGCGGCGCGGCGCTGGCCCGGATCGAATATGAGCTGACGCCGGATATGGTGGCGTTCGGACAACTTCAGTACGGCGTTCTGCACACCTATGGCCGGTCTTTCGGGGCCCGGGTGCCGAACTTCAATAACTACTCGGTTCAGATCGACAATCCCTTCCTGCCGGTATCCGTTGTTGCAGCCATGCGGGCCAACAACCTCACCCGGTTTACCTATTCGGCGACCCGGCACGACGACCTGGGATCGATCGCCTCACGCAACCGTTCCGAAACGGTGCAGGCCGATTTCGGCATCAAGGGAAAGGTGTTCAACGACTGGAACTGGGACATCGGGGCCGGCGCCGGCAAGGCAACGTTTGCTCCGTTTATCAAGAACACGCCGCGTGAGGCCGACTTCTTTCATTCCGCGTACGTGGTCACGGGTGCCGACGGAAAGCCCGCGTGCGGACCGGTCGCAACTGACCCCTATTTCAACGCCCAGAACGCGATCGTGAAGGCGCGCCTGATCTCCAACCTGTCGCCCAACTCTGTTCCGTACAACATCTTCGGGACCAATCTGGCGCAGAACCAGGGGGCGCTCAAATACTTCAACTCGGCCTCCAACGCCGACATGCAGTTCCGTCAGTACGACATCGCCGCGAATATCGCCGGCTCGCCATTGTCCTTGCCGGCGGGGCCCATCTCGGTCGCGGCCGGGCTGGAGTGGCGGCGGGATACGGCTAACGTCGTCAACTGTCTGGACTGCCAGAAGCTGGCGCTGATGAACCAGAACTATTCGCTCTACAGCGGCGAGATCGAGGTCAAGGAGATCTATGGCGAAGTCGGCGTCCCCCTGCTCCGGGACCTGCCGCTGGCAAAGGCCCTTGATCTGAATGGCGCTATGCGGCGAACAGACTATTCCACCTCCGGTGCCGTCACGACGTGGAAAGTGGGTGCCACCTGGGATGCGGCGGACTTCCTGCGGTTTCGCGCCACCCGTTCGCGCGACATCCGTGCGCCAAACATCAACGAGCTTTTCAACCCAGGTTCAGAAGGCAATCCGAACGTCGTCAACCGGGTGACCGGCGCTTCCGGCTTCACGAAGTCAAACACTGTCGGCAATCCCAACCTGGTGCCGGAGACCAGTAACACCTTGACCGCAGGCGTGGTGTTTCAACCCAGCTGGGGCTGGAGCGATGGCGTCAGGATCTCGGTCGACTACTGGGACATCGAAATCAAGGACGTGATCGCCACCCAGGCGATCCAGGACATTCTCGATGGCGTTCTGCTCAAGAAGGACCCTGCGCTGACACCCTTCGTGACGCTGGATCCGGCCAGCCCGATTGGCGTCAGCCGTGTCAATGTTCCCCAGCAAAATCTGAATGCCTTGAAGACCCATGGCGTCGATATCGAAGCGGTCTACCGGGCGCCGCTGGATCGGTTGAACCTGCCGGGCGACCTGACGCTACGAGCGCTCGGCACCTGGATTGCGTCCTACCGGACGGTGACGCCCACCACCAATATCGACAGCGCCGGGGTCACGGGAACGCCGGACTGGTCGTGGAACGGATCAGCCACCTACAGAAATGGTCCGCTCAGTTCGACGCTGATGGTGCGCTACACCTCGACAATCCGGTTCAGTGCGACCGCCGTTGGACTGGATGGTTTGACCCCTGGGTCACCGGAGTTCCTGGCTACGGCACGGCTGTCGAACAGCATCAACCAGAACTACTGGCCCGAGGCCGTCTACTGGAATGCGAATTCCCAGTATCATTTCGTCGATCAGCCGGGCCGCAAAGTCCAGGGCTATCTGACGATCGACAACCTGTTCGACAAGCAGCCGCCGATTGTGGCGATCAGCATCAACGGGACCGCCTACGACCTGATCGGGCGAGCCTACAAGGTTGGCGTGCGCGTGAATTTCTGAACCCCAACGGCGCATCCGCCAGGGCGCGCCCTATCGTCATCAGACAGGATTCCAAATGAACTACGCCCTTGTCGCCGGAACTTTTGCGCTGGCCTTGACATCTACGGCTGCGGCGCAGCCAAAGCCGGACCACTACCTTCGCTCCACAGTCGAGAATGTTCGCCGGGGGGTGATCTCGGCCGACAGCAAGCCGGTGCTGACCATAAAATCGGGTCAGACCGTGAAGATCGACACCATATCGCATAGCGGGGTCACAGAAGATCCTGTGGCCTTCTTCGCGACAGCCGGAATTCCGGCCAACGAAGTGCTTGAGGACGTGAAAGCGCTTGCAAAGGTCTCCCAGACGAACGGCTGGGGCGGGCATGTTCTCACGGGCCCGATCTATATCGAGGGCGCCGAGCCAGGCGATATGCTGGAAATCCGCATCCACGCGGTAACACCCCGGGTCAACTACGGCGTCAACAGTCCGGGGCCGGGCGGCGTCGCCCCGACGATCCTGAAGGAGCGCACTGCCAGGATCATCAAGTTTGATCCCAAGAGAGGCGTCGTATTCAACTCGCCAGGGGTTGAGACGCCGCTCCGACCGTTCATGGGTATCATGGCCGTGGCACCTGGCGAGCCCCGCTCCGTGGGATCCAGAGCGCCGGGAGAGTTTGGCGGGAACATGGACCTGGCGAAACTTACGGCGGGCTCCACCCTCTATTTGCCGGTTTTCCAACAAGGTGCCCTGTTTGTCACCGGCGACAGCCACGCAGCCCAGGGAGACGGCGAAGTTTCCGGAAACGCTGTCGAGGCGTCCATGACCCCGACGCTGCAGTTCATCATTCACAAGGGTAAGGGCAAAGGCCTGATCCCCTGGGCCGAGGACGCCGATAACTACTACATCATGGGCATGGACAAGGACCTGGACATCGCGCTGCGCCATTCGGTGGAAGAGACCGTCAAGTTCCTGGTCGCGAACAAGGGAATGACGCCCCTTGAGGGATACTCGCTCGCCAGCACGGCGATCGATTTTTCCATTGCAGAGGCCGTCGATGAGAACCTGATCATCTACGGCAAGATTTCGAAAAGCTGGTTTGCCAAAAAGACCCCATACTGGTCCGTCAAAAAGTAGTGTTTTCAGGTCTCCGGGGCATATTGCTCCGGTTTCGCACTTGCCCGATGGCGTCTATCGCCTCACTTTGGCGTCAAATTAAAACAGACGTTTCAGGGAGTGCTCCGCCATGTCCATCGATTTTGAGATTCCGCCAGAAGCCAAGGCCGTTCGCGAGCGCGTGCGTCAATGGGTGAAGGATGAGTGTATCCCCGCCGAGAAGCGGCTGGTGGACAAGGAAAGCTACAAGGTCGTGTTGGCGGAACTCCGCGCCAAGGCGCGGGCGCAGGGCCTGTGGCTGCCCTTCGTGCCCAAGGAGCATGGTGGCATGGGGCTGGGCCCGCTGGCCAATGCCCTGGTGCAAATGGAACTGGGTATGAGCCATCTGGGCGCCCTCAGCATGAACAGCCAGGGGCCGGACGACGCGACCATCCTGACCCTGCTCGCGCACGGCACCGACTTCCAGAAGGAAAAGTACCTCAAGCCGCTGCTGAACGGCGACCTGCGGGTCTGCTATTCGATGACCGAAAAGACCTCCGGTGCCGACGCCACTGGCATGCGCACCTCCGCGGTCAAGGACGGCAACGAGAACTACATCCTGAACGGCGAGAAGTGGTTCTCATCGGCCGCCAGCGCCGCGGACCTGGCCCTGGTGATGGCCCGAACTGACCCTGACGCGCCGCGCCACCAGCAGTTCTCGACCTTCATCGTCGAGCTGCCGACCCCTGGCTACCGGATCAAGCGCGACATTCCGACCATGGCCGCTGAGGGTCCGCTCAGCCACATCATGGGCGGCGGCCACGCCGAGATCGAGATCAAGGACCTGGTGGTGCCGGCGGAAAACCTGCTGGGCGGCGAGGGCCGGGGCTTCGACATGGGCCAGCACCGCCTGGCCTACGGCCGCCTGCGCCACGGCATGCACAACGTCGCCATGGCCCAGCGTGCGCTTGACATGGCCGCCGCCCACATCAGCCAGCGCGAGACCTTCGGCAAGAAACTGGATGAACGCCAGGCCGTGCAGTTCATGATGGCCGAGTGCGCCAGCCAGCTCTACATCGCCCGCCTGATGCTGCTGCACATTGCGTACAAGGCCGAGAAGGGCCTGGACATGCGGCAGGAAAACTCCATCGCCAAGGTCTACCTCGCCCACATGGTCCACCACGTGGTCGACACCGCCATCCAGTTGCACGGCGCGCTCGGCTATAGCCGCGATACCCCGCTGGCCGCCTGGTACACCCATATCCGGTCGCAGCGGCTGGTGGACGGTCCGGACGAGGTGCACCGCTGGACCGTGGGCCGCAATGTGATGAAGGCGTTCAAGGCGACGGGGACGACAGCCGGGGCTGCGGGCGGGGATCTGCTGTAGGGGGCGAATTCAGGAGCTAAGAACCCGCCCCGACGGACGCCAAGCGCGCGTCGGCCAGGGCGGTCGATTCCGCGTCCCTGCTGGCCGCCTAGCTCGCCGCCTTTGCCTTGATCCCCGCGCAGGTTTTTTCCATCGACTGCGTGAAGTTGGAGTCAGAGCCTAGCGTCGTTCTCAGGATTTTCAGGCCTTCGGCGCAGTCGGATCGCGCCTCCGCAATCCGGCCGGCCCTGGCGAGCACGCGAGCCCGGTTGACCAGCAGGTCGCCGTGGTTGGGATGGATCTTGCCGTAGCTTGCGTCGTAGTTCGCCTTGGCGTCGCCGAGGGTCACCAGGGCGGCGGCTGTTCGCCCCTGCTTCGACTCGATGATGGCCAGGTAGACCTCGGCGATCCCGATCAGATAGTGAGGGCCGTTGAACGCCTTGCTGTAGATCGACACCGCCTCCCGCAGCGAGCCCTCGGCTTGCGGCAACAGGTTGAGACCTTCGAGAATCTGTCCCTGCATCGATAGAGTGTCAGCCAGGATCGCATTGTCTGCGTCCAGCACGCCGCGCTCGATGCGCAGCGCTTCGGCGATCTGGCGCCGGGCTGCCGCCAGTTTTCCGGCGTTGTAGGAATTCTGCGCCAGGGCGTACCAGGCCTTACCGGTCGACAGGTGATTGTCTCCGACAGATATCCGGAACAGCTCCAGCGCCTCCGTCAGAGACGCCTCTGCGGCGTCGAACTGGCCATCATCCGAGAGCACCAGCCCGCGGTTGTTCAGCGCGACCGCGATGGTGCCGGGCGAAGTCTCCTTGTCCGAACGATATAGGGTCAGCGCGCGATCAAACGCCGCGATTGCGGCCTTCACGTCGGAGGTCGATGTATAGATCCGACCACGGGTCAGTTCGGCCTGCGCCCGCGCGTCGGTGTTAGTCTTCAGGTCGGGTCCCAACAGCGCCACCGCACGATTGACCGTTGCGAGCGCTTCCCCGAGCTCACCCTGTTTGGCCTGGATATACGACAGCACCAGCAGGGCCCGGGAACCATCAGGGCCCGCCTTGGTGATGGCGGGCATCGAACCCTCGAACGCGGCGCGCGCCTCGCTGAGCAGGCTG
>CAMCXF010000065.1 GCA_945883235.1 Phenylobacterium deserti | reverse complement strand
CCGTCGGTGATCCTGATGGCCGGCCTGCAGGGCTCGGGCAAGACCACCACGGCCGGCAAGCTGGCGCTGCGCCTGGTGCGTGAACGCCGCAAGGTTTTGCTCGCGTCGCTGGACACCCGCCGCCCCGCCGCCATGGAGCAGCTGGGCATGCTGGCCGAACAGGCCGGCGCCAACTTCCTGCCCATCGTCGCCGGCCAGGCCGCGCCCGACATCGCCCGCCGCGCCATGCAGGCCGCCCGCCTGCAGGGCTTCGACATCCTGATCCTCGACACCGCCGGCCGCACCACGCTGGACGAGGCGATGATGAGCGAGGCGGCCGAGATCGCGAAGATCTCAAGTCCTGCCGAGACCCTGCTGGTGGCCGACGCGCTGACCGGTCAGGACGCGGTGCGCACCGCCAAGGCTTTTCACGAACGCCTGCCGCTGACCGGCCTGGTGCTGACACGGGCCGACGGCGACGGACGCGGCGGGGCGGCGCTGTCGATGCGCGCGGTCACCGGCCTGCCGATCAAGTTCCTGGGCGTCTCGGAAAAGATCGACGGCCTCGATGTCTTTGACGCCCAGCGCATCGCCGGCCGCATCCTGGGTCAGGGCGACGTGGTCGCCCTGGTCGAGAAGGCGACCCAAGAGCTCGATATGGCCAAGGCGGAAGCCACGGCCCGCAAGCTGGCCAAGGGCCAGTTCGACCTCGACATGATGGCCGACCAACTCAGCCAGATGAAGCGCATGGGCGGCATGGAAGGCATGATGGGCCTGCTGCCCGGCGTGCAGAAGATGAAGCAGCAGATCGCCCAGAGCGGCCTCAGCGACAAGACCTTCGACCGGCAAATGGCGATCATCTCGTCGATGACCAAACAGGAGCGGTCGAAGCCCGACATCCTGGCCGCCTCGCGCAAGCGCCGTGTGGCCAAGGGGGCCGGCGTCGATGTGGCCGAAATCAACCGCCTGCTGAAACAGCACCGTCAGATGGCCGACACCTTCAAGTCGCTGAGCAAGAACGGCGGCAAGGGTTTTGGCCAGATGGCCAAGCTTCTCGGAGGCGGCGACATGTCAAAACTGGCCCAGATGGGCGGCGGTCAGGCCCCGACCCCCGAACAGATGGAACAAATGGCCGCCCAGCTGAAATCCATGCCGGGTTCAGGCGGACTTGGCGGCATGCCCAAACTCCCCGGCCTCGGCGGTGGTGGCCTGCCGCGTGGCCTTAATCCCTTCAAGAAATAACTTCAAAACCCAAGGACTTATCCCATGCTGAAAATTCGTCTCGCCCGTGGCGGCACCAAGAAGCGCCCCTACTATTCCGTCGTCGTCGCCGACAGCCACTCGCCCCGCGATGGCCGTTTCATCGAGAAGGTCGGAACTTACAATCCCCTGCTGAAAAAGGATGACCCCAACCGCGTCGTCCTGAAGGTCGAGCGCATCCAGGAGTGGATGGCCAAGGGTGCCCAGCCCACCGATCGCGTCGCCCGCGAACTCGGCAAGGTGGGCGTGATCCAATGGACCGCCAGCAACAACCCGACCAAGGGTCTGCCCGGCACCAAGGCCAAGGAACGCGTCGAGGAGAAGGCCCAGAAAGAAGCCTCGCGCATCGCCGCCGCCGCCGAACTCGCCGCCAACCCCCCGCCGCCGCCCGTGATCGAAGAGCCGGTCGCCGAAGAAGCCCCGGTGGCTGAAGAAGCAGCGGTCGCTGAAGCCGCCCCGGCCGAAGGGGCACCTGCTGCCGAAGCTGCTCCGGTTGAAGAAGCGCCCGTCGAAGCTGCTGCAGAACCTGCCGCGGCCGAAGAAGCGCCCGCCACCGAAGCCACTGCCGAAGCACCCGCGGCCGACGCTGCGCCGGCCGCAGAAGAACAAGCCTAGCGTCCTCAGCGCTTGTTCTGAATCGGGGCTTCGACGCCAAGCTTGGTATCCCCAACAAAGCTCGTCATCTCCCGGCTTGTCCGGGTGAGGACGAGCAATCTTGGGATCGATCCAAACCGAGCGTCGATCCCGGTTCGGGAGGCTATGGAGAGATGCCACAATGAGCGACGACTTGATCCAGGTCGGCCGGGTAGCGGGTGCGTTCGGCGTCCGCGGCGAGCTTCGCCTCACCAGCTTCACCGCCGACCCGCTGGCCCTGATCGAGTACCGCAGTCTGCTGCGCGAGGACGGCCAGCCCGCGCTGACCATCACTTCCGGTCGCGCCACCAAGGGCAGCGTCGTCGTCTGGACGGACGAGGCCCAGACGCGCGACCAAGCCGAAGCCCTGCGCGGTCTCAAGCTCTACATCCGCCGCGCTGACCTGCCCGCGCCGGACGAAGACGAGTTCTACGTCACCGACCTGATCGGCCTCAGTGTCGAGACGGCCGAAGGCGAGCCGCTGGGCCGCGTGAAAGCCATCCAGGATTTTGGAGCCGGCGATCTGCTGGAAATCCAGCCGCCGACTGGGCCCACTTGGTACCTGCCCTTCACCCGGGCGGCTGTTCCCGAGGTGCGTATATCCGAGGGCAAGGTGATCGCCGTAATGCCGGACGAGGTCGAGTAGTCAGCCCCCGCGCGCCACGAACCAGCCATTGCGGAAACCCGCATCTGCCTTGCCGTAGCCGAATGGCTGGCCCTCCGGCGTCAGGAACGTGCCGCCTGCCGCTTCCAGCACGGCTTGGCCGGCGGCCACATCCCATTCCATGGTCGGACCATGTCGGGGATAGATGTCCGCCGAGCCTTCAGCGATCCGGCACAGCTTGATCGACGAATCCATCGGCTGGCGATGATTGAAGCCATACTCCTCGATCAGCTTCTGGATCGTCTCTTCCTTCATCGTGTGGCTGACCAGAGCGACGGCCTCGCCCTTGGGCCAGGGTCGTACGCGCACGGGTGCCGCTGGACCACCCTTGGTACGCTTCAGAACGCCGCCCTTGTGCGTGAACCAGGTTTCGCCCGACGGCGGGGCCGAGACGGCGCCGGCCACCGGACGCCCGTCCTGGATCAGGCCGATGTTGACGGTAAAATTCGGGTCGCCGCGCACGAACGCCTTGGTGCCGTCCAGTGGGTCGACCAGGAAAAATCGCGGGCCAATAGCGTCGGGCGTGCCGAACTCGCTGGCGTCTTCCTCCGAGATCACCGGGATGTCCGGGAATCGGGCGGCCAGTTGCTCAAGGATCAGCTTTTCGCCTCGCTGGTCGGCCTCTGTCACCGGACTTTCGTCGGACTTGTGCGTCACCGCGACGCCTGTGCGCCACAGCGGCAGGATCAGGGCCGCAGCGGCTTCGCAAATCTCGGCCAGCACCTGGCCCACGTCATTGTCTTCGCTCAATTTGTCCTCGGCCCGTCTGTCAGGGAGATGCGCGGTCGTTCTTAGAGAGCGCCAACCGTTTGCCCAAGGCGCAAATCGGCCCAAGCTTGCGCCACCATGACCGAAACCACCGACCCCGCTGTGATCCACCCCGCTGAGCTGGCCGCCTGGCTGGCGGCGCGCATGTGTCACGACTTCATCAGCCCGGCCAGCGCGATCGTGTCCGGCCTGGATCTGCTGGAGGATCCATCCGCCCAGGATATGCGCGAAGAGGCCATGGGCCTGATCGCCAACTCGGCGAAGAAGCTGGCGGACATGCTGTCGTTCTGTCGGGTAGCCTTTGGGGCATCGGCCTCGGCCGAGACCTTTGACGCGCGCGAACTGGAAAAGCTGGCCCAAGGTGCCTTTGGCCACATGCGGGCGACGCTGGACTGGCAGGTGGACACGCCGTCGGTGAACAAACCAGCGGCCCGCACCCTGCTCAACCTGGCCCAGATGGCCGGCGCCGCCCTGCCCACCGGCGGCGAGGCTCGGCTGAGGGCGGTTCAGGAGGACGAGGCGCTGGTCATCGCCATCGAGGCCGAGGGCCCCAGGGCAAGACTGCGCCCGGAAGTGCTGGCCGGCTTGCGCGGCGAAGCAAAGGGCGAAGGCCTGCACGGACACTGGGTCCAGGCTTACTACACCCACCTGTTCGTCACCGACGCCGGTGGGCGCGTGTTCGCCGACGTTCAGGACGACCGCGTGGTCTTTGCGGCAACCCTGCCAATCTAATCTTTGAGCGGTGTCAACACGCCACGTTAACGCCTGCGGCGCGACAACGGGCCTCCTGAACCAGGGAACCGTCGCGCCTTGAAAACCTGTCTCATCGTCGATGACAGCCGTGTGATCCGAAAGGTCTCGCGCCGGATCCTCGAGGACCTTGGTTTCGAGGTCGCCGAGGCCTCCAATGGCGTAGAGGCCATGGCCTGGTGCGACGCCATGATGCCCGACGTCATCCTGCTCGATTGGGCCATGCCCGAGATGGACGGCCTGACCTTCGTGCGCCAGCTGCGTACCGAGCCCGGCGGAACCGCGCCCAAGGTGGTCTTCTGCAGCAGCGAGACCGGGATCGAGCGGATCCGCGAGGCGTTGGACGCAGGCGCCGACGAATACATCATGAAGCCGTTCGACGGTGCCATCGTGGCCGGAAAGCTGCGCAGTCTCGATTTGCTGCAGGCCATCGCCGCATGATCAGTCCTGCGGACCGCGCCTATCTGGCTGCCCTGTGCCTCGCGCGGGCCGGACTGCGCGTGGACCCTCAGAAGACCTATTTGATCGAAAGCCGCCTGGCACCCGTCGCCCGGCGCGAGGGTTTCCTGTCCCCCGCCGATCTCGTCAGTGCGGTGCGCAGCCGAAGTGATGAACGGTTGGGCTGGGCTGCCGTCGAGGCTATGGCCATGCCGGAACCCGAGTTTTTCCGCGACCGGGCGGTGTTTGATCGCCTGGCCGCCGAGGTCCTGCCCGAACTGGTGTCCCGCCGCGAGGGCCAGCCCGTCCGGATCTGGAGCACGGCCTGCGGGACCGGACAGGAGATCTACTCCCTGGCCATGATGCTGTCGGACATGCCCCGGCTGTCGGCGAACTGGGAGTTGTTCGGGTCCGATCTCTCCGAGCGCAGCCTCGAGAAGGCGCAGGCCGGGCTCTATTCACAATTCGAGGTCCAGAGGGGCCTGCCGGCGCGAACCCTGGTGCGGCACTTCGAGAAGCGTGGCGAGGCGTTCGCGCTCTCGCCTCGGATCCGCCAGATGGTACGCTGGCGCCGGATCAACCTTCTGGACGATCTGTCGCGGTTCGGCCAGTTCGACCTGCTGCTGTGCCGCAACCTGCTGCAAGGGCTGGCACCGGAGGCCCAGGTCCACGTCCGCGCCGCGCTTGCCGCGTCGCTGGCTCCCGGGGGCCGGCTGGTGCTGGGTCTGCGCGACCTGGCCGGCGATGAACTCAAGGGGATCGCCCCCGAGATCGGTCTCTACGCCGCCTGACCCACAGCTTCAGGCTGCGAGCCTTCCAGGCTTCGTTAGCGTGGGGAAGATCAGGCGGGCCGCAGGGGCATGACGGAGGCTATTTGCGCGGCTTTGTCGCGTTTCCGGCCACAAAGGCGCTGACGATGGCGCCGACGATGGCGGGGTTTCGTGCCAATATGATCGCCGCCGCTGCCGCCGCGCCCAGCGCAATCAACGGCCGATCCTTCGCCAGTCCGATGGCCCGGTCCAGCAGACCGGCATCAGCAGCCTTGGCTCCGGTTACCGACTTGGGGGCGACTTTTCGCGTGGCCAGCCAAGCCACGACCAGCGCCACTGCGGCGAACAGGGCCGCGACTACGGCCGCGCCTCCAGCCGGCCCAATGTGGGCCTCGGCCAGGGCATAGACGGTGTACGCCAGCGCCACCACGCAGACAGCAGCTGCCGCGGCGACCGCGGCCACGGCTGCGGCCAGCCCCAGGATCCGGTTGAGGTTCAACGCCGTCCGGCGGAGAGCAGCAGGCCGATCAGGACACCCACGCCCAGCGCAAGACCCGTCGCCGCCAACGGCCGCGCGCGGATCTGTTCACTGGCCAGCCGGGAAGCCTCATCCAGTTGCTCGCCCGCCACATCGGCATAAACCCGCGACTGGGTGCGCATCTGCTCCAGACCCTGTTGCACGGCGGCTTCAATACGCTTGGCGGCCTCAGCTACGGTTTTCTGCGCATCAGCACTGATCTTGGCAGCGGTCGCCGTGGCCGTGTCGGCCACGTCCTCGATCTTCAGTTGGGCGGCTTTGGTCGGCATAACGGGTTCTCCACAAATCGATCGCACCCTGATCGAGGGCAGTTTCTCGGAACGCACTGCAACATAGGTGGTTCCACCCCGCCTCGCAAAGGCCCGATGTCTGCTTCAAGATAGATTGCAACACATCTGTCGCCGTACAGGCCAACCCCTTCTATGATCCTCACATGTCGTTCGACTCAACTCCGGGTGCTGACCGTCGACGTCTCGAGCTTGCTTTGCAGGCGGCGAGCCTCGGCGAGTTCGAATGGGACGCCGCCAGCAATACGCTCGTGATCAGCGAGCGCATGTCCGCGATCACGGGAATTCCCGCTGGCAATCTGGTGGGTCAGGTCGATAACCTGATCGCGTCGTACGCTGACCCACAAAGTTTCGAAGCCTTCCTCAGCTATCGCGACACTGTGCTCAAGTCCCGCCCATCGTTCGATTTCACCCTGCGCCTGAAGCGAAAGCACGAGGGCCAGGATATCTGGCTACGGCTGGTGGGAATGGTTGAGCGCGACGAGAAAGGGGCCAGTCGCTCCATTACAGGCGTCATCGAAAACATCAGCCGGGCCCGACTTGGAGACGCCCGCCGCGTGCAACTGATGGCCGAGATGGACCACCGCGTGAAAAACGTCCTGGCCACCGTGCAGGCGCTGGCCCAGCAGACGGCGCGGCGAACGACCTCGTTGGCCGTCTTCATGAGCAATTTTGGCGGGCGCCTTAAGGCGATGGCCTCCGCCAACGAACTCCTGACCGCCGCACGGTGGCGCGGCGCCGCCATCGACCACATTGCTGCAGCCGAACTGGGTGCCCTGGCACCCGGCCAGACAAGCTGGGACGGCCCGGATATTTTCCTGACGCCTCGCGCGGCCAACGCGTTGTCACTGGCCTTCCACGAACTGACCGCCAACGCGGTGAAATTCGGTGCCCTGTCGCAGGAAGGCGGCCAGGTCAGTCTGCGCTGGACCGCCGCGCCCGCCGGCGGCTTCGATCTGACCTGGACAGAAAGCGGGGGCCCTACCGTCACCGAACCGTTCAGGCAAGGCTTCGGCGCTGTTCTGCTCAGCCAGGTGACCGGTCGTGAGCTGAACGGCAGCAGCCGGATCGAGTATCGGCCAGCAGGCGTGGTCGTAAGTCTCCATGCAGGCCCCCAGGCCATGGCGGAGCGGCCCGACGACATGCGCCGGTCGCCTGCTCCACGGATCATGGAGACCATCGCCGCATCCAGCAGTCCACCCGGCCTGACGGGCGCCCGTGTGCTCATCGTCGAGGACGCCGTTCTGCTGGCGCTTGAATTGCAAACCGGACTGTCGGAGGCGGGGGCTATGGTCGTCGGGCCGGCCTACGAGCTGGAGGAAGCCCTGGAACTGGTGGACCAGCCCATCGACATTGCGGTTCTGGACGCCAACCTCAATGGTCGCTCGGTAACCCCGGTGGCCGAAGCTCTGGCCCGACGCGGCATCCCTTTCATCTTCGCAACCGGCTACGGCGACACCGGTGCCGCGCCGGGCGGTTTCGACGCCCCGGTGATCCGCAAGCCGTACGATGTCAGGCAGGTGGCGACCGCGGTGGCCGACCTGCTCGCACGCGACCGCGCGACATCGGCAGCGACCACAGCCCGCATCACTGTCTAGATAATTCCATCCGCCCGTAGCGCCGCCAACTGCGCCGTGTCACATCCGGCGCGGTCCGTCAGGACCTCATCGGTATGCTCACCCAGCTTCGGCCCTGGCCACCGCACACGCCCGGGTGTCGCCGACAATTTAGGAAACGCGTTCTGCATTCGGATCGCGCCGAACACCGGGTGATCCACCGAGACGATGGCCTCGCGGGCCTGGAACTGCGGGTCCTCAAGCATGTCCGGCGCGCGGAACACCCGGCTGGCGGGCACCCCCTGGCCCTGCAACAGGATCAGCAGGTCCTCCAGCAGATACCCGCTGGTCCACACCGCAATGATCCCGTCCAGCTCGGCCTGGTTCACGCCCCGGCTGGCGTGGTCCACGAACTTCGGATCGATTTTGAGGTCCGGTCGCCCCATGGCCTCGGTCAGGCGCGCATAGACATTGTCCCCGTTGCCGCCGATCAGGATCATATCACCGCCCGCGCACGGATAGGCGTTGGACGGCGCGATCCCCGGCAACACCGAGCCCGAGCGTTCGCGCACATAGCCGGTGATATCGAACTCGGTAATCAGGTTTTCCATCACCGCCAGAACGCTCTCATACAGCGCCGCATCGATCACCTGGCCCTTGCCGGTATTTGCCCGGTGATGCAGCGCCATGGTGATCCCCATCACCGCATGCATGGCCGCCAGGCTGTCGCCGATGGAAATCCCCGCTCGCGCAGGCGGCCGGTCCGGTTCGCCGGTAACGTGA
Organism: Phenylobacterium deserti; assembly: GCA_945883235.1. Classification (GTDB taxonomy): domain Bacteria; phylum Pseudomonadota; class Alphaproteobacteria; order Caulobacterales; family Caulobacteraceae; genus Phenylobacterium; species Phenylobacterium deserti_A. Next base: position 7,704 of record CAMCXF010000065.1, on the reverse strand, counting down.
CGCAAGCCGCCCATGGCCTCGCCGATCAGGCCATAGCCCGCCCGCTGCGAATAGGGGCCCGTCTGACCGAAGCCCGAGATCCGGGCCATGATCAGGCCCGGGTTATCCTTTGACAGCACGTCGTACCCCAGCCCCCACGTCTCCATGGCACCGGGCCGGAAATTCTCGATGACGATGTCGGCCCCGGCGATCAACGACCGCGCAATCGTCTGACCCTGCGGCGTCCGCAGGTCCAGTCCCACGGATTTCTTGTTGCGCCCGATCACCGGCCACCAGGGCGACAGACCCTGCGGCAGGCTGCGGCCCCACTGGCGCATAGGGTCGCCGACCTTCGGGTCCTCGACCTTGATCACCTCGGCCCCGAAGTCGCCCAGGATCTGGCCACAGAAGGGCCCCGCGATCAGCGACCCCATCTCGATCACAACCAGATCGGAGAGCGGGCCGGTGGAAATTTTCGCCGTGTCAGTCATGCCCCTGAATTAGCGGACATGACCTAACGACGGGAAGAGGCTTACGCCGTCTCGATCAACGCGCGGGCGTCCGTGATCGGCTCCGGCTTCGTTTCCTTCAGCAATGACATGGCGACAATCCCCACCGCGGCGGCGGCCATCATGTACCAGGCCGGTGCCATCGGGTTGCCCGAGGTCTTGAGGATCAGAGTGATGAACGGCTGCGCGAGACCACCAAATACTGTCACCCCGATGGCATAGACAATCGCCAGCCCGCTGCTGCGCACGTCTTTGCGCAACGACTCGGTCAGCGCCACCAGAGCCACGCCGACGCTGGTGGAGCTGAGCGCGCTTAGCAATCCGGTCGCCGCGATCAGGGTCACGGCGTCATGGTTGCGCACGATCAGCAGGAACGCCGGGAACGTCGCCAGCAGCAACAGCACCCTGGCCGTGATCATCACCGGCTTGCGCCCATACCGATCCGCCAGAAACCCGCCCAACAGGGCGAACACAATCCCGCCCACCCCGTTGGCCACCGAGGCCCCGAACGAATCCGTCGGGCTCATGTGCAGGGTCTGGGACGCATAGGTGGTCATGTAGAGCAGCACATAGGTCGAGGTCGTAAAACTCATGATCATCGCCAACCCCAGAGCCAGCGGCCGGAAATGGCTGAACGGCCCCCGCGCCGTTGGGTGCACATCCGACGGCACCTCCCTGCGATGCAGGGTCTCCGGCAGCCGTCGGCGCATCCACAGGCCGAACGGCAACACAATGGCCCCCAGGCCGAACGCGAGCCGCCAGCCCCAGGACTCCAGCGCCTCGGGGCTCATGGACAGGGTCATGATCAGGCCGATCGTCGCCCCGAACAAGGATGCGACCGCCTGGCTGGCGCTCTGCCAGGCCCCGATCTGGGCGCGCTTGTTGAGGGGTGCCGCCTCGATCAGGAAGGCGGTCGTGGGCCCGACCTCACCGCCCAGCGCAAACCCCTGGATCAGGCGGAACACCACCAGCAGCACCGGCGCCGCCACGCCAATCGTCGCATAGCCCGGCGTCAGTACCAGCCCCAGCACACCCAGGCCCATCAGCACAAAGCTGACCAGCATCGCCGGCCGCCGCCCCACGCGGTCGCCATAGGCCCCAAGTACAATGGCCCCGATGGGTCGCGCCACGAACCCGACCGCGAACGTCATCAACGACAGCATCAAGTTCTGGAATGGGTCGTTTGTCGGAAAAAACACATGCCCGATCTGCACGGCGAACAGCGCGTAGGTGGTGAAGTCGTAGAACTCCAGCGCATTGCCCATCACCGCCGCGCTGATCTGCCCCCGCGTGATCGGCTTGTCTTCCGTCCCGGCCGTCAGGCCGCCAGCCGCGTCACTCATTCAGTTTCCCCACCAAGCCACGTTGTTTGCCGCCACAGCGCCGTGCGTCAAGCGGCTTTGCTGGCGCTCAGAACCCGTTCTGTTGCAGGTCGATGATCCGCACCGCCATGCTGCGCTCCGCATCGAACGGCAAATCTTCAAAGCCGAACCCGCGGTAAAACGCGCGAACCCCATCGTCGAGCGGGTGGGTCAGCACGCAGACACAGCCGACGTCCTGCGCCACACGCACCGCCGTCGTCAGCGCAAAGAACATCAGGGACCGCGCGATCCCGCACACCTGATAGCGAAGGTCGACTGCAAGCTGTCCCAGCAACACTGCAGGTATCGGATCCGGCTGATTGCGTTGCAGTGCCCTGGGCAGGCTTGCCCGCGCGATACTGGCAGCGGAGAGGCTGACATAGCCCGCAATCGCGCCCGTCTGCGCATCACATACCACGCTGACCCGCGATGCGTCGGTTTGCTGGTTGCGCAACGCATTGCGCCGAAACCAGCTGTTCAGGCTTTCGCGCCCACAATCAAACCCCTGCCGGTCATCCTCGGCGGTGAGCGGCCGGGGCGGGGTTAGTCCTGCCATACGGGTTTGCGCCCAGCCAGCGTCTGCAACGCCGGCACATCCTTCGCCGGCACATCCACCCAGGCCTCAAACCGGTCCCAATCACCAGCTGCGATGGTGACGACGCGGCGTTCCAAGCTATCGGCCTCCGCCGCGTCAATCGCCTTGCGCCGGACGAAATCACTCAGCGAAGTCCGCGCGTTGGCCGCAGCAGCTTCGAGCAGACGGCGCTCATCGGGACTGACGCGGACACTCAGAACAGCTGGTGGCATAGTGCGGGTCCTTTGGGAGTGTATGACAATAGCATACGACAGAGGCATGCGCGAGCCGATTCCAAGCGCGCAGGGCGACGAACTCGCGTTTGCTCTTCCCTTGTTTCCCGTCATCCCGGACGGATGCCCGCGCCAGCGGGTGGGAGATCCGGGACCCAGAGCCCAGCGCAACCCCTACCCGAACCACATCGCCGATAACCGCCTCGCATAGGCCTCCGCCCACCCCCGAAACGTCAGGCCGCGAAACCGTGGATCGGCCACATCTGGCCGCGTGAAGTACGCCCAGATCAGCAACCGGTCATACACCACCAGGGCCGTCAGTCGCTCCGGGGACGGCGCGGCTCGGCCGCCCGCCGACCGATAGCTTTCCAGGAACACCTGCGTCAGGTCCGCCCGGATATCGAGCCACGCACAAGATTGCCGGACCAGATCGGGCGTCGGGTCCCCGAAGTTGCACGTCATCAGGTCAACCACGCCACTGACCCGCCACCCCGACGCGGCGCGCTCAAACAGGACATTGCCGAGTGTGAAGTCATTGTGCGTAAAGGTCGCGCGCGCGTCGTCAGGGACTGCTGCGTCGGCGGCGAGAACCTGACCCAGCCAAGCGTCATCCTCAGCTGTCAGCGTGCCGTTCCCGCGCGCTTCGGCGGCATAGCTGCCAATCTCCGCCGCCAGATGTCCGCCATACCCGCCGTCGTAGGGTGCAATCGCCTGCGATGCCGGGTCAAAGTCCCCGGCAAAATCCCAGGTCAGCGCCTGTATCCCGACCAGCGCCGCGCCCATCCCCCGCGCAACGCCGGTGAAGTCCTCGGCCGTCAGGCCGGCTCGCGCCGCCTTGTCCTGCAGGCAAAGCCCCGGCAGCCGGGGCGTGATCAGATATGGCCAGGGAAGGTCGACACAACTGTCGTCCAGCACCTGCGGCCAGGCCACCGGAACCTGCGTCCGCGCGTGCAGCAGTTCGGCATAAAGCCGTTCCTTCGGAAACTGCCACGCGTCATTCGGCCCACCGCGATACCAGTGCGGCGCGCCGCGAAATACGTATTCGCCTTGCGACGTCGTCAAGAACACGTTCTGGCCGAACAGCCCGCCTGTCGTGGGTGCTGCCGTCCGAAACGCCCCCACGCAGGCCTTGCGACAGGCGGCCCGGAACTGTTCGTCGGTGATGGCTCCGAGACGGGCGGAATAGACGGTCACGCAACGCTACCGCGAAACCCAAGGAGCCCGCGTCCCCGGCGAATGCTTGGCCGACGCTTGCTCGCGCTGAAACCGGCCGCCCCGGGGTGGCTTCGGCTTGGCAGCCAATGCCGCCTTTTTCAGGCGTAGCACCCGCTGGATCGGGGTTTCATCGGGATCGTCGGTCATGTTGAAGGGATTGGGCCACGAACCCGGCCCGACGCAAAGCAAAACTCGCCACCAACTTCCCCGTCCCCGTCCCCGTCCCCGCTAAGGTGGGGAAGAGAGGGAGAAGATCCGCCAATCCCTAGTGCTGGCTTTCCGGGAGGTTCACCACCAGGCCGTCCAGCGCGTCGCTCATCTTGATCTGGCAGGCCAGGCGGCTGTTGGGCTCAACGCCCTCGGCGAAGTCGAGCATGGATTCTTCCATGGCCGACTTGGTGCCGGTCTTTTCCAGCCACTCCTGCTTCACATAGACATGACACGTCGCACATGCACATGCGCCGCCACAGTCGGCGTCGATGCCGGGAATGTTGTTCTTGACCGCGCCCTCCATGACGGTGAGCCCGGTCTTGACGTCGATGACGGTCTCGGTGCCGTCGTGCTGGATATAGGTGACTTTAGCCATACGCCCCTCGTGCGCCGCAATTAGGCGGCGACCTCTTTCATGGAAATGGATGGGTCTGCAAGTCTGGCTTTGTCTACCGGCTTGCGATTCAGGATCAAAATCTTGCCCATCATGAACTCTGGAGGCGAATTGATCGCCTCCACCGACTGCACCTGATCGCCTTTCAGGTGGAAAATGGCAAACTTTGCGGTGGCCGGCTCGCCGCGCAGGATCACACTGTCCGCGTCAAACGCATAGCCGGCGATCTGCAGTTTCAGGTCAAACTGGTCCGACCACTGCCAGGGGCATTCCCCCGGTGGGCGGGGTCGCCCTGTTATGGCACACGCCGCCTGTTTGGCCTGCTCCAGGGCATTGGGCACGCTCTCCATGCGGAACATGCGGTCATAGATCGGCATCGGGCGATGGGCCACGTCGCCGATGGCGAAGATGGCCGGGTCAGAGGTACGCGCGTCCAGATCCACCACCACGCCGCGCGCCGTCTCAAGACCCGCGGCCTTGGCCAGCTCGTCGTTGGGATGGGCACCGACACCGACCACGGCGGCGTCGCAAGGCAAGGTGCGGCCATCGGCAAGGGTGACGCCGGTGACCCTGCCGTCCTGGCCGGTGAACCCGGTGACGCTGGCCCCCAGTTCAAACCGCACGCCGTGTGTCTCGTGATAGCCTTTGAAGAACGTCGACAGCGGCTCGGCCGCCACCCGGGCCAGCAGGCGCGTCTCGCGCTCGATCACCACCACCTCGGCGCCCAGGGCGCGGCCGGAGGCGGCGACTTCCAGGCCGATATAGCCGCCGCCGACAACCGCCAGGGTCTTGCCGGGCCCCACCGTGGCCTTCAGCGCCTCGGCGTGGGCGGCGGTGCGCAGGAAGAGAATGCCGGAAAGGTCCGCGCCCGGGATCGGCAACGCGATGGCCCGCGCCCCGGTGGCCAGGATCAGCACGTCGTAGCTGACCGTATCGCCGCTCGACAGCGCCACCGTCTTCGCCGCACGATCCAGCGCCGTCGCGGTCACATTGGGTCGGAAGTCGACGTTGTTCTCGGCGTAGAATTCCAGCGGCTTCAGCGCCAGCGAGTCAGCGTCTGCCTCGCCCTTCAGCCAGGCCTTGCTGAGCGGTGGTCGCTGATAGGGCGGGATCGGCTCGTCCCCGATCAGGGTGATCGGACCCGTATGGCCATACTGGCGCAGCAGGGCCACAGCGGTGCCCCCAGCATGCCCCGCGCCAAGGATCACCACATGTGCGGCCGCATCGCTCATAGCCTACTCGATGCCCAAAAGTGACAGTGGCGTCAACTTAAGGCGCACCGCCAAAGTCTCTACACCACCCGGTCGACCAGCATTTTCTTGATCTCGGCGATCGCCTGGGCCGGGTTCAGGCCCTTGGGGCAGACCTGGGTGCAGTTCATGATGGTGTGGCAGCGATAGAGCTTGAAGGGGTCTTCCAACTCGTCCAGCCGGGCACCGGTGTCCTCGTCGCGGCTGTCGATGATCCAGCGGTAGGCGTGCAGCAGGGCCGCCGGGCCCAGATACTTCTCCTGGTTCCACCAATAGCTGGGGCACGAGGTGGAGCAGCAGGCACACAGGATGCACTCATAAAGCCCGTCCAGCTTGGCGCGGTCGGCCGGCGACTGCTTCCACTCCTTTTGCGGCTCCGGGGTCTCGGTTTTCAGCCAGGGCTCGATCGAGGCGTACTGGGCGTAGAACAGCGTCAGGTCCGGGACCAGGTCCTTCACCACCGGCATGTGCGGTAGTGGGCTGATCATGATCTTGTCGCCGGGGCTGTCCTCGTGGCCGTGGATGCAGGCCAGCGCGTTGCGCCCGGCGATGTTCATGGCGCACGACCCGCAGATGCCCTCGCGGCACGAGCGCCGGAACGTCAGCGTCGGGTCCATGTGGGTCTTGATGTAGATCAGCACGTCCAGCACCATCGGCCCGCACTGGCTGATGTCGACGTCATAGGTATCCCAGCTGGGATTTTTGCCGTTGTCGGGGTCGTACCGATAGACCTTGAAGGTCTTGATCTTGCCCGAAGATCCCGCTGGCGCCGGATAGTGGCGGCCTGACGAGACCCTGGAGTTCTTCGGAAGGGTGAGTTGGACCATCTGTCGTGTTCCTCTTCCGGCCTAGTACACCCGCGCCTTGGGCGGGATGTAGTCGATGTCTTTGGACAGGGTGAAATTGTGCACCGGGCGGTCGTCGATCTTCACCTTGCCGGTCTTGTCATCAAACCAGGTGAGCGTGTGTTTCATCCACGTCGTGTCGTCGCGGTCCGGGAAGTTCTCGTGGGCATGGGCGCCCCGGCTCTCGGTGCGGTTGGCGGCACCAACCACGGTAACGACGGCCTGGCCGATCAGGTTGTCCAGTTCCAGCGTTTCCATCAGGTCGGAGTTCCAGATCATCGACCTGTCGGTGACCTTCAGGTCGGCACGCTTGGCGTTGACCGCGTTCATACGCTTCACGCCTGACGCCAGGTCCTTGCTGGTGCGATAGACGGCGGCGTCTTCCTGCATGGCCATCTGCATTTCCAGCCGCAGCTCGGCGGTCGACGTGCCGCCATCAGCATTGCGGAACCGGTCGAGCCGGGCCAGATGCCCATCGGTCATGGCGGGCTTCAGCTCAGGCTGGGTGGCGCCGGACTTGAGAATATCGGCGGCCCGCAGAGCTGCGGACCGGCCAAACACCACCAGATCGATCAGCGAGTTCGACCCCAGACGATTGGCGCCATGCACCGACACGCAGGCCGCCTCGCCCACCGACATCAGACCAGGCACCACCTGATCGGGGTTCTTGCCCTTCCTGGTCACCACCTCGGAGTAGAAGTTCGTGGGGATGCCGCCCATGTTGTAGTGCACCGTCGGGATGACCGGGATCGGCTGCTTCGTCACGTCAACGCCAGCGAAGATCTTGGCGCTCTCCGAGATGCCGGGCAGGCGCTCGTGCAGGATTTTCGGGTCCAGGTGATCCAGATGCAGGAAGATGTGGTCCTTCTTCGGACCCACGCCGCGGCCTTCGCGGATCTCCATGGTCATGGCGCGTGAGACCATGTCGCGGGGTGCCAGATCCTTCACGGTGGGCGCGTAGCGCTCCATGAAGCGCTCGCCCTCGGAGTTGGTCAGATAGCCGCCTTCACCCCGCGCGCCCTCGGTGATCAGACAGCCGGAGCCGTAGATCCCGGTCGGGTGGAACTGCACGAATTCCATATCCTGCAGCGGCAACCCGGCCCGCAGCGCCATGCCGCCGCCGTCGCCGGTGCA
>CAMCXF010000064.1 GCA_945883235.1 Phenylobacterium deserti | reverse complement strand
AGATCAAGCGTCGGCGCGACATCGCGGTTCTCGAACAGGGCCGGTTGTCGAAGGGTCGGCCAGTCTCCGACAATGCCACCCGGCTTCAGCGCTCCGCCCAGCAACAGGGCTGTTGACGCGGTGCCGTGGTCGGTGCCGCCGGTGCCGTTTACCCGTGCCGTGCGACCAAACTCGGTCACGGCCAAGACGACCGTATTCCCCCACTCGGCACCGAGGCCGCTATGCAGTCCCTCGATGAGGGCATCCAGCGCGCTTAGCCGCCCCGCCAGCACGCCAGTCTGGTTGGCATGGGTGTCGAACCCATCGACCGACACAGCCGCCAACTGCGGCCCGTCAGGCGCTTTCAGGAAGCCGGCCAAGGCTTCACCCATCTCACGCGCGACCCCGCGCCCCTGGGCAGCGCCTCCTGGACGCATCATGCCGGTTCCACGCACGGCACCGGTGGTGCGCGCCAGGTCCTCGGTCTGCAGACCCCTAGCCAAGGCAGGGCCGAGCAGCGGGTCGTCTCTGTAGAGATCCTGCAGCAACATCGGCAGCTGGGCGGTCGTATCGACGCCGCGCCCCGGCGACCACGATGCCGCTGGGGCGGGTCCGCGCAGGATCAGCGGTGCCGTGGCCCCGACGGACAGGGCCTCGATCTTGCGGGTACCCGACAGGGCCGACACAGTCCGGTTCAGCCAGCCTGACGTGGTGGCGTAGACATCCGCCGCGCCGGTTTCGAGCACGTCCTGCGCCTCAAAATGTGAGCGTGCCCGATCAGGCGATGCTACGGCGGGCGCGATCCGTGCCTGTCCGGCCAGCGCCAGGGCATGGACAGTGGTCAGGGCCGGATTGAGCGCAAATTGGCCATCGAGCTTCAGCGCGCCTTCGCCCAGCGCCAGACCGCCGCGAAGGCCGGCATAGTCGGGATCGCCAATCGGTGGCGCCACGGACAGGCCGTCCATGCCGCCGCGACAGATAATGACAACGAACTTCTTTGATCGCGGCGTAGCGGCCTCAGCGACCCGCGCCAGAAAGGGCAGGGCAAGGCCCGCGGCCAGGGCACGGCGGCTGAGCAGGATCGGGTCATTCATCGGCGTTGAAACTCCGGCGTCATCAGCAGGATTGCGACCGCCTCGGCGCGGGACTCCGCCCGGATGATTGCCGTTGCCGAACGGGCCGACAGGTGAGCGCCCAGGGTCTCGCGGGCGAGCACAACGGGATCCTGGACATTGGGGCCTGCCGCCACGGCCATGGCTTGCGCAAACTGCATGCGTTTTACCAGGGCGTCCGAGCTGATCCATGGGCCGGCTTCGTCCGGCCAGCCCTTGGGCGACGGCGCGGCGAAAGGACGTTGGCCCAGCGTTGTCAGGATCGCCAACTGGCCCAGACCTCGCGGCTGCATCCCCAGGGCGCGGTAACTGGAAATGACAAACTCATAGGGCGTTTTGAATTTTGCGACGTCAGGTCGCCACGCTTCCGGCGCGTCGATCAAGGCCTCGGCGACCTTTGCCAGATCGCCGCCCGAGGCCATCCAGGCGGACGTCAACGCGGACACGACCGCTGCTGGTGGGTCGTCGGCCACAAAGTGGCGCGCGATCTTCGTGCACACGAAGCGGGCCGTCTGTGGCTTGGCGGCGAGGTCGCTCAGGATCGCCCCGGCCTGAGCCTTCCCGGCCTGCCCATACCGCGCGCCCATCACTGTGCGGTGGCCGGGTTCGTGGGCGATCTCGCGGAACACCACGGGCGAGGCGGCATCAAAATCCCGTGGGCCGGCCACACTGAGGCCGGTCAGGGCGCGGGCGAACTCGGTGACGTCGGCCTGGGAATACCCGCCATCGATCCCGACGGTGTGCAGCTCAAGAATCTCGCGGGCCAGATTCTCGTTCAGGCCGGTCCCGCGACGCGGCGGCGGGATGTCGGCCTGGGCCCGCCGCAGAGCACCCCGGGCAGCAGCCTGAGCCGCCTGACTTTTCGGCCCCATCGATTGCGCCTGATCCAGATAGAGCAGCATCGCTGGATGGGTCTCTGCGGCGGTCAGCAAGTCGGCGAATCGACCAAACACATGCGGGCGGATGGCCTCAGCCTCATACGGCCCGACCAGCGTCGCCACCTGAACCTTGGTCGCCGAGACCGTGAAGTGGTTAGCCCAGAACAGCGCCCAGCGCTCCCGAAATCCCGCGTCCGTCGTTGTGGCAAGACGGGTGCGGGCCAGTGAATCGCCGCCGGTGTTCTCCCGGATCAGGTTCTGAGCGCCCTTGGCGGGGTCCGGCGCGGCATCGGCCATAGCGGCCGTAGTCTTGGCCCGGGCAATCGTCTGCCGGTAGGCGCGGAACTCCACCAACCGGTGGGCGGTGGTTTCCTGGTCGCCCTGCGGCAGGTCCGCGCCCTCGCTTCGGATCTGATCCTTCAGGTAGTCTCGTGGTTTGTGGCTCGCCTGGGCGATCTCGCCCGGCCGTGCACCCAGACCGAAGCGGGTCACCGCGATCGCAGCATTCAGGTCATTCTGGCTGGCAGCCACGCCTTGCTCCCTTGCAGTGCGTCCGGTTTATCCCCATTCCACGGCCTCGGGCGGGCTTTCCGTCGGGAGAGTGACGTTGGACTTGCGCAAAGGCTTCCACGAACCCCAGGAAAAACCCCGCCGGTTCTACAAGGCCGTCACGGTGGTCGACGTCGAGGGCGGCCACGGCATCCGGCTGGACGGGCGAACCCTGAAGACCCCGCGCGCTGCCCCGCTGATCCTGCCCACCCGCGCTGTCGCGGACCAGATTGCTGCGGAATGGGACGCCCAGACCGACGTCATCGAAATGGCCACCATGCACGCCACCCGCCTGGCCAACACCGCCATCGAGACCATCGGCGGATCACGGGAGGGGGTGGCCGACCAGATCGCGGATTACGCGGCCTCCGATCTCGTCTGCTACTTTGCCGAGGCCCCGGCCGTCCTTTTGGCGCGACAGGAGGCGGCCTGGGATCCGGTGCTGGCGCGGGCCGAGACCGAGGAAGGCCTGCTTTTCGAACGTTGTGTCGGCATAGTTCACCGGCCCCAGCCGCCGGCGACCCTGACCCGGGTCCGCGAAATTGCCTTGTCGCTCGACGATTTCGCCTTGGCTGGCCTGGCGTTCGCGGTCCCGCTCTACGGCTCGGCGGTACTGTCGGTCGCCGTCCTGCGCGGCTGGATGAGCGGCGAAGAGGCCTTCGACCTATCCCGCGTCGACGAGATGTTCCAGGAAGAGCAATGGGGCATCGACGCCGAAGCCGCCGAGCGCGTGGCGCGTCTGCGGGTGGAGGCCAACATGCTGGATCAATGGTTCAGGGGGCTGGCGGCGGAGTAGCGTGGGATGAAGCCAGCGATCATCATCTGCTTTTGGCTCGTCGCAGCCTGTTCGCCGGTCCCGCATCGATTTTCGGTCGACACTGGAACCGCAAGCGTTCCCGTGGTGTCCGCTGAGGCCTCAATCTGTGGCAAGCCCGCGAAGGCGTTGCCACAGTCTGGAACCTGCTTCTCCGGAATTGTGTCGAACCGCTGCGAGGGCGAGGGTTTCGTCCGGCTCCGGTTTGCCGATGGCACGAACACCTACTGTAATGTCGGGTACGTTACGATGTTGGATGACCGGTGGGACTTTGTGGTCCGCGATAGGTCCTGCGAGCCGGCTGCCACCGTTTCTAAACTCGCGCCTCCACCGGCAAGATCCGCACCCGGGTGCTCGCCTGCGCCAGCTCCCGCACGGCGGCCATAAACTCCCCCGACCCCGGCACGGCGAAATGGGCGTCCAATGCTGGCCGGTCCGCCCATTCCTCATAGAAAAACAGCCGCATCGGGTCCTCGCAGTCTACGTGCACGCTATGAATCAGACATCCCGGTTCCGTGCGCGAGCGGGCGACATGGGCCAGTGCAGCCTCCAGCAACGCCTCAAACGTATCGGTCCTGGCTGTCACCGAACCCGTCACGATTAACATCTTCATCTCCGTGCTCACGCCGCGTGAACTTGCCTCTCCGGGCCGGCGCGACTAGGGCTTCGCGTCAGTTACGTGAAGGGCGGGCCGCGTGAAGCACATCCTGGCAGAACTTGAGACGCGTCGCGATCAGGCGCGCATGGGCGGTGGCGAAAAGCGCATCGCCGCTCAGCACGCCAAGGGCAAGCTGACGGCCCGCGAGCGGATCGACCTGTTGCTCGACGAAGGCTCGTTCGAGGAGTTCGACATGTTCGTCGAACACCGGATCAACGAGTTCGGCATGGCCGACAACCGGATCCTGGGCGATGGCGTGGTGACCGGCTGGGGCCGGATCAATGGCCGAACCGTGTTTCTGTTCTCCAAGGATTTCACGGTATTCGGCGGCTCGCTAAGCAGCGCTCATGCCGAAAAGATCCTCAAGGTCCAGCGTCAGGCCATGAAGGTCGGCGCGCCGATCATCGGTCTGTTCGACGCCGGCGGGGCCCGCATTCAGGAAGGGGTGGCCGCACTGGGCGGATACGCCGACATCTTCCTCGAAAACACCTTGGCCTCGGGTGTGATCCCGCAGATCAGCGTGATCATGGGCCCTTGCGCGGGCGGTGACGTCTATTCCCCGGCCATCACCGACTTCATCTTCATGGTGAAGGACACCTCCTACATGTACGTGACCGGCCCCGATGTGGTGAAGACCGTCACCCACGAAGACGTCAGCCACGAGGATCTGGGCGGCTACCGCGTCCATGCCATGAAGTCCGGCGTCGCCGACGGCGCGTTCGAGAACGATCTGGAGGCGCTGACCCAGGTGCGCCGCCTGGTCGACTTCCTGCCGCTTTCCAACCGTGAAAAGCCGCCGGTCCGCGAAAGCTATGACGAACCGGGCCGCGAGGAGCGTTCGCTCGATACCCTGGTCCCGGCCAATCCCAACAAGCCCTACGATATGAAGGAACTGATCCTGAAGGTCGTCGACGAGGCCGACTTCTTCGAGATCAGCCCGGACTTCGCCAAGAACATCGTGGTCGGCTTCGCCCGGATCGACGGCGAGCCCGTGGGCATCGTCGCCAATCAACCGCAAGTGCTGGCCGGCGTACTGGACATCGACAGCAGCACCAAGGCCGCCCGGTTCGTCCGGTTCTGTGACTGCTTCGAGATCCCGATCATCACTTTTGTGGACGTGCCTGGCTTCATGCCGGGCACCAAACAGGAGCAGGGCGGTTTGATCCGCCATGGCGCCAAGTTGCTGTTCGCCTTTGCCGAGGCCACCGTCCCCAAGATCACCGTCATCACCCGCAAGGCCTACGGCGGTGCCTATGACGTGATGAGTTCCAAACACATCCGCGGCGACATCAACTACGCCTGGCCCAGCGCCGAGATCGCGGTGATGGGGGCCAAGGGGGCGGTTGAGATCATCTTCCGCTCCGAAATCGGGAACCCCGAGGCCATCGCCGCGCGCACAGCCGAGTACCAGGCCCAGTTCGCCAACCCCTTCGTGGCGGCCTCACGCGGTTATGTGGACGACGTGATCATGCCGCACTCAACGCGGCGGCGGATCTCAAATTCGCTGAAGCATCTGAAGGGCAAGACGCTTAGCAATCCGTGGAAGAAGCACGACAACATTCCCCTCTAGGTCGGATGCGTCCTAGCGGCATGCTGTAAGTCAAAGCGGTTCGGCTTCAGGGCTGCGAGGGTCGTCGTCGGCCCAGATGCAGGGCCGGTTGACGCGAGACCGCGATACCGATGCTGGTGCACCAACTTCTTGTTTCGACCGGCCTGGTCGCTACGACTGTGGTCATTCACTTGCTGGGCCTCGACCTGTTGATGTCGCTGGTCGGACTTCACCTCAGGCGCTTCACGACGGCGTGGCTGCACCTGGACCGCCTGATTGTGCCGCTTGGCATCGTGCTGGGCCTCTTCGTCCTGCACGGCGTCGAGATCTGGTTCTACGCGTTTGCCTACTGGATGTTGGGCGTGCTGCCGACGATCGAGCAGGCGCTCTACTATTCGATCAGTGCCTACTCCACGATCGGAGAGGCCGGACCGATCCTGCCCCCGGCTTGGCGTGTCGTAGGTGCCCTTGAAGCCATCAACGGGATGTTGCTGCTCGGCTGGTCAACCGCTTTCCTGTACAAGATTCTAGATCATCTTCTGGTGTCAGACGGTCAGGACCACCCCCTGCCGCGTGGCGCGATTGCAAGGGCGGCAGTGCCTCGCAATCATGCGCCAGCTGAACGAATCCTGGACGACTAAAGCGGTGGCGGCATTGGCGGCAGCCCTGGCCGCAAAGCGACAGCCTCGCCCTTTGTAAACAATCCGCAGCGGCGACCGCTGAATGCGTTGACCCCAAAGACCTCGACGCAGGTAGCCAGGCCGGTGCCTTCGATGCGCCCCTTGTTCTGCAGCCAGGTGCATTGGGCGACCGCACCGATCAGATAGCTGGCGATGGGCGTGCCCGGATACAGACGATCGGAAATCTGCGGCTCACCCACCCGGGTGTCGGTAAAGGCGTTGCGAAAGCCTACGGGCGTGAGTGTGATGGTGTGCGCGTACTCGTGCGCCGCTGCGTTCAGTGCACATGAGCGTTCCACGAGATCGGCAGACCGCGACTGATGCAGAAAGTAGCGTCCGAGCGCCATTTCAGAGTAACGCCCGAGGCCATAGCCTTCACCCGCGCTGGCATGGATCGCCATAGGATCCTGACGGTCGTCACGGCCAACAACCTGCACCACGACCGGCGCATACCGTGAGCCGAAGGGTTCGACGCCGACCCAACGGGCCACCTCGGCGACATCGGCATCCTGCTTGTCAGGTCTGGCGTAGATCACCGGATAGCGCGGGCCCAGCGAAAGCAGGTTGGTGCGGAACTCGGTCGAACGCAGAACTGCGTAGCTCTCGGTCAGCAGGGCCTCGACCTGCGCCTGTTCATCGACTGACGTGGTGTCGACAATAGACTTGAACGGGCCGCGGTCGGTCGCCTTGTCCTCGGCCACATTGCCCTGCGCCACGACGACGACCATGGCGACGGCGGCCACAAGAGCCCACAGCCCGGACGACCAGATCGAACTTCGCGGCGGCGCTTCCATCCGGGTTCGCGCCTGGTCAGACGTCAGGCCGTCTGCAAGCTGGCGTTATCGCCCCGTCCCAGCGGATCACGCAGGGTCCCGCCGTCCGCCACAAACTCCAGCGAAATCGAATTGATGCAATAGCGCAAACGCGTCGGCGGCGGGCCGTCGGGAAAGACATGGCCCTGATGACTGCCGCACCGGGCGCACAGCGTCTCGATCCGGACCATGCCGTAGGACACGTCCTTGATCGCGGTCACGTGCGCTTCGTCGATGGGCGCCCAGAACGAGGGCCAGCCCGTGCCGCTCTCGAACTTGGTCTTGTGCTGGAACAGGGGCAACGCGCAGAGGCGGCAGCAATAGACCCCGGTGTCCTTCTGATCGAGCAGGCCGCCACAGAACGGGGCCTCGGTGCCGTGGTGCAACAACACTTCGGCCTCCTCGCGCGTCAGGTCGGCTTCGAGGCGCTTGCGTTCCTCAGCGTCAGGCGGCGAGAGAGAAAATCCGGACGGGGAGATCGCTGGCGTGCTCATGGCTGCCAATCTAATGTGCCGTACCGTCGGGTGGAAGACGGGAGTCCGCACGAAATGATGTCCGCAACAACGTCTGAGATCTTGAGACCAGGATCGTCGGGACGCCGGGAGCCGTCATTGCCGCCAAAATCACTGTGAAGTTAGGCGAGTAAAGGTCAGAATGTTCTCAAAAATCCTCATCGCCAACCGGGGCGAGATCGCCGTCCGGATCATCAAGACCTGTCGAAAGATGGGGATCAAGACGGTGGTCGTCTATTCCGAAGCCGACGCCGATTCCATGGCCGTCGAGATGGCCGACGAAACCGTCTTCATCGGGCCGCCACCGGCCTCTGAGAGCTATCTGGTCGCCGACAAGATCATCGCAGCGGTGCGCGAAACCGGCGCCGAGGCGATCCACCCGGGCTTTGGCTTCCTGTCGGAAAGCGCGGCTTTCGCCCGGCGTTGTGCTGAAGAGAAGATTGTCTTCATCGGTCCAAATCCTCATGCCATTGAGGCGATGGGTGACAAGATCGAGAGCAAGAAATTCGCGGTCAAGGCGGGAATTTCGGTGGTGCCGGGCCACGTCGGCGAGATTGACGACACGGCCCACGCCATCCACATCTCTGAGGATATCGGCTATCCAGTGATGCTGAAAGCCTCGGCCGGCGGCGGTGGCAAGGGCATTCGCGTCGCCTGGAACCGCAAGGACGTCGAGGAGGGCTTCCCGGCCGTGAAGGCCGAGGCCAAATCCAGTTTCGGCGACGACCGCATCTTCATCGAAAAGTTCATCGAGAGCCCCCGGCACGTTGAAATCCAGGTTCTGGGCGACAAGCACGGCCATGTCGTCCACCTGTTCGAGCGCGAATGCTCGATCCAGCGGCGCAACCAGAAGGTCATCGAAGAGGCCCCCAGCCCCCTGCTGGACGAGGCCACCCGAAAGGCCATGGGCGACCAGGCCGTCGCCCTCGCCATGGCGGTCCAGTACGACAGCGCCGGCACGGTCGAGTTCGTGGCCGGCCAGGACCGCAGCTTTTTCTTCCTCGAAATGAACACCCGCCTGCAGGTGGAGCATCCGGTCACGGAGCTGATTACCGGCGTCGATCTTGTCGAGCAGATGATCCGCTCGGCCTACGGCGAGCCATTGCCGTTCGCGCAAGGTGACCTGAAGATCAACGGCTGGGCCATGGAAAGCCGGATCTACGCCGAGGACCCCTATCGCGGCTTCCTGCCCTCGATCGGTCGGCTGGTGCGCTATTCGCCGCCTGCGGAAGGTAGCGTCGGCAATGCTATCGTGCGGAATGACGCCGGGGTCCGTGAAGGCGACGAAATCTCGATGTTCTACGACCCGATGATCTCCAAGCTTTCGACCTGGGCACCGACCCGGGACCAGGCGATTGACCTCATGGGTCGGGCCCTGGAGGACTTCCACATCGAAGGTCTGGGTCAGAACATCCCGTTCCTGGCGGCCGTAATGGATCAGGACCGGTTCCGGTCGGGCGAGCTTTCCACCAACTATATCAAGGACGAATTTCCGGAGGGATTCCAGGGCCTGCCGCCGACGGATGCTCAGCGTGATCTGATGAGCGCCGTGGCCCTGGCGATGCACCGGGCAATGCTGGCGCGCGCAGCACCTGACCAGCTCCGGACCGATTGGATCGTGATATCGGGCGCGACGAAGCTGTCCATGAGTGCAACCGCCAGCGATGGGGGCCTCAACATCCTGTGTGATAGCCGGAAGCTCCGGCTGGAGGATATCCGCTGGCGGCCGGGGCAATCGGTATTCAGGGCCAATCTGGACGGTCGCGACTTCACCCTGGCGGTGAAACCGGCGGCCGAGGGCTTCGTGATCCGTCATCGCGCCACGACATTGCGCGTTGTGGTGCTTTCACCTCGTTCGGCCGAGTTGCATGGCAAATTGCCGCCGAAGAAGGCGGCCGACACCTCCAAGTTGGTGCTATCGCCGATGCCGGGGCTGGTAGTGTCTATCGATGTGGCTGAGGGCCAGTCGGTGCGGTCCGGCGAGGTTGTGGCGGTGCTTGAAGCCATGAAGATGCAAAACATCCTGCGCGCCGAGCGAGATGGCGTCGTCAAGGCGGTCAGCGTCAAGCCCGGCGACAGTGTGGCCGCCGACGAAGTCCTGGTCGAGTTCGCCTGAGGCCAGTGCGTCGATGACCCCAACAAGTCCCGGCGGCATCTTTCTCTCGGCTCAGGGAAGGGCACCACGTATCCCATCGGTCGTGGGCACGGTGGTGTTGGTCGTGATTGCCGCGCTCTACGAGGACCTCGTCAGCGGCACCTTGCACTGGATTACCGGATGGATCGTCTATCCGGTTCTGTTCTATGCCGGGGCCTGCGTGCTGTCGAAGCGGCTCCATGACCGTGGCCGTTCAGGCTGGTGGGCGGCGCTCATTCTGGCGTCGATCGTCGCGGTCTGGCCGCACCCGGCCGGGTTCCTGGATTTTCTGTTTTTCCTGGTCGTGATCTGGGCGCTTGTAGAGCTGGCGATAATGCCGGGCGAGCAGGGTACCAACCGCTATGGCGTGAATCCGTTGGCCGGACCGATCAGCCCGTCTGCAGCGGCGGATCCGCATCCATGACGTCGCCAAACACCGATCTGAAACTGGACTTCAGCGCCTCATCAGCCTCGGCCATGGCAACAGGCAATCCCAGATCAACCAGGCTGGTTACGCCGTGCTCGGTCACGCCGCAGGGAACGATGCCGTCGAAGTGGGAGAGGTCCGGCTCGACGTTCAGGGAGATGCCGTGGAATGACACCCAGCGCCGCAACTTGACGCCAATGGCAGCGATCTTGTCTTCACGATGCGTCGCTCCAGCAGACCCGCGCTCGACCCAGACGCCGACCCGGCCTTCCCGGACTTCACCCGTCACACTGAATGCGCTCAGCGCTCCGATGACCCAGACCTCCAGCGCAGCGACGAAGGCGCGCACATCGCGGCCACGATGGGTCAGGTCCAGCATCACATAGGCTACGCGTTGCCCCGGACCATGATAGGTCAACTGACCGCCTCGGCCGCTCTGGAAGACCGGAAACCGATCAGCTTCCAGTAGGTCCCCGGGCTTGGCCGAAACGCCCGCCGTATAGAGCGCCGGATGTTCCAGCAGCCAGACCATTTCCGGTGCGCGACCCTCAGCGATGGCCGCCGCCCGAGCCTCCATTGTTGCCACAGCATCAAGGTAGGCTACCGGCCTGGTCGACACAGCCCATTCTACACTCGCGCCGTCGGTGCGCCGGAAGGTGGTTTTGGTCTGCTGGGTTAACGCGCGATCAAGCATGTTCGCCGCAATGTGGAGGACGGCTTCGCAACACGCAAAGCCCAACTGCAATCTTCGAGGTCGGCGTGTGAGTCAGGTCAAAGCGGTCAACGTCGACATTCAGGTGGTGCTGGGTCGCGCCTCCATGCCGATGTCGCAGCTGCTCAAGATGGGTCGGGGCGCGGTGATTCCCCTCGATGCCACCGTGAACGATGAGGTCTGGATCCTGGCTAACAACCATCCCGTCGCACGTGGTGAAATCCAGATCAGCGACGAGTGCATTTCAATCTGCGTCACCGGCGAGGCGAATATATATGACTACATGGCGGGCTCAGCCTGAGGCCGCTCTTCCCAAAGGCGTCAGTGTTTGCTACCTGCCGCGCCTCACCACGAGCGGTCGTGGCGGAATTGGTAGACGCGCAGCGTTGAGGTCGCTGTGGGGCAACCCGTGGAAGTTCGAGTCTTCTCGACCGCACCAGTGAATTGAGAGACTTCAACAAGGAACGCGCCTAGCCGTCCGCACATAGTCGAGGGAGGTCCGCATGAGCCGCGAAACGGACGACCTCGCCGAACGGGCGGACGGCAAGCGCCGCCCGGAGCTTGAAGTTGATCTGGAAGACCTCGCGCTTGACGAGGATTACGCGCTCAATCCTGACTTTGTCTCCAACGTCGCCGATGCCCTGGATCGCGGCGATGCCGAGCGGCTTCGGGATCTGCTGAGCGCGCTGCATCCCGCCGACGTGGCCGACCTGATGGGGTTCCTGTCAGCCGACGCGCGCGAAGAACTGATCCCGCACCTCAATCCCGAGACCCTCGCCGAGATTCTGTCCGAACTGGACAGTGAAATCCGCGAGGACGTGCTGGAGCACGTGCCGTCCGCCACCCTGGCCAAGGCCATCGGCGAGATGGACTCCGATGATGCAGCCGACGTCGTCGACGATCTGGAGGATGACAAGCGAGCCCAGGTTTTGGCTGCCATGCCGGAGCTGGAACGCGCCGCTATCGAATCCTCCCTGTCCTACGAGGATGAGACTGCCGGGCGCCTGATGCAGCGCGAGGTGGTGGCCGCGCCGCAGTTCTGGACGGTGGGCCAGGCCATTGACCACTTCCGCAAGGACGCCGACGAACTGCCTGAACTGTTCTTCGACATCTACGTGGTCGACCCGGCCTTCAAGCCGGTGGGCGCTGTGCCGGTCAGCCACCTGCTGCGATCCGCGCGGACGACGCCGCTGGCCCAGATCATGGAGCCGGTGAACGAGATCGCCATCGACCTTGACCAGGAAGAGGTCGCCTACATCTTCGACAAGTATCACCTGATCTCTGCACCCGTTGTCGACGCTGGCGGGCGGCTGGTGGGGCAGATCACCGTCGATGATATCGTGGGCGTCATTCAGGATGAGGGCGAGGAAGACATCCTGGCCTTGGCCGGTGTATCCGACGCCGGACGCGACGCCGGGGTCGTGGGGATCGTCAAATCCCGCATTCCCTGGCTGATGATCAACATGGTCACCGCCGCGGTGGCTGCCAGCGTGATCGGTGCATTCCAGGACGAGATCGCCAAGCTGGTTGTGCTGGCCGCGCTCTATCCGGTGGTGGCCTCGCTGGGCGGCAATGCCGGGACCCAGACGCTGGCCGTGGCGGTTCGGGCTTTGGCCAGCCGCGAGCTGTCATCGTTCAACGCGGTGCGGACCGTTCTGCGCGAAATGACGGTCGGCCTGATCAATGGTGCGGCACTGGCGGCGATCACCGGTACGGTGGTGTTCCTCATGTTCCAGGACCTGCGGCTGTCGCTGGTGTTTGGGCTCGCACTGATGATCAACCTGTTCATGGCGTCGCTGGCGGGAGCCCTGGTACCGCTGGTGCTGGAGCGGATTGGTCGGGACCCCGCCGTGTCGTCACCGATTTTCGTCACCTTCGTAACGGATTTCACAGGTTTCTTCGCCTTTCTGGGACTTGCGAGCCTAATCCTGCTCTAGTTGGCGTCAGGCTTGCGCAGGACGCCACAGGGCGCTCGTCGCCTGTGCCGATTTGGGACAATACGGGGCAATGTACGCGCGCCACCGCGTCTCTCGGGCGGCCATCGACCTGCTCAAGCGGTTCGAGGGTTACCGCCAGACCGCTGCCCAGCTGCCTGATGGCCGCTGGACGATCGGTCATGGCCACACGCTGACGGCCCGCGAGGGCGTGCAGGTGTCGGTCTCTGATGCCGAGGCCCTGCTGCTCTATGACTTGATCACCGTCGCCCATGTGGTCAACGAGAACGCCTTCGCGCCGTTGAACCAGAACCAGTTCGACGCGCTTTGCAGCTTCGCATTCAATATCGGCGTCGACAATTTCCGCCGCAGCCAGATGCTGAAACGCCTGAACGCCGGCGAGGCCGTTCAGGCCGCCTGCGCTATGGAACTGTGGCGAAAGGCGGATTTCGAGGGCGAGCGGATCGTCATTGACGCCCTGGTGCGCCGTCGGGCAGCGGAGAAGGCGCTATTCCTGACCCCTCAAGACGACGCCTGGACGCCGGCGCCAAGCCCGCTGCTGCGGCCCGTGCTCGATCTGGACGCCCTGGACCGGGTGCCGCTGCAACGGCCTGTCGAAGTGACCACACGCCTGGAAGGTGACCAGATCATCGCCCAGCGCGACGGCGTGCGCGAGCCCGTCGTGGCATCGGACTCACCCGCGCCCGCCACAACGGCCGCCGCCGAGGCGGTTACAGGCCGACT
The DNA here is from genome assembly GCA_945883235.1 of Phenylobacterium deserti. GTDB lineage: Bacteria > Pseudomonadota > Alphaproteobacteria > Caulobacterales > Caulobacteraceae > Phenylobacterium > Phenylobacterium deserti_A. The sequence goes on along the minus strand of CAMCXF010000064.1, from coordinate 3,638 downwards.
GTCTGCGATCTTCGCCGACCCGGGCCAGGAACCGGACTGGAGCCTCGCGTCGCCCATCGTCGAAGATGACGTGCTGGAGCCCGATCTCGTTCTCGAACACCCGGTGCCGGGTTCGGATGTCCCCGACGCCGACCTCGACATTCCGAAGACCCCGTTCCCGGATCAACGCCTCGGCGGATCAACGCCGAATGTCAGCGTCGAAATGGCGCCGTTCGAGTTCATACCCGCCCGCGTACGCCCCGCGCCGCGCCGCAAGCAGAGCTCCGTTGTCTGGGACCTGTTGCTGGCGCTGCTGGGTCTGGCGTTCTTTGGCTTTGCGGTGTTCTGGGGCCTGAATACCGTAGGGTCGGCGATGGGTGGGCTGGTGACGCCGCTCAGGGTTGCCTGGCTGGCAGGTCTGGCAGGGGTCGGCTTTCTGGTCGTGGCCGTCTTCCGCCTATTGCAGCGACTGGGGCAGGCTGCAGAGCGCGATTAGGCCGTCTCGCCCATCGGGGCGACCCGTGATAACCCTCAGCCATGATCCCGAACCACGGACCCCAACTCGAATTCGGCCTCGGAGAGGCTGCGGACATGATCCGCGAGACCACCCGCCGTTTCGCCGACGACAGAATTGCGCCGCTGGCCGCCCAGATCGACGCCACCAACGAGTTCCCGCGCCATCTCTGGCCGCAGATGGGCGATCTGGGCCTGCACGGCATCACCGTGCAGGAAGAGTTCGGCGGCCTGGGTCTGGGCTATCTCGAGCACGTCGTCGCCATGGAGGAGGTCTCCCGGGCCTCGGCCTCGGTGGGTTTGAGCTACGGCGCCCACTCCAACCTCTGCGTGAACCAGTTGCGCCGCTGGGGCACGCCGGAACAGAAAAAAAAGTATCTGCCAAAACTGATCAGCGGTGAGCACGTGGGCGCGCTGGCCATGAGCGAGGCAGGCTCCGGCTCTGACGTGGTCTCCATGCGCCTGAAGGCCGAGAAACGCGGCGACCGCTTTGTGCTGAACGGCACCAAGTTCTGGATCACCAACGCCCCCCACGCTGACACCCTGGTGGTCTATGCCAAGACCGCGCCGGAGGCCTCGTCCAAGGGTATCACCGCCTTCATCATCGAGAAGGACTTCAAGGGCTTCCACGTCTCGCAAAAGCTCGACAAGATGGGCATGCGCGGCTCTGACACCGGCGAACTGGTGTTCGAGGATTGCGAGGTCCCCGAAGACAACATCATGGGCCCCGAGAACGGCGGCGTAGGCGTTCTCATGAGCGGGCTCGACTACGAGCGCGCCGTGCTGGCCGCCGGGCCGCTGGGCATCATGCAGGCCTGTCTGGACGTGACCCTGCCGTACGTGCGTGAGCGCAAGCAGTTCGGCCAGGCCATCGGCTCGTTCCAGCTGATGCAGGGCAAGGTCGCCGACATGTACGTGGCCCTCAACTCCGCCCGCGCCTACGTCTATGCCGTGGCCCGGGCCTGCGACGCCGGCATGACCACCCGCTTCGACGCGGCGGGCGCGATCCTGATGGCCAGCGAGAACGCGGTAAAGGTGTCGCTGGAGGCCATCCAGGCTCTGGGCGGGGCCGGGTACACCAAGGACTATCCGGCGGAGCGCCTGCTCCGCGACGCCAAACTCTACGACATCGGCGCCGGCACCAACGAAATCCGCCGCTTCCTGATCGGGCGGGAGTTGGTGGGCGGGTAGGGGGGTCAGCGGGGTTCCACCACCAGGCTCTGGGTGGCGGTTCCGAAGTAGCCGTCGCGGTCCGCCAGCCGGGCTATCGCCACACCCGCGCCATCGGCGGAGATCCAGCTTTCGGCGCTGTTGAGGATCCACTTGCCGCGCGGTGCGCGGGCGAAGTTCACGGTCAGGTCAGCGTTCAGGAATGTCCACTTATCGAAGGGTAGGGCCGAACCGACCCCGTTGACGAAGTCCGCCGCCGAGGCCGCCAGCATCGCCGGGCTCGAGGTCGCGCCGGCGATCATGGGCCGCTTCTGACGGAACCACCACGCGCCCGGGCCGATCTCGCCAAAGCCACCATAGGCCCGGCGCATCTCATAGCCGGCGCCGAAGTTGTTCGTGGAGTTCTCTCGAGTCGCTGACGGCTCGCAGGCGTCGGGCAGGGCGACGTCCAGGGGAATCAGTCGCTCGGCGTCCGCCAGGTCCGCCTCACGGATTCGCAGCACCTGGCCCTGACAGACGACGGCGCCGTCGGCCTTCAGGCGCACCAGGCAAAGCTGGATCTTCCGGCCCTGGCGCAGGATCTCGGTCTCGATCGTCAGGTCGACCAGGGGGACTGGCCGCATCATTTCAAGGGTCAGGCGAGCCATCCGCATCGGTACCGGGCTGGGTTCACGCTCCGCCGCCCAGACCACGAGCCCCGCGGGCGCGCCGCCGTGCATCATCTCCTGGCTCCAGGGTCCGGCGGCCCAGGCGGTGGGGATGGCGCGGTCGCCGTCGATGGCGAAGATGTGGTCGGTCATGGGGTGGTCCGGAGGTTGGTGAACGGGCGCTCCGAGTACGGTGCTGACGCGGGGGAGGGGAAGTGGGTCGTCAAGCCCCCCCCACTCCCCAACCAGCAAAAAGGCCGCCCCGCTGCGGGGGCGGCCTTTCCATAGTCTGACCGCAGAGCGGTTCGCGACCTTTGCCAAACTCGAAGGCTAGGCGCTGACCCCACACGCGGAGGTCCAGGTCACGGTCACAGCCTTGCGGCCTTTGCTATGAGACACTGAGTCACCTCCTTTCAATGGTTGAACGACAAGGGAGTATGAGACCAGTTCTGTGCGGTTGAAAAGGCCTCATTCCACGACGGATCGGGTCGAGGCCATGAAGGGCGTCATCACGGCCCCAGCCGCCTGTTGCTCGCGCAGGCTCTGGCGGCGGCGCAGTTCCGGGATCGGACGGCTGACCTTGTCCAGCGCCGTCAGGGTGGCGACATAGCCCGCCTCGACGGCCTCGTCGTAGGCCGCCCAGTCGCGGATTTCGATCTTCGACACGTCCGGCTGGATCAGCACATCGGTGGCCTCGCGGGCGGCAGCAAGGTCGCGTCCGGTCGAAACGGTGGCTGCGCGCATCAGCAGGGACACAATCGGCGGGCCCATCCGCCACTGGCCTGACCAGATCCAGCGCCAGACAGACGAGGGCCGCGCTACATCGTCCGCCGTGATGCTGCGCGCGGTCGTCACGTCGACGCCGACAATGGGCCCGGCGTGCGCCGCCCGCATGATGTCGGCGGGGAAGTTCTTCATCACCGCGCCGTCGACCAGAACGTTCTGGCCGTCGGTGGCCGGCGGCATGACGCCGGGCAGGGCGATACTGGCCCGCAAGGCATGACGCAACGACCCCCGGCGATGCAGCTGATAGGCCCCGGTGGTCAGGTTCGAGGACAGACAAAAGAACGGCAGCCACAGGTCGGCGATTTGGGTCTCGCCAAAGTGGGTGTGCAGCCGCTCTGTGACCTTCACCCCGTGGGTCATGGCCAGCAGCGGCAGGGCGATGTCGTCCAGCGGGCTGGTGTCGACAAAGGCCTCGTGCAGTCGGCGGTCCATCTCGGTCTGGTCCCAGCCCATGGCGATGCCGGCAGCGACGATGGCCCCCATCGACGACCCGCCGACGAAATCCACGGGTACGCCGCGCTCGCGCAATGCCTTGATGGCGCC
>CAMCXF010000063.1 GCA_945883235.1 Phenylobacterium deserti | reverse complement strand
CCGACGCGTCCTGGCAACTCGAGTCCGAGGACGGCCTGGAGCTGGGCGGGATGGGCGTCAGCCTCTGCCTGCGTGACGCCGGCCGATTTGGCCTGCTGGTGCTGGAGGACGGCGCGGCGTTCAACGGCCAAAGGGTGCTGCCGACCGGCTGGCGCGAAGTCGCCGGTCAGCCTGACAGCAAGACCACCGCCTTCGGGCGGCTGGAACCAGGCAGCCCCGCAGGATACGGATACCACTGGTGGGGTCTTCCCGGCGCACCGTTCGCGGACGGACTCCACGCCGGCACCTGCGTGGCGCTGGGAGCCTTCGGCCAACGCATTTACGTCAATCCGACCGAGCAGGTGGTGGTGGTCATCCAGAGCGCGTGGCGTCAGCCCAGCGACAGCGAAGCCGAGGCCGAAACCGTCGCGCTGCTCCGGCCCATGTTGCGCGCGCTCCGGTCGGACCCGGCATCATAAGTCGCCGCCGCGCCGTCCAACCTGGCGCTCGGCTGGCGGCGTCTCCGTCAGATCGCGGCCTCGATGAACATCGGGCCGCGCTGGCCCATGGCCCCCTCGAAGGCCCGGTCGAACGCGTCGGCAGTCGTGCAGCGGACGGCGGGCAAGCCCATGCCTCTGGCCAGGGCGACCCAGTCAACCTTCGGATCGCCAAGATCCAGCAGTTTGCGCGCCGACGGGCCGGCCTGACCTGCGCCCGTGCGGGTCATCTCGATATTGAGGATCCGGTAGCTGTGGTTGGCGAAGATCACGACGGTGATGTCGAGGTTCTCGCGCGCCATCGTCCAGAGAGCCTGGACCGTGTACATCGCCGCGCCGTCTCCGTTCAGGGACAGCACCTTGCGATCCGGGGCGGCCACAGCGGCGCCGATGGCCAGCGGAAGACCAATACCGATGGCACCGCCGGTCAACGCCAGAGTGTCATGAGGGCGCGCGGTCAGGGTGGCCGCCGCGACGCCCGCGCCGGACGTGACGGCGTCGTCGCAGATGATCGCGCCTTCCGGCATGTGACGCGCGATCGACGTGCCGACCAGATGGGCGTTGAGGTCGCCCGTCGGTGCCGCGTCAGGCAACTTCAGTGGCTGGGTTGGACCTTGCCCGGGCGCGCCCAGGGCATTCGCCAGCGCGGCGAGGCCAGCGACGGAATCTTCGGCGCGCTCCGCCAGGGTCAAGGTCGCGCAGCCCTCCGGCACCAGCACACTGGGCCGGTCCGGATAGGCGAAGAACGCCACCGGCATGGTCGTGCCGGTGAATACCATCAGGTCGACGCCCTCCAGCTCGGCCATCGCCATCTCGCCGAAGTACTGCATCTTCTTCGGCGCAAAACCGCCGGCCCCGCGCGGCTGCCGGGCGACGAAGGTGTCGGTGTAGATGGTCACCCCCACCGCACTTAGCCGCCCGGCCTCGTGGATCGCCTCGGCGCTGCAGGCCTGACCGCCCAGCAGGATCACCGGGTTCTTGGCCGCCTTGATGGCGCGGGCCACGGCATCAACCGCCTCGCTGGCGGGGGCGGGTCGCACCGGGATCCGGGCGATCACCGGCTCGCCGCTGGCCGGGAGCCATGCTGAGTCCGCCGGCAGGATCAGGCTGACCGGGCCCCCGGGCGGACCATAGCTGGCCGCCACTGCCTCCGCGGCCAGGCTGGCCACGGTGTCGGGACTGTCTGCAGACTTCGCCCAGATCGAATTGGGCTTCACCAGAGTGGCGATGTCAGAGTTCAGCGGCGCATCGTACTGGCGGTGATAGGTGGCGTGGTCGCCGATCACATTGACAATGGGCGTATGGGCCCGGCGCGCATTGTGCAGATTGGCCACGCCGTTGCCGTAGCCAGGACCCAGGTGCAGCAGGGTACAGGCCGGCTTGCCAGCGATACGGCCATACCCGTCCGCCGCCCCGGTCGCCACGCCCTCGAACTGGCAAAGCACCGGGCGCATGGCCGGAACCCCGTCGAGGGCGGCGACGAACTGCATCTCGCTGGTGCCGGGATTGGCGAAACAGGCGGTGACCTCATTGGCCACCAGGGTCGCGATCAGGGCGTCGGCGCCGTTCATGAAAACACCATCACATCTTGAGGGGCAGGGTCGGCAAACAGCCGCTCGACGGCGGCCGCCCGGTGGGTTCTTGCAAGGCTCTGGGCAATATAGCCCTTGTCGGTGATCTCGCCCGCATGGACATCTGGCGGGTCGGCCAGGACCATGGCCCGGGCGACCTTGCCGCCGGAGCCCTTGGCGCGGGCATTGAAGGCGGTGAGGCCAGTCCGCACCGCGGCCTCGATCTCGTTGCGCGACAGGGTCGGATTGGGGTAGAAAAGAAGGCCTACGCTGTCACGGTTTTCGCCGCAGACGATAGCATCAGTAACGGCGCTGCCCACCGCGTTCAGAGCGCTGATGCGCAGGTCGCCGACCATGACGAAGGTGCCGGATACCAGCTTGAAGTTCTCCGAGATGCGGCCATCAAACACCATCCCGGCATAGATGTCGTCCGGGTCGGCCAGGCGCGCGGCGTCGCCCAGGCGATAGAAGCCCTCGTCGTCAAACGCAGCGGCCGACAGCTCCGGCTGGTTCAGATAGCCGATCGTGACCTGCGGCCCCTTCACCCGAAATTCCAGCTTGCCGGCTTCTGGCAGCAGCCGCACCGACGTGCCGGGCAGGGGCAGGCCCATCAGCCCCATGCGGCTGTTTGGCCAGTGGACATTGGCGGCGGTGGGGCCGGTCTCGGTGGCCCCATATCCCGATCCGAAGCTGATCCGCTCACCCACCGTGCGCACAGCTACCGCCTGGATGCGGTCAGCATAGGCCTGGCCCAGCGCCGCGCCGCCATATTGCAGCAACCGGACGCGGAAGAAGAAATTACGGGCCAGCGCGTCGTCGGCCTCCAGCGCCTCGGCAAACAGCATCCAGGCCGCCGGCACCATGTTCTGGTACGTCGGCGCGATGTCCTTGAGGTTGCGGATCGTCTCGCCGAACCGCCCGGCGATGGGCTGGCCGGCGTCGATGTAGACCGTGCCGCCCCGCCGCGCCGCCATGTGCAGGATCGCATTGCCGCCCAGGCTGTGGCTCCAGGGGGCTGCGTGGACCATCACCGGCGGGTCCGGGTCCACGAAACAGGCATCGATCTGGGCGGCGTTGATGCTCATGCTGCGATGGGTATTGATTACCGCTTTCGGCAGCCCGGTCGAACCGGAGGTCAGCAGATACTTGGCGTGCTGCTCGGGCCGGGCGGTGGGTTCAGCGGAGCCTGCGGCGGCCAGGCGCTCCAGTGGTACGTCGCCCGGGCGCGGGTTGGCCCCGGCGATCACCGGCAGGCCGGCCAGCACATCGGCGGACAGGCCCTGAGCGAACAGCGCCGCATCTTCCACATAGACCGCCGCAGGCCGCAGCACCTGGCAGGCATGCGCCAGGCGAGCCAGGTTCGCGCCGGCCATGCCGTACTGTGGTGAGACCGGTGCCACAGGCATGCCCTGGCTCATGGCGGCGTAGGCGATCAACGCGTGGTCGATATTGTTGCGCGCCAGGATCAGCAGGGGTTGGTCGCCCGTGACGCCGAGTTCCCGGAGCCCTGCGGCCAAGGCCCGGACACGATCCCAGGCTTCGGAGAAGCTCAGCGTGCGCCAACCCTCGCCCGAACGCTCGGCAAGCCAGGTCCGCTCTGGTGCGACTGCGGCCCAGTGCGCCAGCGACTGCGTCGTCGTCAGATGAGCCTCGGAATAGGGCGTCGGATTGGTCAGGATCAGCTCACCGTCGGCCCGCTCGACAATCTCCAGTCGGCGCGGACCGTATCGTGGATCCCGGAACGGGGCGGTGTCGGTGCGAAGCTCGGCGTCCATGGTGCGAGGGTTACGGGGGCTGAGATCGAAAGGGAAGCCCGGCCATTTCCTTCGGCCCCGATTTGCGAGTGGCGACCGCCGGGGTCTATGTGTTTCTATGCCCCCGGCGGATGGAGTCTGCGGGGAGGGAAACAACATGGCCAGACCTGTAAAGTTCGCCCACGTAGTCTATCAGACCCGACGCTACGACGAGATGATCGCCTGGTACGAGGACGTGTTCGAAGCCCGTGTCGTGCACCAGGATCCGGCGCTGGCCTTTCTGACCTACGATGACGAGCACCACCGGTTTGCCTTCGCAAACCTCGATGTGCTGAAGCCCTATGGTGGCGACGCGCGCGGCGAGGTCGGCGTCAACCACGTCGCCTACACCTACGCCAATGTGGGCGACCTGCTGGACACCTACCGGCGGTTGAAGGCCAGGGGGATCGCGCCCTACTGGCCGATCCATCATGGCCTGACGCTGTCACTCTACTACCGCGACCCGGACGGCAACCGGATGGAGTTTCAGGTCGACACCTGCACGGCGGCGCAGGGCGAGGCGTTCATGAAGAGCGACGTCTTCGCTCAAAACCCCATCGGCGTGAGCTTCGACCCTGAAGACCTGCTCGCTCGATACGAGGGCGGTGTCGACACCCCCGAGCTGCTGCGTTCTCCCCAGGGAGAACCATCGCCAATCCCCGCAGCGCACGGGTTGACCTGAACTGCAGGCCTGTTCGATTGCTCATGCGCGCTCGGTGGGTGCAGGCAACATGAACCCATAGCGAGGTCAGGTGTGGGTTTGCCGGATCAAGGCGTCCGCCGCCTGCACCACGGTCTTCACCGGCAAGTCCATCATGTGGCACAGCGACTGAGTGAAGTCCGGGTCCACCACCAGGATCTGGTCGAAGGATCGCGGCCCCCGCACGACCCGGGTTCGCTCGCCCCACGGCGCATAGAGGCGCTCATCCGAGGGGCCGAACAGGCCGATGGTCGGCACGCCGGACGCGGCGGCCAGATGCATGGCACCACTGTCATTGCCAATGAACAGTCGCGCACGTTTCAGGCAGGCAAACGCGGTCAGCGGGTCGACCTTGCCGGCCAGGTTGATGAACCGGCGACCGGCGGAGTCCTTCAGCGACCGCGCCAGCCCCTCGTCCTCAGGACCGCCCAGCACCATCAGCCGTCCCCCGGCCAGCGGCCCGTAGCCGTGCAGCAGGGTCATGGCCACCTGGCTGAACCGCTCCAGCGGCCAGGTCTTGCCGATCCAGTTGGCGGCGGGTGCCATGGCCAGGATCGGCCCATCGCCCCGGGTCAGTTCGTCGGCATAGGTCTCGACGCCGGGACTTGTGAAGATGTGGGGTGGCGCAGGGTCGTCGTCTATCTTCAGGGTCCGGGCCGCCTCCAGAACCTTGTGGATCGGTTGGCCGGCCTTGTGATGGATGGCGCGACGCCGCGTCGACAGGAACCGCGAGATGCCCGAGCCGCGCAGGTCAACAATCAGACCCCAGCGGGTGTGCCGCACCCTGCGCCAAAGGTCGAACCAGTGGCTACCACTCTTTGACTTCTCGAAAACGATGACCTGATCGAGGTTCGGCACATGGGCGAACAGGGGTGCTGCCGCAGGACCCGCGACGACGGTGAAGCGGGCATTCGGTATTTCGTCGATCAGCCGCTTGATCAGGCCCGACGACAGCACGGCGTCACCGATCCGGGTGGCGGTGATGAACAGGATCGGGAAACCGGCGGATTGAGACATCTTGGCCTCTCTATACGCACGCCGGGTCTGGCGCTCCACCTCGCGCGGCCCCAGATTGAAGGGATGTCAGACAGTGTCTCAATCGCGCACCTCTCCAGCCGGGCCGTAATCGCAGTCGACGGGCCGGACTGGCGCAGCTTCCTGCAAGGCCTGCTGACTCACGATGTCGAGACCCTGGCCGAGGGTGAAATACGGTTCGCGGCCCTGCTGACGCCTCAGGGGCGGCTGCTCTACGACCTGTTTGTGGTGGCCCAGGGCGAGGGCGCACTGCTCGACGTGGCCGCGGAGCATCTCGACACTCTGACGCAAAAGCTGAAGATGTACCGCCTGCGGGCCAAGGTGGACCTTTGCGTATCGGATCTCGGTGTGTGGGTAGGCTGGGGGGATAAGCCTCAAGGCGTCTGGCTTGCCGATCCCCGCTTGAGCACGATCGGCTGGCGCGCCTACGGCGACTTCGCCGCCACCACCGACGAAACCGCCTACGAAGCCCACCGCCTGGCGCTCGGCATCCCCGGCCCCGCCGACTGGGGCAGTGAAAAAACCTACCCCATCGAGGCCAACTTCGACCTGCTGAACGGCATAGACTTCAAGAAGGGCTGCTACGTCGGCCAGGAGACCACCTCGCGCATGAAGCGGCGCGGCGTCATCAAGAGCCGTATGTTGCCCCTTCTGTTGGAAGGTGCCGCGCCGGCACCCGGCGCTGAGGTGCTGGCCGGTGAGTTGCGCGCCGGTGAGGTGCTGTCCGGCGTTGAGGGTCGGGCCATGGCCCTGCTGCGCCTGGATCGGTCAGCGGCGGGTGGGTTGACAGTCGACGGTCGCGCCGTGCGGGTCGAGCGTCCCGAGTGGTTCTTCAAGGCGGTCGGCGAGGACCTCACCGCCGCATAGGCCGGGACGCCCCCTTGTCTCGCACCCCCGGCTGCGGTGAGACTGCACCCATGACCCAACACCTGATCCGATGCGAATGGCGCGGCATGGCCGGTGACCCGGTCTATGAGGCCTATCACGACACCGAATGGGGCGTGCCGGAGTACGACAGCCGTGCGCTGTGGGAGAAGCTGGTGCTGGACGGCTTTCAGGCGGGCCTCGCCTGGATCACCATCCTGCGCAAGCGCGACGGTTTCCGCGCCGCGTTCGACAACTTCGATCCCGAGAAGGTGGCCCTCTACGGCGAGGCCGACCATGCCCGCCTGATGGCCGACGCTGGCATCGTGCGCTCCAACGCCAAGATCGACGCCGCCATCAACAGCGCGAAAATCTACCTGGCCATGCGCGATCGCGGTGAGGATTTCTCGGAGTTCTGCTGGGCCTTCACCGGCGGCAAGCCGATCCAGAACCGCTGGACCGGGTTCGGCGAGGTGCCCGCCCAGACCGAGCTGGCGGTGGAGATCTCCAAGGCCCTGAAAGCTCGCGGGTTCAAGTTTGTCGGGCCGGTGATCGTCTATGCCTGGATGCAGGCGGTGGGCATGGTCAACGACCACTTCGTGCAGTGCCATTGCCATGATCGGGTGAAGGGATTTGCTAGATGAAAGCGCTACTCCCGGTCTTGAGTATGGTTCTGGTTGCGGCGTGCGCCCACACCCCGGATGTGCAACTCAGCGACGAGGATGCGCTTCGGATCGCTCGCGAGTACGCTGCACGGCGACACATCTCTCTGAAGGGCCTCAGGCCCGACGTCGGTCGTTTCGACACTGGCATCAGCGTCACCTTCAGTGATCCGGTCTGCGACGCAGGCTGTCTGGATAAGCTGCCTCTTCTGTTCTTCATCCCCGCCGGTAAGCGTCGGGTCACGCATTTTCAGGATGGCCGGGTCTGATGCCCAGTGGCCCGACGTTCCTGCTGGAACGCGCCTTCCCCGACGGCCATGTCTGCGGCGTGGACGAGGCGGGTCGTGGGCCTTGGGCCGGGCCGGTGAGCGCCGGCGCGGTGATCCTCGATCCGAATATGATCCCCAAGGGCCTCGACGATTCCAAGAAGCTGACGGCCAAGGCGCGCGAGGCCCTGGAGCCACAGATCAAGGCCTCTGCGCTGGCATGGGGCGTGGGCTTCGCCACCGCCGAAGAGATCGACACCCTCAACATCCTGCAGGCCACTGGCCTCGCCATGCGCCGGGCTATCGAAGCGCTGTCGGTCAAGCCCGCCCATGCCTTGGTGGACGGCAACTACCGGTTTGTTCTGCCGTGCCCTGTCACCCCCGTTGTGGGCGGCGACGGCAAGTCGCTTTCCATCGCCGCAGCCTCGATTCTGGCCAAGGTGGCCCGCGACCGGTTGATGGTGGAGATGGACGCGGTCTATCCCGGTTACGGTTTCGCGGGCCACAAGGGCTACCACGCCACCAGCCACGTTGCAGCGTTGGCCAAACTGGGGCCATGCCCGATCCATCGTCGCAGCTGGGCACCGATCCGGGCGTTGCTGGGCGGCTGACGCCCGCGATTTCTGCACGCCAAGGTTACCTTAACACCCCGCCGCTATGGTTTCCTCATCCAGCAGAAGCCGGAGGGGAATGCGTGTCGATTACCCACAAGGGTCAAACCCACTACGATATGATCGTGATCGGCAGCGGGCCTGCGGGCCGCCGCGCTGCGGTCCAGGGCGCCAAGTTCGGCAAACGCATCCTGGTGATCGAACGCGGCCGCCGGGTCGGCGGCGTCTCGGTGCATACCGGCACCATCCCCTCCAAGACCCTGCGCGAGACCGTGCTGAACCTGTCCGGCTGGCGTGAGCGCGGCTTCTACGGCAAGGCCTACCGCGCCAAGCATGACATCACCGCGGAAGACCTGCGCAAACGCCTGGAAATCACCCTGCACCACGAGGTGGAGGTGCTGGAGCATCAGTTCGCCCGCAACATGGTCGACACCATCATGGGCTCGGCCCGCTTCGTGGATCCCAACACCCTAACGGTCGACAGCCCCGATGGCGTCATGACGTTCACAGCCGATCGGTTCGTGATCGCCGTCGGCACCAAGCCCTACCGGCCCAAACACATCGAGTTCGATGGTGAGAACATCGTCGACAGCGACGAAATCCTCGACCTGACCCGCATCCCGCGCCAGCTGGTGGTGGTGGGCGCCAGTGTGATCGGCATGGAGTATGCCTCGATCTTCAGCACGCTCGACGTCAAGGTCACCGTCATTGAGCCCAACGCCTCGATGATGCCGTTCCTCGACCGCGAACTGGCCGACGAATTCGTCCACGACCTGCGCGACCGTGGCGTCACCGTCCGCTTCAACGCCAAGGTGACGGGGGCCAAGGTCCAGGGCCCGGGGCGCTGCCTGGTCTCGATGGAAGATGGCCGTGAGCTGCGCGCCGACATGGTGCTGTTCTCGGCGGGGCGTGAGGGCGCTATCGATGCGCTCAACCTGTCGGCCTGTGGTCTTGAAACCGACGCCCGTGGTCGCCTGAACGTGGACAAGGCGACCTTCCAGACCGCGACGCCGCACATCTATGCCGCCGGCGACATCGTCGGCTTCCCCAGTCTGGCCTCCACGTCCATGGAACAGGGCCGGATCGCCGCCTGCCACGCCTTCGACGAGGCGATCCAGGCCGCCCCGGAATTCTTCCCCTATGGCATCTATTCCGTGCCCGAAATCTCCACCATCGGCCTCAGCGAGGAACAGGCGCGTGAGCGCGGCATCCCTTACGAGTGCGGCGTGGCCCGGTTCCGTGAGACCTCGCGCGGCCACATCATGGGCATCGGCACTGGCTTCATGAAGATGCTGTTCGCGCTGGAAACCCGTCGCCTGCTGGGCGTCCACATTGTTGGCGAGGGTGCCACCGAGCTGATCCACATCGGCCAGGCGGTGCTCAATCTGGAAGGCACCCTCGACTACTTCGTCGAGAACACCTTCAATTATCCCACCTTGGCCGAAGCCTATAAAGTGGCCGCCCTCGACGCCTGGAACCGCATGCCCAAACAACAGGCCAGCGTCCGGGCCACCGAACAGAATCTCGAGCGGGCGATCCGGGTGGTGAACGGGTAGGGGCTCCCTTTCCCGCTGCGACATCCGATTCCGGATTTCATCAAAAATACATATATATCAACAATCTGAGTGCGCTTCCTTCTCCCCTTGAGGGAGAAGGTGGCAGGCGAAGCCTGACGGATGAGGGGTCGATTTCCCCATCCGGATAGACTGCTAGATTACTGAAACAATCGCCGCGCGACCCCTCATCCGAGCCGCTCACGCGGCCCACCTTCTCCCACAAGGGGCGAAGGGAAGATGTGGTCCGCGTTGACGATGTGTGAACCCGATAGCCCGACGGGTGAGGAGAAGGGCACGGATCGTTGACGGCCCGTTCACCATGTCGCATCAGACTAAGGTCTTCTGTTCCGAGGACTGACCCATGTCACTGCCGGTCGATACCATCCTGAGGGGCGATTGCCTGGAGGCGTTGAAGACGCTTCCGGACCGGTCGGTCGACCTCGTCTTCGCGGACCCGCCCTACAACCTTCAGCTGGGCGGTGACCTGCTGCGCCCGGACAATTCCAAGGTGGATGCGGTCGACGACGACTGGGACCGGTTCGATAGCTTCGAGACCTACGACGCCTTCACGCGGGCCTGGATGAAGGAATGCCGCCGCGTGCTGAAGGACGACGGCGCGCTCTGGGTGATCGGCAGCTACCACAACATTTTCCGCTGCGGCGTGGCGCTGCAGGACCTCGGCTTCTGGATCCTCAACGACATCGTCTGGCGCAAGTCCAACCCGATGCCCAACTTCAAGGGCACGCGCTTCACCAATGCGCACGAGACCCTGATCTGGGCGTCCAAGTCGCGGGGCGGGCGGCGCTATACCTTCAACTACGACGCCATGAAGATGGCCAACGACGAGCTCCAGATGCGCTCGGACTGGACCTTGGCGCTCTGCACCGGCGACGAGCGGCTGAAGGACGCGGCCGGGGTCAAGGCCCATCCGACCCAGAAGCCCGAAGCCCTGCTGCACCGGGTGATCATGGCCTCGACCAAACCCGGTGACATCATCCTGGACCCCTTCTTCGGCACCGGCACCACCGGCGCGGTCGCCCGGCGCATGGGCCGCCGGTTCATCGGCATCGAGCGCGACGAGGGCTACGCCACCATCGCCGAAGCCCGGATCGCCAAGGTGATCCCGGCCGCCGCCGCAGACATGGCCGTCACAGGGTCGAAGAAGTCAGAGCCCCGCATACCCTTCGGCACCCTGGTCGAGGCCGGTTTGCTGAACGCTGGCGACCTGCTCTATGACCCGCAAGGCCGCCATTCCGCCCGCGTCCGCCCCGACGGCAGCCTCGTGGTGGGCGAGCTTTCCGGCTCGATCCACAAGATGGGCGCCATGGTGCAATCCCAGCCCGCCTGCAACGGCTGGACCTACTGGCACTTCAAAACCGACAAGGGCCTGACCCCCATCGACGTGCTGAGGGCCAAGGTCCGGGCGCAGCTGCCGATTTAGGTAGCCAGCACCCAATACCTTCCCCACTGGACCCGGCCCCCGATCCCGGCCACCCTGATTTTCCGAAGAACGGGTCTGTTGGAGCGGGCATGATCGATCACCAGGCATGATCCCGCGCGTCTTCGTCCTCACGCTCTGCACCTTCGCCTTCGGATCCGCCGCCTTCATCTTCGCCGGCCTGCTGGAGCCCATGGCCAAAGACCTCGGCGTGTCGACCGCCGTCGCCGGCCAGCTCCAGACCGCCTATGTGCTGACCTCCGCCCTGTTGGGCCCGGTCGCGGCCTGGGGGCTGGGGCGACTTGACCGCAAGCTGGTGGTGATCACTGCCCTCAGCCTGGCTCTGCTGCTGCATCTGGCCTGCAGCCTGGCGTCAAATTTCGAGACCCTGCTGGTGCTTCGCGCCCTGGCGGGTCTGGCGGGCGCCATTTCCGGGCCGGCCGCCAGTGTGGCGGCGGCCTCCCTGGTCCCTCCCGAACGTCGCGGCTCCGCGCTGGCCATGGTGTCCGGCGGCATGACCCTGGCCTTCGTCATCGGCATCCCGATCGGCAGCGTGGTCGGTGCGATCTTCGACTGGCGCGCCACCTTCCTGGTCGCCGCCGCCCTGTCCGCCATCGCGCTGATCGGCGTGGTCTTCTTCCTGCCCCGTGTGCCCGCCCCGCCCAAACGTGAAGGCGGACGCGTCGACTTCTCCGGCATCTGGCCGCTCTACATGACCAGCTTCCTGACCTTCGCCGCCAACATGACCCTCAACCTCTACATCGCCCCCATCGTGCGGGTCGGCACCGGCATCACCGGCGCAGGCGTGGCGTTCTTCCAGGCCATGATCGGGGTGGGCGCCGCCGTCGGCCTCTGGCTGGGCGGACGCGCCGCCGACCGGGGTGCTGGCAAATCGTGGATCATGCAGGGCATCGCCATCCAGGCGGCCGCCATGACCCTGCATCTGGCCGCCACCCACCAGCTGTTGCCCCGAGGCTGGGCCAGCGACGCCCTGGTCGCCCTGGCCATCTTCCTCGCCGCCGCCGCTCTGTTCTCGATCTCCCCCGTCACCCAGTCGCGCCTGATCCAGCTGACCAACGGCGCCCCCGTCGCCCTGGCCCTCAACGGCTCGGTATTCTCCATGGGCCAGGCCCTGGGCGCGACCCTGGGCGGCGTGGCCCTCGCCAGCTACGGCGTGCCCGCCATCCCGGCCGCGGCGCTGATGATGTCAGCGGTGGGCTTCAGCGTGCTGTTGTTCGTGTTCCCGGGGGGAGAGAAGGCGTCGCAAGAAGTGAAATCCTGACGCCGGGTACACGCCCCGGACCGTCATGGCAGAGCGTACCATGTACCCCGGCCTGTCCCGTGCTGGACGAGATGGCGGTTCCCCACCAGCCAGCGGAAATGCTCTTTCAGTGTGTTCCGGTTTGCGCCGGTCAGTCGCACGGCCTCGCCCATAGTGACCCGTCCATGGTCGCGGACCTGATCGATAATCCGCAGGGCCAGGTCTGGAATAGTGACCAGCACGATCTTCTCGCGCTCCACTTTGTCAGCAAGGCGGCGCATCTGTCGCTGGAGCGCGCGAAGGAAAAAGGTCAGCCATGGCTGCCAGTCCGGCGCGTTGGTCCTGATCGTCCCCTGGGTCTGGCGCAGGGACAGATAGTACACTTCCTTGCTTTGCTCGATAACGCTTTCAAGAGAGCTGTAGGGAACATAGGCGTATCCGGCCTGGAGCAGGAGCAGGGTCGTCAGCACCCGACTCAGGCGGCCATTGCCGTCCTGGAAGGGATGGATTTCGAGGAAGACCACCACAAACACCCCGACGATCAGCAGCGGGTGCAAAGCCCGGCCTGCCCGGGCTGCATTGAGCCAGGCCACAAGCTCGTTCATCAGCCGGGGCGTATCGAAGGGGGTGGCTGTTTCGAAGACGATTCCGATCTGGTTCCCGGCGTCATCAAAAGCGGCGACATGGTTGGGCGTGGTCTTGTACCCGCCACGATGCCAGGCGTCCTTCTCGCTGTAGACCAGCAGATCACGGTGGATTTGGCGGATGTGGTTTTCGGTGAAGGCGATGTCCTGCCAGGAGGCGAAGACTGTCTCCATCACCCCGGCGTAGCCTGCGACTTCCTGCTCGTCCCGCGTAGCGAAGGTCTTGATGTCGAGGTTCTGGAGGAGCCGTTCCACATCCCGGTCAGAGAGCTTGCTGCCTTCGATCCGGGTCGATGAGCCGATGCTCTCAAGGGTCGCCACCCGCCGCAGGGCCGACAGCCTCTCCGGCGCAAGCGTCCCGAGCGCCCGCCAGGCACCCTTGAACTCATCAATCTCCGAGACCAGAGTGAGCAGCTCCGAGGTGATGGTGATCGAGGTGACGTTCGGCATTCACCCATAAATACACCCATAAACACCCAAAAGATACGCCTCCGCTGGGCCGTTGGAGCTCGATGGCGGTTGCGCCGGGCGGCTTACAATTTGTGGCGCAATACCGCTGACCCCTCTGCGCCCCGGAGTGTGCGGGCAGTCTTCGTTTCAAGGCTGTGTGGCTGAAATCTGTTCGGCCAGCTTGTGTGTTGGAAGTGTGCCAGATTGTGCGTCTCTCCCGGGACGCCCAGTCGCGCCTGATCCAGCTGACCAACGGTGCCCCCGTCGCCCTGGCCCTCAACGGCTCGGTGTTCTCCATGGTCCAGGCCCTGGGCGCGACCCTCGGTGGCGTGCCCTCGCCAGCTATGGCGTCCCCGCCATCCCGGCCGCGGCCCTGATGATGTCAGCGGTGGGCTTCAGTGTGCTGCTGTTCGTGTTTTCGGGGGGAGAGAAGGCGGCGTCGAACGAAAAGTCCTGACCTCGGGTACCCGACGGATGGGCGCGCGCCGCTCTATCGTCTTTCCGCACCGGGCGAAAGCGGACGCCCAGGTCTAGTGGTCATCAGGCTTCGTAGAATAGTCGCGGGAAGAGTTGATCGATGTGGTCAGGCGAGAAGGCGATCCGCACAGGCCCTTTGGGCGTGTCGCTCGTCAATAGGCCGACTCCAACCAATTGAGACAGGATTGTCCGTCCCATCCTGTCCCCAAGCCCTGTAATTGCAGCGGCCTCGCCGCGGGGAAGTTCGCCGCGGGCGAGAGTGACCTCCAGAATACCCCCCCCGCGCGCGTCTAGTACGGGGTCTGTTTCCACTACGCGCCGGAGTCGAGTTCCGAGACTGTCGAGGTCAAAGAGTCCCGTCATGAACTCGACCTGGTCGAGCGCCACGCGAAGGAACCAAAGCGTGAAGCTTTGTAGCGCCTCCAACGAGAGGTTGCCTCGTCCATCACGTTCACCGTGTCGCGGTGAGTCCGCAGCCGCCAGCATCGTCCGGTATTCGTCACGGTTCTCAAGACCGCGTTCCAGGCCGCGGGAGATCGACCACAGGCCGCCGGCGCCCATTCCGGCCTTCAGGAACATGGCGTGCGTCATCAGGCGGCCGACGCGGCCGTTACCGTCCGGGAACGGGTGGACATAGGCGAAGCGATGATGCGCGGCAGGAATGTCGATCAACCTGGCGCGCGGCGACTGGCCGGCCTTTTCCCCGTAGGCCTCCCGGAAGCGCGCCATGAAGGCGACGACCCGCTCACTTGAAGGCGGGATATGGCGCCCGACTTCCACGTCGTGTTTCGGGATGTGACGGAAGACCCCCGGCGCCATCTCGAAGCTGTAGGTCTTGCCTTCGATCAAACGGAAGGCTTGGGGCATCCGGGCGTAGAAATCCCGGTGCAAGCCGAGAATGAAGTCCTCCGTTGCGGGGTCTGCGAGATCACCGGTGTGGAAGTGTTGGTCGATCGCCTTCTGAACAACGATGTGGGCCCGCGCCTCCTGTTGCAAGTCGCGCTGGGCCGGATCATCCGAGAGGTCGCCCTCGACGGCGGCGGCGATATCGCGGGGCCGAGGCCCTCTATCAGGTTGGAGTAATAGCAGTTCATCAGGCGCACCAGATCGGCGGCCTCAGCCTGCAGGGGCCCTCGAAGGGCGTTGTCGAGGCGCCCGGCCTTGAATGCCAGTTCCGCGAGGACCTCGTTGACCGGAGTGGTAGAGCCGTCGCCCAGGCGCATTGGCTCCAACCGACCAGGCGTTTGGTCTGCCGCTTCCATTGCCGATCTTTCATGCGTCACGGGAGAATATATAAGCACATGTGCTGTATAAGTATTTACTGTCTGTTGGCGATGATAATGCCGATCCTGTTGCCGATCTTGGCAAGCCGGAGCTGCATGCGGTAAATCGTACCTACCCAGCGCCGTCATCCTGCGGCTTGTCCGCGGGATGACGAGCCATATTGATTCCGCGATTGCGCACTTTGCTCTGGTTACCCCGGCTTCCGGTGACGCGATGCCTATCCCCATAGGACCTGTTGCGTGGCTTCGGCTGGAGCGGGTGGATAGGTCACCCGGGCTCTACCCAGGCACAGAAACGCCGCCGATCCTGCGACCGGCGGCGCTTTTAGTCAGAGGTTGAGAATTAACCCGTGACCGCGCGCCGACGCCGCAGCAGTGCACCCGCCAGGCCGAAACCGCCAATCATCAGCGCCCAGGTGCCTGGTTCAGGAACCGCGTTGTAGCTGATGTTCCAGTCCACGAAAGACCGCGCCCCGGCTTTGCCGGAGAGGCCGCCGTCGCTGGAGATATTGCCGTTGTTGCCCAACGTCATGGTGTAGTTCTGGCCGCTCACGAGCGCCACCGAGAAGGTCCCGGATCCGTCGGGGTCTGAGACGGTGCCGTCAAATACGGTCGAAAAGTCGCCCCCTGGCATAAGCCTTTGAAGGCCGAACCCGCCGCCAAAATGCGTCACACTGTAAATGCCGCTGAAAAACCCATTGTCGCTGGCGGTGAAGGTATAGGACCAGTTCGGCTGGTCGAGGTTGGTTTCAGTTTTGGATTCGCCTGGGGCGGACTCTAATTATTCCTGGAGAAGTTTCAGGGGGTCACGTCAATCCGAACCCCGCCTATCTCAAAACTTCTGACGGCGTACACCTATTGCGCGTCCAACGACTGGCTAACCAGTCCCAGAACCTGGTTCACATTATAGTTCGCATAGTATTTAGCCGCCATGCCTTGGGGTAGGCTGCCGACCCAATTGGAATTGTCAACATCGCCAGATTTTAGTCTCATGACCCGCTCACCCGAGGAGTTTAAAATAGGGTTATAGAGTCCCATCCTGACGACAATAATATTTCGGGGGACATCCACCGCAATCGTCTGGCCGTCATAACCGACAGCGACGATAAAGCGACGTCCGACGCTATCGGTATTAATCCAGAACTGTGAAGCGTAATTGGTGCCGGGCGTAACTGAGGCTTGAACTATGGCGTCAACAAAGGCGCGTGAAACAATCTGCTGGTTTAGGGCCATGCCCCGATTAAGAACCAGTTCGCCCAGTCTGGCGAAGTCGCGGGGCGTGGCATCGATGCAGCAATAGCCGAGTACATTGCCACCTTGAGGCTGGGAGTTGTCCTTCCACCAGTAGGCTTTCATACCAATCTTGCTGAACAGACTGTCCTGCGCCCATTTCAAATAGTCTTCCGAACGACGATGGGCGAGCGCCTTGGCCAAGACCATGGTGTCACAGTTCGAATAGAGAAAGGATTGGCCTGGATAGGGGGTGCGCCCCTCATTCCACCAACCGTAGTTGATGCCAGCCTTGGCCTTGGGTCGGGTCACACACAGCGACATTTGATCGTCGGCATAGACTATATCACCGCCCGCTGTGGCAGTTCCAAGACATTCCTGTAACTGAGTGGTTCCCGATTTTGAGCAGATCGGGACTAACCCTGAGCGCATATCAAGTACGTCTTGGAGTGTAATGGATGCTCTTTCATCCGTGGCCCAGTCGCTAAGATAGAGTGCAACCTGGCTCTGTGGTGAGGTTATGGCACCCTGCTCAATGGCAATACCAAACAGCATAGAGGTAAAGGATTTGGCGACCGACCAAGAGGTCGCAAGGCTATTTTTGTCCCGAGTTCCGTATTTTTCAAAAATTGAGCTTTTGGACAGCTGGGGATTGGATTTACCTATCGTTTCCGCCTCTAGATCGGAGATGCCTCGATAGCGCTCAAAGACAATATTGCCGTTGCGGATCACTAAAAAGGCCTGCCCAAAGGTTCCGTCGCGCAGCGCGAGGGCTGCAGCCTCCTCTAGCTTCTGTGCCGACATGCCCTGACTGTCCGGTCTGGCTTCGGGCCAAGGACGAGAAGCGCCTTGAGACCCGCCCGTGCCAGTACTGGTTGGCGGCGTAGGCGGGACAACCGAGACATTTGAAGGCTGATCTGAGCCACCGCCACCCCCGCTGCAAGAGGTTAGGAAGGCCAATATGAGAGCTACTACGCTAAGCTTTAAGCCGTCTACCGACATCTAAATCCCACGAGATTGGCTTCTATTTGGGGTAGGCTTGGGCAACCAAGCAAAGCGTCCCTCGACGACGACGTCAGTGGCTCCAAGCCAGAGGTATTTGGCACCCCCGCCATCATTGGCCGTGGGTGCCGACGATATCAGGCTGGTATCGGCCAGTGCCGCCTGGATGATCGCGTTGTTTTCCGACGCCGACGTGATCACGGCCAGATGGCCGCCCTGGGCCTGAGCATACGTCGACGCGTCCTGCCAGGTGCGGGCCGCCGCAACGAACTCGTAGGTATGCCCC
>CAMCXF010000062.1 GCA_945883235.1 Phenylobacterium deserti | reverse complement strand
GGGTGCTGGAGCGGCGGCGGCGGCGGCGGCGGCGGGTGCGGGCTCGGCGGGTGCTGGAGCCGCGGCGGCGGGTGCGGGCTCGGCTGAGGGTGCTGGAGCCGCGGCGGCGGCGGGTGCGGGCGCAGCTGAGGGTGCTGGAGCCGCGGCGGGTGCTGGCGCTGGAGCCGCGGCGGGTGCGGCCGAGGGTGTTGTTGCTGGAGCCACCGCGGCCGTGGAGCTGGTTTTTGGCGCGGAAGCGACGACTGTCGGTGCGGCCGAGGATGTTGTTGCTGGAGCCGCCGCGGCCGTGGAACTGGTTTTTGGCGCGGAAGCGACGACTTTCGGCGCGGCCGCGGTCGTGGAGGAAGGTGAACTGACTTTGGGCACCGGAGCCACAACTGTCGGTGCGGCCATGACCGGCGCGGCGGCGGGGACGGGGACGGTCGTCTTGACTGACGCGGCTGCGGTCGCTGCCTTGGCGGCTGCGTCGGCGGACGCCTTGGCGGCTTCTGACGCGGCCTTTGCGGCGTCTTGCGCAGCCTTTGCGGCGGCATCGGCGGCGGCCTTTGCGGCGTCTTCTGCAGCCTTTGCGGCGGCATCGGCGGCGGCCTTTGCGGCGTCTTGCGCAGCCTTTGCAGAGACCTCGGCGGCGGCGCTTGCAGCGGCTGCGGCGGCCTTTGCAAAGAAAGCGGCTGCCTTGGCGGCATCGTCGGCGGCCTTGGCTACGACATAGGCGTCGGTCTGGGCCGCGGCCTTGGCTGCGGTCTGCGCTGCAGCCTGCCCCGCAGCCTGCGCTGCAGCCTGCCCCGCAGCCTGAGCCGCATTAAAGGCCGCAGCCTTAGCTAAATTAGACTGGTCGACCTGTCCCCCGGCTTGCACCGCAGCAGCGTTGGCTGTGGCCGTCGCTGCAGTCTGCGCTGAGGCCGTCGCTGCGTTGTGCGCTGCGACCTGCTCTGCGGTGAGGGGCACCGGGTTACTAGTATCATTAATTCGGTAGCTTCCCCCAGTAGTTCCTTGAAGCAAATTATTATTAACTATGTTAGTACTTTTTATTATTATATCATCTATTCTTGCACCCGGGTAATCATTTAAGATACCGTCTTTAGTATCATAATCGAATATTATTTTTATTTGTTTCCCTGCGTATTCGGACATATTCACAATAATATCATCGTATTTATCTCTTGATAGGTTCTCACCATCATACTTTGTTATAGTTGTATTTGATACAACGTCAAATATTTTGACAGACAGACGGTCAAAGAAATTGAGACTTTCTCTGGAATTGACGGCGCTAAAATATAGAGAGGCACCAGATCCAATCGTGATTGGGCCGCTAGTAGCTGTTCCGGAATTCGTAGATCCGGTGTTGTACTCTCCGCTCAGTGATCCTGGACTATTTACGTTTTCGCTTTCCACGTAACCCAGTGCAAAATTTCCCGATTTCGGGAAATTATTGGTGACGTGCCAAAGGGAACGGGGCGAACCAAAAAAGGTAAAGCCTGCTGGGGCTGTTCCACTCTCGAAACTTTCGGCATAGATGAGACCGATTCTGGCGCTGATCCTGCCTAAGGCGGTTAGGACAGTGCTGGCATAAATGTCGATCTTGCCTCCGGTATTGGAGCCGATGGCGGCGATATTAGCCTGGTTGTCGATGGTGATTTTCTTACCAGACAAACTAATCGAGCCACCGGCTGATGGAACCGTGGCTGAGGCGCTGGCGCTGATCGTACCTTTCACCAACACATCGATGACGCTGGCGTCGCTACTGCTGGCGACCGTTGATGTCGTAATCGCGACGCTCCCACCCTGCGTAGCGCCGTTTGCGGATACACTGCCGGTAGCTCCAATGGTAACAGCCTGAGCGGCTACCGTGATCGAGCCACCACTGGACGGTAATGTCGTAACGGCTGAGGTTGCGCTGGCGTCGACCTTGCCATCGATGATGACTGGCCCTGATGCCGCGATCCCGATGCTGCCGCCCTGCGTAGTGACGTTTGCGGCAGCGCTGCTTGCGGCAGCACTGCTTGCGGACACGCTGCCGGTAGCTGCAATGGTGGCAGCCTGAGCGACGACTGTGATCGAGCCTCCACTGGACGGTGATGTTGTAACGGCTGCGGTTGCGCTGGCGTCGACATTGCCATTGATGGTGACTGCGCCTGATGTTGCAATAGCGATGCTGCCGCCCTGCGTAGTTCCGTTTGCGGATACACTGCCGGTGGCTCCAATGGTGACAGCCTGAGCGGCTACCGCGATCGAGCCACCGCTGGAGGGTGATGTTGTAACGGCTGGGGTTGCGCTGGCGTTGACCTTGCCATCGACGGTGACTGTTCCTGATGCCGCAACCGCGATGCTGCCGCCCCGCGTGATTCCGTTAGCCTCTATACTGCCGGAGTTGACAACCACCACAGCCTGCCCCGTCACAACGACCGAACCTCCTGAACCGTTGCCTTGTACTGCTGATGAAGATGGAGATGGGACGGGCGTACTGTTTGAAACAGTATTGTTTGCGTTTTTAGCCGTTGAGATGGTCAACGGTTGTGTCGACTGACCTGATGCTGGGGCCAGCGTAACGGCAGACGCTAAAAGACCACCATTGACTTGAGCTGTGGCGGTTGTCGTTGGCTGGAGCTGAGCCGCTGTGTTTGCGGTGGCGGTCACGTTTGCGGCCTGTATCGTTGCGCCGGTCGTCAGGGATGCGGTGGTCGCGCCGTCGGGGCTCAACGTGGTCGATGTTCTCGCGACAACATTCGCGCTGGCCGAATTCGCGTAAGCCGTCGTCGTCGTCGTCGTGGCTCCCGTTGGGGACGTTGTGGGCGTGCTAGCGGACGAAGCCGAGGTGCTAGACCCGCTTGCGGTTACCAGAATGTTCGTCGCGGCTGTGGTTCCCGTGAGGGTCACGGATGTTGCCGAGGCGCTGGTGACAGTACCGCCCAGTTTCAGACTGTCAGTCGCCAGGGTCACCGACGGCCCGGTAAGCTTCAGATCGCCGGCAATGGACACGGAACCCGATTGCAGGCTGCCGCTCAGGGTGGTCAAGAAATCTCCGGTGACCTCGAAGCTTTTCAGTCCTTGGATCCCGGATATGAACAGGCCGCCGGCCCCTATGTTGCAGTTGGTTACGCAGGAGGAGACGAGGACGCTCAGTCCGGTGAAGTCGCGCGTGTTGCTGTCCAGGACCAGATTGCTGCCGTTTACGAAGTATTTCAGAATGCCGGCCGGCTCAGATGGGCTGCTATTGGATGTGGTCGAGGTAGAGCCTGAAGTCCCGCTGGTAACGGCTGTGGTCGATAGTACGGAAGGAGTGGGCCCCGCCGTGGCGCTGGCACTCACTTGACCCGCAATGGTGACCGAGCCCGTGGTTCCTGATCCACTCAGCGCCACGCTTCCGCCCTGCGCGGTACCGTTGGCCGTCACACTGCCGGAAGCCCCCACCGTCACGTTTTGGGCGGCGACGGTAACCGAACCGCCCACCCCAGACGCGGCTGCGGTGGTGGTGGCGCCGGCGTTCACCTTACCGTCCACCGCCGCCGATGTGGCGGCGCCGATCGTGATACTGCCACCCTGATTGGTGCCGGTGGCTGCGACGCCGCCGGTTGTTCCTACCGACACGCTGCCAGCGGCCACCGTAACTGTGCCGCCCTCCCCGGCAGACCCTGTGGGTGGCGTCGCGCTGGCCCTGATCTGTCCGTTAAGTGTGGCCGGGCCGTCGACGTTGACCGCGACGGAACCCCCCTGCGAGGATCCGCTGGCCGCGACGCTGCCGGTCGAGCTGACGGTCAACGTCTGGGCGGCGAGTGTCACCGTCCCGCCGATGGCCGGCACCGGGCTGGTTTGCGAAGGCGTCGCACCCGCTGTGACGCTGCCATCGACGACCACAGCGCCAGCGGCCTGAATGGTCACGGCTCCGCCCTGGGCTGTGCCGCTGGCCGCCACCGACCCGCTGACCCCGACGTTGATCGTCTGCGCGGTGACTGTCACCGCGCCGCCGATGGAGGGGGGGGGCGTCGCTGTGCCGGCAGTGGGCGTCGGCGCCGAAGACGTGGCTGAGATGGTGCCATCGACGACCGCGGATCCACCGCTGACGACGCTGACACTGCCGCCCGTGCTGTTCACGGCGCCACCCTGGGCTACGGTGACCGACGTCCCGGACGCCACGACCGTGGTGGCGGCGCTGGTGGTCACGACGCCCTGCACCGTTACCGACCCCGCGTTCGTCGCCCCACCGACCGTCACCGAGGTCGCGCCGGAGTTGGCCAGCTTTTCTACGGTTGTGTCGGTGATGGTCAGGGTTGTCTGCGGGCTGCTGTTCGTGACCGGCGCAGCGACGGTGACGACGCCGCTGGACTGGACGGTAACATTTGTTCCGCCGCTGAGCGCGGTGCTGACCGAAGCGGCGCTGATCAGGCTGGATCCGTTGGCCGGCTCAGATGTGCTGCTATTGGATGTGGTCGAGGTGGAGCCTGAAGTCCCGCTGGTAACGGCGGTGGTCGAGGCGAGGGTCCCCGTCCCTGCAGCCGAATTCACCGCGATGGCGTTTGTCGAGTCTGTGCTGGTGGTCGTCGTGGTCCCTGACGACGTCACCGTTGTTGTGGTGGTTGTTGTGGTGGTCGTGCCGCCGACGGTCACGTCTTCCGGATCGAGCAGCCAGGCGCCGGCGGCACCGGAGACCGCGTGGGCGTCTGCCAGGCCATCGGCGTACAGCCGCTTCTTTGAGCTGGTCTCGATGAAACCGCCATTACCGCCGACGCCAAGAGCGGCCGCGCTGATCTGCCCCGAGAACACGGTCTCATTGTCGGACCAGATGACGACCTTGCCGCCATCTCCCCCGGCCAGGCCGTCGGCGACAAGGCTTGCCCCCCGGTCGATGCGCACGACGCTGGCGTGCGACACATCCGGGTTGAGGCCCTGGGTATCGCCGCCGACCCGGATCGAGCCCCCGGCCGCGCCTGAAACGTCCAGTTTGGCGAGGCCGGTGAGGCGGATCGTGTCGGCAAATATGTCGATCCGGCCGCCCGAGGTGTCGCCGCCGGCCTTCAGGGCACCGCTCACGGACACTGCGCCCGACAATCCGCCGTCAAGGATGATCACACCGCCTTCGCGGCGCGCCGACGAGGCATCCACGACGCCGGCGATGTTGATGACACTGGC
Source organism: Phenylobacterium deserti (assembly GCA_945883235.1). Taxonomy (GTDB): domain Bacteria; phylum Pseudomonadota; class Alphaproteobacteria; order Caulobacterales; family Caulobacteraceae; genus Phenylobacterium; species Phenylobacterium deserti_A. The sequence goes on along the minus strand of CAMCXF010000062.1, from coordinate 12,703 downwards.
GGCGGCGGCGGCGGCGGACCGCGCGGAAATGAGCACGCGCCCGCCAGCTGCGGCGATCTCGCCCAGGTTCGAAACGATGGACCCTCCATCGCCGGCGAGCGCCTCGAGGGGTTCGGTGACCTCGAAGGCGATCAGTCGGTCGCCGCCGATGCTCAGCGTGAAGGCCGATCCACCGGCCAGGACCGCCGTCCCCAGTTCTGCGCTGATCGCGCCCTCGTTCCCGACGACCTGTCCCGCCAGCACGGCGTAGCCGCCGGCGGCCGTTTCCACCCGACCGCGGTTCACGACGGATGCGCCGTCACGACCTCCGCGCGGGCCAAACCTGAACCGACCGGTGCGGAAGTCCTCGGTGAGCATCTGCTGGGTTGAGGCCAGAAAGCCCACGCTGCTGACGCGACCGTTCGGGCCGATCAGGATCCCGTTGGGATTCAGCAGCCAGATCTGGCCGTTCGCGGTGAGATTTCCGTTGATGACCGATGCGGACGTCCCGGTAACCCGGTTCACCAGGATCGAGGTTGATGAGGGCTGGACGAATTCGACCCGGTAGTCGGTCGGCACGGAGAACGAGCGCCAGTCGACGATGGCGTTGCCGCCGCGCTGGGTCACAACTGTGCGGTTGGTGCTGCTCTGGTCGATGGCCACCCGGCCGACGGCGACCTGCTGTAGACTGGGGGCCGTCTGGGCGGCGGCGACAGGGACCATGAACAGGCTGAAGGCTGCCCCGCTCAGAAGGCGCCGTATCCGGGACGGGGTGGTGTTCCGACGAGGAGTGATCCGGAGGGGCACCGGAACCGCCACACATGGTCGAGCGCCGGACAGCGGCGAGACGCCCGATGGCTGTGAAATCTGGAGTTGACGGTCACGTCTGCCGGGGAATATCAAAGGTCTAACCCTCAACATTCGATGGTGTGCAGAGCAGCATATCTGACTGTATGCTGCACCCACAGAGGCAGTCCCGCGCGCAAACGCGCAAACGCCGACGCATCCGCCCCGCGCAGACAAGGACGATGAGCTGTGCGCCGATCTGCGGACGACCGGGGTCTGTGGAGAGCCGGATTCTTCGTTAGGAAGTCGTGGCCGCGCAAGTCGAGGATGTGCCTGCCCTCAGTCCACGTCGGGCCGACAACTTTGCGGCGATGTGAGACTCGGGCACGCTCGACGCCTGCCCGCGCATTACGGGGAGGGTCGCCCAGCCTGGCGGACCGACCTTAACCGGCAGACCATCAAAAACCGGCGCTTGCAGCACCGCAAAATCGCCGTCCAAGTAACAACCCCCGATGAGGCCCGCTCTCCACTAAATCCGGACCCCATCTGTCTCAAAATTTCTGACCACCTAAGGGAAATGCACAAACGCGTCCTGATTTGCGCATATGCGCCATCCCGTAAATTAATGGATAGCCACGATCCAGCATGCGCGATGCAATATCCAATTGGTCAAGGGGCGCCGAAAAACATTCTGTCACAATGAACTCGTTCTAGCAGACCGGACGTTCCCGGTTCTCTATTCATAGAAGAGCCCTATTTTGTCCCATTTGCTGCGTTGTGCAAAAAGTAGCAACGACTGGCCGGTAACGCACCGCGGCCAGCGTCTCCCCATCGGTTACGGTCTCATTTTCGCCGCCGTTATCTCTCTGGGCCTCTGGTGGGGAATCATCAAGACGGTCGGCGCAGTGTGGTCGTTCTTCGGCTGGGCACCATGAACCGCGCCGTCAAACAACGTCGCGTCGCCGGTGTGATGGAACTGGTGGGAGATCAGTTCTTCGACATGGAAGGCCGGCAGAGCGTCGCCGGGACCGGGGCCCTTGTGCGCCGCATCTCGGAAGCGCGTTATGCAGCCGTCCGGAAAGCGGCGCTGCTCGAGGTCGAGCTGATCCGGCGCGGCGAGGAGGTGGAAAGCCTTCGCGCGGAACTCCGGGCATGCCGTGTCGAGTTGGACGACCTTGCGAATTCTGCCACGGGCCGGATCTCCGATCTCAACTTTCAACTGAGCTACGTGCATCATCGCTGCCGGCGCTATTTTTCCGCACTGGTGACCCTGGTCGATGCGGTGGGACGCGACAGGGACGTGGGGGCGGTCCTGGGTGACTGATACAGTAACGGTCGGAATATGCCTGCGTCGTCAGGCCCGTTAGAATAATCCCCTGGGCGGGTCTGTCGGATTATCAGTGGCACATGGAGGTGTCGTGATGACAGATCTGTTCTGGCTCTCAGGTGCGGAGATGCGCCGGATCGAGCCCTACTTTCCGGCGTCTCACGGGGTGACGAGGGTAGACGACTGCCGAGTGATCTCGGGGATCATCTTTGTGATCTACCACGGCCTGCACTGGTGCGATGCGCCGAGGGACTACGGTCCGCGCAAGACAATCTACAACCGCTTCGTACGCTGGAGCCGGCTGGGGGTGTTCAACCGGATCTTCATCGCGCTGTCCGCCAACGGTCCCAATCCAGACCGGCTGATGATCGACGCGACGCACCTCAAGGCGCATCGCACCGCAAACCGCCTGCTCAAAAAGGGGCTGTTCCCCGATGTATCGGGCGCACCAAAGGCGGTCCCAACTCCAAGCTCCACGCCGTCCACGACGGCCAGGGCCGACCCCTCGTGATGCTGCTCAGCGACGGCCAGATGACCGACTTCCAAGGGCGCGGCGCTGATGCTCGAAGCCTTACCGCCCTCGCCAGGCCGCGCATCAACAGGTTCCAGACCACCCTGCGTGTCGTCACCGCCTGATTGCTTCCCCATAGAGGCGAGCGTGCGGTTTATCGAGGTCCTGCGCTGTCACGCCAGAATCCAACCGTCGCTCCAGTCTCCAGGATCGTAGGTCACAGAAAACGCGAGCAGAGCGCTCGGGGGCGGTGTTACAAGGTCGGCCACCTGGGTTACAGCGACCAGATCGGGCGATATGCCAGCGACAACCGCGCCGGTGCCGTAGCCCAGGAACACCACATCCCACAGGTCGCCCAGCCGGGCACCGTCGTGCAACGCCGCCGTAGATGCGAGATCGAAGTTGTCGTTGAGCGAACCGCGAACGTCGTCCAGCATGACCCGCGCATCTTCGGTGTAGAGCCCGATCCGACCCCCAAGATAGGGGCGCTCGAGATCCTGAAACCGGACCAGTTCGACGCCATCGACCGAGATGACGATCCGGTCGCCGACCTGAGTGATCGAGAACTGGTTCCATCTGCCGACCTCGAAGGTGACATCGGTGCTTGTCGCCAAAAAGCGCTGGCCGCCGGCATAGTCCGGGTCGCGTTTGCCGAGTTCCCAGCCGTTGGGCTTCATGGCGAAATAGTAGAAGTGATCGTTGTCGCCGTAGTTCCACACCAGCCAGGCGGTTTCCCAAGGATTGGCGACCCCGACCCGGAGTTGTTCCAGCGTGCAGACAGAGCCTTCGAAATAAACCGCACCCTGATACGATTCCTGGGAGACGATCAGCGCCGCGTGAGTCTCATCCGGGCGACCGGATGCGGCCGGTGCAAGGCTCAAAAGCTGACCGACCTTGAATTGCGGTTGCATGACTTCCCGGGGGAATGGGGGCATCGGCAAGCTGGCTGTTTGTCGACTTCCGCCGCCCGGAAGGCCGCTTGGACCGATCTCAGGCGCTGACCAGGTTCAGCGAATGGATCTTCAGGCCCCCGCGCCACACTTCGATGGCTGGTGCCTCGGTGACGCTGATGGCGCGCCGAACGGCCACTTCGTCGTTCGGCGCCGTAAAGATTTCACCGTTCCGGGTGCCTGCACTATCGACTTCGATCAGTTGGTAGTGCGGCATGGGGCGCTCCGGGATTGGAATTCTAACCAAGACTTGTCCCATGTCGGCAGCGGGCTTTCGATCTGCGCATTCGAGAACTCGTCTGCGCAAACGGTACGTCTGGCTTTCCCGGCGGTGTGCTGCGCGACGGTGACGACAGCCATGCGGCCTTCGGGATCAGCCTGCCGCGAGCTTGCAGTCAGGATTCGGAGGCGGACCGTTCCGCGCCGATTGCATCGGGTCTTCCGTGAACGGCCGACCGGTCCTCATGGACGCGGGGGATTATTCGCCGCGTCACCCTGAGGGCGGCGGTGCCTGCCAACTGGTCCCGCAACAGCCAGTCCCGCAGTTCCTCTTTCGAGATGCCATACCGCTCGGCCGCGGCGCGTGGCACCAGGGCACCCGAGCGGACGGCCCTGACGACGCGAGACTTCCTCAGGGGCGTCCAGCGGCGGCAATCCACGGGGGGCAGGTCCGACAGCAGGCGTCCCCAAGTCTCGAGGCGTTCGATGACGTCTTCAACCATCGCTCTAGTAGGGGCCGCTCGGGAAGCGCTGCATGGAGAATAATGGCTCTGCGTTAACGCAGACGCGCCAGCCCGGGGGCATATCAGTGGATCACGGTGCCTTCGTGCGCCGTAGCCACTTATCGTCCTTCCGCGCGGATATTTGTGGCAGGGCCGGTTCGCCTCGGTGCCGATGGACGAGGCGCATCTGCCGGCGTGCGCGCGCTATGTGGAGTTGAACCCGGTGCGGGCGGGGCTGGTGGCGCGGGCCGAGGACTGGCGCTGGTCAAGCGCCCGGGCGCACCTTGACGGGAACAGCGCCTCGGCCGCGTGCTGGCGCGTCAGAAGCCCGGGCGCAAGGCCAGGCCGCCAGGCGAACTGGTTTGAAGTGGTTGTAGTGTCCCCGGATATCCAGGTCTTGGACATTGCGCAGTGACCGCGGGAAACGCATCTGCAGCATCATCACTTTCTGGATGACCTCCGGCGAGGAGCCGAACCAGCGGAGCGGGTTGTCGGGCTTGGGATAGCAGGCCATCGGCAGTGTTTATCGCGGTCGAACCGCCGCGGTGAATTTCACCTGACAACACCGCCTCACGAAGTAGGGCGCCTTGCTCGAGCAAGGCGCCCCTGCCGGTCATCAGAACGTCCAGAACCCGGGGCACCTTCGACCTTTTGACGTTACCAGGAGTAGCGCGCCTGGACGCCCCAGGTCCGCGGAAGGTTGTGGCGACGGACGTCGCCCGTCGCCGACGGCGCGCTGAACACCAGGTAAGATTCCTGGCCTGCGTTGTTCAGGTAGGCCGTCAAATCCCACGACGGCCAGCTCACGCCGCCGCGGACGTTGAAGAGGCCATAGTAGTCCTGAAGCAGCGGCGTCTGTTTGGCTTCCTGCACCCCACCCTGGCGACCCGAACCGTTGACGTTGACGAAAGCGCTGACGTTGTTCGCCAAGGGGTGGCGGTAGTTGACGCTGTAGGTCTCGGTCCAGGTGGGCTGCTGCGGCTGACGGAAGCCCGCGTAGCGGCCTTCCCGGATGCTGCCGCCCTGGCGCGCAGCGCCGACCGTGACGCGCAGATTGCCGCCCGCCAGCTCCGCGCGCCAGGTCGCCTCGGCCTCGATCCCCCAGAGATCAGCCGGCCCGGCGTCGAAGGCAAAGGAGGTCGCCTGGACCGGGCAGGCCGGGTTGTTCGCCGCGCAGCCGTTGTCGCCCTGGACGATCAGGTTCTTGTAGCGGTTCGTGTATCCGGCGGCGGTCACGTAGAGATTGCGCGCCAGGTTGCCTTTGAAACCCACCTCGAAGGCGGTCAGGGTTTCGTTCTCGAAGGACCCGGGGATCGCGTTCAGCTGGCGCGGGTCGCCCAGATTGCCGTTGAATCCGCCGGCCCGGTAGGCGGAGCCGATCTTGCCATAAAGCAACGTTTAGTCACTTGGCTTGTAGGCCAGAGTGCCCGTGTAGGAGACATTGCCCTGCGAACGCGACGCCGTCGGATTGAGCGCCGCCGTCGTGACCGGCACATTGCCCACATACGGGTTGGTCCCATTCACCATGGTATACTGGCGCAGCAGGAAGTCTGCATTGTCCTGGGTGAAGCGGATGTCCCCGGACAGGTTTAGTTTCTGGGTCAGGTCCTTCCCCAGCGAGGCATAGACTGCGTAGGAGGAGAACCGCAGCTTGCTGCGGCTGATGGTGCCGAAGGTGTTGCTGGCTGCTGTCGGTGACTTGCCCAGGATGTTCGAGGGTGTGTCGTTCAGCAGATACCATTCGCCGCCTGTGAGCCAGTCGAAGCCATTCATTTCGCCCGACAGGTGGGCGTCGTAAAAGCTGATCCGCGCGTGGTCGACCTGGTCACCTCCCTGAGCGTAGTCGGCGACGCGAACGGCCGCTGCGCCCGCCGTGGACACCCGGCCCGGAATGGCGGAAAGGCCCGCGAAGAACTGTGGCGACAGCGCGTCGCGATCGTACTGGTTCTCGCCGCGGCGGTCGCGAAGGTTGACGATCGTCGATAGCGTCGCCCAGCCCAGGTCGGTGCTGGTGGTGAACTCCAGGTTGCTCAGGCGCTGCTTGCCGGCCGAGGGCGAGTTCCAGGCCATGTTGTACTTGTCGGTGGCATAGCCCAGCGGGAAGTTGGCGCTCGGGAAACTGACCACCTGGTAGATTAGGCCCGGCACCCGCTCATTGGCGCGTTCGATCATGATGTTCGCGGTGAACGGGCCGTTGTTGTAGTTCAGCTGTCCGCGCATGAACTCGCGGCGGGTGGCGTCGGCGTAATGGTCGATAGCGGGGAAGTAATAGAAACCCTTGGTCTGTGTACCCAGGTCCAGGCTGATGCGCGCCGCCCAGTGCTCGTCGATGGGCAGGTTGGCGACCAGCTCGATCTCGCGCTTGTTGTGCATGGCCAGGGTGGCGAAGGCGTAGCCCTCGAACTCATGGGTCGGCCGCTGGGTGATGACGTTGATCGAGCCACCCACCGCGTTGCGCCCGCCCAGACCGCCCTGGACGCCCCGCAGGATTTCGACCCGCTGCACGTCGAAGAGGTCGATGCCGGAGAAGGTACGGCCGGCCACGTTGCCGCCGGCGATATAAGCTCCGTTGCGGAACAACCCGACCCCCGCCTCGGCGTTGGTCGCCCGCGAGGTGCCGGAACCACGGACCGAGACGTCCGAAGTCAAGGAATTGGAGGTGTTGGCAAAGTTCACGCCGGGTGAGTTGCTGAGCAGCGCCTGCGCGTTCGCCAACCCGCCCTGGGCCCGGATTTCCTCCGCGCCGATCGCCGTGGCCGCCACCGGAATGTCGCGCAAGCGCTCCTCGCGCTTTCGGGCTGTGACCAGCAGTTCCTCGACCTGGTTGTCGTCGCGTTCTGCCGCCGCGAAGGCTGGCGCGGAGAGGGCGCACGCGAGCGCAACGATCGATGCCGTACGGAATTCATTAAGTCTGGTCATGTTTCCCCCTTGAGAAAACGATATTGGTCGCGTTTTTGCATACCGGTTATTCGAAACTGTAAGCTACTTGAACACGGTTGCCAATGGCCGCGCGAGCCGCGCCCCTTGAGGTCTCTCTCTCAGGCGACCCAGGCTGTAGCGGGGTGGTAAACCGAGAGCGAACGATCTCATTCCAGCGCCTTCGATTGGTCCACAGCCGACTTCAGGCCATGAAGCGCATGTCCACAGGGTAGTCCGGCCGACCGGCCGCCGGACCGAAGTTTCTGAGGTTGGGCAGAATGATGTTCAATTCATTATCCGCCACGCCAAACCACCTGGCCAAGGTGGCGGCGTATTGGTCGACAGAGGTGCTGGGCAGCAAGCGACCCTGACCGACATGCCACTGGTCGTCCGGGGCACCGGTATCGGACACAGTGACCGGAGGCGGGGTCCCGTAGTAGGCCCCACCCCTGACTGCGCCGCCGACGACGAGATGGTGGCTGCCCCATCCGTGATCTGTCCCGTCCCCATTCGAGGCCAAGGTTCTTCCGAAGTCCGAGGCGGTGAACGCCGTCACCTTGTCCGCGACGCCAAGTTCGACGGTCGCCTTGTAGAAGGCACTGAGCGCCTGATCCAACTGCTCGAGGAGCGGCTGGTGCTTGGTATCGAGGTAGTCGTGAAGATCGAAGCCCGACAGCGCGACCATGAAAACCTGACGCCTTGCGCCCAATGCCGCGCGGGCGCCGATGAGCCGCGCGACCATCTTTAGCTGGCTGGCTAGGTCGCTGTTGGCCGGAAACGGCGTGGTCAGATTGACGTCGCCCAGCGCCTTGGCTACCCGCGCCTGAGCGCCGATGCTGCGCTTCGTAACGATGTTGTACTCGTTCTCGAGAACATGCTTTCGCGGTTGCTGCAGCATTGCCGCAAACGCATTTCGCATGGTTCCATCATTGAAAAAATTGTCCGAAAGGCTCCGGATGGCGACCGACCCCTGGGTCGTACACTGATATTGCAGAGCATCTCGACCGCTGAGGAGGACATTGTTCCCGGTCAGAGAGATGCAGGTGAAGAGCGCATCATCATTGCTGGCCAGCGCCAGATCGCCACTCCGGCCGCCCCATCCGATCGTCGAGCCGTCGGCAGCGGAGGACTGCCACACAGACTGCTGGTCGTTATGCGAAAACAGCTTCGGGGGGAGCGGGTACCTCGTCTTGTCACTGCTGTCGTACTGGACGCGTGTGAGCGGAACGACGAGCGGGCCGACATTGAGTTGGACTGCGGCCTTGCCGGTGTTGAACAGCTCCGCCAAGCCCGTCATGCCCGGGTTCAACGCGTACTGGCGACCAGAGGGGAGCGGCGTGGCGGGCTTGAGCAAGGTCGCGGCGAGTGCAGATTTCTCCAGCACGATATTTGATGACCTGCCGGGCCCGGCGCCGCGGATCGTCGCATATTTCGCGTGGCTCGCGTCGTCGTACGTGACGATTGTGTTGGCGTAGTCGTTCCCTCCAAACAGGAAGACGCAGACCAAGGCCTTGTAGTCGCTGGCCGTAAACGCCGCCGCCTGACCAACAGCTGAAAGGTTCGCGAGCCAGGGGGCCGCCAGGCCCGTCAAGGCCGCGCCGCCGGCCCGGCGAAGCATGTCCCGGCGGGATGGATCGTCTTGAAACTGGCTCAAGGGCGCAACCTACTTCTGGACCAGATATTCAGAACAACACATGACGAACAAGATCGCCTTCACGACGTATGCTCGCTTTGCATCGTTTGAACTGGTGGATGTCGATCTGTCTGCGCTCAGCGCTGTTCCGATCATCGCCGAGGTTTCGGCGGACAGCTGGCCAGCGCAAAGAAGCAGGTTCAGGCGGTTGACCAACGCCCCGGGATCACCGACCAGCGCCATTTCTGGCGCGTAGTCCGGCACGATATCCGGGCCGTCCGTTGGTGTCGGATTGTCCGGATTGTAGTTCAGCTCGGGCGCCCGCACATATATTCCACGGTTCAGGATGTTCGCCAGATAGTTGATGTAGGAGGCCGTCGTGCTTTCGTTGACCAGCTGGAACTCCGGCACCGTCGACTGCCGCGTCGCCATGGCCGTGCCGGGCGGTATGTAGCCGGGGCGAAAGAAATTGAAGACGGAAGGCGCCTGTAGTGGGCTCTGGGAGAGGGCATCGACCGCCGAGAAATTTGGATTACCGATCTTCCAGGTGCCCTTCAACGACGTGACCCGGAACGTACGCGCCCACTGTGCGACCCGAACCATTGGCTCTCTCAGCTTGCCAAAGGTCGACGATAAAACGCCTGACGGTGCGAGGGCGTCGGCATCGAGGATCACGGCCTTAAACACGGCCGCCAGATCTCCGCGCACGCCTTTGCCGTTGTTATTGAACACGCCGGCCACGCGCGCCACGTAAGCTGGCGAAGGATCAGAACACACGAGCCGCTGGATCATCTGGCGGGCGAAGAAGGGCCCGACGTTCGGATGGTTGGAAAGAGTATCCAGCGCGATCCGGAGTGCGGTCCGGCCGTCCGTTCCGGCCTCGACGGTTGCTCCCAGGAACTCTGCCCGCAGCATCGAGTGACGGGTCGGGTCGAGGACCATCGGGCGGCGGGTGTATCCGACATTGGGCAGGGTATAGATTGGCGGGACCGCGCTCCGCGCAAACCCGTCGGAATTGTCGGCAACATAGCCGGTAAAGACGCGTGCCAGATTGGATACGTCACTCTGCGTGAACGTTTCGATCTGTTGCCCGTTCGCCCCGCGCCTGGGCGTTCCGTCCAGGTTCAGTTCCACCAGACCGATGGTGAAGAGCTGCATGACCTCGCGGGCATAGTTCTCATCCGGAAGGCGGCCCGAAGCGGGATCCTCGCGCTGGTTCCCCAGCGTGTTCAGGAATTCTCCCATGGCGACGTTCAGCGTCAGGGCTTCCAGGAGGGTCCTGAAGTTGCCAAAGGCGTTTTCGCACAAGACGTCCCAATACGCCGCCATGGCGAACTGAGGCCAGCTCAGCGTGGATACGCCTTGCCCGCTGACCACAAAGAATTCCGACAGGGCGAGGGCCAGACGGCGGCGGACGCCGTCTGGCGACGCCATCAGCTGGAACCAGACCATGAAGTTGGACTGGTATTCCATCTGGTAGAACTGGTGGCTGTCAATGACGCCGTAGCCACGCTGAAGAAGCCAGTCCCAACCGCCCAGACTCGATTTTCGAGCAATCTGCTCATCCAACCAACTCTCAGCGCCCTTCGACTTGAGATCTGCAATTTCCGATTCCGTCGATGAAATCTGAGCATGCTGCAGGACCCGAGCCGCCTCGGGATTCGCCAGGAGCTTCGTATTCCTGACGTTCACATCCCGGACACCGCTGCAGCCATAGAGCAGAGCGGCAGATGCGATGATCGCGGCCAGGGCTTCGGATGAGCTATCGCCTTGGCCAGGTCCCATCGACGCAACCTCGTCGCCGGACCCGGAGGCTCGCAAGCTGCCGCGGCTTTCGGCGGATAGGTTGAAACCTGTCGTCAGATTTTCATCTTTGATCCGAACCACCTCGGTAGCCCACCCCGAGATGTCAGACGGACTCAAGCTGCTATTCCCACTACCCGCCGCCCGCCGCTGCCTTGGTGATGGTTACGCGGCCCACCTTGTCGACCTTGAGGGCCGTGAACCACATGTTGCCATCCGGCCCCAGAATAATGCGGTGCAGCACCGAAGACTTCGTTGGCGTCGGGTAACGGGTAAAATCCGATGTCGTCATCTGCGCCGGAGTTTTGCCAAGGATGGACTTGTCGATGCGGATCACCGCGTCATCTCCATCCGGCGTCGGCGAATTCAGGTTGAGATACTGCTGCACCCACAGGTTCCCATCGCGGTCGAAAGACAGGCCTGCCAGGATCATGTTTGCCTGCGGCTTCGGAACGGCGAACTCGGTTATCTGTCCCGCTGATGTGATGAATCCGACATTGTTTCCGGCCTCTTCAGAAAACCACATGCCGCGCCCTGCCGGGTCCGGAACAATGGCGATGGGGCGACTATTTGCCGTTGGAATCGTGAACTCGGTGATCTGACCATCCGGTGTGACGCGGGCAATCTTGTTGCCGGTCAATTCGGTGACCCACATGTTCCCGTCCGGTCCTGGCCGAACGTAAATCGGCAGAGCGGCCGCGGTCGGCAGCGCATAGTTGGTGACTTTCCCGTCTGGCGCGATCTTTCCGACCGTGTTCTTGAGTTTACCCGTGTACCAGATTGTCACACCATCGGGACCCAGAGCCAGACCGTGAGGGTCTGTGCCGATGTCCCAGGTCGCCACGATCTTTCCAAGCTTTGGGTCGAACTTCCCGATCTGCTCGGTGCCCTCAAGGCTCAGAATGAGGTTGCCCTGCCGATCGAATTCTTGCCCGTGGGGCGCAGTGCCTGCCGGTAAGTCGAAGTAGGTCCGGGTGCCATCGAGCGCAATTCTCGCGATGCTGTCATAAGACGGAGCGGTCACCCATAGCGCCGTCGGCGTCGCCGGATCGAAGATGATTTCGTGCGTCGAACCCTGGGATGCTGCGGCGACTGAAGCCCGCTTGGGATACTCAAGCAGGAAGTCCGTGATCGAGACCACAGGGCTGGACGACTTTAGAGATGTGTCTTGATCGGAGCCACCTCCACCGGAGCAAGCCGAAATCATCAGAGTGAGGAGAGAAATTTGCGCCAGATGTCCGCAAGATTTCCATGAATTCCGTATCGGGTCAGAGGCCTTGAAAGTCACAATTTATCCCATTTTGTCAAAAATCATCTGTTGTCGGTGTTTGTGTGACAACATTGTCGGTGTTTGTGTGACAACACACGGGTCACCTCCGTTGTCGCGGCTGACGCCAGTGTAAAGGCAAGCCCCGCTTGGGTTAAATTGTTGTGGACGTCACACTGTCCGTCTGGCCCTGAACGTGGACAACTTTTGAGGCTCAACATTCGGCGGGTGACTATCAACCCCAGATGAGGCCAGCGCTCCGCCAAATCCGGACCCCAACTGTCTCAAAAAAAATCCTGACAACGTTCAAACTAAACGCGAAGCGCGAACAGTAGGCCGGGTGCCTCAACGGCTGGCGATGGGCCGTTCTGGGTTCCCCTGTAGGCCTCCATGGCCGCGGCAATAGCCGAGGCTCCGGCTCTTAACCCGTAAGTGGCCTCCGTCTGCGCCAGCAGCCGCGTGTCATTGAACCGGCACGAAGGGTGTTTGTACAACACGATCCGGGTTCGCTCGGAGGCGGTCTCGCCACCTCCCATCCGACAGACACTGGTCATCGATGTGAAAAACTTTGGCTACTCGAAGCGCAGTCGTGCGCTCAAAAATTGTCGTGCCTTCGGCGCGAGGGACCAAAGACGCAATTGGGCATTGGACCGCGCATAGGCGTGGAGGCGTTTCTGTCCGCCGTCAGTGTACGTCGTCAGATGTTTTGAGACAGTTGGGGTTCGGATTTAGCGGAGAGATGGCCTCATCTGGGGTTGATATTTAGGCGGCGATCTTTCGGTGTTGCAAGCGCCGATGTTGGATGG
>CAMCXF010000061.1 GCA_945883235.1 Phenylobacterium deserti | reverse complement strand
TCTCGAGGCCATCTTCACCGCCGCGCACGTCGATCACCGCGCCGTCGTCCAGATCGCCGGCCAGCAGCTTGCGCGCGATCGGGTCGATCAGCATCTTCTGGATCACCCGCTTCAGGGGTCGGGCTCCATAGACCGGGTCATAGCCGCGCTCGCCCAGCCAGGCCAGCGCCGCGGCATCCAGCACAATCGACATCTGGCGGTCCGCCAGCAACTTTTCTACGCGCTGCAGCTGGATGCGCACGATGTCACCCATCTCGCCACGCCCCAGACGCTTGAACAGGATGATATCATCGATCCGGTTCAGGAACTCTGGTCGGAAGTGGTGGCGCACCTCGTCCATCACCAGCGGCCGGGCTTTCTCGACGTCGTCGCCATCTGCCAGCGCGGCCAGATGCGATGAGCCCAGGTTCGACGTCATGATGATCAGGGTGTTGCGGAAGTCCACCGTCCGGCCCTGGCCGTCGGTCAGGCGACCGTCATCCAGCACCTGCAGCAACACATTGAACACGTCCGGGTGCGCTTTCTCGACCTCGTCGAACAGCACCACCTGATAGGGCCTGCGCCGCACCGCTTCGGTGAGCGCCCCGCCCTCGTCGTAGCCGACGTAGCCCGGAGGCGCCCCGATCATCCGGCTGACCGAGTGCTTTTCCATGTACTCGCTCATATCCATGCGGGTGATGGCGTGTTCGTCGGCGAACATGAACTCCGCCAGCGCCTTGGTCAGCTCGGTCTTGCCGACGCCCGTGGGGCCCAGGAACAGGAACGAGCCGATGGGACGGTTGGGGTCCTGCAATCCTGCCCGCGCGCGCCGCACAGCGTCGGAAACGGCGAGCAGGGCTTCTTCCTGCCCCACCACCCGGCCCCGCAGGTTATCCTCCATGCTCAGCAGCTTTTCGCGTTCGCCCTCCAGCATCTTTTCGACGGGTACGCCGGTCCAGCGCGAGACCACGGCGGCGATCTGTTCGGCATCGACGACCTCGGGCGTCATGGCGTCGGCGCTGTTCTCGGCAGCCTCGGCCTCGGCCAGGCGCTTTTCCAGACCGGGGATCTCGCCATAGGCGATCTCGGAGGCACGTTGCAGGTCGCCACGCCGTTGAGCGCTGACCAGTTCGGCCCGCAAACGATCCAGCGCCTCACGGCTCTGGGCCCCGGCGGACACCTTGTCCTTTTCAGCCCGCCAGCGGCTCGTCATCTCAGCGGACTGGCCTTCCAGATCGTTCAGTTCTTCTTCCAGCTTCTCAAGCCTGGCTCTGGACGCCGCATCCGGCTCCTTGGCCAGCGCCTCGCGCTCGATCTTCAGCTGCACAACGCGGCGGTCGATCTCGTCCAGCTCCTCGGGCTTGGAATCCACCGCCATCCGCACGCGGCTGCCCGCCTCGTCCATCAGGTCGATGGCCTTGTCAGGCAGGAAGCGGTCGGTGATGTAGCGATTGGACAGCGTTGCCGCAGCCACGATGGCGCTATCGGAAATGCGCACCCCGTGGTGCACCTCGTACTTTTCCTTCAGGCCGCGCAGGATCGAGATGGTGTCCTCGACGCTCGGCTCATCGACCATGACGGGCTGAAACCGGCGGGCCAGGGCGGCGTCCTTTTCCACATGCTTGCGGTACTCATCCAGCGTGGTGGCCCCCACGCAGTGCAGTTCGCCCCGCGCCAGCGCCGGCTTCAGCAGGTTGGACGCATCCATCGCCCCGTCGCCCTTGCCGGCTCCGACCAGGGTGTGCATCTCGTCGATGAACAGGATGATCGAGCCCTCGGCGGCGGTGACCTCGTTCAGCACCGCCTTCAGCCGCTCCTCGAACTCGCCGCGATACTTGGCCCCGGCGATCAGGGCACCCATGTCCAGCGACAGCAGCTTGCGCTCCTTCAGCGCTTCCGGCACGTCGCCCTCGACGATGCGCTGGGCCAGTCCCTCGACCACGGCGGTCTTGCCGACGCCCGGTTCGCCGATCAGGACAGGGTTGTTTTTGGTGCGGCGTGACAGCACCTGGATCGTGCGCCGGATTTCCTCATCGCGGCCGATCACCGGGTCCAGCTTGCCGTCGCGAGCGTCCTGGGTCAGGTCGCGGGCATAGCGTTTCAGCGCGTCATAGCCGTCCTCGGCCGACGACGAATCCGCCGTGCGACCCTTGCGCACTGCCACAGCGGCGTCCTCCAGGCCCTTGGCCGTGACGCCGGCGTCCTTCAGCAGTTTCGCCGCCTCGCCGCCTTCCTTGGCCAGCGCAATCAGCAGCCGTTCGGTGGTCACGAACGCGTCGCCCGCCGCCTTGGCCCCGGCTTCGGCCTCGGCGAAAACCCGCGCGGTTTCGGGCTTCATGTAGAGCTGACCCGATCCGCCCTCGACCTTTGCCGTCCGGGCCAGCAAGGCCTCGGCCGCCTTGTCGACCTCATCGGGCCGACCGCCCGCGCTCTGGATCAGGGCGCGCGACAGGCCGTCACGCTCCTCCAGCAGCACCTTCAGGATGTGCTCCGGCGCCAACTGCTGGTGGCTGCGCGCCAGCGCCAGGCTCTGGGCCGACTGGATCGCCTGTTTGGCGCGGTCGGAATAGATCTCGATGTTCATTCGGGGGTCCCCATGACGGCGGAACGCGACCGGTCGCCTTCTCGAAGCACAACCGATCCACCGCCCAGAAATAGTGTGGCACAACGGCAACACAAGGGGCTTTGATACCGATCAAGCGCGCGGGATCGATCAATCCGGCGGGTTGTGCTTTTCCAGAAACCCCACCGCCGCCGTCAGCGTTTGCAGCCGGGTGTCACCCCGCGACAGCCAGTGGTCCGCGCCGTTCTGGGTGATCAGTTCAAATGGCTTGCCTGCCTTGCGCAGCGCCTCGGCCATCAGACGGCTCTGCTCTATGGGCACCACTGTGTCGTCCTTGCCGTGGATCATCATGAGCGGAATAGAAACCTTGTCCGCATGAGCTGCCGGTGAGATCTGCGACAGCACCGGATCACCGGCATTCGTAGCCCCCATGAACCGCGCCCAATAGCGTCGCGACGTGCCCTCGGAGCCGCCGACCATCCGCCGCAGGTCGGCGGGGCCGGAGACCGCGACGGCGCATCGATAGACCCCGGTGTCCAGTGTCGCCCCGGCCAGGGCCGCGTAGCCGCCATAGCTGGCCCCGACGATACAGACGCGTTTGGGATCAATCGTCCCTTGAGCTGCGAGATATCGTACGCCGTCCGACAGGTCGGTCTGCATCTTGCGGCCCCACTGCCCATAGCCAGCCTCCAGGAATTTCGCGCCCAGGCCGTTCGAGCCACGATAGTTCACCTGCAGCACCGCATAGCCCCGCGAGGCCATGGCCTGCGCCCACCAGTCAAATCCCGGCTCATCACGCACCGCCGGCCCGCCGTGGGGAAACACCACCAGCGGCAATCCCTTGGCCGACTTTCCTACGGGCAGGGTCAGGTAGCCGGTCAGGTCCAGCCCGTCGACAGCCTTGTAACGAACCGGCGTCTGCGGCGAGATGTCTGCGGGCTTCAGGTCGGCAAATTCCGCACCCAGAAAATTGGCACTGCGGGTCAGCAGATTGACCAGGAAAAAGCCGGGGCCGTTGGTTCTCGAATCCACCAGCACCACGATCTTCCGGCGATCCGTCGACCACGACTGCAGCTGCAACTGTTCGTTCGGAAACGCCGCCTCGATGGCTTTCCAGGCCGCGCCGTCGCCGGGATCAAGGAAGTCGTAGCGTCCCTGGTAGCCGACCAGACTGTATTGCCCGATCATCCGGCCATCCAGTGCGGCCCTGAGCGTACCCTGCAGGTCCAGAGCCGGAACAGGTTCGGGCGTCACCCTCCCGTCGGTGCGCGCCTCGCGCCAGGTCCACCGCTGGGTGGCGTCCTTCTCGGCGTAGATCACCGAGGCATTGTCCCGGCCCAGACCGATCATATAGGGCCGGTCCAGTGGCGCGGTCGCCGAGGCCGCCTCGCGCCAGCCCGTTCCCGAGCGCACCTTCAGCGACCATTGGCCCGATCCGCGCGTATAGAACTCCTCGGCGATCAGATTGCCCTCGGCGTCGAGGGTCCAGTCGATAGTGTCCGATGCCCCGGTCCGCACGAGGCGGTTGGCACCGGTGTCGAGGTCAACCCGGAACAGGGACAGGCGTCCCTCGCCGCCGGAGAACACGACGCCCTTGATGAATACCGTCGGCTCGCCCTGATAGATGCGCACCTCCGGGAACCCGAAAATCGCGTTCAGATCGGCCTTCGACTGACCCATCAGCGGCTTCAGCTTTTTGGTCTTCAGATCGATGACGTTGCCAAAGAACCACTCCCGGAATCCGTTCGTGACGTTGAACGCCCGACTGGTGGTCGAGGACACCACCACCAGATGATTGTCTCCGGCCCACTGGATGTTCCGGATCTTGTGATCGCCCATATAGCCGCGCAAGGTGATCGTATTGGTGGCCAGATCGCGGACCACCAGAGTGCGCTTCTCGCCATCCGTCGTGATCGTCGCCACCGCATGGCCGCTGGGGGAAATGGTCACGTCCTCGATGCTAGGCAGGCGGCCGTAGGCCTCCAGGGGTGCCGCCGCAGCAGGCTGAAGCGTCAAAAGAGCGAACACCAGGGCAAGTACGGCGCTAACGTCAGTCATAGTCCCGAAATACCCCGCCCGAAACAATCCCAGATTGCCGTGGGACAAGCCACTCCACAAGCGGTCTCAGTTCATCTTCGACGTCTTCACCTGCTCGGGCGGCATGGGCGCGATGGGGACGCCGTCCTCGACCAGTTCGCGGACCTCGGTGGGTGTCGCCTCGCCATAAATGCCGCGGTCTTCGGCCTTGCCCTCGTGGATGGCACGGGCTTCGGAGGCGAAGTCGCCGCCGACGTCGTCGAAGTTGGCCTCGACGTGGGCGCGGATGCGGCCCGCCGCCTCCATCATCATCGCCTGCATCTGTGCGGGCTCGACGTCGCGGTTGGTGCGCCGTGTGCCGGTCACGGCGGGGGCCATGATCTGCTTGCGCACCTGTTTCGAGGCGCACATCGGGCATTCGATCAGCCCGCGTTCGTGCTGATCGTCATAGTCACCCGACGAGCCGAACCAGCCCTCGAAGTCGTGGTCGTGGTCGCAGGAAAGGGCGTAGCGGATCATCGCGGGCTATCAGGGACCTGTGAACGGCTGCGCATTGGCCAGGGCGGGAATGGCAGCGCGCGCCTTGCCGGGTGCTGCCGGATCGAGATCGGCCACAAGCACGCCCGGTTCGTCGTGGTCAAGCTGCGCCACCACCTGCCCCCAGGGTCCAACCACCAGCGAGTGGCCATAAGTGCCGCGCCGGTCCTCGTGAAACCCGCCCTGGGCGGCTGCCAACACATAGCTGCCGGTCTCGATAGCGCGCGCCCGCATCAGCACCTCCCAATGCGCCTCGCCAGTAGGGCGGGTGAAGGCGGCCGGGATGGTCATCACCTGCGCCCCCGCCAGTGCCAGCGCCCGGTACAGCGCCGCAAACCGCAGGTCGTAGCAGATGCTCAGGCCCAGCTTCAGCCCGTCCACATCCGCCGTCACTGCCCGATCGCCGGGCTCATAGGTGGCCGATTCCCGCGCGGTCTCGCCGGTCGGCAGGTCCACATCGAACATGTGCAGTTTGTCATAGGTAGCCGCGATCGACCCATCGGGCCGGATCAGCACCTGGCGATTTGTCGCCTTGCCGTCGTCGCGCTTCACCAGCGCCGAGCCCACGTTGATCCAGACATCCAGCGCGCGCGCCGCCTCGCGCAGCCCGTTCACCACTGGATCGTCGGCCAGCAAGGTCAATTGCGGCAGCAGGGTCTCGCGATCCTTCTGCAGGATGTTGGTCCCCTCCGGCGTCAGGATCAGCCGCGCGCCCGCCGCCGCCGCCTCGCGCACCAGCGGCAGGGTGTGGGCCAGCGCCGCCGCATGGCTGGCGGGTGTTCGCGTTTGGATCAGACCGACCTTCATGGCGACGATATATAGCGCCTTTCGCAGGCCATCGTCAGCCGCCGGTCTCGTCCACCACAATCGGCACGGTCTTGCCGCGCGACAGCGGTTCCCATCCCGCCGCGATGGCTGACGTGATGGCCCGGGCGACCAGCTCCTGTGAAATCTGCGAGGGCTGCAGTTGCGGCGCGCCGTACCTCGGCTGCTGTCCTGGCGGAAACTCCACCACCGCCTCGCGCTGCCCCTCAGCGTGACGCACGGCGAACGCCATGCCGCGCCAGGCGGCCGCGTCACTGGACCACTGCGGCTGGCGCTGGATCCGCCAGACATAGGGCTCCCCGGCGACCTCGATCGGAAATTCAGGGTTCTGTTTGGTTCTGGCCATGGGTGGGGTTAGCGCGACTGGGGCGGCAGGGCCAGCCCGGCGGGGTTCAGCGGGGACCAGGCCAGGCAGTCCCTATACCCCCATGCCGAGCCCCGCCGCAGCCTCGCGGATCTGGCGGAGCGTGGTTTGTCTCATATGGGCTTCCCTCAAGGGCTCGAGCCCCCATGCGCCCATGTGGTGCTGCGCCGCGGACGCCACATAGATCTGCCATTGGGCGAGACGATGCGGGTCGACCGGGGCGTGATGGTTATAGGCCGCGTAGAAGCGGCCGACCCGAGCGTCGTCGAACAGGTACTTCAGCTCCAGCAGCGCGCAGGCCAGGTCGGACAGGGGATCGCCAAGTGCGGCGTCCTCCCAGTCCAGGATGGCGGCGATCCGGCCGTCTCGCCAGATCAGGTTCTGCGGCCAGAAGTCGCCGTGCAGCAGGACCGGGGTGCCGACGAACGGGCCGGGGCCTGGTCCGGCGCAGCGATCTCTCAAAGCCTGCCATTCGGCGCCACTCGGCAGGAACCCAGGCAGCTCCGGCCAGGGGTCGACGCGCAACGGCAACGGCGGAAGCGACGCGGTGGGAAACTGATGGATCGACGCCAGCGACCCGGCCATCACTTCCGGTCGCGCGCCAGAAAGATCCGGAGGTATCTCGGACGCGCCATCGACGAAATCCATCAGAATATAGGGCGCGTCGATGTGGCGGCGGCTGTCGTCGACGCAGATCGGGCGCGGGATCGGGAGCCCGGCGGCGCGCAGCGCCGAAAGCAGCGCGAATTCCTGCGTCGACTCAAGGCCCGACTTGCCCATGGCGCGCAATACGATCGACCGTTCGACGCCGTCGGTCATGGCCAGGTCAAGGCGAAACACATCTGCCGAGACGCAGCCCTTCAGTCGCGCGACCGCGCGCAGCCGGGCGGCGGGAACGTGCGTCGCCAGGGCGGCGGCTATGTCTTCGGCTGTCATGGCGACAGTCTATCCGGCGTCGGCATTGGAGCCCAGCGGCCGGCCTCATCTACACCCCATAGCTCAGGATCGGCGCCAGCCACCGCTCGGCCTCGGCCACTGTCCAGCCCTTGCGTCGCGCATAGTCCTCGACCTGGTCCTTCTCGATCCGTCCGACGCCGAAGTAGTGGCTCTCCGGATGGGCAAAATAGATCCCGGAAACCGCCGCCGGGGGGGTCATGGCGAAACTTTCGGTGAGCGCCATGCCCGCCGCTCCTGGCGCGTCCAACAGGTCGAACAGGGTGGCCTTTTCCGTGTGGTCGGGCTGGGCGGGATAGCCCGGGGCCGGGCGGATGCCACGGTACTTTTCCTCCAGCAGCAGGGTTAGGTCGAAGGGCTCGTCCGGCGCATACCCCCACAACTCGATCCGAACGCGGCGATGCAGGGCCTCGGCAAACGCCTCTGCCAGCCGGTCGGCCAGAGCCGTGGCCAGAATAGCGGAATAGTCGTCGCCGGCGTCCTTGAAATGTTTGGCCAGTTCCAGCTCGCCGTGCCCGGCGGTGACCGCAAAGCCGCCCATATAGTCGGCCGGGCCGCCGATGGGGGCCACGAAGTCGGACAGCGCCACATTGGCCTGACCAGCGCCGGTCTTCACCATCTGCTGACGCAAGGTGTGCAGGCGCGCGCGCTCGGCGGTGCGGGTCTCGTCGGTGTAGAGAACGATGTCGTCGCCGTCTGACTGGGCCGGCCAAAATCCGATTACGCCACGCGCCTCAAGCAATCCCTCCTGCAGGATGCGATCCAGCATGGCCTGCGCGTCGTTGAACAGGTCCGTGGCGGCCACCCCCACCACCTCGTCTTCCAGGATCTGCGGATAGCGGCCGATCAGCTCCCAGCTGGCGAAGAATGGCGTCCAGTCGATGTGGCGGCGCAGTTCAGGCAGGTCATAGGGGGCGAAGGTACGGGTGCCGAGGAAGCTGGGCTCGGGCGGGACGTACGTCGTCCAGTCGGGCTTGAAGGCGTTGGCGCGGGCTTCCTTCAGGGTGGCACGGGCGCGCGTGCCCTGGCCGCGTTCGAACTGGGCGCGGACCTTCTCGTAGTCATCCGCAGTGGCGGCGAGGAAATCGGCCTTGGCGGTGGGCGACAGCAGATTTGACACCACCCCCACCGCGCGGCTGGCGTCCAGCACATAGGTGGTCGAGCCTGACGGATACTTCGGCGCGATCTTGACCGCTGTGTGGGTCTTCGAGGTGGTCGCCCCCCCGATAAGCAGCGGCATGGTCATGCCGCGTCGCTCCATCTCGGCGGCCACATAGGTCATCTCGTCCAGCGATGGCGTGATCAGGCCCGATAGACCCACGATATCGACATTGTGCGCCTTGGCCTCGTCCAGGATGCGGTCCAGCGGCACCATGACGCCCAGGTCGATGACCTCGTAATTGTTGCACTGCAGGACTACGCCCACGATGTTCTTGCCGATGTCGTGGACGTCACCTTTTACGGTGGCCATCAAGATGCGGCCGGCCTGCACGCGCGGTTTACCGACCTTTTCGGCCTCCATGAAGGGCTCTAGCCAGGCCACCGCCTGCTTCATCACCCGTGCCGATTTCACCACCTGCGGCAGGAACATCTTGCCCGCGCCGAACAGGTCGCCGACCACATTCATGCCGGTCATCAGCGGGCCTTCGATGACGTGCAGCGGGCGCTCCGAGGCCAGGCGGGCCTCCTCCGCGTCGGCCTCGATGAATTCGGTGATGCCGTGCACCAGCGCGTGGGTGATCCGCTGGCCGACATCGCCCTCGCGCCAGGTCAGGTCCGGGCCCTTGGCCTCGGACTTGCCGCCCTTGTACTTGGGTGCCAGCTCCACCAGCCGCTCGGTGTTGGAGAGCTTGGGGTCGCGCTGCGGGCGGTTGAGGATCACGTCCTCGACGGCGACCTTCAGCTCTTCGGGGATGTCGTCATAGACCGGCAGGTCTCCGGCGTTGACGATGCCCATGTCCATTCCAGCCCCGATGGCGTGGAACAGAAACACCCCGTGGATCGCGCGACGTACCGGCTCGTTACCCCGGAACGAGAAGCTGACATTGGAGACCCCGCCCGAGATGCGGGCGTGCGGACACGCCGCCTTGATCCGACGTGTCGCCTCGATGAAATCAACCGCGTAGTTGTTGTGCTCGTCGATCCCCGTGGCGACGGCAAAGATATTGGGGTCGAAGATGATGTCTTCCGCAGGGAACCCCACCTGCTCTGTCAGGATCTTGTAGGCCCGCTGACAGATCTCGACCTTGCGGTCCGCCGTGTCGGCTTGGCCCACCTCGTCGAACGCCATCACCACTACGGCCGCGCCATAGCGCAGGCAGGCCTTGGCCTGTTCGATGAACTTCGCCTCACCTTCCTTCATGGAGATGGAATTGACGATGGTCTTGCCCTGAACGCACTTCAGTCCGGCCTCGATCACCTCCCATTTGGAGCTGTCGATCATCAACGGCACGCGGGCGATGTCCGGCTCCGCAGCGATCAGGTTCAGGAAGGTCTTCATGGCGTGAACGGAGTCCAGCAGACCCTCGTCCATATTGACGTCGATGACCTGGGCCCCGGCGTCCACCTGTTGGCGGGCTACCGACAGCGCGGCGGGGTAGTCCCCGTCGGCGATCAGCTTCCGGAATTTGGCCGAGCCAGTGACGTTGGTCCGCTCGCCGACATTGATGAAGATGGGACGCATTCCAGAAAACCTATCGGATCAATGAGCCCTCCCTCCATTGCGGGGAGAGGGTTGGAAGTGGGGTGTCAGCGCTGGGCGGGACGTACAAGGGCTGGCAGGCCATCAATCGAGACCGCGTTCGCCTCGTAGCGGCGCTCGGCCCATTCGTCGAACGGCCGATGGTCGACATGTCGGTGCAACTGCTCGCGCTCTGCCTTGAACTCATAGATCGGCACGCCCCAGCCGCAGCTGTCGGCGATGCGGGTAATGTCCACGACGACGATGGCCCGCGCGCGCTCAAACGTTGGAAACAGGGCCTTGAGCTCAGCGAAATCCGGTTCATCAAACGCCACCGCCCGGCCCCGGCCGTAGAGGCGCAGGATGTTGGCCGCGCCTTCGAAAGCGCAGAACATCAGGGTGATGCGACCGTTCTCCCGCACATGCGCCAGGGTCTCCGCCCCCGAGCCGCCGAGGTCCAGATACGCGACAGTGCGCTCATCGATCAACGCGAGGCTGTCATAGCCCTTGGGCGAGACGTTGACCGACCCTTCGCCAGATAAGGGGGCCGTCGCGACAAAGAACATCTTCTGCGCCTTGATGAAGCCGGCCAGCGTCTCGTCAATGCGCTCGTAAGTCTTGCTCATCAGGCCAGCTCGAACGGTTCCAGGCCCGCCAGCCGCATGGCTGTCGGGCGCTCCGGTATCTGGCGCGGCGTCATCCCACGAACCTCGTCAGCCACATGGCGGATGTGGTCCGGCGTGGTGCCGCAGCAGCCGCCGAGGATGTTGACGATGCCGTCCTTGGCCCATTCGTGCAGCTGGTGGCCGGTCTGGTCCGGGCTCTCGTCGTACTCGCCCATGGCGTTAGGCAGGCCGGCGTTGGGATAGGCCGAGACCAGGGTGTCGGCGATCCGCGACAGCTCCGCGATATGCGGCCGCATCAGGTCAGCCCCCAGCGCACAGTTCAGCCCGATGGCAAACGGCTTGGCGTGGCGCACAGAGTTCCAGAAAGCCTCGACGGTCTGCCCAGAGAGGGTGCGGCCCGACCGATCGGTGATAGTCCCCGAGATCCAGATTGGCAGCGGCTCATAGCCCTCGTCCTCAAGGTCGAGGATCGCCTTTAGCGCGGCCTTGCAGTTGAGCGTGTCGGTGATGGTTTCCACCAGATAGAGGTCGACCCCGCCGTCGTGCAGGGCGACGACCTGTTCGCGATAGGCTGCATAGACCTGATCGAACGTCACCTTGCGCGCGCCGGGATCGTTCACGTCCGAGCTCATCGACAACATCACCGGCAGCGGGCCGATGGAGCCGGCGACGAAGCGCGGCTTGTTGGGTTCCTTCGCTGTCCAACGGTCAGCGACCTCACGGGCGATCCGGGCGGCCGCCAGGTTGATGTCGCGCACGGCGGCCTCCTGGGCATATTCGCCCTGGCCGATGGAGGTGGAGGAGAAGGTGTTGGTCTCCGATATGTCGGCACCGGCGGCGTAATAGGCGTCGTGCAACTCGGCCACGATATCCGGACGGGTCAGGCACAGGATGTCGTTGTTGCCCTTCATCTGGCCCGGATGGTCCAGAAACCGGTCGCCGCGATAGTCAGCCTCGGTCAGGCCGCGTTTCTGGAACATCACCCCCCACGAGCCGTCGAGGATCAGCACGCGCTCTTTCGCGGCGGCTTTCAGGGCTTTGATACGGTCCTGGCGGGTCATGCCACGGCTTCTTTCGGTTCCAGAGGGGTCTCGCGCACGCCCAGCACTCGGCAGATCGCATAGGTCAGATCGGCGCGGTTGAGGGTGTAGAAGTGGAAGTCGGCAAAGCCTTCCTCTGCCAGTTTGGCGCACATCTCGGCGGCAACGGAGGCCGCGACGAGCTTGCAGGTCTCCGGATCATCATCGAGGCCCTCGAACAGGTTGGCGAGCCAGCCCGGAATGGCCACGCCGATCCGCCCGGACATGTTGCTGAGGCCCGAAAAGCTGGACACCGGCATGATGCCGGGCACGATCGGGATCGTGACCCCCGCCTTGCGGATACGCTCGATGAACCTGAGATAGCCGTCCATGTCGAAGAAGAAGTTGGAGATCGCCCGCGTCGCACCGGCATCGATTTTGGCCTTGAGCACCTCGATATCGTGGTCGACGGAAGGGCTCTCCGGGTGGATCTGCGGATAGACGCCGACGCTGACCTCGAAGGGCGCAATCTGACGGATGCCGGCGGTGAGTTCGGTGGCGTTCTGATAGCCGTCGGCGCGCGGAACATAGGCCCCGCCCAGCGACCCCGGTGGATCGCCGCGCAGGGCCACAATGTGCCGGATGCCGGCGGCCCAGTAGTCGCGAACCACCTCATCGACGTCGGCACGTGAGGCCTCGACGCAGGTAAGGTGGGCGGCGGGCCTTAGCGTGGTCTCCTTCAGCATGCGCACCACCGTGCGATGCGTGCGCTCACGCGTGGAGCCGCCGGCTCCGTAGGTCACCGAAACGAACGACGGGTTCAGCGGCTCCAGGCGACGGATCGCCTCCCAGAGCGCCTCCTCGGACTTGGGGCCCTTGGGCGGCGAAAACTCGAACGAGACATTCGGACGCGGTCGCCCGGGAACCCCGGCGCGGGCAACAGGACCCAGGGCAGTCGGCGGGCTCATGCGGCAATCCTCAGCTCATCGGGTGTGCGGGCCGCAGCCCATATCTTGACGGTCAGGCCGTCGCTGCGATTGGGCGGCAGCGAGGTCAGCGCCAAATGCGGCAGACCGGCCTCGGTCAACCAGCGCGCCATTTCCTCGTCCGAAAATCCGAGGCGACGATGCTGATGCGCCTCGCGGAGGAACTCATGCTTGTGCGGCGCGAAGTCGACAATAATCAGGCGACCGTCTGCCGCCACCAGCCTTGAGGCCTCGCGGACCGCCGCAGCGGGATCACCCAGATAGTGCAGCACCTGATGGACGACCACCAGGTCCGCCGTGGCGTCGGCAAGGCGGGTGTCCAGGATGTCGCCATGGCGCAGCTCGACGTTCGCAAGACCGGCCTCGGTCGTATTGCGGCGCGCGATGTTGAGCATCTGTTGCGACAGGTCCAGCCCGACAGCCTGGGCCGCGCGCGGACCCAGCAGGGTCAGCATCCGCCCCGTCCCCGAGCCCAGGTCAACCAGCCGTCGAATGCGGCGTTCGCCGGACACCTGGACAATCGCGTCCTCGACATCGGCGTCAGAAACATAGAGCGAGCGGATTTCGTCCCAGCGCGTGGCGTTTTCGGCGAAGTAAGTCCGGGCGGCGGACGCTCGTTCGGTCAGGACGCCATCCAGACGGCTTCGGTCGTGAGCGAGCACGGTGTCGCCCGGATCGACTTGCGAGAGCAGATAGTCAATCACTTCCCGCTCACGACCCGACCCGGTGAGGCGATAGAAAACCCAGGCACCGTCCGGAAAGCGTTCGACGAGGTTTGCCTCGGCCAGAAGCTTCAGGTGGCGCGACACCCGAGGCTGGCTTTGATCCAGCACGCGGCAGAGCTCCAGAACAGCCAGTTCCTCGCGGGCCAGCAGCGCCAGAATACGCAAGCGCGAGGGCTCGCCCGTCGCGCGCAAGAGTTCTACAATCTGTTTGGTCGCAAACTTCACAATCATATAAAGATATCTTTATATGAACATTTCGTCAAGGGGCTGCGGCTAACCTGTGCCGCCGGTTTGATGCACGGCAAGTGTACACCGGTTATACCCCTACTTGTATGAAACGCGTCCTAATCATCGGCAATTCAGGCGGTGGCAAATCGACCCTCGCCCGCCGCCTGGGTGCCAAGCTCGGCCTCCCGGTCATCCACCTCGACGTCCTGTTCTGGAAACCCGGCTGGGTGGAAAGCGACGACGCCGAATTCCGGCACTCAGTCGCTGAAGCCCTCAGGGCCCCGACCTGGATCACCGACGGCAACTTCGGCAGCACCTGGGACCTGCGCATGCCGCTGGCCGACACCATTGTATGGATCGACCAGCCAAGGCTGGTCTGCCTGGCCCGGGCGATCTTGCGGATGGTGACCTATCGAGGCGGCGGACGACTGGACATGGCACAGGGGTGCAACGAGGCCGTAGACCTGAAATTCTATCACTTCATCTGGACCTACAACCGAAAGGTCAGACCTCGGCTTGAGGCTGCACTGGCCACCCACGGCGCTCATGCCACGGTCGTGCATCTGCGCCATGACAGGGAGATTGCGGACTTCCTCGCCGGGGCTTGACCCGGACCCCTGCCGCAGCGTCTAAACATCATCGGTGGGTCCGCGCGGCGGCCAAGATATGGGCTCACCCTCGAGTCCGTGCGCGAGCATGGTTCAGCGGCCGCCTGGCCGCCCGCCGAAATCTGGTTTCCTAATG
The DNA here is from genome assembly GCA_945883235.1 of Phenylobacterium deserti. Lineage (GTDB taxonomy): Bacteria > Pseudomonadota > Alphaproteobacteria > Caulobacterales > Caulobacteraceae > Phenylobacterium > Phenylobacterium deserti_A. The sequence goes on along the minus strand of CAMCXF010000061.1, from coordinate 4,007 downwards.
TCAACGCCCAAACCCCTATGGCGAGATCGCGACTTTGCCCGTCTGTGGCTCGCCCAGAGCATTTCGGCTTTCGGCGCACGCATCACCCGCGAAGGCTTGCCGATCCTCGCCGTCACCACTCTGGCCGCGTCGCCCGGCGCTTTAGGCATCCTGGCGGCTGCGGGCAGCAGTGCGGCCCTGGTCATCGCGCTCACGTCAGGCGGCTTCATTGATCGATCCAGGCGGCGACCCATCCTGATTGGTGCCGACCTGCTACGGGCGATCATCCTGCTGAGCCTGCCACTGGCCGCACTGTTTGGTTGGGTCAGCCTGCCACATCTGCTGATTACAGCTGGTCTGGTTACCGGTGCCAGCGTGGCGTTCGACATCGCAAGCCATGCGTATCTGCCGGCGCTGATCGGCAAACCTCGACTTGTCGACGGCAATGCCAAGCTCGCGGCGACCGATGCGGTGGCCGAAGTGGGTGGACCGGCCCTCGCAGGTATTCTCTTTCAATGGCTGACAGCGCCTGTGGCGATTATTGTCAACGCAGGCACCTATCTCGCATCGGCGGCCTTCCTGGCCTCGCTGCGTTCCATCGAGCCTGCGCCCGAAGCCGAGCCCAGGCAGACATGGACACGGGAGGTTACCCACGGGTTCAGACTGGCGTGGGCCGAACCGCGAGTTCGCGCCCTCCTGCTCATGAACGTGGTGCAAGGCTTGTTCGGCGGGGTATTCGCGGCACTCTACATCCTGTTCGCTCTGCGGACGCTGGCATTGCCGACTTCCCTGCTCGGGCTCGCAATTGCAGCCGGTGGCTTGGGAGCGCTCATGGGGGCCAGCCTGGGTCCGTGGCTTGCGCGGCGTCTGGGCATGGGTCCGGCAATCATTGTGGCAATTCTAGGTGCCTCGGTCTCAGCCATGGCGATCTCCCTGGCACCCACAGCGCGCGATGGCGCGATGGTGGTTCTGATCCTTACCCAGATCACCGGCGACGCCTTCGGGGTGGCCAGCGGCGTCCTGATCGCCTCCCTGCGCCAGAGTTTGATGCCGCAGTCGGTACTGGGCCGGGTCGGCGGCGCATTCCACGCCGCAGCAGGGGCTACAGCCATTGTCGGCGCTTTGGGCGGGGGCGTTCTGGGCGACCTGATTGGGCCGCGTCTTGCGCTGGCCGTCGCCGGAGCCGGCTTCCTGATCATCCCGTTGATCGGCGTGTTGTCACCGCTTCGCAGCGTCGGTCGGATCGAGGCGACGATCAGCCCACCGTGATCCAGCCGGCCGGCAGCGTCGAGAGCAGCACATTCTGCAGGATCATCTGATTGCCGACTCCCATGTCGATGACAGTGTCGGCCCCCACCTGGCTGAGGGTGAACTGGGTTCCCGGATCCAGCCGCACCCGATCGCCTTCGCCGACATTGAAGTCTGACACGCGGTCCAACCCGGTTTCGGCGAACGAGATGAAGATATCCGCCCCCAGCCCGCCGGACAACACGTCCGAGCCCCGGTCGCCGGACAGGATGTCATTGCCGTCGTCACCGCGCACGGTGTCATCGCCCTGCCCGCCCCGCATCAGGTCATTGCCGGTGCCGCCGCCCAGGATGTCGTTGCCGAGGTTGCCATAGACAATGTCGTCGCCGGCCTCGCCGAACAGCGTGTCCTCATCCTTGCCGCCGACCACCCAGTCCGTACCGGTGCCCCCGACACAGAAATCATTGCCCATATTGCCGTTGATATCGTCGAAACCGACCCCGCCGGTGATCGTGTCGTTGCCCTCGTCGCCCCGGAGGTAGTTGCGACCATCGCCGCCGCCGACGACGTCGTTGTCGGCCCCGCCAAACACCTGATCATCCCCCTCGGCCCCCGCCAGGGTGTCTCCGCCAGCGCCGCCGGCCACGCTGTCGTCGCCAGCGCCAGCGGAATAGCTGTCGGCGCCGTCGCCCAGAATGCGGGTGTCAGCCTGGCCGGATCCTGCCTCAACAAGTCCCAAGGGTGCTGGCCCGACCGAGCCCGTGGTGATGTTGAACGTCTGGATGTCAGCCCGGTTAACGCCCAACAGCCGCACCGCCTGGCCGGTCCGCATGGCAAAGACGATGGCGTCATCCAACAACTGGACGACCACGTACTCCGCACCGAGGTTGGTGAAGGCGTCGACGGCGAACTGATAAGCCTGATCGTAGTTGTCTACCACGGAGGTGCGGAAGTTACCGAAGGCCAGCGCGTTGGCCCCCACGAACAGCAACCGGTCCGCCGATGTCCAGCCCGAGATGCTGTCCAGCAGTTCAGGGTGATTTCCCAGTGCGGCCGTAGCCGGCGTGTCGCTGGACCCGATCACATAGAGGTCGAAACCGACGCCGCCCGTCAGGGAATCTGCGCCTGCGCCGCCCGTGATCGTGTCAGGCTCCGCGCCGCCGGTCAGCGTATCGACCGCACTCGTTCCGTTAATGACGGCCACCGAACCACCTCAACTATTCGGACCAAAGCTGACTGCAGCGGCGCGCCGGGTCAATGCACCCATGTTACGGCACTTCAGGCGCCGAAAATCCAACCCGCCGTGAGCGTTGTCATGTCGACGCCGACCAGCACCATCTGACCCCCGCCGGTCATGTTGATGACCGTGTCGGAGGCCACCTGGCTGACCGTGAACTGGGTACCCGGATCAAGCTGTACCCGGTCGCCCTGGGTCAGGCTGAAATCCAGCACCCGGTCGATCGCGGCGTCGCCAAACGTGTGGAAAATATCGGCCCCCGCGCCGCCGGTCATGGTGTCGTCACCCTTATCGCCGGAGACGAAGTCGTCGCCTGCACCGCCGTTTGTGATGTCGTTGTCCTGCCCGCCCCTGATGATGTCGTTGCCCTCGCCGCCCTCGCAGGTATCGTTGCCGAGGTTGCCGTAAACCAGATCCTCTCCGGCCTCGCCGAACAGCAGGTCGTTGTCCTTGCCGCCAACCACGAAGTCGGACCCGACGCCGCCAACGCAGGTGTCGTTACCCATGTTGCCGTTGATGTCGTCAAATCCCGCCCCGCCGGTGATGGAATCGTTGCCGTCGTCCCCGCGCAGATAGGTCTGGCCTGTACCCCCGGACGCCGCGTTGCCGGGCGCGCCCAGCGCGAAGATAACATCGTCACCTGCCCCGCCGTTGATGATGTCCTGACCGCCAAGGCCCTGAAGCGTATCGGTGTTCACGCCGCCCACCAGCGTGTCGGACCCGGTGGTCCCCTGGATATCCTGAGGCGTCGTGGAGGGCAGAAGTCCCGCCGGCGCCGCGATAAACGTCAGGTGGTCGACATCCGCCAGACTGATGTTCTCGAGCGTAAACCGCGCGCCAATCCGGTTCTCGTTCAGGCTGTCGACAAATACGGCGATGGCGGTATCCGAGATTTTTACCATCACGAAGTTGGCCGCGCCGGAGGTGATCCGCGAGGTCGCCAGATTGGTGGCGGTGCCGATATCGAAGATCGTCTCCTCGATGTAGTCCAGCAACGTCGGCTCCACGCCGGCGACCGCGATCTTCTCGCCCGCCTTGAAGTCCACAATGGCGGCGCCTGTGACACCGTGGGGGATGACGAACAGATCGACGCCGTCACCGCCCGCCAACCGGTCTCCGGCGCCTGCGATCAGGGTGTCATTGCCGGCGCCGGCGTAGAACGCCTCGAACCGCGAGGACGCCCCGTTGAAGGTCTCGGACGCCGCCGTGCCCGTGACGTAGGTGGAGCCGTTGACGATCGGGACCTGCCGCACCTGACTGGTGAACCCAGCCCCCAGAGTCACCTCGCGCCCCAGGAACCCGAAGGTCAGGTTCGCACCGTTCTGCACTACCGAGATGTTGGTGAAATTGGCGAACTGGCTGGTGAACGAGAACGTGTCAGCCCCGGAGAAGGCGGTCGCCTGCTCCGGCGTGATCATCTCGAATGTGAAGTCTGGCATATGTTCCTCAGACGTTGCCTGCGACCACCTCACGCCGGACGACCTTGAAAGTCAGGCGCTCCGGATCGGCCATCGAGTGGGCGCATAAACGCCGAAAGTTCGGA
>CAMCXF010000060.1 GCA_945883235.1 Phenylobacterium deserti | reverse complement strand
ATCGCCGCGATAAGTGAATTGGCCTACGCCAATCAAAACCGGGGTGCGATCACTCATATTGCCTGCGCCTCCAACGCCCGTAGCCCGTGATCCGATGACCGAAATCCACGCAATGCATCGGGATTCAAGCCTGACTAGTTTTTGTACCTATGGCGCCTTAAAAACCGGCGTCGATGCAGTTTCGCAAGGCGACCCGACGGCAGGCAACCAAAGCCTGCTTGTCGCGACCGCCCGCGGCGTGCTGGGTCGCCCCCAATCCTTGGGCCGAAGCTGGCCCTCAAGTTTCAAGTCGGACGCATGAAAAAAATTGAAGCCATCATCAAGCCGTTCAAACTCGACGAGGTGAAGGAAGCGCTTCAGGAACTGGGTGTCCAGGGCATGACCGTGATCGAGGCCAAGGGCTATGGTCGCCAGAAGGGCCAGACCGAGCTCTATCGCGGTGCCGAGTACGTCGTGGACTTCCTGCCAAAGATCAAGATCGAGGTCGTCGTGAGCGACGACCAGATGGACCGCGTGCTCGAGGCGATTTCCGGTGCCGCGCGCACGGGCCGTATCGGCGATGGCAAGATTTTTGTTTCCGAAGTGCTGGATGTCATGCGCATCCGCACCGGGGAAACCGGCGACGTCGCAATCTGAATTTGTTTATCGAGCTATCCAGAAGGGGATAAGAACCATGGCATCCGCCAAAGACATCCACGACATGATCAAGGAAAAAGACGTCAAATACGTCGACGTCCGTTTCACCGACATTCGCGGCAAAATGCAGCACGTGACCTTCGATATCGATCTCGTCGACGACGATTTCCTGAACGACGGCACCATGTTCGACGGCTCGTCGATTGCGGGCTGGAAAGCCATCAACGAAAGCGACATGAAGCTGCGTCCGGATCTGGATTCCGCGATTATCGACCCGTTTTACCAGCAGACCACGCTGGCCCTGTTCTGCGACGTGGTGAACCCCGACACCGGCACACCCTACGATCGCGACCCGCGCTCGATCGCCAAGGCGGCCCTGAATTTCGTCAAGGCCTCGGGCATCGGCGACACCGTGTTCTTCGGGCCGGAAGCAGAGTTCTTCATCTTCGACGACGTGAAGTGGAACACTGCCCCCCACAACACAGGTTACTCCTTTGACGCCAGCGAACTGCCGGTGAACTCAGGCAAGGCCTACGACGAAGGCAACATGGGCCACCGCCCTGGCCCCAAGGGCGGCTATTTCCCAGTGAACCCAGTCGACAGCGCCCAAGATCTGCGCGGCGAAATGCTGGCCGTGATGGGCGAACTGGGCATGAAGCCCGAAAAGCACCACCACGAGGTGGCACCCGCCCAGCACGAACTGGGTCTGAAGTTCGACACCATGATCGTGATGGCTGACCGACTCCAGCTCTACAAGTACGTGATCCACAACGTCGCCCACGCCTACGGCAAAACGGCCACCTTCATGGCTAAGCCGATGTTCGGCGACAACGGCTCGGGCATGCACGTCCACCAGTCGATCTGGGGCGACGGCAAGCCGCTGTTCGCCGGCGACAAATACGCCGGGCTGAGCCAGATGTGCCTCTGGTACATCGGCGGCATCATCAAGCACGCCAAGGCCATCAACGCGTTCTCGAACTCGACCACCAACTCGTACAAGCGCCTGGTGCCCGGTTACGAAGCCCCGGTGAAACTGGCCTATTCAGCCCGTAACCGCTCGGCCTCGATCCGGATCCCGCACGTGGACAGCCCCAAGGGCAAGCGTCTGGAAGCCCGCTTCCCGGACCCGATGGGTAACCCGTATCTGACCTTCACCGCTCTGTTGATGGCTGGCATCGACGGCATCATTAACCAGATCGACCCGGGCGCGCCAGCCGACAAGAACCTGTACGATCTGCCCCCGCGCGAGCAGAAGAAGATCCCGGAAGTCTGCGGCTCGCTCAAGGAAGCCCTGGAAAACCTCGACAAGGATCGTGGCTTCCTGAAGGCCGGCGGCGTCATGAACGACGACTTCATCGACGCCTATATCGAGCTGAAGATGGAAGAGGTCATGCGCCTCGCCCTCCATCCGCACCCGGTCGAATTCGATATGTACTACAAGTGCTGATCAGCGAAAGCTGATGTGAACAGGGGCTGTGGAGCGATCCACAGCCCTTTTTTCTAGGGGGCCGACGATAGTTGAGCTCAAATCCCGATGTGTCGTAGAACTGTCGCGCCCGTGTGACCCTCAGGACCTTCCGTTGAAATCCACCCTGCTCGCCTTCGCTTCCGCCCTCACCATCTGCACGCCGCTTGCCGCAGAGCCCTCCGACGGACCACAGCCGTACCCCATGCCGCCGGCCATCGCCGCGCCCAGAGACGTCGCCTGGCCCGGCGTGATCCGTCTGGAAGTGGACGCAAGCGACACAGCGCGGCGGATTTTTCAGGTGAAGCAAACCCTGCCGGGTGTGAAGACCGGCCGCCTGACGCTTCTCTATCCGGAATGGCTGCCAGGGAAGCACTACGACTTCGGCTCGATCGACAAGCTGGCCGGCCTGGTTGTCCGGGGCAATGACAAGGTCCTCGCCTGGGTTCGCGATCCGGTCAATGTCTTCGCCTTCCACGTCGATGTGCCGCAAGGCGTCAGTGAGCTGAAGATCGAGTTTCAGTTCGTGTCACCCACTGCCGCCAATCAGGGTCGGGTGGTTGTGACGCCCGAGATGCTGAACCTGCAGTGGGGCATGGTCGCACTCTATCCAGCTGGCTACTACACTCGCCGGATTATGGTGGAGCCCAGTGTCAAACTGCCCGCCGGATGGAACTACGGCGTCGCCCTGGATACCGCGTCGCGCGACGGCGACATCGCCCGCTTCAAGCCGATCACCCTTGAGACCCTGGTCGATTCCCCGATGTTCGCGGGACGCTATTTCAAGCAGTACGACCTTGATCCCGGGGCGAAGTATCCGGTCCGCATGAATGTGATCGCTGATACGCCGGCAGAGTTGGCCGCCGACGCCAAGACCCTCGACAAGCACAAGGCGCTGATCCAACAGGCCGACAAGCTTTTCGGCGTCCGCAATTTCGACCGTTACGACTTCCTGGTCGCCATCACGGATCGCCTTGGGGACATCGGCCTGGAGCATCACCGGTCCAGCGAGAACGGCGTCGCGACCGGATATTTCACGGAATTCGATCAGGCCATCGGCGACCGGGGTCTGTTGCCACACGAATACGTCCACTCCTGGAACGGCAAGTACCGTCGCCCGGCCGAACTCTGGACCCCCAGCTTCAATGTGCCGATGCGCGGGTCATTGCTCTGGGTCTATGAGGGGCTGACGTCCTACTGGGGCGATGTCCTGGGGGCACGATCCGGCATGTCGTCGAAACAGGAGAGCCTGGAATCCCTGGCCCTCACGGCCGCACAGTACGAGAACCAGACCGGTCGCCGCTGGCGGCAGCTCGAAGACACAACCTTTGACCCCATCCTGGCGCGCCGTCTGCCGCAGCCTTGGCGGGGCTATCAACGCAGCGAGGACTATTACCAGGAGGGCCTGCTCATCTGGCTCGATGCCGACACCCTGATCCGCGAGAAATCAGGTGGCCGGAAATCCCTGGATGACTTTGGCCGCCAGTTCTTCGCGGGCAAGGACGGCCAATATGTTGTCAGCCCCTATACCTTTGACGATGTGGTCACTGCGCTCAATGCCGTGCAGCCACACGACTGGGCCACTTTTCTCACAGCGCGGGTAAAGGACGTCGCCCCCAGCGCCCCGCTGGACAGCCTGGCCCGCACCGGCTGGAAGCTCGTCTACACCGACACGCCTACGGCCTATGTCAAGGCCGTCGAGGGCATATCCAAGTCCACCGGCCTCACCTATTCCCTCGGCCTGTCACTCAGTCGCGACGCCGACGTCACCGGCGTGCTGTGGGAAGGCCCGGCCTTCAACGCCGGGATCACTGTGTCGACCAAGGTCCTGGCCGTAAACGGGTTTGCCTTCAGCACCGAGCGCCTGAAGGCCGCCATCACCGAGGGCAAGACTGGCAAGCCCATCGAACTGCTGGTCCGCAACGGCGACCACTTCCGCACCGTATCGATCCCCTACGCGGGCGGCCTGCGCTATCCCAAACTGGAGCGCATCGATGGGACTCCGGACATGTTGAGCAGGATTTTCGAAGCACGGAAATAGGGACGCACCATTGCGTTCGCAAAGCCGGGGATTGATACCGGGCGGACCAGAATCGGACCACCTTCCGCAGTCCAATGTCACAGTCCCCCGCTCGTCCCCTTCCCGACCTGTTCGATGACGCACTGAACCCGGCACCGGCTGCGCCGCTGGCGCAGAGCAATGAGCCGCGCCCCGATGCGAAGCCTCTCAAAGGCGGTACCTACTCCGCCGCCGACATCGAGGTCCTTGAGGGCCTTGAGCCGGTCCGCAAGCGTCCAGGCATGTACATCGGCGGCACCGATGAGCGGGCCCTGCACCACCTGTTCGCCGAGGTGCTGGACAACGCCATGGACGAGGCCGTCGCCGGCCACGCCAAACTGATCGAAGTCACCCTCGAGGCTGACGGCGCGCTGACGGTCAAGGACGACGGCCGTGGCATTCCTGTCGACCCGCACCCCAAGCATCCCGGCAAATCAGCGCTGGAGGTGATCATGACCGTCCTGCATTCGGGCGGTAAATTCTCCGGCAAGGCGTATGAAACCTCCGGCGGGCTGCATGGCGTCGGCATCTCGGTGGTCAACGCCCTGTCGGAGCGCGTCGAGGTCACCGTCTGGAAGGACGGCTTCGAGTGGCGTCAGGCGTTCAGCCGCGGCAAGCCGTTGGGCAGCATCGAAAAGCTGGGACCCACCCGCAAGAAGGGTACCGAGATCCGCTTTACGCCCGACCCGGTAATCTTCGGCGATGCGGTGATGTTCCGCCCTGCCCGCCTCTACCGGATGGCGCGGTCCAAGGCCTATCTGTTCGGCGGCGTCGAGATCCGGTGGAAATGCGCGCCCGAGCGCATTCAGGACCAGACACCGCCAGAGGCCACCTTCCGCTTCCCCAACGGCCTGGCCGACTTTCTGGGCGAACGCATCAAGGATCTGGAGACTGTTACCCCCGAGCCCTTCGCCGGCCACTGGGAGCGCCCCGGCGAAACCGGCAAGGTCGAGTGGGCCGTGGCCTGGACCCCGGCGGGGTTCGGCGAGGCGGACAGCTTCATGCAGTCCTACTGCAACACCGTGCCCACCCCGGAGGGCGGCACCCACGAAAGCGGGTTCCGCGCGGCCCTAACCCGCGGCCTCAAGCAATACGCTGAACTCACCGGCGAGAAGCGTGGCCTGATTATCACCGCCGACGACGTGCTGTCCCAGGCGGGCGCGCTTGTCAGCGTCTTCGTCGCCAACCCGGAGTTCCAGGGCCAGACCAAGGAGCGCCTCTCTTCTTCCGACGCCCAGCGGCTGGTGGAAAAGGCCTTGGCCGACCCTTTCGACCACTGGCTGACCGCCCAGCCCAAGGCCGCCAGCGCCCTGCTCGAATTCGTGGTCGAACGCGCTGAAGAACGGCTGAAACGGCGCAAGGACAAGGAAGTTGCCCGCGCGTCGGCCACCCGCAAACTTCGTCTCCCCGGCAAGCTGGCCGACTGTTCCGGCTCAGCCATGGACGGCACCGAACTGTTCCTGGTCGAGGGCGATAGCGCCGGCGGCTCGGCCAAACAAGCTCGCAACCGCAAGACCCAGGCGATCCTGCCCCTGCGCGGCAAGATCCTCAATGTCGCGTCGGCCACCGCCGACAAGTTCGGTGGCAACAAGGAGCTCTCCGACCTGCTGCTGGCGCTGGGCGCCCAGGCGGGCTCAAAGTATCGCGACGAGGACCTGCGCTACGACCGCATCGTCATCATGACCGACGCCGACGTCGACGGCGCTCACATCGCCAGCCTGCTGATCACCTTTTTCTATCGAACGATGCCGGAACTGATCCGCGGCGGACGCCTCTACCTGGCGCTCCCCCCGCTCTATCGCATCAGTCACGGCGGCAAGGCCGTCTACGCCCGAGACCCCGAACACCGCGATGAGCTGCTGGCTACGGAGTTCAAGAACAAGAAGCCCGAGATCAGCCGTTTCAAGGGCCTGGGCGAAATGATGCCAGCCCAGCTGAAAGAAACCACCATGGACCCGGCCACCCGCACCCTGGCCCGCGTCACCTTGCCCCGCACAGAGGAACTGGTCGAAGACCTGGTCGAACGCCTGATGGGCCGCAAACCCGAGGCCCGGTTCCAGTTCATCCAGGAAAACGCCGAGTTCGCGGTGGGCGAGCTGGACATCTGAGGGGTCCGTCCTACCCCTCCGCAAGCGCCTGGATCTGCGCCGTCGAACACCCGAACTCCGCCAGCAGCGCCCGTGTATGTTCCCCGATCCCCGGCGCCATATGCGGCGCACGTTTCGCCTCGCCGACCACCTGGAACGGGCTGTCGAGGGTGCGCAGGCCAAAGCCGTCGGCGATCTCGGGAAACAGGCCGTTCGCCTCGATCTGGTCGTCGGTCAGGTGGTCATAGATCTGCGCCACCACCCCAAACGTCACGTCTCCCTGGGTCAGCACTTTTGACCAGTGTTCGAAGGGCGCGCCCGCAAAGAGCGCATCGAACCGGGCCACCAGTTCGGGGCCGTTCGCCATCCGCGCCTCGGGGGTTGCAAACAGCGGGTCCTCCAGCCACTCGGCATGGCCCACCGCCCTGGCCAGAAGCGGCCAGTCGCGGAACGGATTGGTGCTTGTCAGGATGAAATAGCGGTCGTCTGCGGCGCGGAACATCTCGTTCAACACCCCGCGTGATCCGCGCGGCGGCCGGGTCATCAGCTCATAGCCGCAGAGCGCCGCCTGCACCTGACACCCATTGGCCCAAAGTCCGTTGGCCAGCAGCGAAGTGGTGACCTCTGATCCCGTTCCGGTCATTTGGCGCTTGTAGAGCGCGGTCACGATCGCCCCGTACATCGCCATGGCCGTCGGGTGGTCGCCCATCCCGGGCATGGAGATCGCGGGCTCCACCGCGGGGCCGGCGCGCACCATGTCCATCAGCCCCGAGCGCGCCCACCAGGCGGTGGCGTCAAATCCGGTCCGGTCCCGCTCCGGGCCCAGCTCGCCATAGGGTGACAGCGAGGCATAGATCAGCCGTGGGTTCAGAGGCATCAGGTCCTCGGCCCTCAACCCCATGCGCTCCCGCGCCGGAAACGGCGAATTGGTGATGAACACGTCGGCCCGTTTCACCAGCGTGTGCAGCACCGCCTGCGCCTCGGGCCGCCGCAGGTCCAGCGCCAGACTTTCCTTGTTGCGCGACTCCAGGGTCCAGAAGTAGTCGACCTCGTCCGGCGTGCCCCGAAGCCGGAACAGGTTGCGGTAGGCGTCGCCCATGCCCGGAGGCTCGATCTTGATTACCCGCGCGCCATAGTCCCCCAACACGGTCGCCGCCGCCGGGCCCGCAATGAAACTTGCGCAATCGATGACCAGCAGATCGCTGAACAGACCGGTGGACATCGTGGGGTTCCTCCTGAACAACCGCTCCGCCGTTCTCCCGGATCAAGAACCGGCGCGCGTATGGTTTTGACAGTCAAGGCAATTGCCCATGCGTCAGTCTAGGCAGGTCCAGCGCGAGGCTCATCTCGCCGCCGTCGCCAGTTGGAACTCCCGCGGGCTTTTCCCGGTCCAGCGTTTGAAAGCGCGGGAGAAGGCAGCCGGTTCGGAGAAACCGACGAGGTAGGCCGTTTCGTTGACCGAGACCCTGGCGCCGGTGAGGTAACGCATCGCCGTGCGATGGCGCAGGGCGTCGAGGATCTGTTCATAGTTGGCATCCTCAGACTTCAGCTTGCGGAACAGGGTCTGGCGACTGAAGCCCAGCGCGCGGGCGACACCGTTCGCGCTGATCTCACCTGTATGAAGCGACGGCAGCAGTACAGCCTCAACGCGGCCGCGGACGGTCTTCTGGTCTTCAAGTTCCTGCAGCAGGCCGTCAGCCCGTTGGGTCAGTATTCCGAACACGTAGCGCGGCTGCAGAGCGACGGGCCAACTGGCGATGCCCGGGTCGAATCGCATGGCGTTCCAGCGGCTGGAGAAGGTGATCGGGCATTGGAAGATGCGATCGTACTCGGCCCTGTAGGCCGGCGCCGGGTGGGTAAACTGAACCTCCAGCACATGAGGCTCGGGCAGGAAGCGACGCGGACCACAGGCCAGCCGGGCGAAGGCGCCTTCGGTCAATTCCGGAAAGGCGTCCGGGTTGGTGCGGGTGTCGACCATCCAGAGCTGGCCATCGCGCGCGGCCAGCTCGAAGCGCGGCCCGTCGCTGAGCCCCTCGGTCTCCAGCGTCAGCCGGCCAAAGCGCTGCATCTGGGCAAAGGCGTCGCCCATGGTGGCCGAGGCGTTCATGATCAGCCCGACGATCGACATATCAGCAAGGTCGACGGCCTCGCCGAAATGCAGCGCCAGCGCCGGATCCCCGCACAGGTCCTGAGCCGCCCGCATGAGCGCAATATAGGTCGCAAACGGCAGACGGCTGTCGGGATCCTCAAGGTCGGCGGGCCGCAGACCGGTCTGGGCCATGAGCGAAGTTTGTTCCGCGCCCCGCCCCACAGCGAACGCGATCAGGCCAGCGGCGATCCCGGCTGACGTGGTCAGGTTCGACATGGAAAGGCCCCCTGATGTTACGAACGATCATGCGCGCGCTACGCAGGGTCATGGCGCCGGACCCGTAGATGGACAAGAATTGTTCCATGACACCCCGGAATTCCGTCTCGTCCTTCCTGCTCGCCATCTCGGCCGCATCTCTGCCGTCGGTCGCGCTGGCGGACGTCCTGCAGGCCGGACCGGGCGACCCCGCCTGGATGCATCTGGTTGCCAACGCCCTGCTGTGGGCGCACATCGCCGGTGGCGCGATCGGGATGGTCACCGGCGTCGTCGCCCTGGCCGTGCGCAAGGGTCAGCGGGTCCACCGCGTAGCGGGAGCGGTTTTCTTCATGGCGATGGTCGTGGCCTACGCCATCGGTGCGGGCGTGGCGCCGTTCCTCGACACCGGGCAGCGGCCCAACTTCATCGCCGGCATCATGGCGCTCTACCTGCTGATCAGCGGCGCTTTGGCGGCCCGACGTCGTGACACCAAGGCCGGCGCACCAGAGGTCATCGGCCTGATCATCGCCCTGTCGATCACCGCCGCCGGTGTGATCCTGATGCAGATGGGCTCGGCCAGCCCCAGCGGGACGGTGGACGGCTCGCCGCCGCAGGCGTTCTTCCTTTTCACGATCGCAGGCGCCTTCGCCGCCGCAGGCGAACTGCATGTCCTGGTTCGCAGGCAGCTGTCCAACGTCTCACGGATCGCGCGGCACCTGTGGCGCATGTGCTTTTCGCTGTTTATCGCCTCGGGGTCATTCTTCCTTGGACAACAGCAGGTGTTTCCGGAGGCTCTGCGGGACTCCGTCCTGCTTTACGCGATCGCTCTGTCGCCGTTGCCGGTCATGCTATTCTGGCTGGGAAAGGTCCGGTTCGACGACTGGCGGCGGCGGCGGGTGTAGGCGGACAAGTCACGCCAGGTGCCAGCGCGTCAGTCCAGTGGCGCAGGCGTCAGTTCAGCATCGAGGCCAGACCCAGGTCGAGGCAGGCCGCCTCGCACCGCGTCGCCATCGCATGGATCAGGGCTGCGTTGCGAGCGTGTTCCATGTTGGAAGACCCGCCCGCCTGGACCGCATAGGTAAAGCCGATCAGCAGCGCCCGGCGATAATCCTCCAGGCACTCGTCGAACCCGTAGCCCTCGACCCCGCCAGCGACGAGCTGGGCGTGGTAGCCGGCCAGCAGATCCATTTCCTGGCTCCGCCGCACGTCCGGCGTCACGCTGGCCGACATCAGATAGCCGATGTCGAAGGCGCCCGGCGCCTGCACCAGGATCTGCCAGTCCAGCACGGTCAGGCCCGGATCGGCCGGATCGCCGGTAAACATCAGATTGTCGGCCCGGAAGTCCCCGTGACACAGCGTCCGCTGGCCCTGGCCATTGCGATCCATCAGCCCCTGCAGGTCGGTGCAGAGCCGTTCGCCCACCCGCATCATCTCCGGACTGAGGCGGGCCTTCATCCAGGGCGCGATGATCTCCCAGGCGGCGGTGTGCATCCGGCCGACGCTGTCCCAGGGCGGCTGGCCGTGCGCCGGGATCACCGCCTCCAGCTCCGGTAGCCCGGCGTCGCCCCACCAGCGCGCATGCAGCGGGGCGACCTCGTTGATGGCCCGTCGAACCTGGGTCTCTGTAAGGCCCACGATCTGATCGCCGGGAGTCACCGCCGCCATGTCCTCCATCAGCAGCACGAAAAGCTTGGACTCCGGGTCGAACGCCGCGCCGAAGCAGCGCGGGGCGGCGATCGACACCGTCGGGGCGATATCGCGGTAGAAGGCGACCTCTTTCTCGTAGAAGCCGTAGTTGTTGGCCAGGCCCCGGGCCTCCGCGGTCCCGGCCGGCACCTTGGCCACCAGCGTGGCGGGACCCGGTCGTCCATCGGGCGCATAGCGGATCGCCAGCCGGTAGATCTCGGACATGACGCCCACGCCCTCGCCGATCCGCTGGCGCTCAACCTCGGCGACGGGTCCAAACGGGCCGCCGGGCGCGGCCGCAAGCACGTCTGACAGCCACCCCGCCGTGAGGCCGCTCGCATCCGATGGAATTTGCATGGCTTCCCCCCCGAACGTCGTTCTGGAGGCCATACCGGCCGAAAAATCGAGCCTCGGCAAGCTTCAATCCGCCTGGCTCAGGCTCGCGGCAGATCCCTCACCGTCCGCCATACCCCAAGCACCGCCAGCCCCATCAGCACATGCGCCGCGATCATCGGCGGCCAGCCGATGACAAAGATGATGTCGTTGGCCAGACCGCCCTTGAACGGCCCCCCGCCCATGGCCAGGCCCCTCGTGCCCAAAAGTGCATTGAACATCGGCGGCACTGTGAACAGCCAGGCCGCCGTCAGCGAGCACCAGAAGAACAGCCGGTGCGCCCGCGCTCCCAGCCGGATGAACCCGCCACCCAGGCCCCAGGCCATCAAAAGCAGCCCCTGGGTGATCGCCTCCATGTGCACCATCCGCCAGGCCCGTTCTTCCCCCGGGATCTGGACGTCGATCGGCGGTACGAACGGCCACAGCACGATCTGTCCCAGCAGGGCAAACATCCAGTGCCACCCAACCAGCATGGAAAAGAGGAACAGGCCGATCCCGTTCAGGAACAAAAGGGCGCGAAGCCGCTCGGGCATCGGGGTCATGGCGGGCTCCTTCACGCGGCGCGGGCGACAGGCCCCGCTTCGGCCAGCCGCGACATATCCAGGTCGCCCAGTTGCGCATCGCCGGCCGCATGCTGGTGCCGCCAGGCGTCGGCCCACGCGGGGTCGACCACCTCGCGCGGGTCATAGCTGGGCTTCAGAATTCGCAGCAGCCGCGGGGTCAACCGGACGAAGATCCGCCCCAGCAGCCGCCACAGCGCCCAGCGGGAGCGCCAGGAGGTCCAGAGCCCGTCCTCCATCAGCATCGCGCGATACCCCTGACACGTGCGGCCCATGATGTGAACCATGGCGAACAGCAGCCCGTAGATCCGCCACGCATAACGCCCGTCCAACGCCTTGAAGACGTCATAGGTGGCGCACTTGTGCTCGATCTCCTCGACGAAATGCCAAAGCACCAGCGAGCCCACCGAGGCCTCGCCGTCCGCGAACAGATACTCACGATCCGCGATCAGCATGTGGCCGATGGTCAGCGCCATGGCCTCAAAGCCCTCGGCATAGGCCAGGTTGAACGCAAACGACCGATCCGCCGCAAACCCGGCATAGTCGGCCTTCAGCACCGCCTCCATCTCAGGGACCGACCGATAGCCGATGTCCGCCAGCCGCCGGTTGAACTGCTGGTGCTGGCGAAAGTGCGTCGACTCCTGACCGATATAGAGATCGATCTCGGCCAGCAGCCGAGGGTCGGAAATCTGCGCCTTGGCCTGCCGCATCGTGGCGATCAGCCAGGGTTCCAGAAAGGGCATCCCCAGCGAGCCCGCATTGACCATGTGGCTGAACTCCGGCCGTGCCGGGTTCCACTGCCCCTTCAGCGCCACCGGATGGGGGAAAGCCATGCGGCGCACAATCATCTGTGGCGCGGTGGCTGCGGTGGGCGTGGGCATCGGTGTTTCCCCCGGATTTCGGGAGAGACTAGCGCGATAGCCACTCAAACTGAACCCACCCAACACCGCCTCACCCGGCGGATCGAGATTTCACCCGTTCGCCATCAGGCCTTCACAATAATGAATTGCAGCCACGCCACACGCATTGGCCATGGAGCATTCTGCGATTCGCCTGCGACTGGCCTTCATTGATCCGGGCCTGCGCAAGGCGCCGTTCCTGCTGGAGTTGCGCAATTGGCTGACGCCGAGCGTCGACAGCCTGTACTGGTCGCAGCGTCCCATCGTGCGCCGCTATATGCGCAGCGCCAGTGTGGCGATGCATCCGCGAGACGACAGCCACACGACCCGCTTCGCCGATATCAGTGACGCCGAATTGCGACGCGCGATCGGCGACAAGGAGTGGGCTCTTCGGCCCGCAAAGGCGCTGCGCAAGGCTCGCCGGCTGCTCGCCGAACTCGCCAGCTTCATCGACAGCGAGCGGGTCGGTGCCATCTTCGTCTGGAACGGATCAAACCTGCGTGGTGCGCTGGCCATCTACCTGGCGCGTCTGCGCGGCATACCGGTCATCTACGCCGAGCACGGTTACCTTTCCGGCACCACGCAGCTTGATCTGGAAGGCGTCAATGCCGGATCGTCCATGACGCGCCTGGCCTGCGCCGGCGCCGCGATGATCCCTTGCGACCCCGCCCTCGACGCTACGCTCAATATTGAGATCGCCCGCTTCAAATCCGGCGAGAACTTGCGCGGCGTTGACTCGCTGCCGCCAGCCGAACTGCGACGGGATATTGTCGCCCGGCTTGCGAGCCGGCTCGGCTTCTGGCTGGAGCGCCGCGCCTTGCCTTTCGTCAACCGGCTCAGCGTCCCGGGGACCCGGGCCGATCGTCTGCCCGAACGCTATGTGCTTCTACCGTTCCAGGTGCGAAGCGACTCGCAGCTGGTGTTGCATTCGCCGCTCTACGGCGACGACCTGGAATCGCTGGTGCGCGACCTGGATCACGCCCTGGCCCGGATCGACCCGGACCTGCGTCTGGTCGCGAAGTTCCACCCCTATGAATTGCCGCAGGTGCAATGGGCGTATCGCAACCTTCCGAAGCGCTACCCTCGCGTTTCCTTCGTCAGTGGCGGCCCCATGGCAAGGCTGCTGCAAGCCGCATCGGCTGTGGT
Organism: Phenylobacterium deserti; assembly: GCA_945883235.1. Lineage (GTDB taxonomy): Bacteria > Pseudomonadota > Alphaproteobacteria > Caulobacterales > Caulobacteraceae > Phenylobacterium > Phenylobacterium deserti_A. The sequence goes on along the minus strand of CAMCXF010000060.1, from coordinate 5,829 downwards.
CACCATCAATTCAACCGCCGGGTTTGAGGCGCTCCTCTACAACAAGCCCGTCCTGGCCCTCGGCCGCAATTTCTACACCGTGCCTGGCATCGTCGAGTGCGCCGACCAGCGCTGTGATCTGGAAGCTGCGGTGCGCCGGACGCTGACCGTCGCCCCGGACCTGAAGGCGCGCCGCGCCTTCCTGCGCTTTGTGCGGGCGCGCTTTCTCGTCGCCGGGGGCTATCACGACTTGTCACAAAAGAGCCTGCGCACCGTCGCCACACGCATCCTCGAGCTGCTCACCGTGACGCCTGAAGGCGCGGCCCAAACCCCGACGCATGTGGTGGACAGCGGCACAGGCTTGGGTGCTGGCGCAGGGGCCACGCTCAGAAGCGGACAACCGGTCCACGCTTGAAGAGTTGCCAGTGGGGCCTTTGCGCCGCTGTAGGGATTGGCTCCGTCACAAACCGCCGCGAACCGGAACTACCCGGCCGACGTCGCCTTGGCCAACCGCGTCGTTGCAGACCCTGGACCCACCCCATTTCCACCCCTTCCATTGACTTGCCGCCCGTGCGCCGTATGTTCCGGCCGCGCGGCGACGTTCGCTGGCGCAGCCGCGGTCGCGCCGCGCCTGTCCACCCTTCGGGGGCTTCGGGGGCGAGACACCGCTTAATCGTTAGACGATGACCGAATTCTCAGACCTGGGCCTCTCGCCCGCGACCCTCGCCGCTGTCGCCGCGACCGGCTACACCACCGCAACGCCAATCCAGGCCGAAGCGATCCCCATGGCCCTGCAGGGCCTCGACGTTCTGGGCATCGCCCAGACCGGCACCGGCAAGACCGCCGCCTTCACCCTTCCGATGATCGACCGCCTGGCTGCCGGCCGCGCCAAGGCGCGCATGCCCCGCGCGCTGGTCATCGCCCCTACCCGAGAACTGGCCGACCAGGTCTCGATGTCCTTCGAGAAGTACGCCAAGAACCAGAAGTTGAGCTGGGCCCTGCTGATCGGCGGCGTCTCGTTCAAGGATCAGGAACTGAAGCTGGACCGGGGCGTCGACGTCCTGATCGCCACACCCGGTCGCCTGCTGGACCATTTCGAACGCGGCAAGCTGCTGATGACCGGCGTACAGATCATGGTGGTCGATGAGGCCGACAGGATGCTGGACATGGGGTTCATTCCCGACCTGGAACGCATCTTCAAGCTGACGCCGGCCAAGAAACAGACCCTGTTCTTCTCGGCCACCATGCCGCCCGAGATCACCCGTCTTACCAAGCAGTTCCTGCGCGATCCGATCCGCATCGAGGCCTCGCGGCCGGCGACGACCGCCGAGACCATCACCCAGAACCTGGTCCGCATCCCCTCCTCCGACCCCAAGGCCAAGCGCACGGCGCTGCGCGAGTTGATCGCCCGCGCCGACGTGAAGAACGGCATCGTCTTCTGCAACCGCAAGGCCGAGGTCGACGTGGTCGCCAAGTCGCTGCGGACGCACGGTCTGGATGCCGCGCCCATCCACGGAGACCTCGATCAGCAGACCCGCATGAAGACGCTGGAAAGCTTCCGAAACGGTTCGCTGCGTCTGCTTTGCGCCTCCGACGTCGCCGCGCGCGGCCTCGACATCCCCGACGTAAGTCATGTGTTCAACTATGACGTCCCGCACCATTCGGAAGACTATGTCCACCGGATCGGGCGCACAGGCCGCGCCGGCAAGACGGGCCAGGCTTTCACGATCGTGACACCCGCCGACAGCCGCAACCTCGACAAGGTGCTGAAGCTGATCGGTACCGATCCGGTCGAGATCGTGCTGGAAGGTATCGACTGGGCCAGCATCAAGGACGAACCCCGCTCACCTCGCAGCGGTGGCCGGGATCGGGGTCCCGCCCGTGGGCGCGAGCGTCCTGCGCGTGACCACGCGCCGCGCGAGGCGCGCCCGGCAGCACCTGCACCGGTCGCCGAAGCCGTTGTTGCAACCCCCGTCGCCGAGGCCCCTCGCCCGGAACGGACGCCCCGTCCTGAACGGACTCCCCGTCCGCGCCGCGAACCAGCCGCTGTTTCCGAACAACCGACCCGCGCGCCAGAACGTACCGAACAGACTTCGCGACCCGAACGTAGCCCACGACCGGAAACCGACCTCCGTCAGGATCGCGGCGACCGGGGTCGCGGTCGTGAACGTGACGACGGTGACAATGTCGTCGGCTTCGGCAACGAGACTCCGGCCTTTCTGATGCGTGCGCCACCGCCCCGATCCACGGAAGATTAGTCATCGGGCTTAACCGGTCGTTTGCGGTCTGCTGATATCAGCGTTCGTCATGGCGAACGAAATTGATCTCATTCTGCGCAGCCCCAAGGCCTATGAGTGGGCCCGCAAGGCCATGGACGCGATGGAGGCCAACAGCGTCTGGCCAACAGCGATCAATTTCGAGCTGTGGCTGCACTATGTCGCGGCCAAGGACAGCGAGGTCGCCGCGGAGATCGACCAGATCATCCGGTCAGGCGAACGCTTCACCGAACAGATGGGTGACGCCATTGCCGTCAACCACCTGCCGTCGGCCAAGCTGAACGGCGAAATTCTCGACGCGGGAAAGAGCCTGTCGGCGGAACTGGATACCGTCTCACGCGCCATCGAATCTGCGCGTGAAACCAGCGAGGCCTACGGGCAGCAGCTGGCCTCTGCGACGGAGGTGCTTGAAGAACAGGACAGCGAAGCCGTTCGCAATATGGTCGACACGCTGAGCGCCGCGACCCTGAAGGTACGCGAAGAGAACCAGGCACTTCAGAGCCAGCTCGCGGACACCACGGACGAACTGTCCCGACTCCGGGAGCATCTGGAACAGGTTCGTCGCGACGCCATGACCGATGCGCTGACCCTGCTGTTCAATCGCAAGGCCTTTGACGAGGCCCTGGAAAAGGCCTGCAACGAAGCCGCCAAAACGCATGGCGTGGTCACCCTGGCCATTATCGATATCGATCACTTCAAGGTGTTCAACGACACCTGGGGTCACCAGACCGGCGACCAGGTCATCCGGTACGTCGCCAGTGTCATCGCCCGGGTGTCTGAGGGCACGCGGGTTGCTGCGCGTTACGGCGGCGAGGAGTTCGCCATCATCTTCCCCGGGGAAGATCGCCACGTCGCGATGGCCGTCGTCGAGAAGGCGCGCGAAGAGATATCCACACGCATCCTGAAACGTCGCTCTACCAATGAAGAGCTCGGCACCGTCACCATCTCCACCGGCATTGCCGAGTCGGTGCGGGGCGAGCAGCCGGTCATGCTGATCGAGCGCGCTGATGGAGCCCTCTACGCGGCCAAGCGCAACGGGCGAAACCGGACTGCGATCGCCGACAAGAACGCTGAGTCCAAGGCAGCCTAGACCCGAAGCGTTTTTTCTTGGCTGACGCCGGGGTATCTGCCCTCAACTGAACACAACAAGTTCAAGCGAGGAAGCCATGGACGGCGCTCAAGCCCCAGCCAAGATCAAGTCCGTCACGGACACCGGTGTCGCCGTCATTACGCTCTCCGACCCGTCGACCCTGAATGCCGCCGGGCTGGACCTGATGGCGGAACTCAGCGCTGCGGTGAGCGCCGCCATCGCCGACCCCGCCGTGCGTGCGATCGTCATCACCGGCGAAGGTCGCGGGTTTTGTTCAGGGGCCAATCTGTCGGGTGGCTCCACCGGTCGGGCGACCGACGCCAGCGACGGGCCAAATCCGGCATTGCTGAACGTCTACAACCCCTTCGTCAGCATGCTTCGCCGCTCGCCCAAGCCTTTGGTCGCGGCGGTGAACGGCGTCGCGGCGGGCGTGGGCGTCTCCCTGGCACTGGCCTGCGACCTGGTCGTCGCTGCCGAGAGCTCGTACTTCCTGCTGGCGTTCCGCCGCATCGGACTGGTGCCGGACGGCGGCGCGACCTGGCTACTGCCGCGCATGATCGGCAAGGCGCGCGCCATGGAGTTGATGCTGCTGGGCGAGAAGCTACCGGCGGCGACCGCACTGGACTGGGGCCTTATCAACCGCTGCGTGCCTGACGCCGACCTGATGCCAAAGGCCATGGAACTGGCTCACGCTTTGGCATCCGGTCCGAAATCCCTGGGAATGACGCGCAATCTGATCTGGGATTCTCTCGACGCCGAGTGGCACGACCAGGTCGAGGCCGAGGCCTATGCGCAGGGAACCGCAGGACGGACCGAAGACGCTCGCGAAGGTATTATGGCGTTTGCCCAGAAACGCCCGGCCCAGTTCAAAGGCAAATAAGCGTCAGCCACGCGTTTTGCGCAGCTTCTCCAGCTCTTCCTCGATCAGCCGATCACGGACGTTCTCGCCGTTCGTGTAGACGCTGACGGCGTGGGTACCGAGGCCGATGCCCCAGCCGAGCATCGGCCAAATCGGCCAAAAATAGTCGCCGAACGAGGTCATGACGTAGATCGCGACCAACCCGGCGTTGACCACCACATAGGCCATCATGTGGCTGCGGAATGCCAGCTTCATGTCTGCGCGGCGGATTGCCAGCCTGCGCAGCTCCACATCATCAGTCATAAGCTCTACCCCGTTTCCCGCTGCGGACGATAGCACGGCAGATGTCGCACGCCAGTCCAGCTCAGTCGGGTTTAGCCGGTTCAATGGTTACACTTTCTCCACAACCGCAGGCGTCGGTCTCGTTCGGATTGCGGAAAACAAACTTGGCCGAGAGTTTGGAGACCTCATAGTCGATCACGGTGCCGACCAGGAACAGCACCGCCTTGGGTTCGACCAGGATCGTTACGCCCTTGTCTTCGACCACTTCGTCCAGCGCATTGGCGGCTTCGGCGTACTCCAGAACGTACTCCTGACCCGCGCAGCCGCCGTTTTTTACGCCCACGCGCAGGCCAGCGTAGGGCTTGACCGCCCGATCCATGATCTCGCGAACCCGATTTGCAGCGGCATCGCTCAGGGTCACGACCTTGGGCCGGGGGCGGCGGGCGCGGGGCGTCGGGGTGATGTCGAGGCTGGTCATCAGAACATGTTCAATTGCAGCTTGGCTTCATCCGTCATCCGCGAGGGATCCCACGGCGGATCAAACACCAGATCGACCTTGCACGAGCGAATCTCCGGGATCTGGCGCACCGCGTCTTCGACCCAGCCGGGCATCTCCCCGGCCACCGGGCACCCCGGCGCAGTCAAGGTCATGTCGATAGCCACATCCTTGTCGTCGGAAACATCCACCTTGTAGATCAACCCCAGTTCATAGATGTCGACCGGGATCTCCGGATCAAAGACCGACTTCAGCTTTTCGATGAGCTTGTCGGTCAGGATATCCAGTTCCGCCTGCGGCAGTGGCGGCGACTTGGAATCGATGGGTTCTGCGTCGTCCATGGGGCTCATCACACGAAAAAGGCCTGTGTTTTGGTCAAGGCGTCCACAAAGACGTCGGCCTCTTCCAGGGTGTTATATAGGGCGAAAGACGCCCGGGCGCTCGATGTCACACCGAAACGTCGCATCAACGGTTCGGCGCAGTGGGTTCCCGCACGGACGGCCACGCCATAGCGATCCAGAATCTGGGCCACGTCGTGGGCATGGGCACCTTCGATGGTGAAGGAAAGGATCGCGCCCTTGCCCGGAGCTTCGCCAATCACCCGCAGCCAGTTGGCACCGTTCAGGCGCTCGCGCACCCGGGAATAGAGGGCGTGCTCGTGCTCCGCGATGGCCTGGCGATCCTGGCCCGACAACCAGTCGATGGCGGCACCCAGCCCGATCGCCTCCAGAATCGGCGGCGTGCCGGCCTCGAAGCGGTGCGGCGGGTCGGCATAGGTGATCTCGTCCATCGAGACCCCGGCGATCATCTCCCCGCCCCCCTGATAGGGCGGCAGCGCGGCCAGCTG
>CAMCXF010000059.1 GCA_945883235.1 Phenylobacterium deserti | reverse complement strand
CGGTGCTGATCCTGCAGAACGGCTCGAACCAGGAGCTGTCCAGCCGCGGCGTCCTGAATTTCCTGACCTTCCGCAGCTATACCTTTGACCTGAGCCCGCTGTCCAAGTCGGATGAGTTGATCCACTACAAGCCGTCCGACCGGTGGATGCACGAACTCTTCTTCCCGGATCTGCAGCAGGACTGGGAACGTCGAAACCGGCTGGACCTGCTGGCACAGGGACACGCACGCATCGCCACGCCGCTTTACAACATCGCTTTCATGGCGCTGGCGCTGTTCGCGATTATCGGCGGTGGATTTTCGCGGCTTGGCTATGGGCGTCGGATCGCCGCTGTTGCCGCCGTCGCGGCTGTGGTGCGGTTGATCGGATTTCTGGCGCTGTCAGCCAGCGAGGACAACGCCTGGCTCAACCTGCTGCAATATCTGGTGCCGCTCGGTGCCACCTGGTTCGCGCTTGCTGCCATCTTCCGTCAGAAGATTGACCGCTACATCGATATCTCTGACCAGCGCGGCGTGCCGACGGCCGCGAGAGCGCGCGCATGATCGGGGTCGGTCGGCTGGAACGTTATGTCGTCGGTGTGACCCTGCTGGGCATTCTGACCTGGCTGTCGGTGATCTCGGCCGTCGTTGTGCTGATCCAGTTCGTGGAGCTGTCGGGCCAGGTCGGCACCCGCGCCGACGTCGGCGCGGCCAGTATCCTGTGGCTCACGCTGTTGCGCGTGCCGTCGCTGATCCAGATCCTGCTGCCGATTGTCTTTCTGTTTGGCGGCATGAGCGCCTACGTCGGCCTGAACCGGCGCAGCGAACTGGTGGCCATGCGAGCAGCTGGCATTTCGGCATGGCGTTTCATTCTTCCGACTGCGGGCTGCGCTTTCCTGTTGGGCGTGTTGGCCGTCGGTGGGCTGAACCCGATGGCCGCAGGTCTCAATGCCCGGTTCGAGATGGAACGCGAACGATTGATGGAGAACTATCTGGGTGACCAGCCGCGCGACATCTGGTTGCGCCAGGGCGATGACACCAGCCAGATTGTCATCCACGCCAAGGCACGCGACGCCCGAGGGGGGAGCGTGACCCTGCGCGGTGTCTCTCTGTTCATCTATGAAAAAAACGCCCAGGGAATCCCTGAGTTTCGGCGGCGTCTCGAGGCCGCTGAAGCGACGCTGCTCCCGGGGTTCTGGCGGTTGAGGAACGTGCGCGAGGCCAGCGCCGGGGATTCGTCGATCCGGTCGGACATTCTGACAATCCGCTCGTCACTGGACGCTGAGGCCGCGATGGAACGCCTGGCATCGCCGGAAACTATCCCGTTCTGGCGGCTGCCGTCGGCCATTCGATTGACCGAACAGGCGGGCTTCTCGGCGGCGGGTTACAGACTTCGGTTCCAGCAACTGCTGTCGATGCCTGTGCTGTTCGCTGCAATGTCGATCCTGGCGGCGGCGTTTTCGCTGCGACTGACCCGACTGGGCGGATTGGCGGGTATCGCTGGCGTCGGCGTCGCGCTGGGATTCGTGATGTTTTTCCTCAATCAGTTCGCCGGCGCACTGGCCAAGGCTGGCATCATTCCCCTGTTCGCCGCCGCGTGGGCGCCAGGGATTGTCGCGCTGCTCGCAGGCGTGACCCTGCTTTGCTACACCGAGGACGGTTGAATTCGGTGACGGGCCCGGACCTGGCCATCGTCTACGATCTGGTTTCCACTTTGCAGGGATGCGCTCTATGCATCCCCCGCGTAGAAACTTAAGAACCGCGCGGCGCGCGAAGAATCGAGAGGCCTGATGAGTTTCCGTGCGCGTACGCCGCGATCTGCTGGCAAGCGAGCCCTGGTGGCAGGCGCAGCGATGGTGATGCTGTGTGTGGTCGGCGCCCGGGCTCAGACCCAGCCCCTGGTACCCGGTGCACCCACCCCTGATGGCTTGCAGCAGGGCGAACTCTACATGGAGGCCGATGAGGTCATCCGGCAGGACAAGGATGGCCTGACGACTGCCAACGGCAACATCGAGGTTCGCTACAACGGCCGCACCCTGCGGGCCGATCGCCTGACCTATGATGACAAAACGGGCATTATTCGTGCGTCCGGCAACATCGTGACGATCAATGCCGATGGCACCTCTGAGTTTGCCAACGAGATCGTGCTCGACAAGGACATGGCTGCCGGTGTGGCGCTAGGGTTCTCGATGCGCCTGCAGGACAACGTGAAAATCGCCGCGGCCAGCGCGGCCAAGCGCAGCGACAATATCCAGGAGCTCAACAAGGCGATCTATACGCCCTGCGAAGTCTGCGCCGCAGATGGTACCTCCAAGACCCCGACATGGTCCATCGCCGCCGACCGGGTCGTCCGCGACAAGAAACGCGGTATTGTCTATTATCGGAACGCTAAGTTCCGCCTGTTCGGCGTTTCGGTGGGTTACCTGCCGCTGTTCTGGCATGCCGATCCTGAGTCGCCCCGGAACTCGGGCTTCCTGGTGCCCAAGGCCTCGGCCTCTGATCGCCGGGGTTTGTCGTACGAGCAACCCTACTACTGGGCGATTTCACCCTCTGCCGACATGACTCTCAGTCCGCAGATCAATACAAAAGTTGCGCCCTTCCTGAATGCAGAGGTGCGCAAGCGGTTCTATTCAGGCGAGGTCGCCGTCCGCTTTGGCTACACGCATGAGCGGGATTTCGACGGCAAGGGCAACGAGTTCGGGCGCAAGGCCGACCGCAGCTACATCCTGGGACGCGGTGCCTTCCAGATCGACGATAAATGGCGCTGGGGCTTCACAGCGGAACGGACCTCCGACGATCTGATTTTCGACAAGTACGAGGTCAGCAAGGTCTATGAGAGCCGCGGGCCCTATGTGGCCGATGATCGCCGTCTGATTTCGCAGGTCTATGCGATCCGGCAGGATCAGCGGTCCTACTTCTCGGCGGCGGCGATTACGCTGCAAGGGCTTCGTCCCGGCGGTTTCGACCCGATCCTTGGTTTCAGTTCCGGGGAGAATGATCGCGTCTTCCCGGTCATCGGCCCCTTGATCGAAGGCCACTACGAGCCGCTCGGCAGCGTTCTGGGCGGTCGGCTGCGGGCCCACACCAGCGCTGTGGTGTTGGCGCGCGAGCAGTCACCCACCAATCTGGCCGCGCGCCTGCCAGGCCTCGACAGCGCGCGGCTCACCGGCGAACTCGATTGGCGTCGGTCCTTCACGTCTGTGGCCGGCTTGCGGGTCGAACCGTTCCTCAATGTGAGAGCAGACGCCTATCAGCTTCATGACATCCTGACCGGCGTCGGATCGGCCACGCGTAGCGATAACATGGGTCGCGCCCTGGCCACCGGCGGCGTCGACATCACCTATCCGCTGTTCAGACGCACCAAGGACGCCACCATCGTGCTGGAGCCGGTGGTGCAGATCGTAGCCTCGCCCAATGCGAAACAGGTGGTGATCGGCCGCACGGCGGCGGGTGAGGACATCTACCTCAACGAAGACAGCGTCGCCTTCGAGTTTGATGAAACCACCCTTTTCCGCCCAAACAAGTTTCCCGGATACGACCTCTACGAGGACGGCGTTCGCTTGAATGTCGCGGGCCGCGCCGGCATCCTCTGGGACGACGGACGGCGGGCCAACTTCCTGCTGGGGCGCAGTGTCCGCACCGAAGAAAATGCCGTCTTCACCAACCGGTCAGGCCTCCGTAGCAAGGATTCTGACTGGATCGTGGCGGCCGACGCCCAGCCGTTAAGGGGGTTATCGCTCTTTGCACGGGCCCGCCTCGACAACGACTCGCTGGACATTCATCGTCTCGAGGCCGGCGCGAATGCGTCATCAAAATTCGGAAACGGCTTCGTTCGCTACCTGACCGATGACTTCGACATCAACGGCGTAAAGCGCGAGAATCTCGACGTCGGTGGTGAAGTTTATCTCGGTAAAAGCTATGGCGTCAGCCTCTACGGCAACCGTGATCTGAAACGTGATGCGTGGGTTATTCGCGACGTGGGTGTCTTCTATCGTGACGATTGTCTGCGGGTCGATGTGATCTATCGGCGAGAGGACACCATCATCGGGCGGCTGCTCCCAAGCGAATCCGTATCCGTACGCCTAACGCTCGCCACATTGGGCGGTTCATTCAATGGCCGGTAGTATGCGAGCCCTCGCCAGGCTCCACCAAGGAAGACACTTGTCCATGAAGCGTTACCTGTCAGGCACTGCGGCACTAGTTGCCGTGCTCGCCTGCACTTTGATAGCAACCTCGACCGCGACGGCTCAGCAGCCGGAGGCGCCTGTCGGCACCGCGCCGGCCGATGCGCCTGCTGCGCCGCCGCGGGCTGCTCCCACCGGAATTTCGGAATCCGTCGCCGCGGTCGTCAACGATGACATTGTCTCGACCTACGATCTTGCCCAACGCATGCGTCTGCTGGTCGCGACGTCAGGCGTTCAGCCGACCGACGAAAATCTGGCGCAATTTCAACGTGAAGCGCTGGTTTCCTTAGTTGACGAGCGTCTCCAGTTTCAGGAACTGCGTCGCGTTGAAAAGGAACAGAAGATCGACCTGCTCGCGGACGACGCCGAGATCGGCGAGGAGATTGCGGGTATGGCGCAGCAGAACAATATGAGCGGCGACCAGTTCCTCACCTTCCTCAGCCAGCGGGGAATCGGACCTGATACCCTGCAGAACCAGCTGCGTGCCCAGATCAGCTGGGGCCGGTGGATCCGTGGTCGCTACGGCTCCCGCCTGCGGGTCGGCGACGACCAGATCGCGGCGACTCAGGCCCGTTTGGCGGCTGAGGCGACAAAACCCCAATACAACATCGGTGAGGTTCTGATCGACGCGGGCCGCGTTGGCGGCATGCCTCAGGCCATGCAGGGTGCCCAGCAACTTGTCGGACAACTGCAGCAGGGCGCGCCCTTCCCCGCCGTCGCGCGCCAATTCTCGTCCCTGCCGACGGCTGCGGCCGGCGGTGATGCCGGGTGGATCAGCGCCGGCGAAATGCCCACTGAGGTTGAATCGGTCCTGGAGCAAATGCGCCCCGGACAACTTTCACAACCCATTCCCGTAAAAGACGGCGTTTATATCCTGTATCTAAAGGAAAAACGTGCCGGTGGCGCCGCGACGCTGGTTAATCTCAAGCAGGCGGCTGTCGCGCTGGCGCAGTCGGCAACGCCTGCAGATGAAGAGGCAGGTCGCGCCAAGCTCGCCGCCTTGAAACCTGCGATCAAGGACTGTGCGACCATGGAGGCCGCGGCTGGCAAGGTCGCCGGGGTAGTGGCCGGAGACCTCGGCGAGGCTGAGGTCGCTGACCTCGCACCGCAGTTCCGGGACGCCGCCGAAAAGCTGAAGGTCGGCGAGGTCTCCGACCCCATCCGAACCCAGGCCGGATTGCATCTGGTGGCGGTCTGCGGTCGCCGCACCGCTTCGGACGCTCAGGTGGACAAGCAACAGATCGAACAGCGGCTGTTTGGTCAGCAGTTGAGCATGATCGCACGCCGCTACATGCGCGATTTACGCAACTCGGCAACGATCGAGACCCGGTAAGGTCGGCCCCAAGGTGACCCCCGGCCCCCTCGCCCTGACGCTCGGTGACCCGGCCGGGGTCGGTCCAGAGATCATCGTCAAGGCCTGGCGGGCTCTGCAGTCTTCGGGCCCTCAGTTCTTCGTGGTGGGTGACGCACAGTCGCTGGCATCAGCACCTACCGCCACTGCGGGGATCATGCGGCGGATTTCGTCGCCTGACGAAGTCGCCAGCGTGTTTGCCGACGCCATTCCTGTGTTGGACCTGCCGCTCAAGGCGCTGGTCGTCGCAGGCCAGCCCTCGAAGGCGTCAGCGGCCGCCATCATTCGCTGGATCGAGACAGCCGTGGGCCTGGCCCTGTCTGGAACCGTGTCCGGTGTTGTAACAGCCCCTATCGCCAAGGCTCCCTTGTACGAGGCCGGGTTCCAGTTTCCCGGGCATACCGAATTCCTGGGCGACCTGACGGCCATAGCGAGGTTCGAGGGTGCGCGCGGCCCAGTGATGATGCTGACGGCGGCGGATCTTCGCGTGGCGCTGGTGACCGTGCACGAACCTATCGCCAGAGTGTCAAGCCAGCTCAGCATCGAGGCCATCGTCAAGACCGGGCTGGTTACTGCGGAGGCCTTGACCCGGGACTTCGGGATCCCAAAGCCGCGTCTGGCGGTCGCAGGCCTCAATCCGCACGCTGGCGAGGGCGGCAGTCTCGGACGCGAAGAAATCGATATCATCGAGCCTGCGGTTCGCGCCTTGCATGACCTGGGCATAGACGCGCGCGGGCCCCTGCCCGCCGACACCCTGTTTCACACCGAAGCCCGGGCAGCCAGTGATGCCGTCGTTTGCCTCTATCACGATCAGGCCCTGATCCCGGTGAAGATGCTGGACTTCTGGGGCGGGGTAAACGTGACCCTGGGTCTGCCGATTGTGCGCACGTCGCCCGACCACGGCACCGCTTTTGACATCGCGGGTCGGGGCATTGCGCGCGCGGACAGCCTGATTGCCGCCATCCGCCTGGCCGCCGAGATCGCCGCCCGTCGGGCCGCATGAACCCTGACGCACTTCCGCCCCTGCGTGAGGTGCTGGAAGCCCATGGCCTCTGGGCCAAGAAGGCCTACGGCCAGCATTTTCTGCTCGACCTCAACGTCACGCGGAAGATCGCGCGCCTGGCCCAGGTCGGGGTCGGGGATCACGTCATTGAGGTCGGCCCCGGTCCGGGGGGTCTGACACGGGCGCTTCTGGAGACCGGTGCGCATGTCACCACCATCGAAAAGGATGAGCGATTTCGTCCGATCCTGGCTGAGATCGGCGCAGTATCATCATGTATCAGCATCATATTTGAGGATGCGCTAAAGGCCGACGAGGCCAAGATCGCCGCCGGACATCCTGCCCACATCGTCTCCAACCTGCCTTACAACGTCGGGACCCCGCTGCTAATCAAATGGCTGACCGGACCCTGGACGCCCGCCTCCCTGACCCTGATGTTTCAGCGAGAAGTGGCTGATCGGATTACAGAAGGTCCCGGCGAGGACGCCTATGGTCGTTTGGCAGTAATCGTGCAGGCGACCTGCAAGGCGCGTCGAGTCATGGATGTTCCCGCCCGCGCGTTCAGTCCCCCGCCCAAGGTGGAATCGGCGGTGGTGCGTCTCGAACCCTTGGCGACACGGCCCTCACCGGCTCGCCTTGACGCCTTGCAGAAGATCACGGCGGCGGCGTTCGGACAGCGCCGCAAAATGCTGCGGTCCAGCCTCAAGTTGATGGGCGGCGAGGCCTTGGTCGAGGTGGCAGGACTGGATCCACAGGCCCGGGCCGAGACGATTCCCGTGGACGGGTTCCTGGCGCTGGCTGACGCCTGGCTGGCCGCGCGGTAAGAGCGAAGTTGCCGAACGGCGTGCATGGCGTTCCTATAGCAGCCTTGGGTTCGGGGGAGACCAAATGCTGAGCCTGTTGGGCGTCGCGACCGTGGTGGTCGGGTTCGCCGTCGGATTGAACCCGCTGCTGGTGGTAGTCGGCGCAGCCTTTGTGGCCGGCCTGGCCGCGGGCCTTTCCCCGGTCGAGGTCCTGGCCGCCTTCGGCAAGGCCTTCAACGAAAACCGCTACATCAGTGTCGCCTTTCTGACATTGCCCATGATCGGGGTGGTGGAGCGGGCGGGCATTCAGGAACAGGCGCGTTCGCTGATGCAACGCCTGCGCGGTGTCTCGGTTGGGCCCCTGTTGGTAGTCTATCTGTTGTTCCGCCAAGGTACGGCGGCGCTGGGGTTGATCTCCATCGCCGGTCACGCCCAGAGCATTCGGCCCATCATTGCGCCCATGGCCGAAGGGGCCATCGAAGCCCACGTCGGACCTCTCGATCGCACCACCCGGCAGGACGTCCGCGCCACCGCGGCGGCGACCGACAACATCGGGGTATTCTTTGGCGAGGATATCTTCGTCGCCATGGGGTCGATCCTGCTGATGGTCGGGTTTCTGGCGACCGCCGGCATCACCATTGATCCCATCCACCTGTCGCTGTGGTCGATCCCAACAGCCATTGCTGCCTTCGCCATCCATGCCGTTCGGCTGCTGCTTTTCGACCGGCGGACCCGGAGGAGATTGGCCAGATGATCGGGCTCTCCGTCGTCTATGTGGTGGCAGGTGTGGTGTTCAGCGCCTTTGCCATACTGAGCGCGCTGGACCGCAACAATCGCAAGCGGTTCGGCAACGCCGCTTTCTGGGCACTGGTCGCCACCAGTTTCCTGGCGGGAGATCGTCTTGGCGACGTCGGCAATGGCATAGTCGTGCTGGGATTAGCCGCCATAGCGGGGCTTGGCGGCCTGGGTCGTGGTCTCCCCGCAACGACCTCGACAGACGAGCGCAAGACGTCGGCGGAGCGCTTCGGGAACAGGCTGTTCATTCCGGCCCTGACCCTGCCGCTGGTTGTGGTCTTTGGCGTTCTTGTCCTCAAACCGCTTGAGTTTGGCGGCGTTCCCCTGCTCGATCCCAAACAGGCCACGCTACTATCGCTGTCCCTGGCGGCCGTGATCGCGACCGGGGTCGGGCTGGTGCTCCTACGCCAACCACTGATGAGCCCACTGCAGGAAGGCCGTCGGTTGATGGATACCGTCGGCTGGGCGGCGCTGTTGCCGCAGATGCTGGCGGCCCTGGGCGCGGTGTTCGCCCTGGCAGGCGTCGGCGAAACCATTGGCCAGTTGGTCACAACCCACCTGCCCATGGATGCTCGCCTGACCGCCGTCGCGGTCTATTGCCTGGGAATGGCCGGGTTCACGATGATCATGGGGAACGCCTTTGCGGCCTTTCCGGTGATGACCGCGGGGGTGGCGCTGCCGATCCTGGTGGGCAAGTTCGGCGGCGATCCGGCCGTCATTGCCTCAATCGGCATGCTGTCCGGCTTCTGCGGTACGCTGATGACCCCGCTGGCGGCCAACTTCAACCTGGTGCCCGCCGCCCTGCTCGAACTTCCCGACCGCTACGCCGTCATCCGCGCCCAGATCCCGACGGCGATCCCCCTGCTGCTGGCCAATGTGGTGCTGATGTATGTCCTTGCCTTCTGATCGCCTGACGCCGGAGCTGGCGTCATCGTTTGCCCGGATCGCCCTGGGTCACGTCGCGCGTGAGTATCCCAACAAGCTGGATCACGTGCTGGAAGGACCGGATGACCTTCGCGGTCCCCGCGACCTGCACCCGATCTTCTTCGGCAGCTTTGACTGGCACTCCTGCGTCCACGGCTACTGGCTGCTGGCCAGCCTGCTGCGGCTGGAGCCGGGCATTCCGGAGGCACCCGAGATCCGGGCGCTGTTCGACGACGCGTTCACGGCGGAGAAGGTCGCCGTTGAGTGCGGGTATCTCGACCGCCTATCGGCGCGGGGGTTTGAGCGCCCCTATGGCTGGGCATGGTTGCTTAAGCTGCAGGCGGAGCTTTTGGCCCACGACGCCCCTTGGGCGCGAGTCCATGCGCCGTTGGCCAAAGCCTTCGCTCAGAGGTTCAGAGATTTCCTGCCCATGGCCACCTATCCGATCCGCACCGGGGTCCATTCCTCCACCGCGTTTGCCTTGGCGCTGGCGACAGATTATGCGCGTGCCGCCGCCGATCAAGAATTGCTCGCGCTGTTCGAAGCCAAGGCCCGCGACTGGTACCTGGGCGACCGCGACGCCCAGGCGTGGGAGCCCAATGGCGACGAGTTCCTGTCGTCGACGTTGATGACCGCAGAGTGCCTTCGCCGCTTGCTGCCGCGCGACGTGTACCTGTCCTGGCTGGAGGCCTACCTGCCCCAAGCGGCACAGCAACGCCCGACCAGTCTGTTCATCCCCGCGACGGTATCCGATCGCAGCGACGGCAAGATCGCGCACCTGGACGGATTGAATTTCTCTCGAGCGTGGTGCTGGCGTGAGATTGCCGGCGCACTGCCTGCCGGACACTCGCTCCGCCCGATCGCGAAGCAAACGGCCCGCCACCACCTTTCCGTCAGCTTGCCACACGTGGCTGGCGACTACATGGGCGAGCATTGGCTGGCATCATTCGCGCTCTTGGCGTTGACGGCGGGCTAAAGTTCAGCCCACCGGTTCCGGCTCCCGCTCCAGCACAAAGTCGTCCGCCTTTGGCTCCAGCGTGGCGCGCCAGTAGTCGATCAGGCCATAGGGCCAGTTCTGGCTGACCCTACCGAACTCGTTCTTGTACCAGCTGCTGACGTTGGGCGAGCCCCAGGCCCAGCCGCTGTTGGCCTCGTCCACGGCTTTGTTGAAGGTGTCAAACACGGCCTGTTTCGGCTCCATCGCGCGCGAGCCTGTGTCGGCCAGCAGCTTGAGGCAGCCCATGATGTAGCGGACCGAACACTCCGAGAAGAAGATGATCGAGCCGTTGACGACGATGTTTGTGTTGGGCCCATAGATCGTGAACAGGTTCGGGAACCCCGGGTTGGTCATCCCCAGATAGGCCCTCGCGTCACCGCCCCAGGTTTCATGAAGATCGCGGCCGCCCCGGCCCTTGATCTTCAGGAACGAGAGAAAGTTCGAAGCCTGGAAACCGGTGCCGTAGATCAGCACATCGACCTCGTGTTCGACGCCATCGGCCGTAACGACGCCCTTCGGTGTAATCCGGACGACCTTGTCAGTGACCAGCTCGACGTTGTCGCGCTTCAACGCTGTCAGCCAGACTCCGTTATCGAGCACTGAGCGCTTTCCGCCGATCGGGTACTGGGGGATCACCTTGGCCGCCAGATCCGGGCGGTCGGCCACCTGGGCCTGCAACGCAGCGGTCGCGGTTTCTCTCAGCATGGCATTCGCCGCACTGACAGCATCCGGCGAGCCATTCCAGGCGGGATCAGATTTCACCATGGGCAGCATGCCCTCGGTGGTCATCCAGAACAGCCAGAAGCGGTACCATTTGTCGAAGAAGGGCACGTGTTCCAGCACCCACTTCATGCCCTCGGGCACGTCGTCGTGGTAGTGAGGCACAGGCAGCCCCCAGGGTGGCGTGCGCTGGAACACCGTCAGCTTCGCCACGTCCGGCGCTATTTCGGGCACAAATTGATAAGCCGACGCGCCCGTCCCGATCACGGCGATACGCCTGCCCTTCAGATCAACGTCGTGACGCCACTCGGCGGAATGGAATGCGGGGCCGGCAAACGATCCCATTCCCTCGATCTCCGGGAACCGCGGCCGGTTCAGCTGGCCGACGGCCGTGACCACGGCGGTCGCCTCGATAATGTCGACCTCGCCGTCCTTGCGTTTCAGCGCCGCACGCCAGACCCCCCGGGCGTCATCCCAGGTCAGGGTCTCGACCATGGTTTCGAAGCGTATCTTCTGCCGCAGGTCATATTTGTCAGCGATGCCCTGGAAGTATTTCAGGAGCTCCGGCTGGGGCGAAAAGTGCTGCGGCCATGCGTGATTGGGCTCGAACGAATAGCTGTACATGTGGTTCGAGTTGTCCACCCGACAGCCAGGATAGGTATTCTCGAACCAGGTGCCGCCAACGTCGGCGTTCTTGTCGACGATTTCGAAGGCCACACCAGCCTGCGCCAGGCGGATACCCGTCAACAGGCCCGACATTCCGGCCCCGATCACCAGCACCTTGAGCTTGCGCGCGGCCTCCCGCACGCGCGGTTGGTCAAACTTTGGGTCCTTGCTGCTGGTTCCGGCCAGCGCCAGTTCATCCAGCAGGAAGTCGGCGTAAATCTCCGGGATCGGTGCTCCGGCTACGAAATCCATCTGCCGGCGCAGGACGGCGAGATCTGGGCTCGGCAGGGCCAGGGGCTTGCCGCCCAGATGGGCCCTGATCGCCGCTGCCGCTTGCTTGCGAATCTCGGCCTGCGTTGCCTCGGGGATGCCAGTGTCCGTCCGCTCCATCGGATTGTAGGTCGGCTTCCACGCCTCTCGCAGCCAGGTCGGATCGCCGGTCATATGCACCAATGCGGTCATCAACGCTGGCAAATGGGCGTCCTTCAGGACCTCTTCGAGATCTGCGGGAACTTCGGCCATGTTGATCCTGCACTGGGTTATGGGTGTTCGGTCGGTAGTAGCATGCCTCCACCCGCCCCCGAGCGGAAGATGTTCCGTCACGGCATGCGTCAACGCGCCTGGGCGGCGCGAATGCGCCCGCGCACCTCGTCGGAGAGCGTGACGTCGATCGCGCCCATGTTCTCCCGCAGATGTGTCATCCGGGTTGCGCCGAATACAGCGGCGCTGACGTGCGGATTGGCCAGCACCCAGGCCAATGCCGCCTGCGAGCCAGTCACATGCTGCAACTCATGCAGAAACCGGAACCGCGAGCCCCTGACAAGATCACCACGATGCCTGGTCAGCGCGCGTGCGACGTACCAGAGGTCGCGGGGTGCCCTGATGCGCGACAACAGTGATTGCGTGTTGCCCATGGCCAACGGCATCCCCGCCAAGACGCCTTTCCCGGCGGCCGCCGCACGTTCGATCAATGGTTCGCGGACGTGTCGAAGGACGTTGTAGTCAATCATAACGACGTCAATTTCGGGAAGGCCCACAGCATGCTCGACAACGCCTGGGTCAAAGCTGTTGAGTCCGACCGCGCGGGTCAATCCCCTCGCCTTCAGCCTGGCCAGCGTTTCGCGCAAGGCATCCAGCTCATGGATCGAGGGGCCATGGAGCTGAAGCAATCCCAGGGCTTCAACGCCTAGGTTCTGCAAGCTGCGCTCGGCGCTGCTGACGATAGCTGTGGGTGACATGTCCCGAGCGATCCGCCCGCGGCCGGCGTGATAAGTGCCGGCTTTCGTCGCAACGATCAGATTTTTGGTGTTTCGGCTTTTCAGCGCCCGGCCCAGCCGTGGCTCAGCTTCTCCGGCTGAGTAGCTGCTGCCGGTATCAAAGAGGGTGACGCCGAGGTCCATAGCCTTATTGACCAGAGCCAGCGCTGTCGTCTCGTCGAACGTAGCCTTGCCCCACCAACTGGCACAGCCGAACCCCAGTTCAGAGACGCTCAGACCCGTGATCCCAAGGGGGCGGTACCGCATCGATTATCGCGCCCACACAACTTCGCGAAAAACAGTCCCGACGACGATCTTCAACGATATCTCCTGTGTCGGAGGCACGAGCAGAGGAATCTCTACGACAGGTCGCTCGAAAAGCCACCTCCGTTGGGAGATCCAAAAGACGCGACGTAACGATGCACAGGCCCTATGCGACCCGGCGTTCGTTGGTCTAGAAGGCGGCATAGAGGGCGGCTAGCTCAGCTGGTCAGAGCATCTCGTTTACACCGAGAGGGTCGGCGGTTCGAACCCGTCGCCGCCCACCATCCGTTGCCCGATGGCGCGCTTAACTGTTCAGGGTGCTTTTCAAAGAGTCCCCGACCCGAAACCGGCAGCTGTGTGAAGCTGGACGCTTGACCCTTTCACCCGTCTTCGGGTTTCGGGCCAGACCCGCAGCCCGTTTCACTGGCATGAAGCTTCCGAAGCCGATCAGCCGTACCTCATCGCCCGCTTTCAGCGAGTCCGAGACCGAGACGATGAAGGCGTCCAGCGCACCCTTCGCCTGAGCCTTGTTGAGGCCGGCCTTGTCGGCGATCGCCGATACGAGTTCGGCTTTCGTCATATGCGTTCTCTCCCAGCCCGTTTCTTGTTTTTTTGAGCGAGAGGGGTCTTTGGGCCCCCGCCCTCCCCCGCTTGCAGGGAGTTAAGGCCGGAAGCGACCGCGCGTCAAACGCCAGCGGCGCGGAATGGCTCCCGCGCCGCCTCGCATCGCAAAATCACCGGTTGAGTTAATGGGCTCTAATACCGTCGGCAGCATCGCCATCATCACCAATCACGGAGACTGGCACCACTTCCGTCCACTCAATGGCCACCGGTTGGCGGACCAGCGCCTTGGCCAGTACCTCGTCCATCGTGCTGACCGGGATAATTTCCAGTTGCGACAGCACGTTTTCCGGGATCTCGGCCAGATCCTTCTCGTTTTCCTGCGGGATCAACACCGTCTTGACGCCGGAGCGCAGGGCCGCAAGCAGCTTTTCCTTCAGGCCGCCGATGGCCGTCACCCGGCCACGCAGCGTGACTTCACCGGTCATGGCCATATCCGCCCGGATCGGGATGCCGGTCAGGACCGAGACAATCGCCGTGGCCATCGCCGCGCCTGCGGACGGACCGTCTTTGGGCGTGGCACCGTCCGGCACGTGAATGTGCACGTCGGTCCGTTCAAATGACGGTGGCTCGAGGCCGAACTTCGTGGCCCGACTGCGGACATAGCTGTTCGCCGCCGAGATCGACTCCTTCATCACGTCCTTCAGATTACCGGTAATGGACATCCGCCCCTTGCCGGGCATCTTGACCGCCTCGATGGTCAGGATATCGCCGCCGAACTCCGTCCAGGCCAGGCCGGTGATGATGCCGACCGCGTCCTCGGCGTCCGTCTCGCCATAGCGATACTTCTGAACGCCGGCGTATTTGGCCAACCGCGCATCGTCGATGGTAATCGAGATGAGCGTCTCACGGCCCAGATCGCGCACGGTCTTGCGCGCCAGATTGCCCAACTCGCGTTCCAGACCCCGGACGCCGGCTTCGCGGGTGTAGTAACGGATCAGGCTGCGAATGGCCTCTACCGGCACCACGAACTCCTCCGGCTTCAAACCGTGGTCCTTGGTCAGCTTGGGCAGGATGTGCCGTTTGGCGATCTCGACCTTCTCGTCCTCGGTGTAGCCGGGGATACGGATGATCTCCATCCGGTCCAGAAGTGGTTGCGGCATGTTCAGGCTGTTGGCCGTGGTGACGAACATCACCGGCGACAGATCGTAGTCGACCTCCAGATAGTGGTCTGCAAACGTCGAATTCTGTGACGGATCCAACACCTCCAGCAGGGCCGACGACGGGTCGCCGCGATAGTCGGAGCCCATCTTGTCGATCTCATCCAGCAGGAAGAAGGCGTTGGTGGACTTGGCCTTCTTCATCGACTGAATGATCTTGCCAGGCATCGAGCCGATATAAGTGCGGCGGTGGCCACGGATCTCGGCCTCGTCACGCACGCCGCCCAGCGACACGCGCACAAACTCACGGCCCGTAGCCTGGGCAATCGAGCGCCCCAGCGAGGTCTTCCCGACGCCGGGAGGGCCGACGAGGCAGAGGATCGGCCCCTTGAGCGACCCCGTACGGCTCTGTACCGCCAGGTACTCCAGGATACGCTCCTTGACCTTCTCCAGGCCGTAGTGGTCGTCATTGAGGGTGTCTTCGGCCTTCTGCAGGTCGATCGGCTTCTGCTTGGCCTTGCCCCACGGGATCGACAGCAGCCAATCCAGATAGTTGCGCACGACGGTCGATTCCGCCGACATTGGGCTCATGTTGCGAAGCTTCTTGAGCTCAGCATCGGCCTTGGTCCGGGCTTCTTTGGAAAACCTGGTCTTCTTGATGCGCTTTTCGAGATCCGCCAGCTCGTCGCGCTGGTCGTCCTGTTCACCCAGCTCGCGCTGGATCGCCTTCATCTGCTCGTTCAGATAATATTCGCGCTGGGTTTTCTCCATCTGCCGCTTCACGCGGTTGCGGATCTTCTTTTCGGTCTGCATGACCGAGATCTCGCCCTCCATCAGGGCGTAGACCTTCTCCAGACGCTTGACGACGTTAAACACTTCCAGAAGCTGCTGCTTCTCGGCGATCTTGACCGACAGGTGGCCGGCAATGCGGTCGGCCAGCTCACTGGGATTGTCGATCTGCGGGATCGCAGCCAGCGCCTCGGGCGGCACCTTCTTGTTCAGCTTCACATAGTTTTCGAACTGCTCGGTCACCGCGCGGCTCAGGGCCTCGGCCTCGGGCGATCCAACGCCGTCTTCCTGAACCATGGCGATCTCGGCTTCGTAGAAGTCGCCCGACGAGGTGAAACGGGTCACCCCGGCACGTGCCTTGCCCTCGACCAGCACCTTTACCGTGCCATCGGGCAGTTTCAGCAGTTGCAGGATCGTTGCCACCACGCCGACGTTATAGATGGCGTTCGGCGACGGATCGTCGTCGTCCTTGTCTTTCTGGGTGACCAGCAGGATCTGTTTGCCCTCCGCGCGCATGGCTTCTTCCAGCGCACGCACGGATTTTTCCCGGCCGACGAACAGCGGCACCGGCTGATGCGGGAACACCACAATGTCCCGCAGTGGGAGGATCGGCAGGATTTTTGTATCTGACATAACGCTCTAAAACTCCTGGCCGGCCAGATGACTTCAGGCCTGACCCCACCGGATCGTGGTTACTCAAACGATGCGCTTGAGTCGGACAACCCGTCCGCCGAACCCCGGCGAATTGTTCGATGATTTATGTGGACAGTTTTCAGCGCCGTTCAAGCGCCCCAGGACTTTGCGCGACAAACCGCCTCAATCCCTCACCCTCCCCGCGGGTTCGGGCCCTTCCAGTTCAACTCGATACTGACGCCGTTCAGGTCGCGGACGAAAATCTGCCTGATTGAAGAACCGGGGACGGCTGTCTCGAAGAACTTCAACCCTGTCCCGCGCACCCGTCGCAGGGCTTCGTCGTAGTCCGTGACATCAAATGCGAAATGGTCCAGCGCCGAACCGTCGGACGAAGCGGCGGGTTCAGGAACCTCGACAATGTGCACCACGGCATTGTCGCCGGCATAGAGCCACGCGCCCTGAAACGGAAACGCCGGCCGCCAGCCGTTACTCAAACCTAGAACGCCAATGAAGAAGGCTTTTGTTCCCGCGAGATCTGCAGTGCGGATATTGATGTGGTCGAGCGCGCGGATCAGGGACATCGGGTCTCCCCTAAGCCGCCCCGCCCTTGTCGCGTCGCTCGGCATAGATAATCAGCGGCTGGGCGCGGCCTTCGATGACCTCTGCGTTGACCACGACTTCCTCGACCCCTTCGTAGGTCGGGAGTTCGTACATCGTCTCGAGCAACACGCCTTCCAGGATGGATCGCAGACCCCGCGCGCCAGTCTTGCGCAGGATGGCCTTGCGGGCGACCGCATTCAGGGCGTCATCGGTAAAGGTGAGGCCCACGTTCTCCATGTCGAACAGGCGCTGGTACTGTTTGACGAAGGCGTTCTTGGGCTCGGTGAGAATGGTCACCAGCGCCTTCTCATCCAGGTCATCCAGGGTCGCAATCACCGGTAGACGACCAACGAACTCCGGGATCAGGCCGAAACGGAGCAGATCGTCAGGCTCTACCTGGCGGAAGATCTGACCGGTGCGGCGCTCGTCCGGATCGGCGACCTTGGCACCGAAACCGACGGAAGTGCCCTGTCCGCGCGCCGAGATGATCTTTTCAAGGCCAGCAAAGGCACCACCGCAGATGAACAGGATGTTGGTGGTATCGACCTGAAGGAATTCCTGCTGCGGATGCTCGCGCCCGCCCTGCGGCGGCACAGAGGCGACGGTACCTTCCATGATCTTCAGCAGCGCTTGCTGGACGCCCTCGCCCGACACGTCGCGGGTGATCGAGGGGTTGTCGGACTTGCGGCTGATCTTGTCGACCTCGTCGATATAGACGATGCCGCGCTGCGCCCGCTCGACATTGTAGTCGGCTGATTGCAGCAGCTTCAGAATGATGTTTTCGACGTCCTCACCGACATAGCCGGCCTCGGTCAGCGTCGTGGCGTCGGCCACCGTGAATGGCACGTCGATGATGCGCGCCAGGGTCTGGGCCAGCAGAGTCTTGCCGGTGCCGGTCGGGCCGATCAGCAGGATGTTGGCCTTGCCCAGTTCGACGTCGTTGTTCTTCGTCGCGTGGTTCAGGCGCTTGTAGTGATTGTGCACGGCAACCGCGAGCACCTTCTTGGCGTGATCCTGGCCGACCACGTAGTCATCGAGGACTTCGCGGATTTCCTTGGGCGTCGGCACCCCGTCCTTGGATTTGACGAAGGAAATCTTGTGCTCTTCGCGGATGATATCCATGCACAACTCAACGCATTCATCACAGATGAACACGGTGGGGCCCGCAATCAGCTTGCGGACTTCGTGCTGGCTCTTGCCGCAGAAAGAGCAGTAGAGCGTGCTCTTCGAATCTCCGCTGGCCGCCTTGGTCATGGTCTCATCTCACTCTCTCAACGAAGTCGGCCGGTGGTCTGGCGAACCCCGCGTCCGGACGCCAGCGCCCTGACCCTGCAGTTTACGCGCCGCGGAACGTCCCAGTCTTGACATTCCCCGATCCGCGCCTCGATCACAAGTCTTCGCTCGCCGATGTAACAATCTGTCGCGAGTCGCCAGAAACATAGGCGTCTCGCCTTTCCAAATGGGAAACGTCCACGAATGGCACAAGACATCGAGCGTGCGGACGATCCGATCGTGGCGTTCGACTTTGACGGTACGCTCACCACCAAAGATAGTTTCACGGCCTTCCTGAAATGGCGGACGCCGGCAGCGCGCTGGGCACTGGGCGGCTTTCGTCTGATTCCCGCCGCCTGCAGCTATCTGATCCACCGCGACCGTGGGCGGATCAAGGCAGCGGCGGTCCGGGAATACCTCAAGGGCGTGCCCCGTGAGCGGCTGGAGGCCGACGCCCGACAGTTCGCAGAGCTGTATTCCCGCAGCCTGCTGCGCCCCGACGCCGTGATAGCCTGGAAACGCTGGCGCGACGAACCCGTGCGACTGGTCATCGTGACCGCCTCGCCCGACCTGGTGGTGGCCCCGTTCGCCCGGGGACTGGGCGCAGACGATCTGATCGGCACGCCGCTGAGCTTTGACGCTCAGGACCGGGCGACCGGGACCTTCGCATCACCCAACTGTCGCGGGCCGGAAAAGATCGTGCGGCTCCGTGCCACCTTCGGCGAGACCCTGCGTGTGCGGGCCGCGTACGGCGACACCACCGGGGATACCGAAATGCTCGGCATCGCGGAGGAGCCCTACTACCGCGTCTTCACAGGACGCCCATGAAGCACGCTGGCGCAGTCGTTCTGGACCAGCTCGAACCGCTGCTTGTGCGCGTTCGCGCCTTGCCAGGCCTGAACGAGAAAACACGCGGCGTCTTCTATTGGAAGAGCCGGGCCTTCCTGCATTTCCACGAAGACCCCAAGGGCATTTTCGCAGACCTGCGGGATGAGGGAGGACGCGACTTCGACCGCTTTGACGTCACCCGCCAAACCGACCACGCCGGTTTACTTGATGCCGCCGCCGCTCGCCTTGGTGCCCCGCCCTAGTGGATTGATCGGGACATAAGAGTCCGGGGTGGGATTCCCCAGGGCGTGGTGTTGTGCGAGTCTTCGGGATGCGTACTGGCGTCACCGTTCATCTGAGCCCAACTGATCGTAAGCGCCTGCAGGCGATCATCGATGACCGCAACAG
>CAMCXF010000058.1 GCA_945883235.1 Phenylobacterium deserti | reverse complement strand
CCGGCTCTCACAATCAGGCTGTGAACCCCGTCGCCAGCCGCAGCGCGGAGCGCCAGCTCCATCTGCACCCGGATCGCGCCCTTGCGGCTGATCGGCGTCTGCGGCGACGTTTCGGAGATGAGGGGCAGGGCGTCTTCGCCATAGTTGTAAACATTTCCCGGCAACAGGATCCGTGCGCCCGATGTCCTGGCGGCCGCGATCGTATTGTTGAGCATCGGCATCAACAGGCCGGCCCAGTTCTTGTATCCTGCCGGGTTGGCGGCGTGGACAATGATCCGCGCGCCCTGCGCCGCCGACACGACATCGGATTCGACCATGGCGTCGCCCTTCACCCACTCCAGATCGGCGCGTCGGGCTCGGGCCATATCGGGATTGCGGTTCATGGCGCGCACGCGCCAGCCGCTCGTCACCAGCCGGTCGGCCAGCGCGCCGCCGAGGCCGCCGGTGGCACCGATCACCAGCGCGAGGGGTTGAGAGGCCTGGGTCATGTCGGATCTCCATTCGCGCGAAACCTGAGCCCGAATGCCCGCGAACGGAATTGCCTTTTCGAGCAGAACAGCTATTCGTAAGTGCATGCCCAACACACCGGACTGGGACCTTCTGCAGAGCCTGCACGCCGTTCTGGAGGCTGGCAGTTTCTCCGCCGCCGCCAAGATCCGTCGCCTGACCCAGCCGACCCTGGGCCGGCACATCGACCAGCTTGAGCGGCAACTGGGCGCGCCCCTGTTCCTGCGCAGCCCGCGCGGCCTTCAGCCGACCGATCTGGCCACAGCCTTCCTGCCACACCTGGCCGACATGTATGCGGCCGCCAGCGCCGCGAGCCGAGATGCGAGCGGCGTCGCCAGCGGCGAGGGCGGCGTTGTTCGGCTTGCGGCCAGCGAGATCGTGGGCATCGAAGTTCTTCCCGAGATCCTGGCCGGCTTCCACGACGCTCATCCGGGTATCGACGTTGAGCTGACCCTCTCCAACAAGCTGGAGGACCTGACCCGCCGTGACGCCGATGTGGCGGTACGGATGTCGCGGCCTACCCAGAACAGCCTGGTCGCCAAGAAGGTCGGCGACTTGAGCCTCGGCTTCTACGCCACAGCCGACTACATCGCGCGGAAGGGCCAACCGCAGGGATTCGACGACCTGAAGAAACACACCCTGATCGGCTTCGATCGGAATTTCCCGGAGCTAGTCAACCAGTTGAACATCGGTGTGCCGATCACCCGCGACCTGTTTGCGCTGCGCACAGACAACGACGCGGCCCAGCTCGCGGCGCTGAAAGCCGGGTTCGGAATCGGGGTCTGCCAGCATCAGGTGGGCCGGCGGAACAACCTGGTTCCGGTTCTGCCCGGCGCGTTCAGCTTCAAGCTCGAGGTCTGGATCTGCATGCACGAGACCCTGCGCGGCACCCCGCGCATCCGGCTGATGTTTGATCATCTGGCCAAGACCCTGGGGGCCTATGTAGCGGAGGTTCCGTGACAGCCTACGCTGGCGGGTGCCTGTGCGGGCAGGTCCGGTGGGCGGCGACGGCCGCGCCGGCCAATGTCCGGGTCTGTCACTGCCGGCTATGTCAGAAGGCGACGGGCGGGCCGTTTTTCGCGCGGGCGATCTTTCGGGCTAATGACATAAGCTGGAGCGGCAACACGACGTCCTGGCCGAGCTCGCCACGGATTGACCGGCTGTCCTGCGCGCGTTGTGGAACGCCGATGTTTGCCCGGCCCGGGGATGCGCCGGCCCGGTTGGGGGTTTCGCTGGCGACGCTGGACGATCGCAATGCCATCCGGCCGGCGGTTCATATCTGGGTCAGCGAGAAACTGGACTGGCTGATGCTGGATGATGGTTTGCCGCAGTATCGGGAGGGGTTCGTCGGATAGACATCGCGATCCCGACGCCCCCTCCACCCTTCGGGTTCCCCTCCCCCGTCGTCTTCGCGACAGGGGATGAGCTTACAGAAACGGCGGCTGGATGGCTCCAGCCGCCGTCGTGCATTCAACCTGAAAGGCGACATCAGCCTTCCGAGGCGGTCTCCGCGACCGGTTTGTTGGTGTTCATCTGGCGCTCGGCGATGCGAGCCGACTTTCCGCGGCGGTCGCGCAGGTAATAGAGCTTGGCGCGCCGGACGACGCCGCGGCGTTTGACCTCGATGGATTCGATGTTGGGCGAGAGCATCGGGAATACCCGCTCCACGCCTTCGCCGAAGGAAATCTTGCGGACGGTGAAGCTCTCGTCGATGCCCTGGCCGCCACGGGCGATGACGACGCCCTCATAGGCCTGGACGCGCTCGCGCTCGCCTTCCTTGATCTTGACGTTCACGCGGACGGTGTCGCCGGGGCGGAACTCGGGGATCTGCCGGACGGCCAGCAGGCGGTCGGCTTCTTCCTTGCGCAGTTCCTGAATGATGTTTGCAGCCATTTTACTCAATCCTTCCGGGCTTTATCGCCCTTTGCCTGTTGATTGGCGGGCAGCCGGTCCCACAAGTCGGGCCGCTGTTTCCGCGTGGTCTCGTCCCGCATCGCCTGCCGCCATTTGCGGATGTCCGCATGGTGGCCGGAGAGCAGCACCTCGGGGATATCCAGCCCTTCGAACGTCCGCGGTCGCGTATATTGCGGATGCTCGAGAAGACCGTCCTCGAAGCTTTCTTCACTCAAACTCTCGGCCTGTCCCAGCACTCCGGGCACCAGCCGTACGCACGCCTCGATCGCCACCAGCGCCGCCGCCTCGCCACCGGCGAGAACCGCGTCGCCCACGGCGACCTCCTCGAACCCCCGGGCGTCGAGCACCCGCTGATCCACCCCCTCGAACCGACCGCACAGAACGATAAGTCCCGGCCCTTTGGACCACTCGGAAACCCGCGCCTGGGTCAGGGGTCTGCCCCGGGCGCTCATGTACAAGAACGGCCGCCCTCGCCGGTCCACGCTGTCCAGCGCAGAGGCGATAACGTCCGCTCGCATCACTTGCCCGGGGCCTCCACCCGCAGGGGTGTCGTCCAGGAAGCCGCGCTTATCTTTGGAAAAGCCCCGAATGTCCACTGTTTCCAGGGACCAGAGCCCCTGCTCGCGCCAGGCCGTGCCGATCAGCGACACGCCGAGCGGCCCCGGAAAGGCCTCGGGAAACATGGTCAGGACGGAACAGTCGAAGGACATGACGGGTCAAAGCGCCGCTCAGGTGCGCTGCGTCAAGCCTCAGAAGCCGATCCGGTAGTGGCTGTAGTGGCCGAGCATGGGTCGCCCTCTGTCTGTGCAAATCCGTCCGGCACCGGCGATACAGGGCGTATCGTCGAAGCGGATGCCCTCGGTGAAGGCTGAATTCCGGGCCCAGGGGAAGTCGATCTCGCCGGGTTGTTCGGCGCGATAGCGATAGGCGACGCCGTTGCGATATCCGGAGACAAAACCATCCGGACCGCCGCGCGCGCGGATCGTGGCAGCCTCGGCGGCGATGGCGTCATAAGTCGTCCGGTGGGCTGCGAAGTTCAACGCCGCCGCA
Organism: Phenylobacterium deserti; assembly: GCA_945883235.1. Lineage (GTDB taxonomy): Bacteria > Pseudomonadota > Alphaproteobacteria > Caulobacterales > Caulobacteraceae > Phenylobacterium > Phenylobacterium deserti_A. The sequence goes on along the minus strand of CAMCXF010000058.1, from coordinate 15,762 downwards.
GCATCGCGCAGGGGCTGGATCGCCGGTGCGAACCCTCCGCAGAAGGCCAGCAGGATGGTCGGTGCCAGCCAAGCGGTCATCGGCTCACGCAACATGGCCCAGAAGCTCCAGCCCAGCAGGATCGGGACAGGGGCCACATAGACCGTAACGGCCAGCACCAGGATGGTCTCTCCGGGTATGATCTCCATCAACCTGCCGGACGCCAGGGTCACGCCGAGCACGACCGTCATCCAGCCCGCCAGCGCTGCCGCCAGCGGCGTTCGCCAGATCGGCCTTATGGTTTCTGTTCCGTCCCCCATGGCGGCAAGATGGGGCCAGGAACCCCTTCTCGGCAAGGGCCGCTTGCCCACAGGCGGGGCGGGGCGTAATCCACGCGCCTTCGCAATTGCAGCATGACCTTCCCGCCATGACCGACGCCGTCCAGACCCTCGTGGCATCGCTCCAGCTCGAGCGCCTTGAACTGAACCTGTTCCGGGGGTTTACGCCCGACGGCATGGGGCCGCGCATCTTTGGTGGGCAGGTGATCTCGCAGTCGTTGCTGGCGGCCTATGAGACGGTGGAGGAGCGTATCTGTCACTCGCTGCACTGCTATTTCATCCGGCCGGGCGACCCGCGCGTGCCCATCGTGTTCGAGGTGGACCGGTCCCGCGACGGCGGCAGCTTTACGACGCGGCGCGTGGTGGCCGTGCAGCATGGTGAGCAGATCTTCAACCTGGCCGCCTCGTTCATGGCCCCGCAGGAGGGCTTCGAGCACCAATCCGACATGCCCGCCGGCCCGCACTGGAGTGAGCTGCCCGACGAGGCCGAGATGATGGCCGAGTTCATCAAGACCGCGCCTGAGGAGATGAAGAAGTGGATGGGTCGGGAGCGGCCTATCGAAATGCGCGCTCAGGACGCCCGGGATTACTGGCGCAGCGGCCCCAAGCCTGCCGTGTCGCAGAACTGGTTCCGCTGTCGCACGCCGATCGGCGATGACGCCCACATGCATCAGGTGATCCTGGCCTATGCGTCGGATATGAACCTGCTGTCGACCGGCATGCGCCCCCATGGCGTGCACTGGCAGACCCCGGGCTTCCAGTCGGCCAGCCTGGATCACGCCATGTGGTTTCACAAAGCTACCGACTTCAACAAGTGGCATCTTTATGCCCACGACAGCCCTTCGGCGTCAGGCGGTCGGGGCTTCATTCGGGGTTCGATTTACGCGGAGGACGGAACTCTGGTCGCCTCCGTAGCGCAGGAAGGCCTGATGCGGATGAGGGCGGCCAAGTGAATCCCCTCCCTTGATGGGGAGGGATGGGGTATTCCACGCGTTCGCAATTGCAGCACGGTTGGACCGCGAATGGACACCCAGACTCTGGTCGAGACGCTCCAGCTGGAACGGCTTGAGGTCAATCTTTTCCGTGGCACCACGGCGGACGAAGAGGCCCGGGAGCGGATCTATGGCGGCCAGGTGATCGCCCAGGCACTGCTGGCGGCCTATGAGACGGTCGAGGATCGCGTCTGTCACTCGCTACACTGTTATTTCATCCGGCCGGGAGACCCCGATGTTCCCATCGTTTTCGATGTGGACCGCTCGCGCGACGGCGGCAGCTTCACGACACGCCGCGTGATCGCGGTCCAGCACGGCAAGCAGATCTTTAATCTGGCGGCCTCGTTTCAGGTGCCGGAGGGCGGCTATGAGCATCAGTCAGAGATGCCGGAGGCGCCAAGCTGGGAAGACGTCGGGGACGACACGGAACGCCAACGGGAGCTTTTGAAAGACGCACCGCCTGAGGCGAGAGCCTGGCTGGACCGCCCGCAACCCATCGAGATGCGCACCGTTGGCGGTCGGATGGATTTCACGCCGCGGCCCCGTGAACCGGTGCAGCAGCTGTGGTTCTGGGCCAAGGATTCCATCGGCAGCGACCCGCACATGCATCAGGTGATCCTGGCCTATGCGTCGGACATGAGCCTTTTGGGTACATCGGTGCAGCCGCACGGGGTCAGCTGGCGCACGCCCGGCTTCCAGTCCGCCAGCCTGGACCAGGCCATGTGGTTCCACCAGCCCACCGATTTCAACGAGTGGCACCTCTATCATCAGGAAAGCCCCTCGGCGTCCGGCGGGCGCGGCTTTAACCTGGGGTCGATTTACCGCGCTTCGGATGGTGCGCTGGTGGCGTCCTGCGCCCAGGAAGGCCTGATGCGGATGCGTAAACCGAAGGTGGATTAGGCGTCGCCTGTCGCCAGGCGCTCGATGCGGCTGGCTGCGGCGTCCAGCGCGCCGACGGCCCGGCTCTCGATGCGTCCGCGGTCGGCTTGCAGCCGTCCGACCTCGTCCTGCAGTGCGGCCAGACGGCTCTTGGCGTCGAAGAGTTCATCAGCCAGCAGCAACGCGCCCATCAGGAACAGCCGGGTGTCGCCCAGCTGGCCCATGTCGCGCGAGATCTGGCGCACCTGTTTGTCGAAAATGCTGGCCAGTTCAACCAGATGGGCTTCCTGGCCGTCCTCGCAGCCCACCGCATAAGGCCGGCCGTTCACGTCGACGTTGATCTGGGCCACGGATCAGGCCTCCCGGGCTTGGCTGCTGAGTGCGGCGCGGATTTCCTGGATCGCCTGGCCCAGCGCGACGGAAGCCTGGGCACCGGCCTCCTCGAGTTCGCGTTCGCGGGCCCTGGCCTGATCCAGCTGGGTCGCCAGATTGGCGCGGTCCTGATCGAACAGACCGCCGGCGTCGGCACCGGCGGCCTTGAGCCGTTGTGACAGACGTTGCTCGAGCACATGCACGGCGCTTTCGAGCCGTTTCGCCGCCAGGTCCAGTGCGCTATCGCCCGGGTTCATGAGTGTCTCCGAAGGCTTTCGACCCCTCATATGCCACAGACGCGCGAATCTGCGAATTCTTGGCCGGTTTCTTGACCCCTTCGCCCCCGCGTGCGAGGCGAGCGCCCACAAATCCTCCAGCAGAAACCTCAGGACAGATGCCCGCGCCGCTGAAAATCATGGCCGACGCCATCCGCGTGCTCTCGATGGATGCGGTCCACAAGGCCAAGTCTGGCCACCAGGGCATGCCGATGGGTATGGCCGATGTGGCCACGGTACTGTTCACCAAGTTCCTGAAATACGACGCCGCGCGTCCCGACTGGGCTGATCGCGACCGGTTTGTGCTGTCGGCGGGCCACGGCTCGATGCTGCTGTACGCCCTGTTGCATCTGACCGGCGTCAAGGCCGTGACCATGGACCAGATACGCAACTTCCGGCAGCTGGGTTCCAACACCCCCGGGCACCCGGAGTACGGCCACACGCCGGGCGTCGAGACCACCACCGGGCCGCTGGGTCAGGGCCTGGCCACGGCGGTCGGCATGGCCATGGCCGAGCGGCATGTGAACGCGCGCTTTGGTGATGCACTGGTCGATCACCGCACCTGGGTGGTTGCCGGGGACGGCTGCCTGATGGAGGGCGTCAGCCACGAGGCGATCAGCCTGGCGGGCCGCCTGAAGCTGTCGCGCCTGACCGTGCTGTTCGACGACAACAACACCACGATCGATGGTGAGGCCACCATCTCGGAGACCGGCGACCAGTTGGGTCGCTTCAAGGCCGCTGGCTGGGCGGTCAAGGCCGTCGACGGCCACGACCACGGCAAGATCGCCGCGGCAATGCGCTGGGCCACCCGCCAGGACCGGCCGACCATGATCGCCTGCAAGACCCTGATCTCAAAGGGCGCCGGGCCCAAGGAAGGCGACCCTCACAGCCACGGCTACACGCTGTTCGACGACCAGATTGCTGATGCGCGCAAGGCCATGGGCTGGACGGCGGAGCCGTTCACTGTGCCGGACGAGGTGCTGAAGCCATGGCGGGCCGCGGGCCGCAAGGGTGCCAAGGTGCGCAAGGCCTGGGAAGCCGGGCTCGCCACGTCAAACCTGAAATCCGAGTTCGAGCGGGCCATGGCAGGCGACCTGCCCCTGCACGCCTACGCCGACATCGACGCCCATATCGCAAAGGCAGAGGCTGAAAAGCCCGCCGCCGCGACGCGCCAGCATTCCGGCGCGGCGCTGGACAAGCTGATCCCTGCGATCCCGGAGATGGTGGGCGGTTCCGCGGACCTGACGGGCTCCAACAACACCATCGTCAAGGGCATGGGAACGTTTGACGTGCCCGACTATGCCGGTCGCTACGTCCACTATGGCGTGCGCGAGTTCGGGATGGCGGCGGCCATGAACGGCATGGCGCTGCACGGGGGTGTGATTCCCTATTCCGGGACGTTCCTGGTGTTCTCTGACTACAGCCGCCCGGCGATCCGGCTGGGGGCGCTGATGGGAGCCCGGGTTATCCATGTGATGACGCACGACAGCATCGGCGTCGGTGAGGACGGCCCAACCCACCAGCCCGTCGAGCATGTGGCGGCACTGCGCGCGATCCCGAACCTGCTGGTCTTCCGGCCTGCGGATGCGGTGGAGACCGCCGAGTGCTGGAAACTGGCCCTGGCCGCCCGCGCCACGCCGTCCGTCATGGCGCTGTCCCGCCAGAAGGTTCCGGCGGTTCGTACCATCGTCGCGGCTGAGAACCTTTCGGCGCGTGGGGCCTATCAGCTGGCTCGCGCGGAACATCCGGCAGTGGTGACGATCTTTGCGTCTGGCACCGAAGTCTCGGTGGCGATGGAGGCGCGTGCGCTGCTGGAAGCCGACGGAATCGGCACCCGTGTGGTCTCGACCCCCTGCTGGGAGCTGTTCGCCGCCCAGTCGTCGGATTACCAGCTTGCCGTCATTGGCGAGACCGAGGTCCGGGTCGCCGTCGAGGCTGGCGTCCGGATGGGCTGGGCCCGTTTCATCGGCGAAGACGGAGCCTTCGTCGGCATGAACGGCTTCGGCGCGAGCGCCCCCGCCGAGGTGCTCTACAAACACTTCGGCATCACCGCCGAAGGCGTGGCGGCGGCGGCCAGAGCCAGGCTTTAGCGATATGCGCCTTGGCACTCCGCTTTCGCCGACCGCTGTCCGGGTGATGCTGCTGGGCTCGGGTGAGCTCGGCAAGGAGGTGGCGATCGAGCTGCAGCGGCTGGGCTGCGAGGTGATCGCCGTCGACCGCTATCCGCACGCACCGGCCATGCAGGCGGCGCATCGTAGCCATGTGATCGCCATGACAGACGCCAAGGCCCTCCGGGCCTTGGTCGAGGCCGAGCGGCCACACCTGATCGTCCCCGAGATCGAGGCCATCGCCACGGATGAACTGGCGCGGATCGAGGCTGACGGGCTGGCCACTGTGATCCCCACAGCGCGGGCCGCGCAGCTTACCATGAACCGCGAGGGCATCCGGAGGCTGGCGGCGGAAGAGCTGGAACTGGCCACCAGTGCCTACGCCTTTGCCTCGACCGAGGCAGGGCTGGCGGCGGGTGCCCAAACGGTGGGTTTCCCGTGCTTCGTGAAACCGGTGATGAGCTCGTCGGGCAAGGGGCAGTCTTACGTCGAAACGCCGGACCAGATCGCCGCCGCCTGGGCCTATGCGCTGGCGTCCGGGCGTGTCGAACAGGCCCGCGTGATTGTCGAAGGGTTGGTGAGGTTCGACTTCGAGATCACCCTGCTGACCGTGCGCAGCGTCAAGGATGGCCAGACCGTCACCAGTTTCTGCGAGCCCATCGGCCACCGGCAGGTCAAGGGCGACTATGTGGAGAGCTGGCAGCCTCAAGCCATGTCACCCGCCGCGCTGGCGCGGTCTCGGGAGATCGCCCGGGCGGTGACGGACGCGCTGGGCGGGCAGGGCCTATTTGGCGTCGAGCTGTTCGTGAAGGGCGACGAGGTCTGGTTCTCGGAGGTCTCGCCCCGCCCGCATGACACCGGCCTGGTCACCCTGGCGACCCAGCACCAGAGCGAGTTCGCCCTACACGCCCGCGCGATCCTGGGCCTGCCTGTTGACGTCTCGCTGCGTGAGCCCGGCGCCAGTGCGGTGATCTACGGCGGGATGGAAGCCACTGGCATCGCCTTCGACGGCGTCGCCGAGGCCCTCAGCGTCCCGGGCGCCGACCTTCGCCTGTTCGGCAAACCCGAGAGCTTCGAGCGCCGCCGCATGGGCGTGGCCCTGGCGCGCGGCGACAGTGTCGATCAGGCCCGCGAACGCGCCCGTGAGGTCGCGTCCCGGGTCAAGCCCGTCGCCGGCTAAACCGGCGCGAACACAGGAACCGGCGGCCCGCCTTCGGTGGGCTGGAACTTCACCTTCACTTTCATGCCGATCGCCAGCCCGTCCGGTGCCACGTCGACGAAGTTGGTCATCATCGACGGCCCCTCGTTGAGCGTCACATAGCCGAGGGCATAGGGGCCGGTCGGAGAGCGGTACATGACGGAGTAGGTGTAGATCACGCCCTCGCCCGCACTCTCCTCCCAGACCGTGTCGTCGGAGTGGCAGTTCGGGCATATGGTGCGCGGATACCAGTGGGCCTCGCCACAGGCGTTGCAGCGCTTGATCAGGAAGCGCGCCTCTTCGGCGGCGTCGAAGAACGGCTTCGATTCCAGGTTTACCGCCGGGGCCGGGATCGGCCGGGTCATGATCTCGGACATGTTCTAGGACTCCCGTTCCATGATGGCCGTGGCCGCGCCGTGGCGAACCCCCAGTGAGCCGCCAGTGCCGTGGGCGATGGCCAGATCGCAATTGGCCACCTGCACCTTGGGGTGTGCATCGCCGCGCAGTTGCCGGACGGCCTCGATGATCTTGGTGATGCCGCCCCGGTTGGTGGGGTGATTGTTGCAGAGCCCGCCGCCGTCAGTGTTGAACGGCAGCTTGCCGACCCCGGAGATCAGGTTGCCGTCGGCCACAAACTTGCCGCCCTCACCCTTCTTGCAGAACCCGAGATCCTCGATTTGCATCAGCACGGTAATGGTGAAGCTGTCGTAGATCGAGGCGTACTTGATGTCGGCCGGGGTCACGCCGGCCTCGGCGAAGGCAGCGGGGCCGGACCAGACCGCACCAGAGGTCGTGAGGTCGAGACCCTTGCCGCCCATCTGCAGCTTGGGGGCTTCACCCGCGCCGATCAACCGGACCAGCGGTCGCTTCAGGCTGCGCGCCACCTCAGGCGAGGTCACCACGACCGCGCCGCCGCCATCGGTGACCACGCAGCAGTCCAGCAGGTGCAGCGGATCTGCGATCATCCGCGAGTTCAGGACATCCTCGACGGTCACCACGCTCTTCAGAAACGCGTGCTCATTCCACTGGGCGTGATGTGACGCGGCGACCTTGATCCAGGCCAGCTGTTCCGAGGTGGTGCCGTACTCGTGCATGTGACGCATGGCGCACATGCCATAGGTGTTGTGGGTGGAGCCGCCATAGATGCTCTCAAACCCCTGCTCAGGCGCGCCGTCGGTGAGGCCCACAGGTGGACGCCCACCGCCCCCGCCGCCCGGCCTGCCACCGCCCTGGCGGGGCCGCCCAGCCAGGGTGATCAGCGCCACGCTGCACTTGCCCGCCGCAATGGCCTGGGCGGCGTGATGCAGGTGGACGATATAGGATGAGCCGCCAGTCTCGGTGGTGTCCATGTGGCGAACGTTCTTCAGGCCCATGTAGTCGACCATCGACATGGCCCCGAACCCAGGCGCATCGCCGGCACAGAAATAGCCGTCGACATCGTCAAAACTCAGGCCTGCATCCGCCAGCGCACCGCGGGCACTCTCGGCGTGAAGCTGGGCCGTGGTCTTATCCGGCGCGTCGCGGGTCGGGTGTTCGTAAACCCCCGCCAGGTAGGCCTTGCCCTTGATACTCATCCGTTCCCCCGCACCTTCCGTTTGTTGCGTCGTCGTTAGCCTGCCCACCCCACGGGTGTCATCAGGAGTTTGCTGTCGCGATCCGCGCGTCCCGCAAGGCCGTGCGTCTCACCTTGCCCGCGTCGTCGCGGACCGGCTCGTCCACGAACTCAAAGGATTTCGGGCGCTTGTAGGTCACCAGCCGGTCGGCAAGGTGGGCTTTCAGGTCGTCCGCGCTTACCTCACCCTGCACATTGACGATAGCGTGGATGCGGGCGCCCAGGTCGTCGTCAGGCAATCCGATCACCGCACACGACTGCACAGCTGGATGTTCTTCCAGCGCCGCCTCGATTTCGGCGGGATAGACGTTGGAGCCGCCCACCAGGATCATGTCGGTGCGGCGGTCGGCGAGATAAAGATAGCCCTCCGCGTCGAACGAACCCAGATCGCCCAGGCTTTCCCAGCCGTCCTTGATCGTGCGCGCATCGGCGCCGAGGTACCTGTAGGTCTCGGGTAGGCCCTGGGCACGACGCATGTAGATCTCGCCGACCTCGCCGGCGGGCAGTTCGGTGCCGCCCTCACCCACGACCTTCATCTCGCCGACTGCCACGCGGCCCACCGACCCACGATGAGTCAGCCATTCGGATCCTGAAATGATGCTGATCGCCTGCGCCTCGGTACCGGCGTAGAGTTCCATCACCTCACCCGGCGCGATCCAGTGGATGAAGGCTTCCTTCAACCAGGGCGGGCATGGTGCCGCCATGTGCCAGAGCGTGTGAACGCTGGAGATGTCGTAGCGACCGCGCACCTCGTCCGGCAGATGCCAGATCCGGTTCATCATGGTGGGCACCAGATAGAGCCATCCGACCTTGCGCGTCGCAATCTCGTCCAGGGTGCCCTCGGCGTCGAACCGGGGCGTCAGCACCACATGGGCCCCCACCTGGGTCGCGCCCATGGTCAGGCTGAACGGGGCGTTGTGATAAAGGGGCGCCGGAAGCAGGACCGTCTGGTCGGGCATGATCTGGTAGAACGGCAACGCCGGCATGTTGGTCGGCGAGACCCCGCGCTGTCCGGCGAGAATCAGTTTCGGGCGCCCTGTTGACCCCCCACTCGTGGGGGCCTTCGAGATCGGCGGGATCTGGTCGGGCAGGTCGCTGTCATCGTCGGACTGGGCGAGCAGGTCCGCCACCGACACCACCGGTCGGTCGACCTCGTGGGTGAACTCCGCGATCACCAGCGGGGCCTTGGCCAGCTCGATGATGGCCTGCAGTTCCCCCTTCGGCAGGCGGAACGAAACGGGCTGCGGCGTGGCACCCAACTTCCATATTCCGTAGCAAGCTGCCACGAACCCACCGGAATTTGGTAGGCCGACGGTCACCAGGTCCGCGAACTTCACCCCGCGGGCCGCCAGGGCCCGCGCCAGGCGGTTCGAAAGCCGGTGCAGCTGCCCATAGGTGAGGGTCTCGGTCCCGCAGGTCACCGCAGGCGCGTCCGGCCGGCGCCGGGCATGCTGGGCAAGCTTGGCACCAAAGGAGATGAAGTCGTCGGCCATGGTTTTCGCCCTGTTCTTTACGGCACTCTCGCCGCGAGGACCGTGGGGGGCAAGGGCCCTGGTCAGCCAACGGGCCCTTGGCTGTCGCCGCGTCAGCGCGCCATGTAGGTCGCCTGCGGAGGCAAGGACCATGCTCGAAGGCAACCAGGCGGCGCTGTTCGCCGAACGACAGAAGGGCACCCTGCCCGGCGAACTTGGCATCGAATGGCAGGATGTCTCCAACGGCCGCGCCGCCGGGAGCTTCACGGTGGCCCAGCGCCACATGGCCGCCAACGGATTCATGCACGCCGCCTCCATCATCGCCCTGGTCGACAGCGCATGCGGCTACGGCTGCGTGGCTTCCCTGCCCGAGGGTGCCAGCGGCTTCACGACCATCGAGATCAAGACCAACTACCTAGGCACGGCCCGGATCGGCGAGCAGGTCACCTGCGAGGCCCGCCTGTTCCACGGCGGCCGCATGACCCAGGTCTGGGACGCCGAGGCGACCAACGCCACGACGGGCAGGATCATCGCCGTGTTCCGCTGTACCCAGATGGTGCTCTACCCCCGCTGAAAACCTTGCCAACTGCCCTCTTGCGCTCAGGGGGCCGGATGACTAGTTTCCGCCGCTTGCTCAGCAGGCCCTTTCGCGAGGATCTGCGCCGGCTCTGGAGAGGTGGCTGAGTGGTTGAAAGTACCGCACTCGAAATGCGGCGTACCTGGAAGGGTATCGTGGGTTCGAATCCCACCCTCTCCGCCATTTTATCGCCCTGAGCCATTAATTAGCACTCAAAAAACACGATAAAAGACTGGCTGATCAAGCGGTTGCGGCAATGTTTCCCTCACTACCATTCATAGACTATCTGTAAAAACCACCCCATAACTGGTGGGTACGGTGGTGGGTAGAGGGGTATTTGGCCGCTATGGCGCTCACAACGCTCGAGATGAAATACGCCGCCATCGGCATGCACGCCGACGGCGGCGGGCTCTACCTTCAAGTCGCCAAAGGGGGCGGGAGGAGCTGGATATTCCGCTACCAGGTGAACGGGCGGCGCCGGGAGATGGGTTTAGGCTCCGCCGCCGACCTGAGTGTGACCCAGGCTAGGGCCGTCGCCGAGGACTTTAAGGCCCTAACCAAGAAGGGCCGTGACCCCCTTGAGGAAAAGAAGGCCGCAGAGGCCCAGGCGGCAATGACCGCCGCCGCAGACACCAAGAGAGAGGTCCTGGCGGAGAGAACCTTCCGCACCGTCGCCACCAAGTATATCGGTGCCCAGGAAGCCGGGTGGAAGAACGCAAAGCATGCCCAGCAGTGGACCAACACACTCCAGACATATGTTTACCCGCTGATCGGCGACTTGCCGATCAGCGAGGTGACGACAGACCATGTTGTCGAAATCCTCACGCCGATCTGGTCGGCCAAGCCCGAGACGGCAACCCGCGTTCGCTCCCGGCTCGAACTCGTGATCGCATACGCGAAGGCGCGTGAGTGGTTCCAGGGGGCAAACCCTGCCGCCTGGCGCGGCCACATCTCAGCGCTCCTGCCCTCCCCATCGAAACTAAAAAACGTTCGCAACCACCCTGCGCTGGCGTGGAAGGATATGGCCGATTTCATGACTGGTCTCCGCGCAATGCCCGGTACCGGTGCCAGGGCGCTTGAGTTCGCCATCCTCACCTCAGCGCGATCCGGCGAGGTCCGTCGCGCCACTTGGGCTGAAATCGACCTGGCAACCAAAGTTTGGACTGTGCCGGGCGCACGCATGAAGGCGACCAAGGAGCACCGGGTGCCGTTGTCCGGTGCGGCGGTAGCCTTGCTGGAGAAGCTTCCCAGGGTAAGGGGCGAGGACCTTATCTTCCCTGGCGCTCGGTCACGCCGTCCGCTTTCCGACATGAGCCTGTCTGCTGTGCTTAGGCGGATGAAACGCGCGGAGATCACCGTGCATGGCTTCCGCTCAGCCTTTCGGGACTGGGCAAGCGAGGCCACGCTCCACCACCCTGACCTTGCCGAACAGGCCCTGGCACACGCCATCAAGAACAAGGTCGAGGCAGCCTATCGGCGAGGTGACATGCTTGAAAAACGGCGGGTGCTGATGGAGGAGTGGGCGGAGTGGTGTCGTGGTGCGGGAGAAGAACTTGGCGGATGAGCAACCTGATCTGGACGAGCCGTGGCGGCTCTCGCCGAAATTAAAGTGGGAACTCGAAATGGTGCTGTCTGGCCAGATTGAGACCTGTCGTGAATTAGATCTGGCGGTCGACCATTTAAATTCTGCCCCCCTTTCCCAACAGTTTGCGCACGATGCAGGCGTGGAGCGAGCTCATGAGTTGCGCCAAGCTGCAGTATTGGAAGTTTGGCGCATGATTGCGGATGGGACTGCCAATATTGCCGAAAAGGACATTTGGGTTAGCGCTGTTGCGAAGCATATCGTTGATCATGTTCTGACCGTGCCCGCTGAATTGAGGGCACGGGCAGCGCTGAAATCGATAGGCCTAAAGCAGGTATTAGGCAAAAATTTAGAGCTAAAATCTCGGCTTGAGCTTGAAGAGACCCTTGGTCCAGGCGCGATGCTTCCATCGGAGCTCTTCGAGAGAGTGGACACCGGAGGAGCCATAGAGGGCGGGGCGAACCTTACCTGCGCCGAGGAGGTCAAAACAAAACCAACACGCGCCGAAAAGGCACGTATCTCGCGTATCAAAAAGAAGGCCAGCCGCTAGAATTTCTAGGCCTATCGGGCTCGACGGCAACAGAGTTAGTCACGAAAACTGGCGTGGTATCGTGACGGCGACCTGGTGTTTTCCTGTGATTATTCAATCGTTCAGGAGACACTAAGTGACCATAAATAACCGATACCTTCGCCGCAGCGGGGTCCTTGATAAGGTTCCCTTTTCAAGCTCGCAGTTATTTTATCTCGAAAAAGCGGGCGATTTTCCTCGGCACTTCATGCTGACGCCCCGCTGCGCCGTCTGGTCGGAGGCGGAGGTCGACGAATGGCTACGCCAGCGTGCAGCCCGGGCTGTTAAGTCGGGCCTGGGCCCAGTCAACACGGCGCGCCGCCGCCGGAAGTCTGGAACTGGCCCCGCCAAGGCCGGGGCCGCGTCGTGAGCGGCCACCGGCAATCCCCGGGGGACCCTACCCCCGGGAGGTTCGCGGCGGTGCTAACGCGACATGGACTGCACCCCGATTTTGACAATTTTTGGATTTTGGACCCCACCCGGTGCCCGCTAATCGTGATGGAGGGCAAACGCGATGACACACAATGAAACGCCCGCTGCGTTGGCGCGCAGCGGACCTTCCGGCGGTGTTCAAGTTGCCCCTGAACGCACCGAATATAGCCAAATTGCGAGCGTTTCGCAACAGAACGGTGGCTCTACGTCATCCGCGGACATGATCACGGTGTTGCGTTCACCGACGCTTCTGATGGCCAAGACATGGTGCGCTGACGGGACGATAAAATCGTATGACAACGCCAAGCATTTCGACGTTCGCGTAGAGCCCGTTAGCGACATTCGCGCGTTATCGGCACTGCTGACGCGTCTGGAGCCAGACCCGCACGCCTGCATTATCCGTGGCGCGCCGTCGGTCGAGGCTCGCTCGGGCGTTCGTCGTATCGGCGACAACTTCCGCGACGAGCCGCTCCACGCCGTGCTCATCGAGGTCGACGACTTCCAATCGTTTGTTTCGGACAGCCTTACGGAGGCGCAGCAATGCATCGAGGAATACATTCTCCTGTGCCTGCCCAAGGCGTTCAGTGAAGCCAGCTTTCACTGGCAGCTCAGCAGCAGCGCGGGAGCGCCTGGCAAGGAAGGACTGCTCAAGGTTCACTTGTGGTTCTGGCTCGAGACGCCGCGCTCGTCAGCCGTGCTGAGGGCCTGGGCCAAGTCTATCGACCTACAGGCCGACCTCTCCGTCTTCCAGACCGTTCAGGCGCACTACACGGCGGCGCCGGTCTTCGAAGAGGGGCGGACAAATCCCATCAAAGAGCGGTCCGGCTTTGTCGCCAAGGCATATGACAGCGTGCCTTTGGAGATCGACGAGGCCTCCCTTGAGGTACGCACCGCGGCTGTCCGCAAGCGCGGCGAGAGCGTAGACGTCGACGATGAGCGCTGGGTCTGGCTCGAGGCCAACTGGCCGACCCATGGCCGTACATCTGAAGGGGCCTTGATCATCACCTGCCCCTTCGATGACGGACACAGCAGCGGCAGGCAGGGCGATACAAGTACAGTCTATTTTCGTGCTGGTTCGAACGGCTACGCGTGCGGGCATTACAATTGCCTGCACGCCTCGTGCGCCGACCGAACCGATACCGATTTTGATGACGCGGTGGGCTACGAGGAGAGCCTCTTCGATGACGTTACAGACGGCGCAGCACGACAACTCCCCGGGCCGATCCTCAACCCCGCCGACCCCCTGAAGAACAGCCGGATTGCGTTGGGGCAGGTGTTCACCCGCGACGGCGAGCAGATCTTGATACGACAACAGGGCGATTGGCTTCAGCATACCGGAACCCATTACGTCGAACGCTCCGACGAGAACGTGAAGGGCGAACTCTGGCACTTCCTCTGGGACGGTCAAAAAGAGATCCGGGGGAAAGTGGTGCCGTTCTCGCCGAGTGCCGCCCAAGTAGCCGGGGTGCTCGACGCCCTCAAAGCCACGGCAGCGGTAGAAGAGGTGGAACCGCCTTGCTGGCTCCCGGGTTATGCTGGCCCTGACCCGGCCCACCTGCTCTCCCTGCAGGACGGCTTGCTAGATCTGCGAACGCGCCAACTGCGCGCCCATACGGCGGGCCTCTTCACCCGCAATTCGCTGCCGTACCGGTGGGGCGGGCATGCCACCGGCGGGGGCAACAGGTGGAGTTCGTTTCTTGATGAGGTCTTCGAAGGCGACCAAGGGCAGATCGACGCCCTGCAGGAGGTCTTCGGTTACATGCTGACCGGGGACACTAGCCAGCAGAAGATTTTCGCCGTCCTCGGGCCAAAGCGCTCCGGCAAGGGCACGATAGGTCGCCTCCTGGAGAGGCTCATTGGGCCTGAAAATGTCGTGGGGCCGACTTTGGCGTCGATGACCGGAGAGTTCGGGATGCAGCCGCTCATCGGCAAGCTTGTCGCCCTGATTTCCGATATTCGGATATCGCCGAGCCTGAACAAGCAGGCGGTCATCGAGCGCCTGCTGATGGTGTCCGGCGAGGACCGGGTCTCGGTCAACCGCAAGTACAAGACATTCTGGACGGGTCATATGCCAGTCCGCTTTTTTCTGGTGTCGAACGAGCTGCCCTTGCTGCCGGATGGTTCAGGGGCCCTCATGGGCCGGTTTTTTGTCTTCCGGACGCCCCAGTCCTTTTACGACAGAGAGGACCCACACCTCGAAGAGCGCCTCGCCGAGGAGTTGCCAGCAATCCTGCGGTGGGCCCTCGATGGGAGAGACCGCCTGAATGAGCGCGGCCACTTCATCCAACCCCCCGGCGGGCAGGGCCAGTTGGACGCTCTGGCTGAGGTCAATAATCCCGTCAGCGTCTTTGTCGGTGAGTGCTGCGTTCTGGAGCCCGAGGCGCAAGAGCGCGTCCAGGACCTTTTCAACGCTTGGGGGGCCTGGTGCGCCCGTACCGACCGATGGGAGGGCGCCTGCCCGCGGGCTGACATCCTGAGCCGGAACTTGCAGGCGGCGTTCCCGAGGCTATCGAGTTTTCGGCCCAGGGCCGAAGATGGCAGCCAGTCCTCAACCCTCCGCGGGATTGCGCTGAAGGCCGAGGCGAGGTCGGGTAGGGGGCCATTTTGAGTGGGCTGAGTGGGCTGAGTGGGCGTAGTTCCTACTCTTTGCCAAGAAATTCGTTCTTAGGTGATTAGGGGTATGGAGCGCTGGAGCAGCTACAAGATCATATGAAACATACCCGGAAGTAGGCCCACTCAGCCCACTCAGCCCACTCAGCCCACTCAGCCCACTCACACCCCGGCCACCGTCCCCGCCGTCCGACCCGCACAGCCACCTCGCTCAGCCGCAGGTAGGGCAGGGTCGACGGCGGGCTTTAGAACGGACCCTGGGGCTCGCCTGCGGTCTGGCAGACGCTAGGGGTGAAAATCAGTCACTTGGGTGCCGGCCCCCCGGTGGCGTGCCCGTTCTACGGACGTCCGCTGGTTGGCCCGAACCCAACGCGAAAGAACGACCCCTTGCGGACCTTTGCGCTACTGGCCAGGCTTCGGTGATGGAAATCGAACCCTTTCAGCGCTGGCTTGAAGCCTGGGACCTCACGCCGGACGGCGAACCCTACGCATCCAGCTGGAGCCAACTCCTGCCGGTGCGCCGGGGCGACCAGTTGCTGATGCTGAAAGCCGCGATGGCCGAGCAGGAGGTCGCCGGCTCAGCCTTCCTCGCCTGGCTTCAGGGGCGGGGCGCAGCCCATGTCCACGAGCGCCAGGATGATGCTGTCCTGATGGAGCGGCTCTTCGGGCCGACGGCTCTGGCGGATCTAACCAAAGATCAGGGTGACGCAGCTGCCTTCACCGTCCTGCGTAATGTCGCGGACGCCATCCATTCGGCGCCTGCCGAAC
>CAMCXF010000057.1 GCA_945883235.1 Phenylobacterium deserti | reverse complement strand
CACATCTTCTGTCCACCGATCCGGACGTACATCTCATCCAAATGCCACCGGCCGGTTGGCAAACACCGGCACCTTCGCAGGTTCGCGGCGATCTGCGGGCCGAACTTCAGCGTCCAGCAGCGGACCGTCTCATAGCTGACCTCGATGCCCCGCTGGGCCAGCAGTTCCTCGACGTCTCGGAAACTCAGCGTGAAGCGGTAGTAGAGCCACACCGCATGCCGGATCACAGCGGCTGGGAACCGGTGGCGTTTGAATGAGATCGGCTTCACGGGCGGCTCCATCCTGGCCACATGGCCATATCTGGAGACAAGTTAGGGTTTGCCTGACAGCACCCTGGCGACCTTCGGGCCTCTGCAAAGGATCTCGCCGACCTCTGTCGTCGCGACGTTCTCGCCCTTCCATCGGAAGGTGTCACCAAGCCGGTCAACGAACTGGTAGGGCAGGGTTCGCCATCAAGCCGCGTTTCACAAGCCGCATGCAGATCGCCCCGCGGGCTATACCCACCGCCGCCGGAGCCAGATTACCGGCCCGCTGATCACCAGCAAAACGGCCAGCACGGCAAACACGTCGTTCAGCCACTTGAACTGCTCGTGAAAGATCACGCCCGCATGGATGTCGGCGGCGAACAGGAACCAGGTGGTCCCGGACACTGCATCCTTGAACTCCACGCCGGCCTTGCCATAGGTGGGCGCGCCGTCGGCGGCGGTGTAGAAACCGCGACTGCTCTTCACCAGCCATTGGTCGCCTTGGCGCGCAGCGCCGGTCATCCCAGTCGGAGGGCCTTTCAGCGACTGCCAGCGGTCGCCGCCTAGATGCTGCACGATGTTGCGGTCGCCACCCCGGCCCACGAAGACGCTGTCATCGATCCGGAACAGGTTGGCCCCGGCCATGCCTGACGGATCGGGAATGGACGGCTCCATGCGCCAGGTGCGGCCGTTGTCGCGTGAACCCAACACGCCAAAACGCGACGAGATAGACAGCCGTCCCGGCTCGCCTGGCCAGGCGACCACGGCATCGATCTCGCCGTTCAGATTGCTGGCCTGATAGGCGGGGGGCAGCGACGCGCGGCTAACTTCCCAGCCCTTGGTCGCGTCGATGAAGCCGTAGATGTGATTCAGCGGAATCGCCGTGGCGGCAATGTAGAGGATCGGTAGCGTGGCAATCAGACCCACCAGCGGTCCGTGCGACCGGAACAGCCACTTCACCGCGCCCTTTCGCGCGGGCAGGGACAGGCCCATGGCCTTGCCGTTGCGCTTTACCAGCCAGTAGGCGAAGCCGCTCAACGACAGCACGATGATCGCAACCCCGGCGAAATCGTTCAGCCAGATTGACCATCCGCCCGCCAACAACCCGCGCCCGAAGTGAATCTCACGGATAAAGGTGTCGAACGGCACGTCCGGTGTAAGGCCGGAAACACTGTCACTGCGGTCGATCGTGGTCACAGCGCCGGACTGCTTGTCGATGGTCAGCAGATCGCTGTGATCGCGCACGACAACGACAGTAGCGTCATCGTGGCCCGGGCTGATGGATGTGAGATGCGCTCCCCGCAACGCGATGCGCAGCGCCGACGCGCCGTCCGCTGTCAGCGTCCAGAGCCCGTCGTCGGTGGCCAGATAGACCCCTGAAAAATTCCCGCGCGCCGAGCCGGCGAAGCCGAAGAGTTGCGGTTGGTGCGACAGACCGCCAAACGCCACTTTTTTCCAGGTCTGGCCCTTGTCTGAACTGAGCCAGGTTCCGCGTTCCGACCCGCCGACGATCTTGGCGGGTGTCGCGACGACATGGCGCATCACGGTGCCGGGCACCAGGCGATTGATCTGTTTCGACGTCCAGGTGGTGGGCACGCTGTTCTGGCTCAGCCAGCGCCACTCGTGATGATCCAGCAGCACGCCGGTGACGCCCAGCACCAGCAGCCAGGCGCAGGCCAGCAGCCCGGCATATTTGTGGATGGTCCAGAAGACCCTGTGCGTGTGGACGTCAATCATGAACCGCAACCTGTTGCAGGGGCCAAACGACCACACTCTCGAATTTGTCCGGACAAACTATGGGCGGGCTCAAACGCCTGTCAATCCGGCGTGGCTTGCCCCAGCGTGATTGCTCTTGATTTGTCCGGACAAATCAGAGACTGTTCGCTCAAGAGTCGACTTGCTAGGCAAGATTGCCCCGGGGGATACATGAAAAAATCAGTCGGAACGCCGCTGGCGATCCTGTTCCTGAGCGCCGCGTCTTCGGCCTACTCCCAGACGACGCCAACCGGCGCGGCGGAGTCTGCGGGCACCGCCGTCGATGAAGTAGTGGTCACCGCCCGCAAGCGCGAAGAGCGGCTGCAGGACGTGCCGTTGACGATCTCGGTGGTCAGCGGAGAGGCCATCGCCCGCGCCAATCTGGTCAACGTCTCCGACCTTGCCGCCCAGACCCCCGGCTTCTCGTTCCGGCAGGGCTTTGGCCGGACCGGTGGCGGGGGCGGTGCCGGCGTGCGGCCCTCGGTCCGCGGCATGTCATCCGTGGTGGGCGCACCCAACGCGGCCTTCTTCGTTGACGGTGTTTTCGTCTCGGACAATATCTCCAGCTACCAGCTGGACAACCTGGAACGGGTGGAAGTCATCAAGGGGCCCCAGTCGGCCCTGTTCGGACGCGGCACCTTTGCCGGCGCTATCAACTATGTCACGCGTCGACCCAGCAACGAATTGACGGGTCGCATTAAAGTGACCGGCGGTCAGTATGACAATCTCGAGGTCTCGGGGTTCATTTCCGGCCCGATCATCAAGGACGTGCTCCTCGTTGAACTCAACGCCCGAAGCTATGAATTCGGCGGCGACTACATCAATGCCGACAGTGGCAAGCGCGACCTGGGCGACCAGCGCAGCAAGAATTACGGCGCTCGCGTGCTGTTCACCCCGATCAAGAATCTCGAGATTCTGGGCACGTTTGGCTATAGCCGCGACGAGGACAAGGGTTACATCTACGGCTTCCCGGGTTCGGCCAAGAATAACTGCTTTGCGCCGCCGCTGACGACTCCAATCGGGACAACGCCGCGCACGCTCACCAGCCGTCGCGGGTTCTATTGCGGCGAGGTCAGCATCCTACCGAGCTATGCCTACAACAACGACGCCATCGAGGCGTTGGGCTACCACGGTCTGGACCGCCGCTTCTATCGCAGCAATGTCTCTGCGACCTATACCACAGACAGCGGCTTCAGCCTGACGTCGATCACGGCCGTCAACTCCAACAAAAGCATCACAGGCCAGGACAATGCCCTGGTGCCCAGCCTGAATCCCTCCTTCACGGTCGATGGCAGCAGCAATAGCGATTTCAGTCAGGAACTCAGGCTCCTGTCGCCGCAGGACAAGCGTATCCGAGGGCTCGTCGGCGCATACTACTATCGCGAGAATGTCCGCGAAGGCTTCAGCGTCAATATAGCCAACAATACCCGCCGTCCGGTGGACAGCGCTGACGGCGTCAGAAGCAAGTCAGTGTTCGGATTGATTGAAGGCGATGTCACCGACGCCCTGACGATCAGCGCGGAAGCCCGCTACCAGTCGGAGCGCATTTTGGGATCCACCGAGATCACGGGCGTCGCGGGCAGCCCCGCGCCGGCGCCCACCAATCTTCGCGAGGTCAAGTTCAACACCTTCCTCCCGCGGGTCACGGCTCGCTATGAAGTGAGTCCTGATCTGACGCTCCATGCGTCGGCTGCCAAGGGCAACAAGCCCGGCGGCTTCAACAACTTTCCGACCGACGCCATTCCGGCGGACCTGGCGACCTTCGCTCTGGCTGGCTTCGACGTCTTCGACGAAGAAAGCGCCTGGAGCTATGAAGTGGGAGCCAAAGGGCGACTGGGCGGATGGATCAACTATGCGATCGCTGCTTTCTACACGGACTGGTCGCATCAGCAATTGAGCCGTGGCGAGCCCTATACTCGTCTGAACGGTACGCCCAACAGCGTTGTATTTATTCAGAATGCCGGCGCATCCGAGATTAAGGGCTTCGAAATCGAGCTCTCCGGAAGGCCCGCTGACTGGCTCTATCTGCGGGCGGGCTACACCTTGGCTGACGCCAAGTTCACGCGCTTCTTCGATGACACCACTCAGGAAATCTACGACACTGACGGTCGCCCGGCGTTCCTGCGCGGTGGTGCCCGCAATCCGCTGGACGTCGACACGACCGACGGCGGCGACGTAAGCGGCAATCGGCTGCCCCAGACGCCGACCCACCAGTTCGTCCTGACGGGCGAGATCAACAAGACCCTGACCAATGACCTGGAGTTCTCAGCGCGTGCGGACCTTTCGTACGAGTCCAAGCGCTACACCCAGGTCGACAACCTCAACTGGGCCGGGGACAGCTTCAATCTGAACGGCAGTGTGGGGATCCGGCGAGGCAACTGGGACTTCTCGGTCTTTGGCCGCAACCTGCTCGACGACAAGACGCCGCTGGTGGTGACCCGCATTCTCGACTTCAGCAAGCCGATTTTCCGGATCAACCCGCTGACAGGATTGAACGGGCTCTCGTTCTTCCGCGACTTCCCGGTCTCGGCGCCGCGCAAGCGTCAGATCGGCGCGTCGGCCAGCTACAAGTTCTGAGGCTATCGAACGGTAGCCCGAGCCGCGAGGAACGGCTGAGTCAGGGCGGCGGTCGGGTCTGGACCCGGCCGTACCTGCGCACGGGCGTCAATTTCGTTCCAGCGCGGTCAGCTCATACCAAGTCTGCATGTAGCCGCCGACGCCACCCTGCAGCATGACGCCGTCGGCGTCGTCGGTGATCCAGACGTCATAGGGCGGGTGGGCTCCAGCCATCCCGCTGGTCCCATCATCGACGAACTGGAAGTGGCGGGCGGCGAAGGTCCCGGCGGCGACGGTGATCGTTTCACGCTTGATGAACACCGCACCGATGTTCACCTCGGCAATCATCGGCGGCGTGGCGCCTCGATGATCCGGTGACGGGACTTTCACGCGGATGACGCGCACCTCGCCCGGCGTACTCTCCAGGCCAAGACCCGACAGAAGATAGCCATCGGCCACAACCGGGTGCGTGCCCATGCCGTCGATGGGGCCGTTCAGTTCCACGCGCTGCGAGAGGCGGCCGATTGACGGACCGTAGGATTCACATTCCACGAAATCCGGCCCGAACCGGAACCACCCTGAACCCATGAACTGATCGCCCACCGTCAGTCTCACGTGGCAGTCCATCGGTTTGCCGCGCTCATCCAAGGAATAGACGATGTCACGCATCACCGTCGGCTCTGGCTCCTCGATGCAGCAGTGCGCCCGCATCGTTGTCTTGCCGTCGGTATGGTGCGTGAAGGTGAAATGCTCGACCCCTCGCGCCAGGTCCAGCATCTCCGGCTTTTTGGACGTATAGCGGATCGTCCCCCGAACGGTTCTGTGCAGCACGCCGCGTCCTCTCGACAATTTGTCCGAACAAATCCCAAACCGGCCGCCACCGCAAGTTCCGAAGCAGGTCAGGCCCGCGCCTCATCGCAAAGTGTGCGCTTGAAGAGCCGCCCCTCGCGGAACCAATGCCATGTCCGTGCCCGGGTCTGGCCGTCCGGCGCGGTCACGATGATCTCGTAGAAGCGGGCACCGGGATCGTCCTTGCGCTCCAGGTCCAACAGGATCAGTCCTTCCCGGGTTTCCCAGGCCCAGCCGCAGAATGTCGCAGCATCCCACCAGAGCCGGTCACCGCGCAGTTCCCCTTCCAGCGTCGTGGAACTCTCCCGACCATCCGGCCAGTGAAAACGATTGTGCTGCAGATAGGCGTGAGGGCCCGTGTCCGGAAACTCACAGGTGACGTCGGTCGCGTGCCGGTCAAGTACGGCAGCGTTTTCGTCCAGGTGCGTATAGGTTCCGGTCCAACGACCTTCATGACGCAGGATCGACGGGAAGACCCGGGCCAGCGCCGCGCGGTTTGACATCAGCCCGCCGCCTTGTCGCGGATGGCATCGGCACTCTCCCAGATTTTGCCGCCCAGATGGAGGCCGATCGAGGCCGTGGCCTCAAGTACCTCCATCGTCGCGTACATACCGCTGGAGACGTAGGGGTCGCCGTCCATCAGTGCTCGGGCATCCGCCTCGTCGGTGGCGCGGACCAGGAAATAGGATCCGATCAGCGGCTGCGCCCCGGGATCGCGCAGGGGCCCCGCCAGGACGTAGCGCCGCCAGTTGACCTCGACGTGGCGAAGATGGTCGTCCAGCTTTTCCGCCCGCGCGGTCGCAGACCCGGGGCCGTCGCGACAGATGATCAGGTAGAGCGGACTGTCGTAACGCTCGACGGTGGGGGGTTGATCGTTGGCTGCCATGCGCCCCTCTTGCCAGCGCCGACGAAGCCAGCGCAAATGATCTAGTCTTATACCATTAAGGGGCAGCGACGTGGCAGAGAGCAAGGGTTATTCGGAGTTCCGCACCGGCTGGCCAGTGGTGCTGGCCTCCATGCTCGGCATTGGGCTGGGTCTGTCGCCGGTGCCCTTCTATACCATCGGCATGCTGGCCCCGGAACTGGCGCGCGAGTTCGGCTGGGCGTTCGGCGACATCATGGCGGGCCTGCCGATCATGACCTTTGCGGTGCTGGTGGCCAGCCCCATCGTGGGCCTGCTGGCCGACCGCGTCGGTGTGCGCCCCATCGCCTTGATTTCGGTCGTGCTGTTTGGTTTCAGCTTCATGGCCTTCGCCGCCAATCCGGGCGACATCCGGTTCTTCTACGCCAACTGGGCGATCATGGCGGTGCTGGGGGCCGGCACGCTGCCAATCACCTGGACGCGGGCCGTAAACAACCAGTTTGAAGACCGTAAGGGCTTTGCGCTTGGCCTGTCCCTGCTGGGAACCGGCGTCTTCGGCTTCCTCGTCAAACCCTTCACAGCCTTCGTGATCGACGCCTACGGATGGCGCGCAGCCTATATGGCGGTCGGCGCCCTGCCCCTGATCCTGGCGTTTCCGGTGGCCTGGTTCGCCTTCCACGATGTCGGGGACCGCAATCAGAGCGCCGCAG
Source organism: Phenylobacterium deserti (assembly GCA_945883235.1). GTDB lineage: Bacteria > Pseudomonadota > Alphaproteobacteria > Caulobacterales > Caulobacteraceae > Phenylobacterium > Phenylobacterium deserti_A. The sequence continues at coordinate 13,807 of CAMCXF010000057.1, read as the reverse complement.
ATCGCCGCGAGAGCGACGCTTTGCGGGCCGCCGCAACGCCGGGCCTGACTTTCTCCGAGACCCTGCGCAACTGGCGGTTCTGGGTATTGGCCATTGCATTTGTGCCGATCAGCTTCGGCGTCGGCGGACCGATCCCCAATATGGAAAACATTGTCAAGACGGCGGGGTTCTCAGGGCCTGACATTGTTAGCCTGGTCTCCCTGATCGGCCTGTCAGTGATCGCCGGCCGAGTGGTCGGCGGGTGGTTGATTGACCGCTTCTGGGCGCCGGGGATCGCGTTCTTCATGCTCAGCGCGCCGGCCCTGGCCTGCTGGATGTTCGCTCACGGCGACCTGACCTATGCCACCGCCGCCGGCTCGATCATCCTGATCGGCTTTGCGGCAGGCGTGGAATACGACCTGATGGCGTTTCTGGTGGCGCGCTACTTTGGCCTGAAGAGCTATGGCGCGATCTATGGCAGCCTCTACGGCTTCTTCGCGCTGGGGGCCGGGATCGGCCCGGTGGTGTTCGGTCGCGCCTTCGATGCCACCGGCAACTACGATGGACCGCTGATGCTGTCGGCCGGCCTGCTGGTGGCGGGCGCAGTTCTGCTGTTGCTGCTGGGCCGTTATCGGACGTTCGGGGCCACGGCAGAAAGCTGACCCTCCAGCGTGGCGGCCGCCAGCCAGCGGTCGTGGGCCTTGAGCAAGCCGACAGCGCGGCGGTGAATACTGGCCGGATCCAGGGTCTCAAAGGGCGTTCGCGCCTGAGCCGGAACGCGGTCGTGCCAGGGCGAATAGAGCCCCTCCCAGCGCGCTATCCGCCAGGCCCGGACCAGATGCGCGCCGTCCCACTCCGGGGCCAGTGATACAGACCCGAAGCCGGCGGCGGGCTGGGGACCATAGCCCGGACCGGTGGCGTGGGCGGCCCGGGCGCGGCCCTGCTGGTGCAACGCCAGGGCGATGTGCCCGCCGATCCCGGCACCCTCAGCTGTCAGATCGTCGCGCCCCAGCCGGTCGAGTGCAGTGGCCACCGGGGCGGTCCAGGCCTCAAGGCCGTAGATCGGCGCGGCCCAGCCTTCGGCTGAATCTCCATGGCCCGGTAGGTCGAGAGTGATCACCGGTCGGTCGGCCTCCACCGGCACCACAGACCTCTCGCCCGCAGCATGCAGTCGCAGCACAGGTTGGCCCTTCCCGGTCGAGGCGCGCCAGGCCAGCGTCTCGCCGCCCACCTCCACAAACCCCCGGTCCGGCAAATCTGGCGCCGGCGGTGCGGCATCGCCCGGATGGCCCCCAAGATGGTCCGCCACCGCAGCCTGCATTTCCGGCAAACCTGCGAACGCGCGACCCCGCCCCGCCATTTCCGGCCGCTCCAGATGCTCACGCAGCACATCGAATTCCGTGGTGGCGATCAGTGCCGGGGCCGCGAGACGCGGCAGCCACTCGGCCAGCCGGAAATCGAAGGCGGCTTGGTAGACGGCCCGATAGCTGTCGCCGGCGTCCAACAGATCCATACAGTTGGCGTGGACGCCTTCCTTGAGCGTTACCGGATAGCGCATCCGCGCGCCGGGCGTCGGTGAACTCCAGGGGAAGAACACCACCTGCTCCTCCATCCGCGCCCACAGCCAGGCCATGTGCGACCCGTCCCAGGACGGTTGAAAGCTGGGCAGATAGTTGGCGGTGAAGTCGGCGCGCTCGTCCTCGGTCCAGGCCGGCAGGCCCTCCAGCGCCACCGCCGCCGTGCGGTCGGGAAACAGGCCTGCGAACGCGCACGCCGTCGCCGCACCGGTGTGGAACCCGTAGAGGCCCACACGCTTGAGGCCCAACACATCGGCGAGCCCATGAAGATGTCGCGCATAGTCGGCGCTCGTCGGGCGCTCACCCGGCAAGGGGTCTGACATCCCGGCGCCTGGCGTATCCGGCGCGATGGCGCACAGGCCCCGTGCGGCGCAGGCCTCGGCCACGGCGATCACGGCCCGGGACGCCTGGGGCGATCCATGCAGCACGAACACCGCGGGGCCCTCGCCGAACCGGCGATAAAGGACCTGTCGCCCCTCGACGACCGCGAAGTGGCGAGACCCGCTCATCCTGCGTCCGACATCCGCACCAGCGCCTTGCCGCGATTTTCGCCGCGCATCAGCCGGGCGAACTGCTCCGGCGCGCTCTCCACGCCCTCGCTGACATCATCCACGGACACCAGCTTGCCCTCCGCAATCCAGGGCCGCGCGAGTTCCACCCACTCCGACCAGCGGGGGTAAAAGTCATAGACCACCAGACCCAGCATGGCTGCGCGCTTGCCGATGACCATACCCACAGGCATCTGCGCCGGGGGCGCCTCGGCGTGGTAGTGCTCGGCCATCCCGCACAGCACCACCCGGCCATAGGTCTGCAGCCGCTGCATCGCCGGCATCAGGATCGACAGTCCGACATTCTCGAAGTGGACGGTGGACCCCGGCGCGGTCTCGCGCGCAAAGGTCTGGATCCAGTCAGGCTGACGGTAGTCGACCGCCGCATCGAAGCCGTAGATGTCGGTCAGCACGGCGCACTTCTCCGGACCTCCCGCCAGACCCACCGTCCGTGCGCCCAGAATACGGGCGATCTGGCCGGCCGTGCCGCCGACCGGCCCTGCCGCCGCATCAACGCTGAAGATGTCGCCCGCACCCACCTTGGCCAGTTGCGTCACCCCCGCCCAGGCGGTCAGACCCGGCATACCCAGCACACCCAGATGCGCGGCGGCGGGGAGATCGCCGGAGACCCGGCGCGTTTCCGCCGACGCCATCACACCGACCTCCGTCCAGCCCATCTCGCCCACCACCCGGTCGCCGACCGCAAAGGCGGGATCGCCGGAGGCCAGCACCTCGCCGACGCTGAAGCCCGGCAGACTATCGCCCGGGGCAGGTGCTGGTTCCCCCATATGCCGCCCTCGCAGGCGCGAGCCGACATAGGGGTCCAGCGACTGGTAGAGACTGCGGACCAGCAGTTGTCCGGACAGGGCGGTGGGCGCGGCCCGCTCGACGACCTCGAAATCCTCCGCAACCGGCGTGGCGGTCGGCGCACGCTTCAGAACAACTTCACGGACCATACTCATATTGCCACCACCTCGACCCGAACGCCGTCCGGCGCGCGCAACACCCCGGCGCGCCGACCTCCGTAGATCGGTCCCGATCTCGGCGTTGGCGGCATGATCCAGTCGCCAGGAATGGCGTCGATGTCCGGATGCAACAGGGTCGTCATGGCCACCCCGGGCGGCAGAGCGCCCCGATCGCCGGGTCGCGCCGTCGCCGCCTCGGGATACTGGTCGAACTCCAGGAAGCAGTCGCGCTCGTGGATGCCGGTCGCCAGCCGGTGCCGGGTGTCAGCGGGCAGGTCGAAGGCATTATTGATCATCGAGTAAATGATCTCCATCTCGCGGCCATGCTGGATGCCCAGGGTGTCTCGGAACCAGCGGGCAGTAGCCTCCATGTCGGAACAGGCCAGCACCAGGATGAACAGCTTGTCGATCAGGCTGGCGGCGCGTGGCAGGTCATAGTCCGGCAGGTCCGAGCGGATCTGCGTCAGATAGACAATCTCGCTGTCGGGCCCGCGCACCTGCATCGGGAAGATCGCCGGCAGGCCGTCCAGTTGTTTGGGCGGGCCAATGATCTCGAAGGGCGAAGTCTCCATGCGGGCGTTCACGGCCAGGGTATCCTGAACACATATCTCGATCGCCGCCCAGCCATAGGTCCGCAAGGGACGATAGTCGGCCGGAACATCACCTTCGACAAAGCGAATGAACACTTCGGCGCCGGAGGCCGGCTGCAGCACTGCATACCGGCGGCCTGTGCTGGCCGGCGCGCCCCAGGCGGCAGCCAGCTCAACCGCCACAACCCCCGTTTCGACCACGCTGTAGTCCAACCATTTCGCATAGCGCTCGGCGGCGGCGGTGACGTGTGGCGTGGTGAGCGTTGCAGCGCGCAGCAGCTTCATGGCTTGTCCTCAGGCGTGATCCGCGAAATGGTATAATCTTATACCATTTGCTGTCGAGAGGCTCCCGCATGCCCGCCTATATGATCGTCACCGCCAAGCTCAAGGACCGCGACGCCTTCATCGCCGGCTATGGCAAGGCTGCCGCCGAACTGCTGCCCAAATTCGGCGGCCGCTATGTGCTGCGCGGCCCGGGCGCCATGCTGTTGGAAGGCGACTTCGGCGACGGTGCCTCGATGGTGATCTCCGAGTGGCCCGACAAGGCCGCGGCGCTAACCTTCTGGAACAGTCCGGAATACGCCGCCGCGCGCAAGCTGCGGGACGGGACTGCGGAGGTGCAGGTCCTGCTGATCGAGGCCCCGGCGATCACATAAGTCACGCTCGAACAATCCCCGCCAAAGCCGCCAGCAACACTTCGACCTGGTCCTCCGTCCCCACCGTGATCCGCAGATAGTCAGAGATTCGCGGCTTTGCGAAATGGCGGACGATCACGGCGCGCTCACGGAGCGCCGCCGCCAGGGCTGCGCCTTCCTGATCCGGATGGCGCGCGAAGACGAAGTTGGCGCACGAGGGAAGGACGTCGAAATCCAGGCCGGTCAGGCCACGCTCCAGCCGCGCCCGGCCTTCGATCACCCGCGCCCGGCTTTGCTGGAACCACGCCTCATCCTCCAGCGAGGCGATGGCCCCGGCCTGGGCCAGGCGACCCAGGGGATAGGAGTTGAAGCTGTCCTTCACCCGGTTCAGCCCCTCGATCAGAGTTGCGTCACCGATGGCCTAGCCGACACGCAAGCCTGCCAGCGCGCGGGATTTCGACATGGTCTGGACGACCAGCAGATTGGGATGGTCCGCCACCAGAGGGATCGCCGTCTCGGCACCGAAGTCCACATAGGCCTCGTCGGTCACCACCGAGGCGTTCGGGTGCATCTCCAGAAGGGTCACGATCTCCGCGCGGCTCAGCGCGACGCCGGTGGGCGCATTCGGATTGGGCAGGATCACGGCACCGGCCGGGCGCCGATAGTCCTCCACGCGAACCCGCAGTCCTGCATCCAGCGGGACGGTCTGGTGGGTTATCCCGAACAGTCGGCAATAGACCGGATAGAAGCTGTAGGTGATGTCGGGGAATAGCAGCGGCTGGTCCTGCTTCAACAAGCTGGCGAAGACGTGGGCCAACACCTCGTCCGAGCCATTGCCGACAAAAACCTGCTCGGGCGCCACACCATTATTGGCGGCCAGGGCGGCCCGGAGCGCACTCGATTGCGGGTCCGGATAGAGGCGAAGATCATCCGTCGCCCCGGCCCGCAGCGCTTCAAGTACCCTGGGCGAAGGCCCGAACGGGCTCTCGTTGGTGTTGAGCTTGACCAGCCCCGCTATACGCGGCTGCTCGCCCGGCACGTAGGGGTGAAGGTCGTGGGTCAGGCGGCTCCAGAACTGGCTCATGGGCGGGTGCATACCTTACAGAGGTCGCCTACGGCAAAGTCCGGCCGTCACCCCCCAACCGGCGTCGTCCGATCCTGCTCCGCCGGCGGCCGGTCGATCAGGTTGATCAGGACGCCGTCGGGGTCGCGCAGGCAGACTTCGTACTGCTGGCGGTGGGGCATGACGAACAGGCTGGGATCCGGCGACCAGCTGGCGCCCGCTGCACGGGCAGCCTCCACCGCCGCGTGGATGGGCGTGGCGTAGAGCACCAGCGCCACCTCGCCCAGGCGCGGCGGGCCGTCGCCGCGCGGGATGGCCTCCTGCGCAGGCGTCAGTTCGAACAGGCCGATCATCCCGAAGTTTGGACGGCCCTCGGGACGCAGGATGCGGCAGAGGCAGGTGGTGGTCAGCGGCGTCTTCAAGGCGGCAGCTGTGGACGGTCCGTCCAGCTCGCCCTCGAAGTAGACCGACGTGAATCCCAGGGCGCGATAGAAGATCGTCGACCGCTCGAGATCGGAGACAAACACCGCGCTGCGGATCAGGCTGGAGATGTCGTGTGTCATGCGTCAGCTCGTGAAACTTCGACCGCCACGTCCTCCGAGTAGAGGTCGCCCGCGGTGTTGGCTTCCACCGCCTCGGCCTCCTGTTGGACAATGCGAAGGACGCGGGTCAGATATTCCTGCATCCACAGCCCGCGCTCGGCGGCCTGATCGGCGGTGGGTGCGAACTGCTCGATCTCGTCGCGCCGCACCACGCCCTTGGCTTCCAGCAGGCGTTCCAGGGTGTCGATCCGCTCGCGCGCTACGGCCAATTCCTGAACAGTGGCCATGGTGATGGCCAGAACCCGTTCAGTCTCCGGCGCCAGGAAGTATGGCCGTTTGCCTGCCGGCTTGGCGGATGAACGGGCCAGCGCTTCAGCCGTACTCACTTGCGCGCTCCGATCACATGCCAGGCCGCTTTGCGGCCGTAATCCTCGCCCTCGTCATCTGCGGCGTCGGGGAAGACATCGCGGTCGACCACAGCGGTGACACCGTCGTGGATCAGCCTGTCCTTCGAGAAGCCGGCCTCGACCATATAGGCGTCTAGGTCGATCTCGTGCAGCGTGCTCCAGAACGGCTCGTTGTTGTAGAAGGCGTCCCAGTCGCGCATCGCCTGTTCGAACAACGGCATCTCTGGCGCGTACTGCGGCTGTTCCACGTGCAGCACGATGCCCCCGGGTTTCAGCACCCGATAGCTCTCGCGGAAGATCGCCCGCATCGAAGCGTAGCTCAGCTCATGCAGGAACATGGTGGTCTGCACCCAGTCAAAGCTCTCGTCCGTATAGCGCGAGAGATCCGAGGCGTCGGCCTGCACAAAGCGCACGTTCTCCACGCCCATGGATTTGGCGCGCGCCAGACCGTAACGCAGCATTGGACCGCCCACATCCAGCGCCACGACCTCGGCGTCCGGGAAAGCCTCAGCGATCGGGATCATGTTCTGACCGAGCGTCGCGCCGATATCGAGGATCCGCGTTGGCTTGAAGTCGGGCAGATGCTTGCGCACCCACTGGACCACCGCATGGCCGCCGCCGTCGGAATAGCGGCCCAGCGCGCCGCCCGTCGTGGCGAAGATGGCGTGGTCGTAGTTGGCGGCGCCCGAGACGTCGCCGGGAAACAGTTCCTTGTGATAGCTGCCCGGCATGCAGTGGTGGTCCACCGCCGATATGTAGCGCGGGATCGGCAGGGCGGGGTCCAGTTCCAGCCGCGCATCGCCTTCGGTCAGGGTGCGGGTGATCGCCGCCAGTTGTTCGGCCTGTCGGATAGTCGTCCACCGCCCGGCCTGCTGACGCTGTTCCATGGTCAGGCGGCGCAACGCCGACCAGGTCTGGTATGTCGGATCCTTCAGAAGCGCCTTGCGCACGTCGTGGCGGGTCCTGGGTCCTGCACCGGTCTCGGCCATCAGCTTCGGCTCGGCGCGCTGTTCCCAGGCCGTTTTCACATGCGGCATCACCCGCGTGGACAGGTGGCGGTTCAGGTGGGCCAGGAAGTTCAGCCGCGCGATCTCGTCGTGGCTGGTCTGCGGAAACACGCCGTGCCGGCCGACGGCGCGGTAGTCCGGCGGCCCGTCATAGACCTGCGCCGGGCCTGCGTTTTTCAGATCGCCGCTACCGTCCATTTCGCCTCTCCTGCAACGCCAGTGTACGCCAAGGGCTTCCTGATCCAAATGGTCTATGTCTATATCATTTCAATCTTGCCAGTCTTTCGAGGGATACCATGGCGAATACCCGTATCATCGCGCTGTTTAATCTCAAGCCGGGCGTCAAAGTCGCCGACTATGAAGCCTGGGCTCGTGCCAAGGACCTGCCGACCGTCAATGGCCTGCCCTCGATCCGCAAGTTCGAGGTGTTCAAGACCCAGGAGGTCATGGGCGGCGGCCCCTCCCCCTATCGCTATATCGAGATCATCGACGTGCGCGACATGGGCCAGTTCGGCGCCGACGTGGCCACTCCGGTGATGCAGGCCATCGCGGCTGAGTTCCAGGGCATGGCCGAGGTCCAGTTCCTGATCATGAAGAAGATCGGCTGGAAGCGTAAGAAATGACCGGACGTTTCGCCGGAAAGACCGCAGTCGTCACCGGCTCGGGCCGACGCGCCGGCCTGGGCGAGGCTATTGCGCGCCGGCTGGCTGACGAGGGCTGCGCGGTGGTTATCTCCGACATCGGGGCCTCGCGTGACGCGGCCACGCCGGGTGCCATGATCGGTGCCACCGCCGAGATGGAGGCCGTCGCCGCCGATATCCGTGCGGCGGGTGGTCAGGCCTCGACCTGCGTCTGCGACGTACGCGACTTCGCCGCCGCCCAGGCGCTGGCAAAACATGCGATCGACACCCACGGCTCGCTCGACATCTGGGTCAACAACGCCGGCATCGGCTACATCATGAAGCCCTTGTTGGAGGTGACGCCGGATGACTGGCGGGCCGTGATCGACGTCAACCTGACGGGATCGTTCTTCGGTCTGCGCGCGGCCGCCGAGGTGATGGTGGCCCAGGGCCGCGGCGGTCGCATCGTCAACATCGCCAGCCAAGCTGCCAAGTCAGGCTTCCCCCACGCACAGGCCTATACGTCGTCCAAACACGGTCTGGTCGGGCTGGTGCGTTCCGCCGCCATTGAGCTTGGCCCCCACGCTATCACCGTCAACAACGTCTGCCCCAACCACGTCACCACCGGCCTGGGTGCCTGGCAGAACGAATACTTCGCCAAGGTGGTGGGCGCGGCCTCGGTCGAGGACTACCTCAAGGCCATGGCCGACCGCATCCCCCTGAAACGCCCCGGCCTGCCGGAAGACACCGCCAAGGCCGTGGCGTTCCTCTGCTCGGATGAGGCCGCCTACATCACGGCGGAGAGTATGAATGTGTCCGGTGGCGAGGAGCCGCACTAGCCTATGCCCGCCCCGCCCGACTTCACCTGGCCCAATGGCTCGAAATTCGCCCTCTCCATCGTCGTCAATGTCGAGGAAGGCGCGGAACAGAATATCCGTGATGGCGACAAAGGTCCCGAGCCGGTCGACGAGCTCAGCGCCGTCCCAAAGCGTCCGATGCGGATGCATGGCAACGAGAGCAACTATCAGTACGGCATCAAGGCCGGCGCGCCGCGTATCCTGAAGCTGCTGGACGAGCACATGATCCGCGCCACCTGGACGGCGGCGGCGCTGGCGCTGGAACGCGCGCCCGAGATCGCCAGGGCCATCGCGGCGCGGGGCGACGAGGTCTGCAGCCACGGCTACCGCTGGGCGCACCAGTTCTGGATGGACGAGGCCAAGGAGCGCGAGTTCATTCGCAAAGCCGCCGAAAGCCTCGAGCAGACCACCGGCCAGCGCCCGGTCGGCTGGCTGTCGCGCTATCTGCACACAGAGGTGACGCGCCGCCTGCTGGTGGAGGAGGGTTTTACCTATCACATGGACGACTACTCCGACGATTTCCCGTTCTGGGAGACCGTGGAAATGACAGACGGGTCAAAGCGCCCGATGCTGATGATGCCCTATGCGTTGGACAGCAATGACATGAAGTTCTGGCTGGCCCCCTCGCTGACCGCCCGTGACTGGCTGACCTATGCCACTGACACCTTCGACTGGCTGGCCGACGAGGCCGAGCGCGACGGTGCCCGCTACATGAGCCTGGGCTTGCACCTGCGGATCATAGGCCGACCGGGGCGGATCGGGGCGCTGAAGGGGTTCCTGGAGCATGTGGCCAGGCGACCCGATGTCTGGATCGCCAGCCGCCGTGAGATTGCCGCAGCGTTTGCTGCAGCGGTTCCGGCGCCGCTCTAACAGTTCACCGCCAACTATGGCCACCCCGGAGGAGGTCCCAGACCATACGGTGGTTGGCGATCAGGAACCACCAGCCGGGGGCGTCTTTGCGGGTAACCCGGAGATCGCCGACGGCGGCGTTTCGCTCAAACAAACGGTGCCCGATCAGACCGGGCGCGACATGCGCAACCGGCCAGGCGAGCGCCCACCCAGGGTGGTCCGCCGCAAACGCCCAGACCACCAGAACCAGACCGCCGATCACGCCTGACGCATGCATCGCGATGTTTCGCGGATCGCGATGCTCTGGCAAAAAGACGTCACGGTAAAAGTTCTCAAAGGTCATCGACCGCCTCCATTTGTGGACGGCGTTCATCATATGAGCTATTGCTCGGTTTCCAGACTCGCGTTCGGATGGAGTCGTTGAGCGGTGGCGAACCTCAGCTTCGATCCTCGCAAAAAGCCCCGGCAAGCACGTTCCGAGGCCACCGTTGCAGCCATCCTGGGCGGCGCGACTCGCGTTCTCGCCTCTCACGGCCTCGAGGGCTTCAACACAAACCGGGTGGCCGAGGCGGCAGGCGTCAGTGTCGGTTCGCTCTACCAGTACTTCCCCAACAAGGATGCGCTTGCCGCCGCCCTCATAGTACGCAGCCAGGCCGCGCTCGCGGACGGACTGGAGGGCTCAATCGCCGCGCTCGTTGGCAGAACGCTTGTGGAGTCCATCAGGCAACTCGCCATCCTCGCTGTCGCCCAGCAATATGGCGAGGCGCGGTTGGCAGCCGCACTTGATTATGAAGAACGCCGATTGCCCGTTCCCGAAATTGCGGCTGCCCGCTCGCGCATGATTACCGCTGTCGAACAGTTGTTGGCGCGACACAGCAGCGAACTTGCGCCCGGTCTGTCTGCAAGCCGGGCGAGCGATTGTCTGACGCTGGCGCAGGCATTGGTCGAGGCTGACGCCTGGGCCGATAGGTCACCCTCGCGGGATCTGACAGAGCGGGTGGCACGGGCGCTTATCGGGTACCTTACTGTTCCTGTTTGACCTCGAAGCGAGGTCCACCTAATTTGTCCGGACAATTTGTCCGGACACTCCGCCCTGATGACCTTTCGGTCCCTGTTATTTGTACCCGGCAATCGTCCGGAGCGTTTCGAAAAAGCCTTGGCTGCGGGGGCTGACGCCGTCTGCATCGACCTGGAAGACGCCGTCGCACCAGATGCCAAAGGCAAGGCCCGCACCGCCGTGACTGCCTTTCTGGCCCAGGGGGCCCGGCCCGGCCTTGGCGTACGCGTCAATGGGCCGGCCAGCGAATATCTCGACGCCGATTGCCGCGCGCTTTCGGGCCTGCCTCTGGCTTTTGCAATGGTTCCGAAGGTTGAGACTCCGGGGCAACTGGTCAGTTTGCGGCTGCGGCTTGGCGACGAGGTTCCATTGTGGCCGATCATCGAAAGCCCCGAGGGTCTGCGCCAGGCCTGGGATATCGCCGCCGTTCAGGGCGTTGCCGGGGTGCTGTTTGGCGCGGCGGACTATTCGGCCGAGGTCGGCTGCACGCTGGATTGGGACGCGCTGCTCTATGCGCGCGGCGCATTGGCGGCGGCAGCGGCGCGCGCCGGGGTCGAGTTGCTGGATGTGCCCTACCTCGACATCGGCGACGCGGCCGGGCTGTCAGACTCCACGCGCCGCGCCAAGGCCTTGGGGTTCACGGGCCGTGCCTGCATCCATCCTGACCAGGTCGAGGCGGTGAACGCGGCCCATACCCCGACGCTGGCCGAAGCCGATCGCGCCCGGCGCCTCATCATCGCCTTCGATGCGGCTGCGGGTGGTGCCGCGCTGCTGGACGGCAAACTGATCGAACTGCCGGTGGTGCGCGCCGCACGCCGGATTCTGGAACGCGCGGGAGGCTGAGCATGGTTCAAAACTGGAAAGAGGTGGGGCCGCAGCGCTATCGGGAGACCTTCGGGCGCTACTTCGAGGATTTTCACGTCGGCGATGTCTATGAGCACCGGCCCGGCAAGACGATCACCGAATACGACAACCACCTCTTCACCCTGCTGACCCTCAACACCCACCCGATGCACTTCGATGCCGAGTACGCCAAGGCCTCGGAGTTCAAGCAGAACCTGGTGGTCAGCACCTACACACTGGCCCTGCTGATCGGCATGAGCGTCACCGATACCTCCCAGAAGGCCATCGCCAATCTGGGCATGGACGACGTCAAGTTTACGGTCCCAGTCTTCGCCGGCGATACGCTCTATGCCGAAAGCGAGGTGCTGGCCAAGCGCGAGAGCCAGTCGCGACCGGGCCAAGGCATCGTCACCATACGCACCCTGGGCAAGAACCAGCGCGGCGACACGGTCTGTACCTTCACGCGCAACATGCTGATCCCGGGTCGCGGCAACGCGGTCGAAGACAAGGTGGGAACCTACTGATGCACGCCCAGACCTCCGAGGCCGACGAGCGCGCCATCCTGGACGCCATCGACAAGTGGATCGTGAAGAAGGTGGCTCCCGTCGCCATGCAACTGGAGCATGATGATGAATGGCCGGCCGACCTGGTGAACGACATGGTCGAGCTGGGGCTGTTCGGGGCCTTGATCGAACCGGAGTACGGTGGTCTCGGGCTCTCGGCCTCAACCTATTCCCGGATCGTCATGCGCATTGCCGAGGAGTGGATGAGCCTGACCGGGATCTTTAACTCCCACCTGATGATGGCCCTGGTGGTCCAGAAGTTCGGCACCGTCCGCCAGAAAGAGTACTGGCTGCCGAAGTTCGCAAGCGCCGAGCTGCGCGGCGGGCTGGGCCTGACGGAGCCGGATGCCGGCACCGACCTGCAGGCCATCCGTACCGTCGCGCGGCGTGACGGCGACGACTATCTGGTGACCGGGACCAAGACCTGGATTTCCAACGCCATCCAGGGCCACGTCTGTTGTCTGCTGGTCAAGACCGACCCCGACGCCCAGCCCCGCCACAAGGGGATGAGCATGCTGATTACGCCCAAGATCAACCCGGAAACCCGGGTGCCGCTGGTGGGCATCTCCAACGGCCGCAAGCTGGAGAAGTTGGGCTACAAGGGCATCGATTCCGGCGAGTTCATCTTCGAGGACTACCGCTGCTCCGCCGAGCTCAGCCTGATCGGCGGCGAAGAGGGCAAGGGCATGGTGATGGCCACCGGCGGGCTGGAGATCGGCCGGATCAATGTGGCGGCCCGTTCCGTCGGCATCGCCAAACGCGCGCTGAAGGAAAGCGTCAAGTATGCCCAGATCCGCAAGACCATGGGCAAGCCCATTGCCGAGCACCAGGCAATCCAGCTGAAGCTGGGCGACATGGCGGCCAAGACCCGCGCCGCCGAACTGCTGGTCGAGGACGCCGCCCGCGCCTTCGACGCCGGCGGGCGCATCGACATGGAAGCCGGCATGGCCAAATACTTCGCCTCTGAGACCGCCGTCGAGGTGGCAACCGAGGCGATGCGTATCCACGGCGGCTACGGCTATTCCAAGGAGTATGTGATCGAGCGCCTCTACCGCGACGCGCCGCTGATGTGCATCGGCGAGGGCACCAACGAGATGCAGCGGATCATCATCGCCCGCCAGCTGGTGGCGCGGAACCCGGCCTGATGAAACGCGTCCTCGAAGGCGTCCGCATCCTGGCGGTCGAGCAATATGGCGCGGGGCCTTACGGCACCCAGCTGCTGGCCGAACTGGGCGCGGAGGTGGTCAAGATCGAGGCCCCCAGCATGGGCGGCGACGTCAGCCGCGCCACCGGCCCCTACTTCCTGGGCGACGGCGACAGCCAGTTTTTCCAGACCTTCTCCCGCTCCAAGAAATCCGTTGCCCTGGAGCTGAAGACCCCCGAAGGCCGCGCCACCTTCGAGGCGCTGGTGCGGACTGCCGACGCCGTCGTCGACAACCTGCGCGGCGACCAGCCGGTCAAACTCAAGCTGACCTTCGACGCGCTGAGGACGATCAACCCCGCCATCGTCTGCGCCCACCTCTCCGCCTATGGGCGGGACAACAGCCGCGAGTCCTGGCCGGGCTATGACTATCTGATGCAGGCCGAGGCCGGGTTCATGACGCTCACCGGCGAGCCCGACGCCCCGCCCACCCGCTTTGGCCTGTCCATGGTCGACTTCATGACGGGCGCTGTCTGGGCGCTGGGGATCGTTTCGGCTGTATTG
>CAMCXF010000056.1 GCA_945883235.1 Phenylobacterium deserti | reverse complement strand
CCGAAATTATGCAGGATCAGGAGGCGCCTGCAGCTGCACGCATTTCAGCGGCCGCCGAAATTTTGAGCCGGGGTCATGGTCGGCCCGTCGACCAGCGTGTGCTACTGGCCATGTCGGCCCAGATTGATAGGCCGATGAACGCGAGAGACCTGAGCCCCCGGGATATTATCGATCTGATCGTCGAGAGATCGCCTGGGCTTTTGGAGTAGGGAGCCTGAAGGCGAACTCTCGCTGAGCAAGACTGATTAAGTCATCGATCCGCTGGCTGCGGATCTCGGCCGGCGAACATCGGTCCAAACCGGTTCCACCACAGCCGCACGGTCGCGTGGCAGATATCGATGCCGCGCTCGGCCAGCAAATCTTCGACGTTTCGCAGCGACAACGGAAACCGGACGTACATCACCACCACCAGGCGGATCACCTCGGGCTAGGAGTTGAACCAGCGGAACGGATTATCGGGCCGGGCCATCGGTGGCGTTTATCACGGCCTAATGGTCGGGGCGCAGTTGGCCTGACAAGACCCGGCCGACCCTTCGCCAGTTCCGGGCCGAGGCTCATCGGACGTGGGAGGCTGCGACCGTGGCCGCGTGATCACTGGGTCGGGGAGGGGCCTCTGTGGCTCGGCGAAGTTAACCTGTGAGCTCCCCGGCTCCAGATATGGCGGACCTAAAGGATGGCGAAGATCGAGTGGCGGATGCCGCCCGCCGTCCGGTGACCGCAACCCACCGCAAGCACGCCGTTCAGCCAGGCATAGCGCGGGTCCGCCGTCTCGAAGACCGGGGCGATGCGGATGTAGTAATCGCTGGCCGGGACTCCGTCGGACCGCTCGGGATCCTGGAAGGCGGCGCCGACCGCCGCGGAGACTACGCTGCGCCCGGTGTAGGTGACGTAGATCATCGCCCCGTCGTCGGTCTTCCAGAGCACCCGCGCATCGAACGTGCCGGCCACCACGCCGGGCGCGATCTCGCCGTTGGTGGCCCAGTTGCCGCCGCCCGGCAGGATGTCGCCGGACAGGCGCGGCCCCTCGAACCGCCCGCCGGTCACGTAGCCGACCCGGCGCGCGGTCCAGGGCGAGGCGCCCAGCGACATGATCCCCCCGTCGACCAGGAAGTCGGCGACACACAGGGGCTCGTTCGGCAGCGAGGGCCAGTCGAACGCCAGTCCGGCCATGGCCTCAGCCCGCCCGGGGCTGAGGCGCGCTGAGGAAGTCGGTCGCCTGGAAACCCTCGGGCGCGGCCACCTCGACGATCCGCTCCGGGACGTTGTCGTATTCCATCCGCAGCGCGCGGGTGATCACCGCGTGCATCGAATAGAGCGTGGTGATGTAGGTGAACTCGAAGATCTCCTCGTCGCTCCAGAAGGTGCGGAGCTTCTCGAAAACCGCCAGGGGCGTGCGCCCGTCGCCTGCCGTCAGGCAGTCGGCGTAGGCCAGGACGGCCCGCTCCTGGTCGTTGAACACGTCCGACATCGTCCAGTGCGGTACGGCGGCGATCTTCTCGTCGGAGACGCCCAGTGCGCGCAGCGACTTGCAGTGCTGCGAGAAGACGAACTGGCTTTCCTTGACCCATCCGGCGCGGGTCTGGCCCAGCTCGCGTAGCACTGGATCGATCTTGCGGTCCGGGTGGCGATAGACCGCGAAGCCGTCCACCGCGTGCTTGAAAATGTCGGGGGCAAGGGCGAACACCGTCCACCAGTCGCCCGGCGTGCCCGTGGCGGTGCCGGGACTGGTCACCGGATCGCGGTCCGGGCCGAACAGGCGGTTGTAGTAGGACGTGATCACCTCGCTGGTGACCTCCGAGCGGGGAACCTGGCGCAGAACGGGCATGTCGATTATCCGGGTTTGAGGATCAGGCGAACTTGCGGAACTCGGCGACTCCGGCGGAGTCGAAATACTCGTCGAGGCGGGTGATCCGGCCGTCCTGGACGGCGCAGACGATGCAGGCCGGCAGTTCGACCCGCACGTTGTCGTGCTTGCGGGTCCCCTGCAGCACGTGCTGCTGGACGAACCCGCCGGCGAACACCTCCACGCGGCGGTCGGCGTAGACCCGGTCGACGATGCGGGTGACCATGCCGGCCAGGGTCTTGCGGTTGTCCTCCGGGCCCTGCTCCTGGCGGTCGGTGTTGTGCCAGATCTTGGCGTCCGTGGCGTAGCAGGCGACCAGCCCGTCGATGTCACCCTGCTCGACACAGTCGAAGAAGCGTTTGGCCAGGGCGCGCATGGCGGCGTCATCGGACATCGGAGGATCCTTCCTTCAGGCACCGGGCGCGGCGTGCGGCCGGCCCTGCATGTCATGGGGGAACAGCATGGCCCACTGTTCCGGCGTCACCGCCATCTTGCGCGAGCCGGTCTGGAGCTGGTGGTTCTCGGGCGGGACATAGGCGCCCTCCTGCACCGCCGGCCGCTCGCCGACCCGGTCGAACCAGCCCGCGAGCGACGGATAGTCGGCCAGGTCGATGTCGATGGCCCGCGCGGCCCGCACCCAGGACCAGCAGGCGATGTCGGCGATGGAGTACTCATCGCCCGCAAGAAAGGGCGCCTCGGCCAGCCGCGCGTCCATCACGCCCAGCAGGCGGCGGGCCTCGGTCATATAGCGGCTGACGGCGTAGGGCGGCGGGTCCGGCGCATAGCGGACGAAATGATGGGCCTGGCCGTGCATCGGCCCCAGCCCGGACATCTGCCACATAAGCCACTGGTGGGCGCGATAGCGGGCGCGGGGCTCGGTGGGCAGGAACCGGCCCGATTTTTCGGCGAGGTAGATCAGGATCGCCCCGGTCTCGAACATCGGATAGGGCGCGCCGCCGCCGATCGGGTCGTGGTCGACAATAGCCGGGGCGCGACCGTTGGGACTGATGGCCAGGAATTCGGGTGTCCGGTGATCGCCGGCCAGCATGTTGTAGCGGATGATCCGGTGCGGAAGCTCCGTCTCCAGCAGCATGATGGACAGTTTGTGGCCGTTGGGGGTCGAGACGAAGTGCAGGTCGATCATGAGTGGCTCACCGAAACGTTCATGCGCCGAGCACCGTTGGCGGCCACCAGGCCGTCGATGTCGTCGCCGGGATAGTCCGGGTCGGCCGACTCTCCGAACGCAGCCATCATCTCGGCGATCTGGGGTTCGGCCAGCCGTTTCCATTCGGGATGGGTGAAGATGTAGAACTCACCGGCCTCGATGGCCTTGACGACCCGCTCACCGATCTTGTCCGGCGACATGCCCGACGCCAGCACCGATCCCATGCTCTGGGCCGTCCGGGCGGCGGCGCCCTGTTCAGATGCCCCGGGGCGCAGGATCGCGGTGGTCTCGACGATCCGCGTCGCCGACATGCCGGGACACAGGACCGATAGGCCGACGCGGGTGTCCGCAAGCTCGTTGCGCAGGCCCATGGCAATGCCCAACGTTGCGAACTTGGACGAGATATAGGCCACCGAGATCGGCGGCGGCACGATCCCCACCATCGAGGCGGTCAGGGTCAGATGACAGGGCTCGTCCAGGGCCTTCATCGCGCCCAGAAAGGTGCGGCAGGCATAGAGGTGGGCGTGGGCGTTGACCGCATAGGCCCAACGCCAGACCTCGGTGTCATAGGTCTCGAACGTCCCGGAGCCACCGCCTACGCCGGCGTTGCTGCAAAGGACCTGCACCTCGCCGAACCGGGCTGCCAACTCGCCGGCGCGAGCCCAATCCGCCTCATCGGCGACGTTGAGTGTCAATGCCATGGCGTCGACGCCGACGGCGCGCAGGTCGGCGGCGGCCGTTTTCACCCGGGCGCCATCAATGTCGGCCAGGATCAAGCGCGCGCCACGGGTCGCCAGAGCCTTGGCGGTGGCCAGCCCGATACCACTGCCGCCGCCGGTGACGAAGGCCGTCTTGTCCTTCAGATCCTTCATGGCATGCTTTCCTGCACGACCGAGCGGGTGTCGCGGGTCACCACCCGGGAGACCCCAAAATAGATCAGGGCGGACAGCAGGGAGACCGGGCCCAGGCTCATTAGCGCGATCCGCAACGGGTCGGCGACTTGGGCACCGGCCAGGGTGTCGCTCAGCATGCCGACAGCCAGCGGTCCGCCGCCCAGGCCGACGATGTTGAACGAGAGCAGCAATAGGGCCGTGGCCGTTGCGCGAGCTGCAACCGGCGACATGTTCTGCACCAACGCCAGAGCCGGGGCGACAAAACTGGTGCAACAGATCATTGGCACGATCATCATCGCCAGCGACACCTGCCAGGAAGAGGCCATGACAGCCAGCGCCAGGGTCGGCGCGCAGATCAGCATCGCTGCGCCGGGCACAAAGGCATAGGCCTTGAGGCTGTGTCGACCGGCCCAGTTCACCAGGGCACCGCCGCCCCAGATGCCTAGCCCCATACAAATCCCCGCCGCCGGCCCGAACCAACGAGCCACCTCGGCCAGTGGCATTCCCTGAACGCGCATCAGATATGCGGGAATCCAGCTCAGCATTCCATTGCTCACGAACGCCGCGAGTCCGCTCGCGAGCAGCAGCAGCCAAAGGGTCGGGCGCTCCAGAAACAGCCGCACCGTGGCCCCGAGGCTGACCTTCGGCGGCGAAGTGAGGGGCGGGGCCGGGTCCAGTCCGCCGCGCCTCGGTTCGCGCACCACCAGCGCCAGGATCACCGCAGCCAGTCCCCCGATTACGGCGACCCCGAAGAAGGCCACGCGCCATCCATATTCCCCGGCGACCCAGCCGCCCAGGCTGGTGCCGACGAAGACGCCCAGAGGTCCATTGACCGTAAAGACTCCAATTACCGCCGGACGTTGTGCGGGAGGGTAGTAGTCGGCGAGGATCGAGAGCGACGGCGCTGTTCCCCCGGCCTCGCCCACACCGACGCCGAACCTGGCCAGCGCGAGATGCCAGAAGCCGGTTGCAAAACCGCAGGCACCGGTGAACAGGCTCCAGACCAGACAAGCGCCGGCGACCAACCGAACACGGTGGGTGCGGTCCGCCAGCATCGCCGCCGGTATGCCGACCAGCGCGTAGAACAGCGCAAAGCTCAACCCGGTCAGCAGACCCAACTGGGTGTCGCTCAGGTGGAGTTCGGTGCGGATGGGTTCCGCCAGAACCGACAAAATCTGGCGATCCACAAAATTCACAGTGCCGACCGCCGTCAGCACCAGCAACGCCAGGGTCCGTCCGGGTCTGGGCGGAGCGATCGCGGACGTCGCGAGATTGGCGGGCGCAGCCTGGTCCATTTCACTCCTTGAGTGGCGTCGTTTCCCGCCTTGTTGGCAACGTAGGCTGCGGCCTAAGGGTGTCAATCAAGTTTACGGTTTTCCTTGCGTTGGAGACCCGGCGGCCTAGGTTGTTTCCAGAACTTGGCGCGCCCATCAGCGGTCACGCCCTCGCGTTAGGAAGCGGACCCGCGACATGAATATCGAAGGCAAGACGATCCTGATCACCGGGGCTGCGGCGGGTATAGGCCGGGCGACGGCCCTGAAGTTTGCGGCCCGACGTGCGGCCCGAATCCACATCGCCGATATCGACGAGGCGGGGATGGTCGAGACGGTCCGGCTCATCGAGGGGCTGGGGTTGCAGGTTCAAGCCAGGGCCTGGCGAGTGGACATGGCGGATGTTGCGGCGTTGCAGGCGTGGCTCCAAGGGTTCGCGAGCGACGGCGGCTACGACGTTCTCTACAACAACGCTGGCGTGGTGTTCGGCGGGGCGCAGTTCCCCGAGGCATCCGTCGAGCGATTGCAGTGGATCATCGATGTCAACCTGACCGCTGTCGTGGTCGCCACCCAGGCCGCTGCCCAGCACATGCGCGAGAGGGGAGGTGGCGTGATCGTCAACACAGTCTCGACGGTGGTTCTGGGCAAAGGGTTCAGCGACGCGCTCTACGCAACGACCAAGTCCGGGGTGATGATGTTCACCCGCTGTTGCGCTGGGTTGAAGGAAAGCTGGAACGTTCGGGTTTGCGGCGTGCTGCCGGGGCTCACAAACACGCCAATTCTCAAGAAAACCGGTGGCGATGGCGACTACGCGCCCTGGATGGCGCCGATCCTGGCCAGCAACGCCATGTGCCAGCCTGAAGACATCGGCGACGCGGTTATCGACCTTGTCGAGGACGACACCCTTCCCGGCGGCGACTGGGTGGCGGTCCGTCACAGAGAGGGCAAAATAGAGCGCCAATGGGGCCACGACGAGGGCGGTTAGGTCTCTGAACTCTTCAGCATATTCTCTCCGAACAGGTTCGACCACTGTTCGGGCGACAGCGTCGGACGCAGACTTGAGAGATTGGGGGCGTTCTTGACCTCGGTACCGCGCGCCACGGCCGCCCGTTCGCCGACCGCTGCGAACCAGCGGCCGATGTTCGGATAGTGGTCGAGGCTAAGCGCGATGGCGCGGGTGGCGCGCGCCCACGGCCAGGTCGCCATATCGGCGATGGAGTATTCCTCCGCAAGATATTCGGCCTCACCCAGCCGGCGGTCCAGTACCGCGAGCAGACGCCTGGCCTCATTGCTGTATCGGGCGACGCCGTAATCCTGGCCCTCGGGCGCGTACCGGATGAAGTGATGCGCCTGACCGTGCATCGGGCCGAAGCCGGCCATCTGCCACATCAACCATTGCTGTGCGAGTGAACGGCGGCGCGGATCCTGCGGCATGAAGGCACCGCCGTACTTTTCCGAGAGATAGAGCAGGATCGCTCCGGACTCGAACACCGCAAAGGGCGCGCCACCGCCGATAGGATCGTGGTCCAGGATCGCGGGCAGACGGTGATTGGGGTTCACCCGCCGGAACTCCGGCTTCAGGTGGTCCCCACCCAGCATATCATAGGGGATCAGCCGGTAGGTGGCACCGACCTCTTCCAGCATGATGCTGACCTTGTGACCATTGGGCGTAGGGACAAAGTGGACGTCAATCATCCGGTGCCTCGCGCAACTTGGACAGCTCTGGCTGCGGCGAATGCCTCATCAAAGGCGGCACGCCCGCCCGGATAGCCGGCCACCACAAAGGCGCAGGCGCTGATCTTCCAGCCTTCAGATCTGCGCCTCATCTTGTGGACATAGGTCCCGCAGGTAAAGCCCGCGAGATCGCCGATGAAATGCGCGGCGTCGACATAGGAAGTCACTCGCGCCACATCGCCGGCGAGTGTGACGACGATGTTGGAAATTTTGTGCTGGGTCGCATCGAAGCCTGCCAGAACCCTGCAGCGGTCCACCCATTTCTGGGCGGGCACGGTGGCGCACAGGGAGCCCATGGAACTGTAGTCGACCTTGATCTCGTCCTCGAAGAGGGCGCGGAAGGCTGGCCAATTCTGCGCGTCCAGTGCCATCGCATAGTCCACCACCATGTCGGCCAGCGTGGTTCGGGCAGCGAACGCCTCAAGGTCGAAATCCTGAGGCGCGCCTGCCGTCGTCTCTTCTCGGATCAGAACTTCAGGCCCGCTTCGATCGAGATGTTGCGGGTCTCTTCCAGATAGAGGATCGCCCGCGCGTTGGCGGTGATCGGGAAGGGCAGGTTAAAGGCGCTGCCGGTCGTCCTCTCGTCGGTCAGGTTCTTGCCGACCACCGCCACATGCCAGCGCTCGTCGCTCGGGCCATACTGGATGCGGGCGTCGATCTTCGAGTAGCCTGTCTGAATGCCGAACTGCGGGCTCTGGTTGTCGCTGTCAAAGTACTTGGATCGGCCATGCAGGCCAACGGTGGTGTCGATCACCATGTCGTTGGCCAGGTCCAGCCGGTAGTGGCCTTGCAGCGAGTAGCTGTACTTCGAGGTATACGGCAACCGCGCGCCGGCGATGTTGTTGGCCGCCACGCTGGCCGGAACTGCCGGATTGCACTGGGTGAGCGCCTGTGTCGCCAGGCAGGCCGCGCCTGGGTAGTCATCGTACTTGGCGTCCTGATAGGCGGCCGAGAGCGTGAAATCGAGGTTTGGCGCGGGATACCATGCCATCGAACCTTCGACGCCGCGCGAACTTGCGCTGGCTGCGTTGCCGGTCTGGAAGACCTGCAGCGTGGAATTGTAGACCGACACCTGGAGATCCTCGAAGCTGGTGTCGTAAACGGACACGTTCAGCACTAGGCGGCCATCGGCCAGGGTCGACTTGATCCCGGCCTCATAGTTCTCGGACTTCTCCGGCAGGAACTGGAACGTGGCGTTGGTGGTGCCGTAGACGTTCGAAACGAAGCCTCCAGACTTCGAACCGCGACCGTAGGTGGCGTAGACCATCACCGCAGGCGCGATGTCGTACTGAAGGGTGATCGAGGGATCGACCTTGTCCTCGCTCAGGTCGCCGTTGGCGCGTGTGTTGACCGGACGCAAGGCGAATGGTCCCGCCAGCAGACGCCCGAAGAAGTGGCCCCGCTTGTCGGTCTGGGTGTAGCGCAGACTACCCACGGCACGGAACTGGTCGGTGATCTTGTAGGTGCCTTGGCCAAACATCGAAAACGACTGCGCGCGCTGTCGGTATTCGGTGTTCAGCACGCCGGCGTAGACCAGCACGCCCGGGATGTTGACGTCGAACCCGCCAAGCTGAGTGAGCTGGTAGAGCGAGGTGTCATAGTAGGCACCGACCACATACTCGAACGGCCGGTCGGTCGGCGACAGCAGGCGGACCTCCTGCGACCACTGCCGGAAGTGTTCCGGAAAGCTGTTGAACACACTGTTGCGGGTGGTCCCGCCCGCTGGGATGGACTGGTCGAAGTTGTTGATGATGTTCGAATGAAACAGCGAGTAACCACTAATCGCGGTCAGCGTGTAATCGCCCAGTTGCAGGTTGCCCGTGCCTGACACCATCCACGAAGTTACCTTTGTGCCCTCCGGGCCAAGCCGGTTCTGGGTGCTGAAGCGGACATCGGCGGGCTTCTGGCCGCCGGTCAGGGCGTTGGCGACATTGAGGCCGCCCCGGACCCGCTTGTCGGCGTACTCAGTCTTGAGGGTGTAGTCGAAGGTCTCGGTGGGGGCGTAGCGGAGCGTCAGGCGGGCCAGGGCCGAGCGGTTGGACGGCTCGTCCTCTCCGTTCGCCAGGTTCTTGATGTAGCCGTCCTGGTCGACGAACTTCACGGCCAGGCGGGCTCCTAGGTGTTCCGAGATGGGTCCGGAGACGTAGCCCGAAATTTCGGGACCCTTGAGGTCGAAGCTATATACCCCCTTCACCGAGCCCTCGAACGCCGCAGTTGGGCCGGCGGAGACCACGCTGATCGCACCGGCGGGCGTGTTCTTGCCGAACAGCGCGCCCTGCGGACCGCGCAGCACTTCGACCCGCGCCAGGTCGAAGAATGGTGCCTGTGCCTGCCGGCTTCGGCCGGCGTAGATTCCATCGACATAGAGGCTTACCGACTGGTCGAAGGAGAAGTTGGCCGGCGGCGACCCGAAGCCGCGGATGTAAATCACGTCGTTGCCTGCGGTCGTCTCGACCGTCACGTTGGGCGTGAATTTGAAAATCGCCTTGAAGTCGCCCGCGTTGAAGTCCGACAGTTTGTCGCCGGACACCACTTCCATGGAGATCGGAACGTCCTGCAGCTTCTGTTCCCGCTTCTGCGCCGTCACCACGACCTCGCCAACGGACGTGGGGGGTTCCTGCGCCAAAGCGGCGCTGGTGACGACACTCGCCAGCATGGTGGTAGAAAATAGAATGCGACCGATCATCGCCGTTCCCCCTGATTGATTATTGATGTTCTGTTTGTCGAACGCTGCCCTGGAATCTGCGCTTCTCTGCGATAGGTGTCAATTTGCTTGACGATAAATCTCTCTCTAATGACCATCCGGGACCTTTGCTGCCGCTGGTGAGAGCTGTTCGGCGCGGATCATTTCCTGGACCATCCGGCGACCGCGCAAGGCATGGACGTCGGCGCGCAGGCGGACCTCCTCGAACGTGCCTGCCGCGCCCAGCAGACGTTCGATCTCGCTGATAGCATCCACGTCCTCTGTGAAAATCTTCAACGCCGACGCCGACGCCGACGCCGTGTCGGGCGGATGCGTCGCGCTGAGCTCGAAGGTCGCCGGGTCCACTGCGCTGGAGGCGAAGTAGTGGCAGGTTGTCTGAGTGGCAGGCGTGACGGCGTGGAATATCCGAATGTCCAGCAACGGTGTGGCCGTGGCCGGGTCTGAGCCGACCGGAAAATAGCGATCATGACCAAAATGAAAGCCGGGGGCCGCAAAAGTCAGCATGATCTCGCGATCCACTTGACCCTCGATTCCGCGGCTCTCGCGAACCCAATCTGTGACATGGGCGTTGGGGATCCAGCGCAAGCTCCGAACCCAGCCATCGCCTTCTTCGTGACGCTCCTGCGTTCCGGCCACGTCACCACCGCCGATAGTATCGGCGTGCAGAACACTCAGGTGCGTCAGGTCCAGAAGGTTGTCGTTCAACAACTGGTAGCGTCCCTCGACCTGCCAATAGAGCGGTGATCGCTTGATCCAGTCCGGGTCCGTCAGGCCAAGGGTACGATGATCGGGGATCAGGGCGAGGTCGGCCAATGCAGGATCGCCTGGCCATATCCACAGCCATTCCCAGTGCTCCGCCACCTGGAAAGCCTTCACGCGGCAGTTCGGCGGGATCACGTCCTGACTGGGTATGTGGGAGCAGTGTCCGTCGACCTCGAAGCGCAGACCATGATAGCCGCAGACCACAGCGTCGCCGTCGATCCGTCCGCGACCTAGCGGGTAGCCACGATGCGGGCAGCGCCCTGCCAAGGCCACCGCCTCGCCAGCTTCGGTCCGATAGAACACCACAGGCTCATCCAGAATGAAGCGTTCGAGCGCTACACGCCCGACCTCGGCCGAGCGCGCCGCGACGTACCAGCGGTTCCGAGGGGCATAGAGACCGGCTGAAAAGGGGTACATCCCCGTCGCCCTCGTTGACATCTAGTGCTGTAGTTAGATTACTAAGCGTTTCTGTCAATCCGATACTGGCGGTGCCCCCATTTCGCCGCACCGGGCGTTGCGCTCCGATTTTCGAGCCTGCAGCCCCGGTTTCGCTGGCAGGCTTTCAGTTCGCGGTTTCGACGACCCTGGATGCCGGTTCGGCGGGTGTGCCATCAGGATTGAGCACAAAGTTCTGCGTCTTCGACCCGTCGGCCCGAGCGGCTTCATGAGCCACGTCCTGCGGGCCTAACGCCCGGGTCCAGGCGGCGAACTCGAGCAGCGCCCCATCAGGATCGAAGAAGTAGACTGAGCGGACGAACACATCGTCAGTCACGGTCGGGGAAATCTGCCGAGGTGAGTTGTCGTGGTTCGAAATCGCCGACACGGCCACGCCCTTGGCCTTGAGGCGCTCATAATACTCGTCGAACTTCTCGGGCGCGACGTCGAAGGCGATATGGTTCATCGAGCCGTGGGCCGACGCAAGGCTGCCCTGTCCTGGAAGGCTGACCGGCGCGGAGACCCCGGGGACCGCCTCGTGCGCCTTGGGGAACCAGAAAAACGCCAGCGAATCCCCGTTGCCGATGTCGAAGAAAAAGTGCTGGCCCATGTCGCCCGGGAGATCGATGGTCTTGGTAAGCGGCATTCCCAGAATGTCGCGATAGAAGGCGACAGTCCGGGCCATATCCTTGCAAACCAGGGCCAGATGATTAACGCCCCGAATCTCGAATTCGCGATTTACCGACTTCGCCATGATAGTCTCCTGAGCGCGGGCCTGGGGTCGCCCATCCACATTGCTGGCCTGCAGTAAACGCTTCCAAAAGTCAGACGTCAATTTGATTGACGATTCAGATCATTTGGACAGCAGATACCGCAACGGTGGCTGGACCCGGTTCACTTAGCCTTCTAACTATTCGAACGTGCCAGCCGACGACCGAATTCTTGATGTGCTGCGGGCAGGTGGATTCCTGTCCGCCTCGCCCCCGACCCTCCAGCCCATGGCCGGGGGCGTGTCCAGCGACGTGTTCAGGCTTCAGACCGCCGACGGTCCGGTCTGTGTGAAACGGGCCCTCCCGAAGCTGCGGGTGGCGGCCGACTGGCGGGCACCGGTGGAGCGGTCGCATTATGAGGTCGAATGGCTGCGGACTGTCCGTCCCTTCGCAGGTGCCGCCGTGCCCACCGTGTTGTACGAGGCACCCGAGGCGCACCTGTTCGTCATGTCATTCTTTGACCCGGCGACGCATCCGGTCTGGAAGCAGGAGCTTGCCGATGGACACGTCGATCCGGCGTTCGCGGGGCAGGTCGGTGCCCTGGTGGTTGCCATCCACGCAGGCTGCGCCGGCGTCGACGAGATCGCCACCCGCTTCCCCACCACCGCCCTTTTCGAAGATCTGCGACTGGCCCCGTTTCTCCGCCATGTGGCGGGCGCACATCCGGACCTGTCGGACCGGCTGATGTCCCTGGCTGATCGCACGGCGGCGACGCGGATATCGCTTGTCCATGGCGATGTCAGCCCCAAGAACATCCTGCATGGGCCTGCGGGCCCGGTCTTGCTGGACGCCGAGTGCGCCTGGTACGGCGACCCCGCGTTCGACCTGGCCTTCTGTTCCGCGCACCTGATGCTGAAAATGGTCTGGAAGCCAGCCTATGCTGACGCTTATCTGGAGAGCTACTCGGCATTGCACCGTGCCTACCTGGCTGGTGTCGATTGGGAACCGGTCGCGGCCATCGAGGCACGGGCGGCCCAGCTGACGGCAGCGATCCTGCTGGCTCGCGTCGATGGCAAATCACCGGCGGACTATCTTCACACGCCGAAGGACCGGGCGTTCGTGCGCGCCACCTCGCGGGCGTTGATTCTGGAGCCTCCCGCGACCATGGCGGCGCTGGCGGCAGTATGGGCTGAGGGACGACGGACGCGATGAAGACCACGATCACGGCGGTGCGCGGGCGACAGGTCTGGGATTCCCGGGGCCGGCCCACGGTCGAGGCGGAGGTGAGCCTGGCGGGCGGTGCGTTCGGCCGCGCCTGCGCCCCGGCCGGCGCCTCGATGGGCGCGCATGAGGCGTGGGAACTGCGCGATGGCGGCGAACGTTTTGGCGGCTTTGGCGTGGACCGCGCCGTGGCGGCGGTGAATGGCGAGATTGCAACCCTCCTGGCGGGACGCAACGCCGTTGACCAGGCCAGGCTGGATGCGGCCATGACCACGCTCGACGGGACCGCAAACCTATCGCGGTTGGGCGCCAACGCCATTGTGGCGGTGTCGCTTGCGCTGCTGGACGCGGCGGCGGCGGGATCGGGCTTGCCGCGCTGGGCGCTGTTGGCGGAAGGCAACAAGGTGCGGATACCGTTGCCGGAGATCCAGATCTTCGGCGGCGGGGCCCATGCGGGCCGTCGCACCGACGTGCAGGACTTCATGATCATGACCCCGAGGGCCGAGTGCGTCCGGCGGGCTTTCGAGATCACCGCGGATGTGTTCCGCGCCGCCGGCAAGCTGATGACCGACACCGGCCGTCTGGCTGGCGCCGCCGACGAGGGCGGCTGGTGGCCGATGTTTACCTCCAACGAGGACGCCCTCGATACGCTGGTCCAGGCCATCGAGCGTTCGGGCCATCGTCCCGGAGAGGACGTGTTCATCTCGCTGGATGTCGCCGCCAACGAACTTCACGCCGATGGACGTTACAGACTGGGCCTGGACGGTGTGGATTTCTCCAGCGCCCAGATGGTCGAGCGGGTCGCCGACTGGGTACGACGCTATCCGATCCTGTCCATCGAGGACCCGGTCTCGCAGGATGACTTGGACGGCTTTGCCATGGCCACCGCCGACTTCGGCCAGACCACCCAGCTGATCGGCGACGACATTCTGGTAACTGACGCGGACCGGGTGCGGCGCGCGGCGGCGGTGGGTGCAGGCAACGCCGTGCTAGTCAAGGTCAACCAAGCGGGCACGCTCACAAAAGCCAGGGCGGCGCTGGACGCGGCCAAGGCGTTGGGGTGGGGCACCATTGTCTCGGCCCGATCGGGTGAGACCGAGGACGTCAGCATAACCCACCTTGCGGTGGGCTGGGACGCCGGCCAGCTCAAGGTTGGCAGCTTCGCCCGCTCCGAACGGATGGCCAAGTGGAATGAACTTCTGCGGATCGAGGAGTCCATGGGTGCCGAGGCTGTCTTCGCCGGAACATCGGCGTTCGCGCCGTCGGTCCGCGAGGCGCTGGGATGAAGGTGGTGCTGCACTACCGCGCCAGCGATGGATTTCGCGCGGCCCTGGTCCATTCCGCTTTTTTGGCCGGAGTTGACGCCGTCGTGGTCGACGAGACCGACGAGCCGGGGTTCGTCCGCGAGATCGCCGACGCCGACGTCCTGCTGCACGTGTTGAAACCGGTGACCGCCGCGATTGTCGCCGCCGGACCGCGCCTCAAGCTGGTCCAGAAGTTGGGTGTGGGCGTCAACACCATCGACCTGGAGGCCTGCAAGGCGGGTGGCGTCGCGGTCGCCAACATGCCGGGAACCAACAGCCAGGCGGTCGCCGAGATGACACTGGCCCTGATGCTGGCGGTGCTGCGACGGTTGTCCTACCTCGACCCGCTGACCCGTCGCGGCGAGGGCTGGTCGCCGGACCTGGGCCTGATGGACGGTGTAGGCGAGCTTTGCGGCCGCACGGTGGGGTTCGTGGGCTATGGGGCTTCACCCTCGCGCCTGGGCTCCGCGTTAGAGGTGCTGGGTGCCAGGGTCATCTACACCGCCCGGTCGGCCAAACCTGACTTGCCGGGGCAGTTCACGGACCTGCCGACCTTGCTGGCGCAGGCAGACATCGTGTCCCTGCATGTCCCCCTGACGGCAGACACCGAGAGGTTGATCAACGCGGAGGCGCTGGCGGCGATGAAGCCGGGCGCCATCCTGATCAACACCGCGCGCGGCGGGTTGGTGGACGAGTCGGCGCTGGCAGCAGCGCTTAAATCCGGCCACCTGCGCGGTGCCGGGCTCGATGTGTTCGCGCAAGAACCGGTGGATCCCACCAACCCACTGCTGGCCTTGCCGACGGTCGTGGCCGCGCCGCACATGGCTTGGCTGACGCCGGAGACCTTGGACCGCAGCCTTGCTGTCGCCTTTGAGAACTGCCGTCGCCTGGCGGACGGCGAAGCCCTCTTGAACCGGGTGGTCTGATGGCCCGTTCGACCGTCGTTTTTGCTTCCGGTCAGCTGCTCACCGACGCTGTCTGGTCGCCACAGATAGCCGCGCTGTCTCCAGACTACGACCCGCAGGTCGCCGACCACACCCAAGACGACAACATCGCCGACATGGCGGCCCGCCTGCTTGCTGCGGCGCCATCGCGGTTTCATCTGGTGGCCCACGCCATGGGCGGTTTCACCGCCTTCGAAGTCATGCGTCACGCGCCAGAGCGTGTGATCAGTCTGGTCCTCATTGCCACGCTTGCCCCCAATGACGGTCCCGCCCAGACCGAGCGCCGCCAGGGTTACATCCGGCTGGTCGAAGCCGGAAACTTCCCTGGCGTCGTTGAAGAACGCATCCCGATGCTGGTCCACCCCGACCGGCGCGGCGACGAGGCCTTGTTGGATGTGATCCGCAAGATGGCTGCCGATACAGGCCCCGATACCTTTCTCGTTCAGCAGCGCGCGATCATGAGCCGCAAGGACAGTCGGCCCTCTCTGGAGGCGATCGAAGTTCCCACCCTGCTGATCCGCGGCGACCACGACGGTATCACGACGCAGGCGCACCAGGATGAAATTCTGGCTGCCGTCCCGGAGTCCAGGCTGAAGGTGATCGCCGATTGCGGCCACCTGCCGATGCTTGAATTGCCGCACGAGGTGAATCGGATTTTGAGGGCTTGGCTAGGGTGACGCGCTGAGGGAAAACCTGGTCTACGCGCCCATCAGCTCCCGTCGCACGATCGCCGCGCCGTCGGCCATGGCCTTGAGCTTGCCGAAGGCGACCTCGCGGCTCTGGTACTTCATGCCGCAGTCGGGCGCGACGATCAGGCGCTCGGCGTCGATGAAAGGCAGGGCCCGGCGGATGCGGGCGGCGACCGTCTCGGCGCTCTCAACGCCGGGGTCATTGAGGTCGATGACGCCATACATGATGTACTTCGAAGGCAGCTCGCGCAGGATCGAAGGGTCGAGGTTGGGCTGGGCCGCCTCGATTGAGATAATGTCGACGTCCGACGCTTCCAGCTCCTCCAGGAACGCATAGCCGCCGGGCTTGGCTGCGCCCTTGTGGACATAGGCGTAGCCGAAGCAGATGTGCAGGGCGGTCAGACCGCCCACCCCCTTCACTGCCCGGTTTATCGCCTCGATGGCGAAGCTGCGGGCCTCGTCGGCCTTGGCCTGCAGGTAGGGCTCGTCCAGCTGGACGATGTCGACGCCAGCGGCGAACAGGTCGCGAGCCTCGGCGTTGACGGCGTCGGCATAGTCCATCGCGAGCGAGCGCGCGTCCGGATAGTAGTCGTTCTGCGCTTGCTGGGTCATGGTGAAGGGGCCGGGGATGGTGATCTTCACCGGCACACCGGCGCGGACCTTCAGGAAGGTCGCATCCTGCGCCTCGATAGGGCCGGTGCGGCGGATCGGACCGGCCACGCGTGGCACGGGGTTCATGGCACCGGTGCGGTCCAATGCCTGGCCGGGGATGTCGATGTCGATGCCTTCGAGCGCCGTCGCCAAGCGGTTGGAATAGCTCTCCCGACGCATCTCCCCATCGCCAACGATGTGGATGCCGGCGAGTTTCTGGTCGCTGATCGCCATCAGTGTGGCGGCCTCCTGGGCGTCGGCCAGCAGCCCCTCGGGGATGCGCCAGAGCTCCTTGGCGCGTACGCGGGGCGGCAGGCGCGACTTCAGGCCCTCCCGGTCGATCAGCCAATCGGGCTGCGGATAACTGCCCACGATGGTCGTCGGCAGCAGCGGCAGGCCTAAGAGCGACATCGCGGGATTCCCAAATTCATTAGAATACTATCTATTTGGTAGGAACCCGTCGCCGATGTGTCAACGGAGCTTATTGCGGTGCCGCCGCCGGAATGGAATGGTCAGGGGATGAGCGAAATCCAACTCTACGCCGACCCCACCAACAGTATCGGCTACCTGACCCGCATCGCGTTTCGCGCTTTTTCGCGAGCTCTTGAGGTTCGCACCTCGCCGCACGGGGTGTCCAGCGGCCAGTGGCGGTTCCTGCGCGTCCTGTGGCGCGAGGACGGCCTGACCCAGCGCGAGCTTTCGCGCCGGGTCGGGATGCGTGAGCCGACGACGGTGATTGCCCTAAAAAGCCTCGAACGCAGCGGTTTCGTCAAACGCCAGAAGAGCGTCCAAGACCGGCGCAAGGTGCATGTCTTCCTGACCCCCGAGGCGCGGGCGCTGGAGGCGACCCTCCTGCCGGCCGTGGCCGAGGTCAACGCCGTGGCCCTAGCCGGCCTGACGCCCACCGAGATCGACATTCTGCGCAAGGCCCTGACCCAGGTCGGGCGCAACCTCGCTATCGACGCTGACGAAATAACCTCCACTGACAGCGCCGCCTGAGCGGCAACAGGACCCTCAAGATGACCGTCAAACTCCTCGCCTTCGCGGGCAGCACCCGCACCGGTTCGCTGAACCAGGCCCTGCTCGATCTGGCGGTCGCGGAGGCCCGGGCGAGAGGCGCGCAGGTGACGTCGATCCGGCTGAAGGACTTCGACCTGCCGCTCTATGACGGAGATCTGGAGGCCTCGGCTTTCCCCGCGAAGGCACTGGAACTGAAGGCGTTGTTCCGGGCCCACCATGGCTTCCTGATAGCCTCTCCGGAGTACAATGGTTCCGTCTCGGGCGTGCTGAAGAACGCCATCGACTGGGCCACGCGTCCGACAGACGGCGAGAGCATGGTCGCGCTGAGCGCATTCCGGGGCAAGGTCGCGGGCTTGCTGGGTGCCTCCCTGAGCCCCTTCGGAGGCCTCCGCGGCGTCACGCACCTGCGCCAGATCCTGGGGACCATCCAGACCGTGGTGGCGACGGAGCAGGTGCTCGTCCCCGCCGCGCACGCAGCTTTCGACGACGTCGGGGCCCTCAAGGACGCCCTGCCAGCGCAACTGCTGGGCGGGCTGGCCGCGCGGGTGATCGAGCTGGCCGAGCGCCTGGAGCCGCCTATCGCGTGACGGCGGTGTTGAACGGCAGGCTGTAGCCAGTAAGCCGCTGGCGCAGCAGCTTCTTGTCGATCTTTCCGGTGGGCCCGAGCGGGATCTCGTCCACGAACACGACGTCGTCAGGCATCCACCACTTGGCGATCCGACCGTCGAGATAGTCGAGGAACTCGCGGCCCTCCGCCGTCTCGCCCGGCTTGAGCTGGACCAGCAGGATTGGTCGCTCGTCCCACTTGGGATGCGTAACGCCGATCACCGCGCACAGCGCCGCCTTGGGGTGACCCATGGCGATGTTCTCCACGTCGATGGAGCTGATCCACTCCCCACCGGACTTGATCACGTCCTTGGCCCGGTCGGTGATCTGCATGTAGCCGTCAGCGTCGATGGTCGAGACATCGCCGGTGTCGAAGAAGCCCTCGTTGTCCAGGACGTCGCCGGCCTGGCCGCCGTAGTATCCGCTGGCGATCGTGGGACCCTTGATCATCAGCCGGCCAAACGTCTTCCCGTCTTGCGGCAGCCGTCGGCCCTCATCGTCCACCAGCTTGAGGTCCAGGTTACAGAGCAGGCGACCCTGCTTGAGCTTATAGGCGATCTGCTCGTCGACGCTCAATCTCGCGACCTTGGGAGAGGGGACCGACACCGTGCCCAACGGCGAGGTCTCGGTCATGCCCCAGCCCTGGATCACGTCCACGCCGTAGTCGTCGCGCAGGGTGCGGATGATCGACTCGGGCAGGGCCGCGCCACCCACCGTCACCCGTTGCAGGGTGGTGAGCTTGCCGCCGGTCTCCTTCAAATGCGTCAGTAGCATCTGCCAGTTGGTGGGCACGCCGGCCGAATAGGTGACGCCCTCGGTCTCGATCAGCTCGTGCAGCGAGGCGCCATCCATCTTTTGGCCCGGTAAGACCAGCTTCGCGCCGACCATCGGGGCCGAGTACATCACCCCCCAGGCGTTGGCGTGGTACATCGGCACGATCAGCAGCACTGTGTCCCGCGCCGACAGGTTCAGCGCGTCCGGCTGCAGCGACATCATAGTGTGCAGATAGTTGGAGCGGTGCCCGTAGAGGACGCCTTTGGGATTTCCGGTGGTGCCGGACGTGTAGCAGAGGCCTGCGGCCGAGTTCTCGTCGAAGCCGCCCCAAGCCGCGTCGATCGGCCGGCCGGCGACCCAAGGCTCATAGCTTTCGGTCGGGAACGATGTGTTCGGCGTGTGCGCCAGATCGCTCAGGAAGATCACCCGGCGGACGGTCGGGCACTGCGGAAGGATCTCTTCCAGCAGCGGCGCGCAGAATGGGTCGGCGAACAGCACCTCGTCGCCGGCGTGGTTGACGATGTAGACCAGTTGTTCCGGGAACAGGCGGGAGTTCAGCGAATGCAGCACCGCCCCGATGCCGATAGTTCCGTACCAGACGGCCAGGTGCCGGTTGCTGTTCCAGCCCAGGGTCGCGACCCGGTCGCCCGGCTTCACCCCCGCCTCCAGCAGCCCGTGCGACACCTGCTTGGCGCGGGCGTGGATGTCGGCGTAGGCGGACCGCACGATGGGCCCTTCCACCGAGCGGGTGATCACTTCACGGTCGCCGTGCCAGCGCGCGGCGTGGTCGAGGATCTTGTCGAGGGTCAGCGACCAGTCCTGCATCAGCGCCTTCATGGCGATAACCCTGCGTTTGCAGCTGGATCGGGCATAATAGTTAGATTACGAAGTGTCTACCGAGCGGGCCGGAACCCGCCGGGAAATTAGGGGAGAGCGTGGCCATGGACGACAGCGACCTGATGGCAAAGGTGGACCGGCAGTTCATCGGCATGGTCTCTCCGACCGCGCCGCGAATCCAAGCCGGCGGTCATCCCTGCCAGGGCATCTACACCACGGCCAAGGGCGGGCGGCCCAAGACCGCCTTCATCGCCACCCACTACAACGTCGATTTCTCCGAGCACTACATCGCCCCCTACCTGGCGGCGCGCGGCTTCGGGTTCCTGGGCTGGAACACCCGCTTCCGCGGTGCCGAGGACCAGTTCCTGCTGGAGCATGCGGTGATCGACATCGGCGTCGGCATGCGCTGGCTGCGCGAGCAGGCAGGGGTCGAGACCATCGTGATTCTAGGCAATTCCGGCGGCGGTTCGCTCATGGGCGCCTATCAGGCGGAAGCGATCGCACCGACCCTGAGCGAGCTGGTCCAGGGCGCGGGCCTCGAGGCCCTGCACACCTTACCCAAGGCCGACCTCTACATCTCGCTCAACGCCCACCAGGGCCGGCCAGAGGTGCTGACCGACTGGATGGACGCCTCGGTGGTCGACGAGTTCGACCCTGTCGCCACCGACGAGAGCCTCAACCCCTTCAACCCGGACAACGGCCCGCCCTATTCGCCCGAGTTCATCACCCGCTATCGCGCCGCCCAGCGGCACCGAAACCAGCGCATCACCGACTATGCCAAGGCCGAGCTGGCGCGGCTGAACGCGGCGGGGGTACCCGACCGGCTGATGCCGCTGTTCCGCTGCTGGGGCGACCTTCGGTTCATGGATGGCTCCATCGACCCGTCGCAGCGCAAGACCCCGGCCTGCTATCGTGGCCACCCGGCCATCGCCAACAAGAGCCCCAGCATCGGCCGCGCCAACAACCTGAAGACCTGGCTGTCGATGTGGAGCCTGGAGACGTCCAAGTGCCAGGGTGCCGAACAGCTCGCCAAGTTCGACCTGCCCTGCCTGGTGGTCCAGGGCCTAGCCGACACGGGGGTGTTCCCCAGCGACGCGCACAAGATCTTCGGCAACATCGGGACCCGCGATAAGTCGCTGGAGCTGATCATGGGTGCCCACTACTTTGAGGACAGCCGCGCCGAGCGCGACAACATGGCGGACCTGCTGGCCGCATGGGTGGCCAAGCGGCGATAGCCGCCGCGCCGGCGTCTAACTCACGTCGACAGGCGCGAACGTCATGGACGGGCCCCAGTCCTGGTGCAGCATCTGGGCGGCGCGAACGACCGTGGGCCGGCCCAGGCGCCGGCCCAGTTCTTCGCCCATCACAACCATGGCCTGCTGGGCGTCCACCCGCATGGTCTCGCCGAGCCGCGAGAGCGAGACGATCTTCACGCGCCTGTTCTCGGGGTCATCCACCAGGGCGACCATGCCCAAGCCGACCATCTGGTTGATCGTCGCGTGGATCGCCTGTCGGCTCACGCCCATGTTGCGCGCGATGTCGGAGGGCCGGCGAACGCCGAGCACGATATTGGCCATGACCATGGACTGAGGCCGGGTCACCGAGGGCCATCCCCGCGCCTGGAGATAGTTCTGAAGGCCTTCATCGAACCAGTAGAAGCCCTGCAAAAGCGAGAGCAGCAGATGCCT
>CAMCXF010000055.1 GCA_945883235.1 Phenylobacterium deserti | reverse complement strand
GGGCGGCACGGGATCAACCAGAAGACGGTCGCCAAGTGGAAGAATCGGACCTCTGCGACCGATCTGCCGACGGGTCCCAGGGCGCCAAGATCGACGGTGCTCTCCGTCGAGGACGAGGCGATCATCGTCGCCTTTCGCCGGCATACACTGCTGCCGCTCGACGATTGTCTCTATGCGCTGCAGCCGACGATCCCGCATCTGACGCGGTCGTCATTGCATCGCTGCCTGGCGCGTCACGGCATCTCGCGGCTGCCGGAGGTTGAGGGCGACAAGCCCGCCAGGAAACAGTTCAAGGTCTATCCGATCGGCTATCTCCACATCGACATCGCCGAGGTCCAGACCGCCGAAGGCAAGCTCTACCTTTATGTCGCCATTGATCGCACAAGCAAATTCACTGTTGTGCAGCTGGTCAAGAAGACCGGACGGACTTCGGCGTCCGCGTTCTTGGAACGGGTGATCGAGACGATCCCCTACAAGATCCACACCGTCCTGACGGACAACGGCATCCAGTTCACCTTCCCGCCGCGCTACGCCGACGGCCCGACCGCTCGCTACATGACGCACATGTTCGACATGCGCTGCCGTGAGAACGGCATCGAGCACCGGCTTACCAAAGTGAAGCATCCCTGGACCAACGGCCAAGTCGAACGGATGAACCGGACCATCAAGGAAGCCACCGTAAAACGCTACCACTACGACAGCCACAAGCAGCTCGAGGCCCACCTCACCGTGTTCATCGACGCCTACAACTATGGTCGGCGCCTGAAGACCCTGAAGGGCCTCACTCCCTACGAGTTCATCTGCAAAATGTGGACAAAAGAGCCCGTACGATTCAGACTCAACCCAATCCATCAAAGCCCGGGACCAAACACCTAGGGTCAGTGTGAGGTGGATGCCGAGGTCCTGCTGAACCTGACACCTCGTACTTCCAGCCAGGACGGTGGGCGGGACGGCGCCAAGGGGAGGTAAAGCCCGGCGCCCTCGACGACAAACAGATGTCCATCTGTCAGCCCCAGGGAGTGTTCGCGGACTAGGATTTGTGGGCCATCTTTGCCCGGCTCTATGACGTAGCTGAACATGACGTCATCGCTTCTGGCCTTGCCGTCAGCTAGCGATAGTGGCGCACAGCATGTGTTTGCGTAGACGCCATTGGCACGATCAATCGGTAGCTGGTCGCGTGGTCTGAACAGGACCAGCGAGAAGACGATAGCCACCGCTACAAGCATCAGGACTGCCCATAGTGGTCCCGCATCTCGAAAAACCTGTTGTCGATCCATCATGGGCTTGAACCTAGGACGTTAGGTCCAGACGGCAAGGATTGTTCGTCATGATATGTACGTCGAGAACGAAGTTCACAGAGCCCGGACCCGTTGCACACTGCGCGCTTGAGTGATATCATTGATATCGAACAACATGAAAGCCCACTCATGCCTGACCTGATCGTGCGCGGCGTCGACGAAGCGGTGGTACGGGCACTGAAGGTCCGGGCGGGCGGGCGTGGCCGCAGTGCTGAGGCCGAGCACCGGGAGATACTTGCTGCGGCGTTGGTCGGCCCTCGCAGGCTGAGCTTCGCCGAGGTGCTGGCGGCGATGCCGGACGTTGGCGATGATGTGGACTTTGCGCGCGTGCAGTCAGGTCGGGTGACGCCTGATGTATTTGATTGATACCAACGTCGTCAGCGAAACCCGGAAGGGCGCGAAGGCAAATCCAGGCGTCGTCGACTTCTTCCGACACGCCGCTGATGCCCAGCAGCCGCTCTATCTTTCCGTGGTCACGGTGGGCGAGCTGAGGCGCGGTATCGAACGGCTCCGTCACCGGGGCGATCGGCAGCAGTCGGCGCAGCTAGAGCGGTGGCTAGAGAATCTCATCGAAGAGTTCGCCGCAAACATTCTGGTCTTGGACATTGATGCCGCTCAGGTCTGGGGTCGATTGAGAGTGCCCAACCCTGAACATGAGCTCGACAAACAGATCGCCGCCATCGGCCTGGTCAATGACCTGACGGTGGTGACGCGCAACACGGCCGACTTTGCACAGACTGGCGTCAGACTGATGAATCCGTTTTCCGGTCCCGCTACTCCGTAGCCGGCTTCACCCCACCGCCACGCTCACCACCCCATCAGGCCCCTCGACCACCTTCAGCGTAGCCGCCGGGTCCACCTCGCCCAGGGCGATGTCTCCACGCGGGCTGATCACCCAGGTCTGACGCCCGGCCACTGCCAGCACCAGCTTGCCGGTTCCCCAGGTCTTTGCCGCATAGCCCTTCAGGGCGCCGTACAAGGGCTCGCGGCACCAGGCGCGGGGGTTGGCGGGGTCGCAGCGGGCGATCAGGCGCTGGCCGTCGGCGTCCTGATCCAGCACCACCTGTGTCTGGTCCGGCCGGAAGCGATGCGGCATCTCCGGGTCCATCAGCCAGACGCACTCAAAGCTGCGGCAACTCGCCGGGCGGTCGGGGTGGATGCTGCACCCCACGGCCTTGCTGCGGTGAGCGCACATTACGCCCATTGGCTTGGCCAGTTCTTCCACCGCGAACACCTTGCAGCAGAGACCGCAGGGGCCGCAGGACTTGGGGCGTGCGGTCATTCCGCCCGAAGCGCCGCCTCCAGCGCCGCGTAGTCCGCAAAGCCGGTGACGGGCGTGACCAGTTCACGCCAGCGGGCGTCGAGTTTGGCGAGGATATCCGGGGTGAGCTCGGCCTTGTGGCCACCGACGCCGCCCTGGCGGACCTTGGGCGAGTCGCTGCCGGGCGGCAGATTGCAGCGAAGTTCCGACATCTGGCGGTTCATGGCGTCGTCGAAGCGGTCCTTGTGCGCCAGCATGTAGCTCATCGACGAGCGTTCGAGTGTGAAGGCCAACAGGCCATCGTCCAGCGCGATGTCGCAGAAAGCTGCGACCTTGCGGATGCTGGCCTCGGGATCGGCGATCATCTGCTCGTAGGACATCGCCAGGACGGCGGGGTCGTGGCGGACTTTCCACCAGCTGAGCATATGGCCCCAGTAAGACCGGTTTGCGTCGCGCCCGATCCAGTTGTCGGCGAAGTCGGACATCGACACGGCGCCGGGCTCCATGAACCAGCCCTCCATGAAACGGTACATCGAGACCAGGGCGTCGCGCGGGTCGCGGAAGCTGACGATGCCCTTCGCGCCGGCGGGAATGGCGTCATAGGCCAGATGGCTCTTGAAGCCGCGGGGCTCGGCGCGCTGGGGCGCCTCGATGTCGAGGCCGCAGGCGACCGCCATCTCGATCCAGGGGACGACGCGGGAGATGTCGTCGAAGTCCATGTCGCCGCGGGTGCGCAGGGTATGGAAGATCTGCTGCAGCCAGGTTGTGCCGCATTTGCCGAAGGGTGAAATGACGACGTCCGTGGGTCGGGGCCGCCAGGACGCGATCGAGGCGCCGATCTCGGCCGGCACGAAGAATCTGCCGGCTGTTTCGTTGAACTCGGCGATGCTGTGCGCGCGGCGCGGCTCGGTCGTGGTCATGAAGTCCCCCCGGATGATCGGGACAGCTTACGGGGTCTAGCGGGCGACGCCCACCCAGATGATGTGCCGGGCGCCCTTGCCGGAGGGGCTGGCGCGGACCTGCACTTCTTCCACCGCGAACCCCGCGCGGCGCATGCGGCCGGCGAACGGCTGGTCAGGGCCGGCGGACCAGACGGCCAGCACGCCGCCGTGCTTCACCGCCTTGCGCATGGTGGCTAGGCCGCTCACCGAATAGAGGCTGTCGTTGGCTTCGCGGTTCAGGCCATCGGGGCCGTTGTCGGTGTCCATCAGGATGGCGTCATAGGGCGGATTTGCGTCGGCCAGCAGCTGGGCGACATCGGCGTGGCGCAGGATGACGCGTTTGTCCCCCAGCGCGCCATTGTAAAGATGCGCCAGCGGCCCCTTGGCCCAGGCGATCACCTGCGGCACCAGTTCAGCGACAGTGATCTGTGCGTCCTTTGGCAAGTCGGCCAGCGCCGCGCGCAGAGTGAAGCCCATCCCCAGCCCGCCGATCAGCATGCGCGGCGCCTTGCGATCCTTGATCTTCGCCCAGGCCAGATTGGCGAGCGCGATTTCGGAGCCCGAGAGGCGGCTGTTCATCAGTTCGATCGTGCCCGACATGATCGAGAAATCCTGCCCCCGCTGCATGAGCTTCAGTTCACCGCCGCCGGGAATCTGCGCGGTGTCGAGGTGGATCCAGGGGTTCATGGCGGTGTCTTAGCGGGGCGGGGGCCGATCAGATAGGGCGCGTCTCCCCTCCCCCTTGCGGGGAGGGGCCGGGGGTGGGGGTGCGAACCTGCTGGCTCAGAGTCGACACCCCCACTCCCAACCCTCTCCCCGCAAGGGGGAGAGGGCTCTTGCATCGCGCCCATTCCCGCCGCAGCTTCTGGCGAAACGCTGGAGGACACGCTCATGGACCACGACTGGACGGCCATTGTCGCCGATCTGGAACAGCTGCTGAAACTGCGCTCGATTCCCTTTGGCATGAAGATGTTCACCGAACGGGCCGAGATGGAGGCGATCCCGCGCATCCGCAGGCCACAGCATGTGCACACCCTGGACCAAGTGGTGGGCCAGGCGTCGCGGCTGGGCTGGACGGTGGGGATCACCGCCGATGATCTGGTGGGTGCCCAGTGTCGTGCGGTGGTCGGCCTGGGCAACGCCAAGACGCCGGAATGGCAGTCGGGCAAGCACATGACCGGGGTCTGGTTCGATACCGTCGAGGACGCCACGGCACACCAGTCAGCCATGCACTGCGTGCCAGACGGCCAGTATGATGCGCTGGCGGTCGGGCCGCTGGCCTCCGGCAAGCTGAAGGACCCGGACATCGCCCTGTTCTACGCCACGCCCGGCGCGATGATGTACTTCATCAACGGCCTGCAGTGGTCGGGCTACAAGAAGTTCGACTGGGGCGTCGTGGGCGAAAGCGCCTGCGCCGACAGCTGGGGCCGGGCGCTGACCACGCGGACGCCCAGCCTCTCGATCCCCTGCTTCGCCGAGCGCCGCTATGGCGGGGTGCTGGACGACGAGATGCTGATGGCCACTCCGCCGGAGCATCTGCTGAAGGCGATCACCGGCATGCGGGCGTTGTCGAAGAACGGCTTCCGCTATCCCTTCCCGCAGTACGGTGTGCAGCAGGACGTGCGGGCCGGAATGGCAGTGAGCTACACGCCGTAAAGGGTCACACGCCCGGCTTGTCGGCGGTCACGGCCTCTCGCATCTCCGCCGTTCCCATGCTAGGCGCGCCGCTGGCCCGGCCCAGCGCGAACTCGGGCGGCACGATTTCGGGGCCTTCGCCGGCCGGCAGGGGCGGGGTGTAGTAGCCCAGGGCGTAGGAGCCCATGGCGTAGCCGATCAGGCCCTGAAGTTCCGGGTCCAGGGTGCGGGCGATCTCGGGCGGGCAGGAGAGGTACTGGTTCTCCTCCTGGCGCAGCCAGCCCAGCGTGTAGGTGATGTTCAGGCCCCAGCGGTCTTCGTCGCTGACGTTGGCGCCGCCGCTATGGAAGACGGTGCCGGTGTAGATCAACACCGAGCCACGCTGCATCACGGCGCGACCGATTTCGGCCGGTTCCGCGACCCGCTTGTCGGGCCAGTCGATGGAGCCGGGGACGACCTGTGTCGCACCATTGGCCTCGGTGAAGTCGGTCAGCGCCCAGATGGTGTTGAGTTGCGGCTCGATGCCCTTGAGATACTTGCCCCAGGCCCAGCGGTCGCGGTGGATCGCCTGGGCGGGTTCCCCCGGCATGATGCGGATCAGCTGGGTCAGGTGCAGCTGATATCGTTCGCAGTTAGGCAACAGCACTTTGTCACAAACAGCCCGGATGCGGCTGTCCAGCACGGCGGCGCGGGCCGTCTGTGAGCGCGCGACCAAAGCGCCGGTGCGCGTCGTATGGCGGCCGGTGAACGAGTCCCGCCCCGGCTGCGTGGCCTCGACGTAAGGCCGGAGCTCCTCGCGGAAGGCGTCGGCCTCGGCGGTGCTGATGACGTCATCCAGGATCAAGGCCCCGTCGCAGTCAAGGACGGCCATGATCGCGTCGATGGGCGCGTCTGCGGGGAGGTGGATCAGGCTGGGCATGGTTCAGGTCTCCGGAGCCCACGATCACACGCCTGGCGGCCGCGCACGTCAACCACCCTCAGATGTCGTTCAAAGCCCGGCAGGCAAACGCCATGCGGATCGCGCCGACCGATTCCGGAACCGGCGCTGCCCAGGGGGTCGGGATGAATTTGGGCGACTGCCAGGATTTCCCGGTCAGCGCCGGGCTGCCGTGGAAGGTTTCCTCCACCACGCGTGAAACCCGCTTGCGACAGTCGTACTCGCCCAGGCTGCGTACCGAGCGAAAGCTGAACCCGTCACGCTTCAAGGTGCGAGCGGCGTCATAAGCTGTCCAGACCCGGCGCAGTCCCGCCTGGCCCGTGGTGGCGGCCCGCATATAAACGTTGGTGTCATCGCTCGCGGTGACCAGCGTCCAGCCGGATTGCTCCAGAGCGGTCGATCCGGGCAGGTCCAGTGTCGGCGCGAATCCACCCAGCAGTGCGGTCGCCCCAACGGCAAAACCCGCAATCACCCATCGCCGCAATGCCATTCTGCGCGCCTCACCTAATCAAACCGACCGCCTGCCGCCGCAAGCGGCTTCCCAGCCCATACCCCAATGCTACGCGACAGCCACGAAAAAGGGTCCCGCAGGGCCCTCAGGATTCCAGAATAGGCCCGGTCGTCAGGCGACCAGGCCCACTGTCGCAAACCCGACCACCAAGGTGGCCATCGCCAGCGTCAGCAGGGTAGGGGAGTACCTGCGGATCTGGCGACCAAGCGTTGCGAGAGACATAGCGATTCTTTCAGGTTTCGTCTGATCCCCGTGGGGAGCGGGGGCGTCTGTGTGGACAAACAACTCAGTAGCACCGCGCCGCGTTCCGGGTGGATCAGCGATTTCACCGGACCGCTCTGCGCTTTCGGTGAGTAAGGCCGGTTCGGGGCCGGCGCCAGTTAACGATTGGACATTCTTCAGCGGGGTTCAATTGTCCTTCGCCGCCGCCCGTGCAGCGTTCAAAAAGGCCGTTCGCGTCGCCCCGAGATCCCGACCGGTCGCCCGGGGCCAAGCCGCATTGGTTACGATGATGATGCGATCGTCGCGGAATGTCGTGATGGACTGTCCGAAGATTCCCACGGCCTCATAGCTGCCGTTCGGACGCATCCACCAGAAATAGCCATAGCCGCTGGGGATTCCGTTGGTGATCTGGGTGCCGGTGGCTTCCGACGTCCAGGTCGGCGGCAGGATTGGCTTGGCGCCGGCCTTGCCGCCATCAAGGATGAACTGGCCGACGCGGCCATAGTCCCGGAGCGTCATCGAGATGCAGCACCCGCCGCGTTCGCG
Source organism: Phenylobacterium deserti (assembly GCA_945883235.1). Classification (GTDB taxonomy): domain Bacteria; phylum Pseudomonadota; class Alphaproteobacteria; order Caulobacterales; family Caulobacteraceae; genus Phenylobacterium; species Phenylobacterium deserti_A. The sequence continues at coordinate 14,898 of CAMCXF010000055.1, read as the reverse complement.
CCCGGCAGGGTCGACCATCCAGATGGCGTCGCGGCCCATGCCGTAGGACTTCCAGAGCTTTTCCGAAGCATAGTCGGACAGGCTCATGCCCACGGCGTTCGAGACCAGGATGCCCACGAGGTCGGTCTCGCCGGTATTGTAGTTGAACATGCTCCCCGGCTCGTGAATGCGCGGCAGGCGGCTCATGTAGCGGACCAGGGGATTTGCGCCCGGCTCCACCACCAGACTGACAGACTGGGCGACATCGGATTTCGGGTCGGTGTAGTCCTCGTTCCACTTGACCCCAGAACTCATCATCAGGAGTTGGCGCACAGTGACGCCGTCATAGCCGGAGCCCTTGAGTTCAGGGATGTAGTCGGTCACCGGTGAGGACAGACTCTTGATCTTGCCGTCCTGGATCGCGGCGCCGACCAAGGTCGAGGTCACCGACTTGGCGACCGAAAACGAGGTCCAGCGGTCGGTCGGCTTGCGACCCATGCCGTAGCGCTCCATCAGCACCTTGCCGTCCTTCAGGATCAGCACGCCCGACATATTGTAGGCCTTCATATAGGCGTCGACTGTCCACGACTTGCCTTCATGATCGAACGTGAGGTCGATCTGCTTTTCCGCCATCGGCAGGGGATGAACCCGGTTGCCACGCTTGATCGTATTGACCTTGTAGACCGTCTCTATGGATCGATACCCGTCGGTCTGCTGTTGCGCGCTCCACGCCAGGATCGACGGCGTGCCGGGCGTCAACGGAACCTGTGCGGCGGCTGGCGCGGCCAGCAAAGCCGCCGCGAATCCCATGACAATCAGGCTGCGGAGCATCGAAGTTTCCCTGTCCGGCGCAATGCTCTGAAGGCGGCGTGCAGCGTGGTCCCGGATTTGACGTCTCCACTCTAGTCAGTTGCCCTTCGATCGATCAACAATGAGCGTGGCATATGATGACAATGCGTCAGATCAATCGCCCTTGCGCTTGTTTCCACGGAGCCTTGCCCTACTTTCGAGTGGCGGACCGGGCCCCTCTGGCGATCCTTCCTCCCCGAAGAATCGCGATGTCGGACCGCATAGAGTGTGCTCGATTCGTGGCCCGGCTTCCCCCAGCGCGTCATGACATCGAGCACACTCTTCGCACTGCAGAGGAGCACCTGATACGATGTCCCCCCACCTCAATCGTCTTCGCGCGAAATTGTCGCGCCTCGAGACCTACCTGGTCGAGGCCCAACAAAAGCCTGGTGCCGATCGCTATTGCCTGGTTGACCTGCGACGACGGAGTGCCGTGCCCCGCGAGGAGCACTGGTCAGCAGAGCTGGCCCTGGGTCGGGACTGGCAACCGCGAGCAGCGATCGCGCGGCGTCGGAGGCTCGGGTGACCCGGACGATGTCTGCCAATCACGTGGTTGAGACGCCTACCTTGATCGACGGCTGGTCGGCGTCCGACACGGCTCACTTCGAAGCGTTCATCGCGGCCTGCGCCCTGGTGGCACATGCTGACGGCTGGGTTACGGAGGAAGAGCGGTTGAGCGCGAGCGCACGGGTGCGCGGTCTGAACGCCACCGCCGTGTTCGGCGTCGAGCTGTGCCTTGTTGCGTTCGACGCCGCGATCAACCGGTTCGATGAGGACGCCGAAGTCGCGACGGCGCGCGCGGAGAGGGCGATCCTGAAGCTGGCGAGGCAGCCGGGCCCCGCGCATCTGGTCGTTGAGGCCGCCTGCCGGGTCGCATCTGCCGATGGCGGTTATGACGGTGCAGAACGCGACGCAATCCTCGACATCTGCCAGTTGCTGAACGTCGACCCTGTTCCGTGCGGGATCGTCACGCCAGACGGGAGGCGATGATGCGCATCGGCCCAACGCCTGCGTTTATTCCCATCCGTGCGCTCAATGTTCAGGTGGCCTCACTGGAGCGCCTGCAAGCCGCCAGCAACGCCAGTTCGCCGACCAGCGTGCCGGTGCGCGGTGTGGATCCCGCCCCCGGCGAAGCCCACCTTCGTCGGGTGTCGGCCCACTTTCTCGACATTCGGGTCTAGCCCGGCATCTGTGGAATTGCCGCAAATCGTTCGGCGACAAGCGCGCGCTCCAGGCTGGTGTCGCCTGACCTGGCGGCGGATGCGATCAGGGTCAGGTCGATCACGTCACGTTGAGCGTGGCTGCCGCCGAAGCGCGCCGCGCGGTTGCGGACGTTGCGCAGCAGGTCGGTCGCGGCCGTGAAGTCGCCACGGCCGAACAGGACAATCCCATTCGCCAGAGGCAGGCCGACCTCACGGGTGATCAAGCCGTTCTCGCCGGGTGCCTCTGCGGCAGCGGCCATGGCGTCGAGCAGCGTCTGGGCCTGCGCGTCCCGTCCGGCGCCGACCAGAGCCAGGGCGGCGTGGACATCGTCGAAGGCGTACTGGCCGCAGGGTTGACCGGAATAGTTGTCCGCCAGGGTGTTCCAGCGGTCGCCGACATCCATCCCGCGCAGCTTCAGCCGCCAGAGCAAAGCCGCCGCGTCGACCATGTCGAAGGCCATCGTCGAACGCTCGCCATAGATCGGGCCGTCGTAGAGTTCGAGGACGGCGTCGATGTCGTCCAGCCCCAGGTGGAACAGCGCCAAATGCCACCAGTTGTGGATGGCGAAGAAGCTCTCGCGGGTCCAGTCCGTCGCATTGCCGGTCATCCAGGCCACGCCCTCCACACGACGCTCCTGCATCTCCAGCACATGGGCGACGGCGTGCTGGGCCCAGCCGTTTCGAGGTTCCAGTTCGACGGCGCGCCGACCGGCGGCTTCGGCACGGCCATATTGCCCGGTCTCTTCGAGGCCAAATGCGTGCAGGCCCAGGATGGCGTGAAAGTCCGGCATTCCTTCCGACCAGGCGGGCAGGGCGCGGGAAATGCGGTCGCGCAGCATGCGCGCGTCGCCGGTCAGGAAATCCATCTGCTGGCCGGCCTGCAGCGCCAAAACGTCCAGCGGGTGGGCGATGGCGACATCCTCAAGGATGCGAGCCGCGTTCTGGAATTCTCCAACCATGATCGCATTGATCGCCGAGACGTGTCCGGCCTCGCGTGGAGTCACTGTGAGACCCGCCGTCGCGGCGACAGCTGTAGTGCCGAGGCTGCGAACCCGGGGTTCGGATCCGACCAGCGTCATATAGGCGATAAGCACGTGAGCCATGACGAATCCGGGGCTGTCGGCCAGCGCCGTCCGCAGCATCGGAAAGGGCTCGCCAGCATAGCAGTGGTACGCTTTCACCGCATCTCGATAGAGGCTGCCCGCGACCTCGCTGCTGCCTGTCAGTTCCAATCCATGGCGATCCCTGACCGTCATCTTCGACCTTCGAATCCCTGCTGCTTATGCGCTTCTAACATTGGACGATGTCGTTGGCCCGGGTTCCCATTCGGCGTCTTCCGCGCTAGGCGAAGGCCATGGCTGAGTTTGATTTTGATGCTGTGATCGTGGGTGCCGGAGCCGTCGGTTTGGCCTGCGGCTATGCGCTGGGCCAGCGCGGCCTCACAGTGGCTGTGCTTGAGAAGGACGCCGCCATCGGCCAGGGGGTTTCCTCGCGAAACTCCGAGGTGGTGCATGGCGGGCTCTACTATCCCACCGGGTCGCTGAAGGCGCGACTGTGCGTTGAGGGTCGGCGGTTGCTCTACGCGTTCTGTGACGCCTACCACGTGGAATATGACCGTTGCGGCAAGCTGGTGGTGGCCGAGAGCGAGGCCGATCTTGTGCGACTCGACGCCATCATGGCCCAGGCCCAGACCAATGACGTCGAGTGCATGGCGCTGTTGACGCGGTCGCAGGCATTGGCGCTGGAGCCAGAGCTGGCCTGCGTGGGCGCGCTCATCTCGCCTGAGAGCGGGGTGTTCGAAAGCCACGCCTACATGCTGGCCCTGGAGGGCGAGATCGAGGCAGCGGGCGGCGCGGTGGTGCTGTCGACGCCGTTCGAGGGGGCGACGCCGCTTGAGGGCGGCGGGTTCGAGGTGCGCGCGGGCGGCACCGAGCCCACGGTGCTGACATGCCGCTATCTGGTGACGGCGCCGGGATTGTCGGCGCAAGGGGTGGCGGCGACCATCGAGGGTTTTCCGGCCGCGATCATCCCCAAGGCCCACTACGGCAAGGGCATCTATTTCCGGCTCTCAGGTAAGGCACCGTTCGCTCGGCTGATCTATCCGCCGCCAATCCCGGGGGCGCTCGGCACGCACTATCGCCGCGACATGGGCGGGCAGGGGGTGTTCGGGCCGGACCTGAACTTCGTCGATACGCTCGACTATTCGGTTGATCCCGGCGCGGCGCCGGCCTTCTACGCCTATATCCGCAAGTTCTGGCCGGGTCTGCCTGACGGCGCGCTCAGCCCCGACTACGCCGGCATCCGCCCCAAGATCCACGGCCCGGGCGAAACCCAGCCGGACTTCCGGCTGGATGGCGTGGACATGCATGGCCTGCAGGGACTGGTGGCCCTCTTCGGAATCGAGAGCCCGGGGCTCACATCGTCGCTGGCGATCGGGGACGAGGTCGCGGTCAGGTTGGGGGTCTAAACGTCTGTTTGAATCTCCGCAGATTCCACGCAATGATTGGCCCTTCAGGGAGCCCCAAAAGATGAAAAACCGCATCACCGACCTGCTCGGCGTGAAGTACCCCATCGTCCAGGCCCCGATGGGCTGGATCGCCCGCGCCCAGTTGGCCAGCGCGGTGTCCAACGCTGGCGGCTTCGGCGTGATCGAGACCTCCTCTGGCCGCCTCGACGAGGTGCGCGAGGAGGTGAAGAAGATGCGGACCCTCACCGACAAACCGTGGGGCATCAACGTCGCCCAAGCCTTTGTTCGCGACCCGGACATCGTGAAGTTCGTGGTCGACCAAGGTGTTAAGTTCGTCACCACTTCGGCGGGCGATCCCAACAAATACTGCGAGGCGCTGAAGGGGGCCGGGCTGACAGTGTTCCACGTGGTGCCGTCGATGGCGGCGGCGCAGAAGGCCATCGACGCCGGCGTCGACGGACTGGTGGTCGAAGGCGGCGAGGGTGGCGGTTTCAAGAACGGTCGCGATGTCGCCACCATGGTGCTGCTCCCGCTGGTCCGTTCGAGGACCAATCTGCCGATCATCGCCGCCGGTGGCATCACCGATGGGCGCAGCATGGCCGCTGCGTTTGCCCTGGGCGCCGAGGGCGTCCAGATGGGCACCCGCATGGTCTCTTCTTCCGAGAGCCCGGTTCACCAGAACTGGAAGGACAGCATCGTGGGCGCGAAGGAGACCGACACGGTGTTCCTTAACCGTTTCGGTCCCGGCCCGGCGCTGCGGGCGCTGCGCACGGAGCGGACCACACGGCTCGAACTGGAGCCGCCGCCCAACGTCATGGGCGAGATGGCCAATGCGCTTGACCTCTACTTCGGCGGCGATATGGAGGCCGCCATCGCGCTGACTGGACAGGTCGCCGGGCGGATCGATTCCGTGAAGCCGGTGGCGCAAATCCTCAACGAGACGATCGCCGAGTTCGAGGCGGTGATGGCGGAGCTGGGTGCGAAGTACGGGCGGGTTGGCGCGTCAGCCTGACCCGCGCTTATCGCCGTTCGTTCAGCCAGCTGCGCACGGTTTTGTTGACTAGCGACTCCGCGTCATGCTGCACGAAATGGCCGGCGTTCGGGATCATCAGGATCGTCGTGTCCTCGGACACGAAATTCCAGGTTCCGGCGTGGCCTGCGGCATTCAGTGCAGTGTCCTTCATGCCGTGGATGACCAGAACCGGAACCTTGATCATCGGCGGGCTGGCGGCGGTGATGCCGGAGGGCGGGGCGACGGCGTCGCCGGTCCCGCGCGGATAGTTGGCGCGGTAATAGTTCATCATCGAGGTGAGGTTCGAGCGCTGGAACGCCTCAAGGTATTCGGCCTTGCGGGGCGTATCCTTGGCACCGGCGACCATGCTGGCCAGGCCCGCTGCCGAGAGGTTCTTCTCGAAACCAGGCTGTTGGAAATTGCGGGCGTACTGGCTGTTCTTCTGCTGCTCGACGTTGGTAGCCATCTCGCGGGCGAAGCCGACGGGGTGGGGCACGCTCATGATCACCAGCTTGTTGACCAAATCCGGCCGGTTGAACACCACCTGCCAGGAAATGGCGGCCCCCCAGTCGTGACCGACGATGATGGCGCTCTTCTGGCCCTCGGCGGAGATCACAGCGGCCACGTCGCCAATCAGGTTGGGCATTGCGTAAGCGGCCTCGCCCTCGGGCTTGTCCGAAAGGTTGTAGCCTCGCGTGTCAAGGGCGGCGGTCCGGTAGCCGGCCTTGTTCAGTTCGGCCATCAGAGGTTTCCAGGTGCCCCAGTAGTCGGGAAAGCCGTGGATCATCACCACCAGCGGACCGTTGCCGTCGACTACATAGTGGATCTTCACGCCGTTGTTGGTGGCGTACATATCCTGCGGCTTGGCCTGGGCCGCCGTGCCGATCGCCAACGCGGCCAACAGACCCATCATCATGCGCAACATCGCCGTTTCCCCTTTTGATTTGCGCCGTATCTAGCATGACGCCCTAGCACGGCGAAGGCGTGAGAGATTGAAAATATACTGTGTGCTAGACACTATGTGATGAACAGTGTATGACGTACAGTAAGATGGCGACTGAAACCGAAATCTTCGAAGGCCTGAGGCAGGAACTGCGGCGCGGATCCCTGATCCTGGCGGTGCTGGGGCAACTGCGGGCCGAGCACTATGGCTACATTCTGCGCAAGGCCTTGGCCGACACGGGCGTCGAGATCGACGAAGGCGCCCTCTATCCCATGCTCCGACGGCTTGAGACGCAGGGGCTGCTGACCAGCGAGTGGCGGGAGGAGGAGAAGCGAAACAAGCGCTTCTACCGGCTGTCGCCCCTCGGAACCGAAACCCTGGCCCGCCTGATTGTCGAGTGGCGGGCGCTCAACCAATCCCTCAACGGGATCCTGGGGACCTGAAATGGACCTGATCGGACGCTACCTTGGCGCCATCGCGCGCCAACTGCCGGACGCCCAGAAGGCCGACGTCAGCGCTGAACTTCGCGATGTTCTGCTGTCCCAGGTTGAGGACGATGAGGCCCGGCTGGGCCGTACCCAGACCCGGGAAGAACTTGAGGCGCTATTGGTTCGTTTCGGCCATCCACTGACCGTGGCCGGGCGCTATCGCAAGACCCAGCATCTCATCGGACCCGAGGTGTTCCCGTTCTGGTGGGCCAGCCTGAAGATGTCGCTCGCCATTGTCGTCGGCGTCTATCTGGTGCTGGCGATCCTGGTCGTAGTGGGTGGTGAAGACGCAGCGGGCGTGGAAGATCGGACCTCGCCGACGTTGACGGCGGCCCTGCTCCTGACTCTGGGTGCGGTGACGCTGGTTTTCGCCCTGATCGAGCGGTTCGGAAAGACCGCGATCCTCAATCGTTGGAAGCCGAGCCAGTTGCCGCCAGCCAGCGGGCGCGCCGTCTCGCCCTTTGAAGCCGGGATCGAGATTGGCGTGGGCGTTGTGTTCATTCTCTGGTGGATCGGCTTCATCCAGTTCCGCAATCTGCTTCCGGATCACGCCCTGCGTCTGGACCTGGCACCCGTCTGGGCGGTCTGGTTCTGGCCGATCCTGATCTTCTCGCTTTACGAGCTTGCTGCGAACCTCATGGCGCTGTTGCGTCCAGGACAAGCCCGGCTCGTGGAGGCGCTGCTGGCCATCCGCAGCCTGGTCGCAGCGGCCATGCTGAGCGGGATCTATCAGGCCGGTCATTGGGTGGTCGTAGGCACGGAGGTCTTGCCCGCCCCGGTCCTGGCGATCACTCAAGCCAACTTCGACAAAGGCGTGGCGATCGGAATCGTCGGTGCGATCATGGTCTACGTGATCCTGGCTGGCGTCAGCCTCTGGCGCCTCAGACAGGCGAACCTGGCAATGGCTGCGCCTGCGACGCGGACGGCCTAGAAGCCGTGGACCGCGTTTGCCGCGACCAGCAGCACGCCCGCCAGTGTCGCCATGGATAGAATTAGATGGCGCATTTTGCGCACGCTTCCGTTGTTCCCTGCAGCAGATACGCGGCAAGATCCGCGCCAGATGCGTAGGCCATTAGCTCTGCAGGCTAAAGTCTAGCTTGTTGAGGGCGAGAACAGAGTAAATCAATATAGTTTCCAATGGATTCTTGCCTAATGGAAGACTAGATTTTTGAAGGCTCAGTTGCCATGAAATACGCTGATAAGTCAGCGCCTTGTGACTGACCAGCCGATCTGTCGTGCGGCGAGCGAGATCGCCACGTTAATGCTGCGCCGCAAAAACCTGTTGCCATTCTTGCCTCGGGCATTCATACACGCTTCACCATTTGCCGTCGCCTCCCCCCCCACCAACGGAACTCGGGGTAGGCCTGCCGGCGGTCGCTACCAGCATGAGCAGGGGCGAGCGCGGCGACAAAAGTTGGGGGCAAGTACGCCCTCGCCGCTGAGGACCGTCCCGTTTTGAATCATGGAACGCAAGCGCACGCCGAAAGGCGTGGGCTGTTAAGCGCCGCACTATTGGGATCCGGCATGGGCCTGATCCTGGGCGTATCATATCTGGCGGCCGGGCTGGCCGGTCACATTGCACAGCGTGCCGAGGCCGGGCGCATGGCCGATGCCGCCGCCACCGGCTATGCCGGTTCGCACCTGGAAGCCCAGGGTCGCGGCCTTCGCATGGGTCTTGAGCAGTACGGTTTCCGCGCCGGCACGGACGCGCAGACTGTTGCCGTCCGCTTTGGCAACGATCGCGGTGCCGCCAAGGCGCTGCGCCGCGCCGACCTCGAGTGCATGACCGACGCGGTCTATTACGAAGCCCGTGGCGAGAGCGCCCGTGGTCAGGCCGCTGTAGCCCAGGTAGTGATGAATCGTGTCAGTCACCCTGCATATCCGAAGTCGGTGTGTGGTGTTGTATTCCAGGGCGCAGGGCGCTCTGGTTGCCAGTTCAGCTTCACATGCGACGGCTCGATGGAGCGCACGCGTGAGGCCGGGGCATGGGATCGCGCCCGCGCCGTGGCCCGGAAGACGTTGGCGGGCGCGTCGGGCGCCGGCATCGGGCGCGCCACGCACTTCCACACCACGGCCGTCTCTCCGTTCTGGGCACCGTCCATGCTGCGCGTCGCTCAGGTGGGAACCCACATTTTCTACAGGCTGTCGCCCTATCGTGGGCAGCTGGCGGGTCGAAACGCGACGTGGAACGATTCGATCATTCTGATCTCTGGTCAGGCCGATCATCTGCCCGGACTTGATGCGGCGTCCCCGTTGGCCGAACAGGCCATAGAAGCGTCATTGCAGCCGAACCCGGATTTACAGGAGAAGACGGCTCCAGGCCCGGCTGTCTCGTCAAAGCCTAATGACGCGACGGCGCTCGTCGTTCCCCAGACTGTGTCTGTCGCCGCATCCTGATTGCATCCGACATGTCGCGAGCACCTTGTCCGCGGCCTGCTGAAAGCCCCGATCGCCAAGATCTAACCCCGCGCCGCGCGCCGAAGGGCCTGGGGTGGCAAGCCGAACGCGCGCAGGAATGCGCGACGCATGCGCTCCGGGTCGCCGAAGCCCACAGTTTCGGCAATGTGATCCACGGGCGCATGACCCGTTTCAACGGCGGTGCGTGCCGCTTCAAGCCGCAGTCGTTCGACGGCCTTAGCCGGGGTCGTACCGGTTTCGGCGGTGAAGGCGCGGGCGAAGTTACGAGGGCTCATGGCGGCCTGTTCGGCCAGCCGTTCCACCGTCAGGGTCTCGGCCAGATGTGCACGGATCCAGTCCATAAGGTCGGCAAACCGACCCGTTCGACCGCCCAGGTCTACCAGGGCCGAGAATTGCGACTGCCCGCCCGGCCTTCGCTGGTGGACCACCAGTTGCTGGGCGACGCGCCGGGCGATTTCGGCGCCAAGGTCGTCTTCGATCAGCGCCAGAGAAAGGTCGATGCCGGCGGTTATACCGGCCGATGTCCAAACGTCACCGTCGCGAATGAAGATGCGGTCGGCGTCCAGCTTCACTCTTGGGTACGTGCGGGTGAAGTGATCTGTTCGGCTCCAGTGCGTAGTCGCGCGTCGGCCATCCAGCAAGCCGGCCTCAGCCAGCAAATAGGCCCCCGAACACACACTGGTGGGGCGTCGGATTTCAGTCTGCTGGAGCCAGGTTACGATGTCGGCCAGGGCTGAAATCCTGTGCGTGCCGTCACCGCCCGAGACCATGACTGTGTCGAACGGACCATCCCCCAGGGGCGCGGCCGTCAGGCGGACCCCGGAGGAACTGGCGATCTGTCCTCCGTCGGGTGCCTGAACCGACAGGACATAACTCCCTGGCCGGTAGCGTTCCGCGATCTCGAACGCGGCAATGGGGCCTGCAGCGTCCAGTAGCTGAAAGTCCGGAAAGATCACCAGCACGAGGCGACGCGTCATGGCAGAAACCGTGGGAAGGTTGTCATTTCAGCCAGACCATGACCGACCTATATATCCGGCGTCAACTCCCGGAGACCAAAGACATGTCCAGACGTCAGATCGTATTCGCCCTTTACCCGGGGGTGACCCACCTCGACTTCACCGGCCCGCATCAGGTGCTGGTTCGTACGCCGGACGCCGACGTGGTGGTTGCCTCCGTGGGCGGCATGGATATTGAGGCCGAGGGGCTGGTGTTCACGAAGCTGGCCGATCTCAAGTTGATCGAGCGCTGCGATGTGCTGTGCATTCCGGGCGGGTTCGGCACCACCGAGGCCATGGGGGATGCGGTATTCATGGCCCAGATCCGACGGCTGGGCGTCTCAGCGACTTATCTTACCTCCGTTTGCACCGGGTCGCTAATTTTAGGTGCGGCGGGCTTTCTGGCCGGAAAACGCGCAACGTCGCACTGGGCCTGGCGGGATCAGCTGGTCCAGTTCGGTGCCATCGTCTCGGACGAGCGGGTGGCGCGCGACGGTAACCTCTTCACCGGCGGTGGCGTGACGGCGGGGATCGACTTCGCCCTGGTATTGCTGGCCGAAATGGCAGGGCAGGATTTTGCCGAGTCGATTCAGCTGGGTCTGGAATATGCCCCGGCACCGCCCTTCGACTCCGGCCGACCGGAACTGGCGCGTCCGGAAGTGCTCGCCAGTATCAAGGCTCGAATGGCCGCGATGGCTGACACCCGGACCGCAGCTGTGGCGTCGGCTGCGGAACGACTTCCGACTCCATGAAGCCTGACCCATTCAGCGCCCTATGGCGTCCAGGCCGATGTCGAGGACCTTGGCCGAGTGGGTCAGGGCGCCGACGCTGATCACGTCCACCCCGGTCTCTGCGATGGCGCGGACGGTGTCCAGGGTGACGCCGCCGGAGGCCTCCAGGACCACGCGTTCGCCAACGATCTTCACGGCCTCGCGAAGATCTTCGAGGGTGAAATTGTCCAGCATGATCACGTCTGGGTCGTGGGCGAGGGCTTCCTGCAGCTGGATCAGGCTGTCCACCTCGACCTCGACCTTGACCAGGTGGCCCGCGAAGGCCTTGGCGCGGCGCACCGCCTCACCAACCGATCCGCAGGCGGCCACGTGGTTGTCCTTGATCAGGACCGCATCATCCAGGCCGAAGCGATGATTGGTCCCGCCGCCGCATCGCACGGCATACTTTTCGAGCGCCCGCAGGCCCGGTGTGGTTTTGCGGGTGTCTGTGATGCGGGCGCGCGTCCCGGCTACGGCGTCGACGAAATCCTGGGTCAGGGTGGCGATCCCGCAGAGACGGCCCAGCAGGTTCAAACCTGTCCGCTCGGCCGTGAGGATTGCGCGCGCGTTGCCGCTGACCTGGGCAAGCGTCGTCCCTGCCGACACGACCTGGCCATCGTCAACCAGCGGCGTGAACTTCACCGTCGGATCGAGCTCGGCGATGGCCAGCCGCACGCATGACAGGCCGGCCACCACCCCGCCGCGCCGGGCACAAAAGGCCGCCGTCAGCTGGGTATCGGCCGGAATGCAGGCCTGGGCGGTGATGTCTCCGGCCCGACCGAGATCCTCGGCCAGCGCGGCGCGCACGACGGGCAAAATCAACAGGTCGGGGAGGGGCTCGATCATTCGGCGGCTAACTTCAGGCTGGAGGGTTCGATCTGGTCCCATGTCACGAAGGTGCGGAGCGCATCCCCGGATTTCTTAAAATCAGAGCGGTAGTGGCCGCCGCGGCTCTCCCGGCGGGCCAGGGCCGACGCGGCGACCAGGCGGGCGGCGATCAGGGGCGCGCTTGGGCCATGGACGACGTCCATGGTGCCGATGGCGTCCAGCAGCCGGGTCAGGCCTTCGGCGCTGCGGATCACGCCGGCATCCCGGCTCATCGCCCGGCGGAGGGTCTGCAGGGCTGACGCAGGGAGGTCAGCGGTCATGACCGGTTCAAGCGACGTGCTGACGGGCGTCTCAAGCGCTGCGGCGCGGCCGGCGCGAGCACCGAAGACAGCCGCCTCCAGCAACGAATTCGAGGCCAGACGATTGGCACCATGCACGCCGGTGGAGGCGCACTCGCCGGAGGCATAGAGGCCGGGCAGGGACGAGCGCCCGTCTGCGTCGGTCGCGATCCCGCCCATGTGATAGTGGCAGGCCGGAGCCACCGGGATCGGCTGGACGCGGGGGTCGATGCCGCCCGACATGCAAGCTGCGAAGACCGCTGGAAAGGCCTCGGGAAAATGCGTGCCTACAGCCTGGCGGGCATCGAGAAACGCGCCGCGACCAGCTTCCCGCTCGGCATGGATCGCACGCGCCACGATGTCGCGGGGCGCCATTTCCGCGTCGGGATGATAGCCCGCCATGAAACGACTGCCGTCGCGGTTGACCAATACGGCACCTTCACCGCGCAGGGCTTCGGTGGCCAGCGGCGCCGGGTCGCGACCGATGTCGATGGCGGTCGGGTGGAACTGGACGAACTCCGGATCAGCGATCACGGCACCAGCCAGCGCCGCCAGGCCCAGGCCATCGCCCTGAAGTTCGGCCGGCGTGGTGGTGACGGCATAGAGGCCGCCGATGCCACCGGTCGCCAGGATGACGGCGCGTGCCGTGATCTCGACAGGTTTGCCGCCGATGCGCGCCACGACGCCGCCAATGCGGCCGGTCGTATCCTGCAGCAGGCCGATGAGCTTCGCGCCCGTGCGGACCTGGATGTGCGCGGCGGCCAGAACCGCCACGGTGACGGCGTCCATGATCGCGCGGCCCGCCTGGTCACCCTTGACCCGGGCCACACGGGCGCGGGAGTGAGCGGCCTCCAGGCTTTGCGCAAAGCCGCCCTCGGCATTGCGGTCGAAGGGCGCGCCAAGCGCTGCCAGACGCCGCACCGCGTCAGGGCCTTCCTCGGCCAAAAGGCGCGCGATGTCGGGGACGACCAGCCCGGCACCGGCGTTGATCGTATCGATGGTGTGCAGTGACGGCGCGTCATCAGACCCGAGGGCCGCGGCGACGCCGCCCTGGGCCCAGGCGGACGAACAGCCGTGGTTCAGCGCGGCGTCGGTCAAGATCAGCACGCTTGCCGGAGCCGCGGCCAGCGCTGCGGTCAGGCCTGCCAGGCCTGCGCCCACCACCAGCACGCCGTCGTGATGGATGCGCGCCATCAGATCATTTCCACGTCGACGTGGTGACGGGCCTTGAACAGGTCGTAGCGGGCCGGAACAGCGGGCGGTGGCAGGTCGATCATCCGCTGGACGGCGAGGCGCGCGCGGGCGGCGATGGCCGGATCGACGGTCACCTCATAGCGGTCGTGGATCAGGGTCTCGTAGATGTTCTCCAGCGTGATCCGCTTCATGTGCGGGCACAGGTTGCAGGGCCCGATGAACTCGGTCTCCGGCGAGTCCGCCGCCACATTGCTGGCCATCGAACACTCGGTGATCATCACCACCCGCTTGGGGCGACGTTTGGCGACATAGTCGGTCATGGCGGCCGTGGAGCCGGTAAAGTCCGACGCCTCGATCACGTCGGTGGGACATTCGGGATGTGCCAGCACCTCGGCGTCCGGATAAGCGGCCTTGAGCTCCAGGATGTCGGCGGCTGTGAAGCGCTCATGCACCTCGCAGCGGCCCTGCCAGGCGATGATCTTGATGTCGGTCTGGCGAGCGACGTTGCGGGCGAGGAACTCGTCGGGGATCAGGATCACCCGGTCGACGCCCCACAGGCGGGCGGCCTCTTCCACCACTTGCACGGCGTTGGCGCTGGTGCAGCAGATGTCGGTCTCGGCTTTCACGTCGGCGGTGGTGTTGACGTAGGTCACGACGGGCAGGCCCGGATAGCGCTGCTTGATCAGGCGCACGTCGGCACCGGTGATTGAACTGGCCAGCGAGCAACCGGCCCGCAGGTCGGGGATCAGTACGCGCTTGTCCGGCGACAGGATCTTGGACGTCTCGGCCATGAAGTGCACGCCGGCCTGGATGATCACGGCGGCGTCCGAGCGCGCGGCCTCCTTGGCCAGACCCAGGCTATCGCCGACATAGTCGCCGACCCCGTGGAAAATCTCGGGTGTCATGTAATTGTGAGCCAGGATGACCGCGTTCTTTTCGCGCTTCAGCCGGTTGATCTCGGCGATCAGCGGGGCTTGCTGGCGCCACTCCATGGGCGTGACGTGATGCTTGACCCGCTCCCAGAGGGGGGCAGTCGTGGCTTCAACTTCCGGGGTGAACGCGAACTGGAAACCATCAGCGGCCATGAAACCCTCCTTATGCTCAAAGTGAGCATTACTGGGGCCGATAAAAATGCGCCGAGGCCTGTCTGGCCCGGGACGCACAGCTTATGCTCAATTCGAGCAAAAGCTAATATAGGCGCAACAGCGGCGGGTGCAAGCAGGTTTTCTAGAAAAGGGCTGAAGGCTTCCGAAGGGGAAGCCGTGCCCTATCCCGAGCCCAGGCCGCCCCAGCGCAGTCCCGGGGGCCGGGTCCTGCGCGGCGGTTCCGGTTCGGGGACCGGGGCCTGCAGGGCGTTGATCCTGGCGATGAGCAGGGCCGTCTGGCGCAGTTCCTCGACCTCGGCGGCGATGTCG
>CAMCXF010000054.1 GCA_945883235.1 Phenylobacterium deserti | reverse complement strand
GCGCTGGAGCGCTCGCCGCGGGGCGGCACGCCCTTGAGGGCGCGTCCTTGACCGACCCGGCGGGGGCGGCTTTGGGCTGACCATGGGGTTTGCGGGATGGTGCGCCTCGCCTGGGCGAGGCAGGGTCGGTTGCCAGGTTCTGCGTCTGTGGACGCAGGGCCTTGTGCGCCCCCGGGGGCTGTGCGGCGGCAACGCCCCCTCCGTCGGCCTGGCCGACACCTCCCCCGTGAACGGGGGAGGTTGCGTGTGGGGTTGGGCGGCTTGCGGCGGTCTGCGCGTGTCCGGTCGTCCGGGCCAGGCGCCGGGCGGGCACGAAAAAGGGGCCCCAGGGGGCCCTTGTCCGGAACTTGAGGTCAGGCCCGGGCGATCAGGCGCCGAGGCTGGCGGAACCGAAGGCGGCGATCAGGCCAAGGGCCATCAGGAAGGCGGGGGCGAGACGGTCGAGGGCGCGTTCGAAGCGGGTGAAGGTCATGGGGCACACCTTGTGGTCTTGGTGGGGAACCCCGGGGGAGCGGGGCTGTCCGTGTGGACAACCTCTATGTAGCGCAATCTGAACACTGCACAGATAACCGATTTCACAGACCCGCTATGTGATTTCGCATAGCCTGCGCCGGCGCATATCTCCTCGCCCCCGACCCCGCGAATGCGGGGGAAGAGAGGGAGAGGATAAAGGAGAGGGCCGGCGCGTGAGCGCGTGATCCGCCGTTGGGAATGCGAGGATCAGCGGCGGTGCAGCTTTCGGGCCCTCGACGTCCCGCCGGGGCCAGCCCAGCCGGCCCTCTCCCTGCCCTCTCCCTCCCGGCGCTGTGCGCCGGGGGAGAGGCGGGGGCGTCGCCAGCAAATCAGCGCTCGAAAGGGGCCGTGAATCCTGTGATCCTCATCACCGGGCGGCCAGTCGTGTCGCGAGCTTACCGGGCGATATGATGGCGAAGTTGGGTTGGGTCGCGCGGTCAGTGAAAGGGGTGCTGGCCTTCTGGTTCAAGTTCCGGGGGTGGACGGTCGAGGGCACGGCGCCAACTCGAAAGATGGTGGTGATCGCGGCACCCCACACCAGCAACTGGGACTTCGTCTATTTCATTGGTGGGGTCGACGGCTTGAACCTGAATCTCAGCTTCATGGCCAAGGAATCGCTGTTCCGCTGGCCGTTTGGCAAGATCATGCGCGAGCTGGGGGGCATACCAATCAACAGAGCCAGGTCGGCCAATGTGATCCAGGCCATGGTGGCTGAGTTTGCGGCCCGCGATGAGTTCATGTTGACCGTCGCGCCGGAGGGCACGCGCGGCAAGGCCGAGCAGTGGAAGACCGGCTTCTACTACATCGCCCTGGGCGCGGGCGTACCGCTGGTGTTTGGCATGGCCGACTACCGGCGCAAGGTGGTGGGGCTTGGCCCGGCGATCATGCCTAGCGGCGACTATGAGAAGGACATGGCTCAGATGGCCGACTTCTATAACGCCTGCACCCCGAAGTATCCCGAACGCGCGACCCGGTTCTAGGGGGATTGGAACGTTGCAGGAGCAATGGGGGTAACAGCGACACTTTACCTGACACCCCATCCATCGTGAGGGAGAGCCCTGCGCAGGGGCGAGAGCGTCGGCCGGCCGGTCTGCTCGAAGGACTGCGGAACACGGCCACTCCACCCGGACCGCCCGCCGGGATTATACGGCCTGACGGCAGATCCGGACCGGCTGACAAACGGGTCGAGACCAGATCCGACATGGCTTCTCGGCTCCCAAAAATCCATAATTTATCAACAAATACAGATACCTATTGCAACATCAACACCACGTCAGCCGCCGAAGTCTTCGCACGCTGGCGCATCGAACTGTACGACTGTTTAGACAGCTACTTGTGACAAACGTACAGACAACTTGCCTGGCAAACCGGGACGACGGGGGGTTGGCCGCACCGCATGCCTCCCACCGCTGCTCGGCATGAGTCCAGGCGGCGCTGACGTCCGCCGCCAGCTATTCGGCGGCCTCGGCCTCGGCCTCGTCCTGGGTCAGCATCAGGGGCGGCATGTCGAAGCCGTCCTCGAGGATGTAGCCGACGCCGGCCTCGCCCCGGATCGGCGTGCGCTGGCCGATCAGGTCGGCGATGTCGCGATAGACAGTGCGTTTGGAGACCTCCAGTTCCTCGGCGACGGCCAGGGCGGTGACGGGATGGCGACCCCGTCGCAGGATCTGGACGATCTGGAACAGGCGGTCGGCGCGGCGCGTCGGTCCTCATGCCAGGCTGCTGACAGGTGAGCGCCAGCAAGGCGGTTTCGGCGCGTGCCTGTCAATGGCGGCCATTGCAGGGTCGGCGACGCCGTCAAATCCGCTGGCGTTAACCTGTCAGTGGGGTTCGACCCTTAGCTTGGCCTTCAGTAACGGGTCCAGGGGACGGGCAATTGGCGCTCAGCGCACGACTGGAGATTCGGCAGGGACAGGGGCTGGTCATCACCCCCCAGCTGCAGCAGGCGATCAAGCTGCTGCAGATGTCGAATCTTGAGGTCGAGGCGTTCATCGATGCGGAGCTGGAGCGCAACCCGCTGCTGCAGCGCGACGAGGGCGAGGCCGACGGTGATGCAACCCCTGAGCCGGACGGTCCCACGGTCGCCGAACAGGTGGCCGACGCCGAGGCCCGCGCGGATCTCGATGCCACACATGACGATGTCTCGCCCGGCGAACGCGCCACCGGCGACGCGCCCGAGGCGGCGGCGGACGTCGGTGGCGCCGTCGACTGGTCAAAGGCCGGCAGCGGCGGCAGCTTTGACCAGGATGGTGAGGGATTTGAAGAGCGGCTGACTCGCGAACTGACCCTGTCGGAGCATCTGCAGGGCCAGCTGTCTGCGTCCGGCCTGTCGCCCGCCGAAACGATCATCGCAGGCGTACTGATCGACGCCGTAGATGACGGTGGCTATCTGCGGGCAGAGACATCGGAGGTCGCCGAGCGGCTGGGCTGTGATTCGGCGCTGGTCGAGCGCGTGCTGGGTGTCATCCAGGGATTTGACCCGGTGGGCGTGGCGGCCCGCGACGTGCGCGAGTGCCTGATGATCCAGCTGAAGGATCAGAACCGCTATGATCCGGCGATTGCGGCCCTGCTGGACAACCTCCCTCTGCTGGCGAAACGCGATCTGACCTCCCTGCGCAGGCTTTGCGGGGTGGATGATGAGGATCTGCGCGAGATGATCGCCGAGGTCCGCGGGCTGACTCCCAAGCCCGGTGCCGCGTTTGGCGGGGAGCCTTCCAGTCCGGTGGCGCCTGATGTATTTGTGCGTGAAGGCTTGGGCGGGATGTGGCTCGTAGAGCTGAATTCCGATGCCCTGCCCCGCGTACTGATGGACCAGCGCTATCACGCCCAGGTGTCAGGCCAATCGCGGACAGATCAGGAAAAGACCTTTGTCGCCGACTGCCTGGCCCAGGCCAGCTGGCTGATCAAGAGCCTGGACCAGCGGGCCCGCACCATCCTGAAAGTATCCTCCGAGATCGTGCGCCAGCAGGACGCGTTCCTGGCGTTTGGCGTCCAGCATCTGCGGCCCCTGAACCTGAAGACGGTGGCCGAGGCCATCGGCATGCACGAATCCACCGTCAGCCGGGTGACGTCCAACAAGTATCTGGCCACGCCGCGCGGCGTGTTTGAGATGAAATTCTTCTTCACCTCGGCCATTGCATCGTCCGAGGGTGGCGAGGCCCACTCGGCGGAGGGCGTCCGCGACCGGATCCGCCGGTTGATCGACACCGAAGCGCGCGAGGCTGACGTGCACTCCGACGACGCCATTGTGGACCTGTTGAAAACGGCCGGCGTTGATATCGCCCGGCGCACAGTGGCGAAGTATCGGGAAGCCATGCGCATTCCGTCCTCAGTCGACCGACGCAGGATGCTGAAAGAGCCCGCCTGACGATATTCCGCCCCGTGCCACTTGGCGCGGCGCTGACGAGACGCCAGATGAGAGGGCTATGCCCAGTTCGCCGACCGACCAGCTACCGCTTTCCAGCGTCCTGACGGCGATTGCCGCCCATGACGAGCCGGAAATCTCGATCGCGCACCTGACCCGGATGTTCGGCGGACGGGCCATCGGGGCGTTGCTTTTCGTGTTCGGGCTTATCTGCACCCTGCCGCTGCCGCCGGGGGCCACGACGATCTTCGGGTTCCCGCTGCTGTTGCTGGCACCCCAGCTGGTGATCGGCGCCTCGGCACCCTGGCTGCCGATAGGTGTCAAGAACCGCACAATCGCGGTGGCGGGTCTAAGGAGCGGATTGCCGCGCGTGATCCCGTGGCTGCAGAAGATCGAGGCCATATCGCAGCCCAGGCTGGTGTTCCTGTTCAATCCGATCGGCGAGCGGTTGATCGGGGTGTTGTGCACATTGCTGGCGATTGTACTGATTTTGCCCATTCCATTGGGCAACATTCTGCCGGCTTTGGCCGTTACGGTGTTGGCCTTTTCGCTGATCCAGCGGGATGGGCTGATCGCCCTAGCCGGGTACGGGATCGCTATCACGAGCGCGAGCGTTCTGGCCCTGGCTGCGCACATTCTCGTCATCACCATTCAGCAGGCGCTGGCGATGTTTTCACCGACTTGACACAAACCAGCTGACGGAGCGTTGATCATCAGATGCAAGTTCATGTCACGGGCAAACACGTGGATGTCGGGGACGCTCTGCCCACGCGGGTTTCCGACGAGATCTCCAGCAATATCTCCAAGTATTTTGACCGCGAGGGCGGGGTGGCCGATGTGGTCGTCAGCCGTGAAGGCAGCTTCTTCAAGGTCGACTGCGCGGTAACGCTGGCCTCAGGGCAACATCTTACCACGCATGGCCAGGGCAGCGATGCGCACACGGCATTCGATGCGGCGATGGACCGGATGACCAAGCGGGTGCGTCGCTACAAGAACCGTCTGAAGAGCCATCACGGGCAGGCACTGGCCAAACAGGCCGAGAGCGCGGCCTATTTCGTGATCGCCGCGTCGGACGACGAGGATGACGGCGACCATGAGGTGCCGAGCGGGGGCCAGGGCGAGCCGATTATCATCGCCGAAACCGAGCGGCAGCTGCAGTCTATGACAGTGTCCCGCGCGGTTATGGAAATGGACCTGTCCGGCGCTCAAACAATCGTGTTTCGAAACGCCGCGCACGGCGGACTTTCGGTGGTATACCGCCGCACTGACGGCAATATCGGGTGGATTGATCCGGAGCGAACCAAGGTTCGTACTGGAGAGAGGGAGGGGCCCGGTCCGGCCCACTGACAGTTTTTACGGCCCGCAGGTCCGCCGTCTCCCCGGTGGCGCTGTGGATTGGGGTTCGTGCTTCAGATCATGAATATCGGCGAACTTCTGGATCGCACCGCGATCTCCTTGCGCGTGAGCGCGGCGGACAAGCGCAAGGCGCTGGCGGTCATCGCCGAGATCGCCGCGCGCAACTTCAGCCTCGACGCCGGCGATGTGCTGGAGGCGCTGACCGAGCGTGAGACCGCCGGGTCGACGGGTGTCGGCCACGGCGTTGCCGTGCCCCATGCCCGCCTTGAGGGCCTGGGCCGGATGCGCGGCATCTTCGTGCGTCTTGAGCACCCGGTGGACTTCGCTTCGGTGGACGACCAGCCGGTGGACCTGCTGTTCGCCCTGTTCGCTCCCAAGAACGCCGGGGCAGAACACCTTCGCGCCCTGGCCAAGGTCTCGCGGCATTTGCGGCAGGCGACGCTGCGCGAACATCTGCGGACGGCGCGGTCAGCAGATGCCCTGCACGCCTTGCTGGTTCAGGAAGCCGCAGCGAGGCCGTCTGCGGCCTGACCTCCAGCGGATAGAATTCCACGCTTGGTACCCAGCAAGGACACACCTGCAGGCCGCATGGCGGCATGCTGATTTCTACCTGTAAGCGGACATTCGGAACGACCGTGATGGGGGGAAAGCGGACGCTATGGTCTCGGATTCTCCCCCGCCTCAAGGGGGGCACAGTCAATTTCTGGGAGAGCAGGTTCGTCGTCCATCGATACCGCGTCAGTTATCTAAGTGTCTGCCGGACCTATGCGCAGCGGCGTCCATTTCTCCAGCGGCGTGTGGCTGTGGACGCGAAGCCCGAGGGCATCCATCTGCATCCGCCTATCAAGTTCTGGATCACCAGAGGACCCCACGAGTACCGCTTCGCGCATCAGCTTGTTCGATGACGCCACTTTCACGCAAAGTCCGACCCATCTTCGTTGAGCCTGAACATCGGGCGCAGCTTGGGCTTAACCGGCGGTAAGCACGGCTGCTCCACTGACAATCCATAGACTCCAAGTGACAGTTTTCATGATTTGAGCTTTGCACGGGGAGCGGACGCCACAAATGTCGGTTCAGGGGGGATAGCGGTCCTTAGCTCGGGTGGGACAACTGAACCGACGGGTCAGACGGCGTCAAATCCGGCCGAAGTAACGATCTGCTGTGCCAACATGGTTCCAGACATCCAGGCCGCTTCGACCCGGGCACCGATAAACCAGTCGCCGCAAAGGCCGAGTCGACGGCCAGCGTCCCAAACGGCACCGGAGCCTTCCACGCCAGAGCGCGCATAGCGCCATCGATGGGTGCTGCAGGCGATAGGTGGCGGTAACGTCAATTCCAGCTGCGCCGAAAGTGCTGCGGATAGCTCGCTGGCAACCCAGTTTGGGTCCTCCTCGAGATGCTGCCTTGACCAGTCCGGTGTCGCCTGAAGGACCCATGCCTCGGGCCCGGTCCGACCAGGCTTGGAATTGTTCCGCGCCGCCCAACCAAGCGCGTCGGCTTCCGTGCCACGGAAGGCGTTCCTCAGCGTCGGCACGGCATCGCTAAACGCCAGCATCACCGTCCAGCACGGCGCCGCAGGCGCGGCCCGGGCCCGTGCCGCGAGGTCCGGTCTTACCGGCCCAACGAGCTCTGCCGCCTGCTCTGCCGGCAGCGCCAGGACCACAGCATCGACCTCGAGCGACGACCCGGTTTGCGTGGCAAGGTGCCAGCCCTCGGCAAGCGGCGACAGCCCGATTACCTGTGCTCCCCATTGCACGGCAAAAGGCTTTGCCATTTGACGGATGGGGGCATTCATCCCGGGAACGCCGACGAAGGCGTCCTTGCCCGCTACAATCCATGGCGCGACACATCCCGCCGCGATCAGGCCGTCCACCCTGGCTTGAAAACCAGGATCCCGAGCGGTGAAGTATTGGGCTCCATGATCGAATGTTGCCTCGCCGGCGCTGGTCGCAACCCGGCGGGTGGACATTCGGCCACCAGGACCGCGGCCCTTGTCCAGCAAGGTGATCACTTGACCCTGTCCCGCCAGTCCCTCGGCGCACGCCAGGCCGGCCATCCCAGCGCCCACAATCGCGATATGCATGTTTACCTGCCCCCTAACCGCGCCGAGGCGCGCCCTGTGTAGATGATACGATTTGCTATCGAATAAACCGCGCGGCGTGATCTCCGCGGACCCCCCACTATTCAAGCCCGTCGAGAAACCCCTCAGCCTCGGCGAGGATCGCCGCCTGGCGTTCCGTCGTCCACCCCGCAAGCGTGCGGTACGGCATAGCGAGCCTCGGATTATTTGACAGGCGGTCTGTCTGCCGAATCAAAAAAGCCCAGTAGAGATAGTTGAAGGGGCATGCGTTCTGGCCCGTCTTCTGCTTCACGTCGTAGGCGCAGCCCGAACAGAAGTCCGACATTCGATTAATGTAGGCCCCTGATGCTGCGTAGGGCTTTGAAGCCATCTGGCCGCCATCCGCAAACACGGCCATTCCCAGCGTGTTCGGCATCTCAACCCATTCGAAGGCGTCAGCGTAAACCGCCAGGTACCAGCGCTCGATTTCACGAGGAGAGACGCCCGCCAGCAGGGCGAAATTGCCTGTCACCATAAGACGTTGGATGTGGTGCGAGTAGGCATGGCGCGCAGTGTCGCTGACGGCCTCGCGCAGGCAGCGCATGGACGTGTCCCCCGTCCAATAGAAGGCCGGAAGCCTGCGCGTCGCCTGAAGTACGTTTCGATCGCCGTACTCAGGCATCAAGCTCCAGTAGACGCCGCGCACATATTCCCGCCAGCCCAGAATTTGCCGGACAAAACCCTCGACCGCGTTCAACGCTGCAGCACCAGAACGCCAGGCGCCTTCAGCGGCCTCGCAGACCTCCCGGGGCGAGAGCAGGCCAAGGTTCAGGGCCGGGGCGAGGAGCGAGTGGAACAGGAAAGGCGCGCCCGCCCTCATGGCATCCTGGTAGTCGCCGAAGCGTGGTAGGCCCACTTCGATGAAATCGCTCAAAGCACGCAGAGCGTCTTGCCGGCTGACGGGCCAGCCGAAGTCTTCAATCCCCCCAAAGTGATCGCTGAAGTGTCGCCCCACCAGCGCTATCACAGCCTGCGTGGTCTCATCGGGCGGAAACCGGAGCCGGGAGGGGAGGAGGGTCGATGCGGGCAACGGTTTGCGGTTTTCCGCATCAAAATTCCATGCGCCGCCCGCCGGTTTGTCACCCTCCATCAAGATTGCGTGCTCGCGCCGCATATCGCGATAGAAATGCTCCAAACGCCAACCGCGACGCCCTTGCGCCCATGCTGCGAAACGGGTGCGGCTTGCAAAGAAGCGGTCGTCGGAACGAACTTCGACCGGCAGGCCGATCGAGGCGGCCCAGCCTTCGACCATCTTCAGCACCCGCCACTCGCTGGGCTCGGTCACCATCACGCGGTCCGGCGTGTGCCGGGCGACGGCGCGTCGCATCTCTGTCGTCAGTTCACCGGTGTTGTCGGGGTCTTCCAGCGTCACGTAATCAACAGTGACCCCTGTTTGACGCAGTGCATCCGCAAAATGGCGCATGGCGGACAACACCAGCACAATCTTCTGCTTGTGATGCTGGACGTAGGTGTTTTCCTCCATCACCTCCATCATCAGCACGACGTCACGTTCGGGATCGAGACCGACGAGCGCCGAGATGCCGAACGACAGCTGATCCCCCAAAATGATCCTCAGACTGCTCATGGCGATCCTTGGCGCAGCTTTGAAAGCGGTGCGGCGACGCTCCGACAGCGCTGTGAGCAGTACTTTACGTTTGCCCAGTCCCGCGCCCACTTCTTGCGCCAGTTGAACGGTCGACCGCAGGCGACGCAGGGCTTGGCCGGGAGGTCTGACTTTGATCGCATCTTGGCCATCAGGCTTAACGCGTCAGTCCCCAGGTGGTTGGCGACGGTGAAGATGCCAGGTGCATCCGCCCCGTCATCGTTCCGTCGCCCGCCGGGCCAGACCCCATCGCACGATCGCCTGGAGTGTGGGGCGCAGCTTGAGGAACAACAGATAGGCGCGCTCCAGGAGCCACAGGAGGGGCGGGGGCGACGCCAGGGTGGCCAGCGGGCGCAGGGACGGAAGCACACGCCACATCGCCACGAATGCCGCGGCCCCGGAAACCATTCGTCCGTCGCGAGGTTGCGCATGGAGCCTAGCAAGCCGGGCCGCACGGTCGGTCGGACATCCGCCTGGAAGGCTGAGATCGACAAACTCGATCGCCAAGGCGCGGTCGAGTCGCCGTATCAGGCCGATCTCTGCAGTGCAGATCGGACAATCGCCATCATACCAGACGGTGAGGCTGCGCCGGTCAGCAACGGCGGTCGAAGGTCCTGCCATCATACCACCACAGAGCGGGCGGGCGTGATTGCCATGAAAATGACTCCGCTGTCTCGGACGCGCGGCACAACCCCTGGCGCTAGAGCGATCAAGATCATCATCACGGCGACCTCCTTAAATTCTGTCCTGGACAAATACGCCAATTTGATGGAATGTCGAGGAATTAAAGCAAGGTTGTCCATGACAAATATCGATCTCCTCGAAGATCCGCTCGTCATGACTATCGCGGCGGTGGAGCGCGATTGCGGTTTGCCGAAGGAAACCTTGCGTGTCTGGGAGCGTCGCTACGGCTTCCCGAAGCCCCTGCGGGACGGAAATGGCGAACGGCTCTATCCGATCGAGCAGTTGGTGACACTCCGCCTGCTCCGCCGTCTTGTGGTCGCCGGCCACCGTCCGGGACAGGTTGTTGGACTACCCGACGAGGATCTCTCCGCGCTCCTTGGAACGCCAGGAGTTGCGGTCGCCCGGGACAGGGGGCACGAGGTCGAGTTGGTCCTTGAGTTACTGAGGACCCACGACGCCGTCGGGCTACGCGACAGCCTGAATGCCATGGTGCTGCGGGTGGGCCTCGGCGCGTTTGCGTCCGTCACAGGGCCGGGGCTGGTGGAGGCGATTGGTGACGCCTGGTCGCGCGGCGAGCTGGAAATTCACCAGGAGCACTTTTTCACCGAGCAGTTCACAACCGTCCTGCGTAGCGCCATCAACGCCACGCAAGGCGCGGGTCTACCTCGCACCGGCCCGCGCGTACTTTTCGGGACGTTCCCGCAAGAGCCTCATGCCTTGGGCCTGATGATGGCGGAGGCGATGTTCGCTGTGGAAGGATGCCTTGTCATTTCACTCGGCGTGCAGACGCCGATCCGCGAGATCGCCGCCGCGGCGCGGGCGCACAATGCCGACATTCTAGCGCTCTCGTTCTCTTCGATTATCCCGGCGACCCAGGCGACCGCCGGGCTCAACGAACTCCGCTCTTTCCTGCCAGGGTCCGTAGAGATCTGGGCTGGCGGCGCCTGCGCCGGCCTGCGGCCAAAGGAAGGTCTAAGGGTACTGAGAGGGCTATCTGACATCAAATTCGCCATCTCGGCCTGGCGGGCGCGGCAATAGAATGTAGGCGATCGGCCCCAGTTCAACTGGGTTCAAGCGAAATTCAAAGCGCAAACCGAGCTTGGAAAATGAAATCAGAAGGAAGAAGATTATGAGAAAGATTGTAGTTTATTGCTGGAATTATGTGTTCAATCATAAGGTAAATCCGCTTCGACATATCCCCGATGTGGCAACACGGCACATGATTCTGCAGGTCCTCGGTTGGATGTGGGCGTCGTCATTTGCAATCGCTATCGGTAGCTACACGTTCATGGCCATAAGTCTGGTCGGACACATTGCCTTGATCGCGGCGGCTGCAATAACTGTAGCGACCTATACGGTTGCTGAGCGAAAGCCTGTCGCGTTTGCATTCGCATCGGGAAGACGCCTCGATGGTGAACACGAGTAACAACTGCTTTCGTCCGCCTGTCAGGTTCTGAAAGGTTGACTGAGTTGAGCCCGAAGAGCGCGCCCTGCTCTGCGGTCGCGGAGGCGCCCGCCTCCGCTGCTTGGATCTGGCGGTGGGCGGGCGATTGGTCGCAGTAGCCACCGGAAACCGGACCTTCGGAACGGCCGCTTCGGGTCGACCCGATCATTGGCTGCATGCCCTCAAGCGGACCTTCGCTAAGCGGTCCTAACGGGACTCCAATGTCAGGTTTTGTACCCTAGTGCACCGACGCCGGTGCCAGTTCGTGGGCTAGGGCCGCGGCCATGGCGGCGTTGCGGTCGGTGAGCACGGCCAGGCGCTCGCCGTCGGCGCGGTGAACGGCATAGAGGATCTGGTCGGGAAACAGCTCACCTTCAATCTGGATTGACGGGACGCTGGTCAGAATTTCAGCTGCCCTGATCGGACGCACATAGACCAGATCAGGCCCGCCAAGCGCGGCAAAGGCTTCGGTTGAAAACATGGGTGTCATCAAGACCACCTCCGTTGAAACTCAAAAATCTGCTTTGACGTGAGTTCAGGCGAGCGTGCGGATTGGAATGGCGTGTACCCGCTTTTGCGGTTCGGGCCGGGCCAGATCTATGTGCAACAGGCCGTGTTCCAGCGTGGCGTCCTCAACCTCCATGCCGTCCGCCAGGACGAAGCTTCGGACAAAGCCGCGGGCGGCGATACCCCGATGCAGGAAGGCCTCATCGGCCTTGCCCGGGGCGGCGTCACGCTTGCCGGCGATCACCAGCTGGCGATCCTCGACCGTGACCTGCAGTTGGTCGGGTGAAAATCCGGCCACGGCAAGGCTGATCCGCAGGCCGCCGTCGCCGCGATCCTCCACATTGTAGGGCGGATAGGTTTCGGCGGCGGCCTTGGCGGCGCGCTCGATCAGAATTCGGGTGTGCTCGAAGCCCAACAGAAAGGGGCTGTCGAAGATCAGGCCACGGTTCATCCAAAGAGTCCTCGAAAAGCGACTCTCCGATCAAGCCGCCCGGCGTTGGCACGGCTTGATCGGATCTTACCTATGTGGGGACCGTGTCGGGTCTAATCAATGCAGTGCGTGCGGACGTCGACACCAGGGTCTCAGTTCCGCGGCTATCGCGCCTGAACCTCATGCGGCGAAACACACCTGCACCTAGCGGAAAATAAGAAACCGCATGATGAAGAAATTCCACATCGCAATGAGGACAGCAATCAACAGTTCCGAGAGCAAATATGGTGCGTGGAAGTCTTCGACCATCACATAGAGCAGGCCGGCATTGATCGCCGAATTTGTCAGGAAAAGTGCCACAAAAGCCATCAGCTGCGGCAGGGCCGCCTTCGGTTCTGTGCTCCGGAATGTCCACAGGCGCTGAAGGCCGAAACTGACGAAGAACGACACCACCGAGGCGATCAGAACCGAATGAATGTACCAGAACTTGGCAAATTCGGTCAGCCCGTAGAGCGTCCCCATCAAGGTCAGGGCAGCGGCCACGCCCGACACCCCGAAACGTAATACCTGGCGCAGAATCGCCCCGTTGTGCGGCGACAAAAGCCACCCTCTGGCGCGATCCAGAAACTGTATCACCCGGCTTCAAATCCCACGTCCACGAGGGCCAGGGCCACCGTCGGCGTGACGCGGCTGCGCGGGCGGTCGAACCGCGGCCCGGGTGTGGATGTCATCTATCGCCTCGTGGGGCGCATCATCAGCCCCAGGCTCGAGGTCGCGATCAGCAGGCAAAGGATATTCGAAGGGAAGATGTAACGCGCGTCGGCGGCAGGGCCCGCAACAAACAGTAACCCGGCGTAGCCATAGGCACCCGCCAGCAGGGCCAGGATCAGCCAGGCCTGCGCACGCGCGACACCCGCGGCCAGCAGACCCAGCACCGTTGCCAGCGCATAGAGCACCCATGGTCTGCGGGGCGTATCGTCGACGTTTTGCTTGATATAATCGACGGCTATCCGTGACTGGGCAGGATGGCGGAGAGCCAGGCCAAAGCTGTTGGGATCAATCAGTCCATGGGTGGGATAGAATACCGCGCCCTTCGCCATACCCATCTGCTCAACGGCCACGGCGGCCCGGTGGGCGACGTAGCAAGCCGGCTCGCCCAGGATCACCGGTGCCCAGTTTCTCTGGATCTGCCCGCCGGCGTCGGTTTCCAGCATGGCGGGCACGCCGGGCTTGGGCGCCAGGGTCATCAGGAGGTGGCGCGGGTCATAGGCATTGCGGATCTGCGCCACGGTGATCGGCTCGCCGTTGGTGACGGCGGGCGGCAGGTAATTGTAGCCGGCGCAGGCGGAGACCCCGATCAGGTCAAACTGCTGGGTCGCTGCGAAATTCTGGGCATTGGGCAGGGGTAGCCCGTCCGGCAGCCGCCACTGGCTGGAGGCCCAGACGGCGCCCACGCTTGCGATCACGATCACCAGGGCGGTGATGCGTGCGGGCCACGCCGGACCTGTGTCCATGAACGGTCGCCAGAGCATCAGCGCGATGGCCGGAGCCACCAGCACAAAGGCGTTGTAACGCAGGCCGATGGACAGGCTCATGGCTACGATGCCCAGCATCAGCAGCGGGATCGAGCGCGCCTGAGCTGCCGCCAACCAAAGGCCAAGCCCCAGTACCGCAAACCCGGCCGTCGGCACATCGCGCCACTGGGCCAGCAGCGTGCCCAGAAGCGTCGGAAAGAACACCAGCCCGCCCGCAAAGCACAGACAGAGCGTC
The DNA here is from genome assembly GCA_945883235.1 of Phenylobacterium deserti. GTDB lineage: Bacteria > Pseudomonadota > Alphaproteobacteria > Caulobacterales > Caulobacteraceae > Phenylobacterium > Phenylobacterium deserti_A. The sequence continues at coordinate 9,708 of CAMCXF010000054.1, read as the reverse complement.
CAGGCCAGCGCCCGTCGAGGCGTCAGGACGTGGATTGTCAGGCCTGCCCCGAACATCAACACAAAGGTCTGGACCAGAAACAGGCCCCAGCTGTCGGCACCGATCATCCGGCTGAGCTGAAACATGTAGGTATGCAGCGGCGGCCAAAGCGCGGTGCGCACGCCATAGACGGCCTGCTCGTAGGCCAGCAGCGAGTCGTAAGACATGTAGCCCGGCCAGCTGGGATAGCAGGCCAGCGCCGTGAGCACCGAAGCGCTGATCGCGAGCGCCAGCCAAGGCGGCCTGCTCAGAAAAGGGGCCGATCCCGACACGTCCGCTCAACTCCCAAAGGCCGCCGAAGGTTCCGCAACCCGACTAGAATTCGATATGCCCCAGCACGCAGACGCTGTCGTCGCCAGTGACGCCATAGCCGTCCAGCGGGCCCTTGGTGACCGCGATATTGGCGTTCCAGCCGGAATTGGGGTCGGTGACCTCGGGCAGGGCCGTGGGAACGTCCGTGCGGCTGATGCCGCCCTCGCCAGCGCCGACAATTCGGAAGGTCGCATCCACCATCAGCACCCGGTCCACACGGGCCTTGCGAGCGGTGTCCCAGCCCCAGCCGTGGATCTGGACCCCGGCAGGCGCGCTGGCATACTGGCGCTGGACGATATCGGTATTGCCCCGGCAGATGCCGGTTTTCGGGAAAGCCGCGCGGAGGTTTTTGCCGATCAGCGCCTGCGCCCAGGCCGGCGCGGGCGGGGTGCCGCCGGCGTCCACCATGTTTTTCTCCGGCTTCGGCGCGCTGGCGCCCGCCGGGGGTGCCGTCGTGTCGCGAAACTTGGGCTGGTCGCACGCGGCCAGAGTGAGCAGAGCGGCCAGCATGGGCAGGGCTGTGAGCGAGGCGTGTCTCATAGGCTGCATTTACGCCGGGCGATGCACTGGGCGCAACCGGGGTGAACCCCGGAACGACGAAGGCCGATGACATCAACATCAGGCGCTCGTGAGGGAACCTGCCGGCCCGGACTTTTCCCCTGATCGTCAGCACCCTGTCGATCATGTCCTGCTGCCGAGATCGGCGTACGTTACGGGGCCCCGGGCTCTAATGCGAGAGCATGAGAGGCACGATGGGATTGTGCAGCATGTGCTCCGTTGCACCTCCGAGCACGAACTCCCTGAGCCGGGAGCGACCATAGGCCCCCATTACAAGCAAATCTGCACCGCTCTCGGCGACATATCTCTCCAGCACCGCTCCGACGTGTTGCCCCGCTGCGTCGATCTCGGACGCGCGGGCTTGCACGCCGTGGGCACCCAGGTGGCGCACCGCGTCCGTTCCGACCCCGGCGAATGTGGTGGGCTTTTCATTGGTGACCGACAGCACCACGACGTCTCGCGCCTTCGACAGCATGGGCAGGGCGTCAGCCATCGCCCGTGCGGCGGCGTGGCTTCCGTCCCAGGCGACAACCACGGTTCCAAGTTCCTGGGTCGGCAGGTCGGCGGTGCCCGCGCGGAACAGCAACACACTTCGACCTGAGCCGAAGATCGCGGCTTCGGCGACGCTGCGCTGGCCGTCGGTCGGATTCGCCAGAGGAACTATGCACAGGTCTCTGGTCCTGGCCTGTTCCGCAACCGTCTCCCCGACGAGGTACAGGTCTGCACGCCGCGTCACGGCTGCTCCGAAGACGCCGGCCTCTTGCGCCCTGCTGGTGAAGTCTCCGAGCCCCGCTTTGCACGCAGCCGCGCTCTTGCGTTCCTCGTCCTGGGCCAATCCACTCAATCCGATCAGGTAGTCGGCCACCCGATTGCTGATCGGCTTGATGTCGATCTCGACAGCCAGGGCGCTGATCGTCCCGCCGATCGCAGCCGCAAACCTCACAGCCTGGTCGATAGCCTCCGTCGGCGTACGGTCGGGATAGCTGTTGATGTGCAGCAACATAACCTTGAGCGGCATAGGCAGGATCCTTTTGGCGCGACACTCCGCACCATCGACTCAATGCCATCTCGCGACCCGCCTGCCTTTGATCCAGGTCAGGTTCGCGTGCGCGGCCCGGCCCGGCGCTTTACAATCAGGTCCACCGGGCCTAGTCCGGGCCTGCTCTCGGGGAGTAGCCGTCCGCGCAAAAGCGGAGCGCACGTCAACACACTTGGCCCTGCGGCCATGGCGGGCGAGACGGATCAGGTGATCCGGATTGGAGAGACCGACGATGCTGACCTCCGGCTATAGGGCCTGCGGGGGTGTGGCGTCGTCGTGTTTACATGGCCCCGGAGACTTCAATTGGAAACCATCCTTGTTTCGTCCGGTATCGTCGCCCTCGCCGAAATCGGCGACAAGACACAGCTGCTGGCGATCATCCTGGCGGCCAGGTTCCGCAAGCCGGTTCCGATCATCCTCGGGATACTGGTGGCGACCCTGCTCAACCATGGGCTGGCTGCGACACTGGGCTTTTTGGTCTCGCAGTGGCTGCAGGGGCCGGTGTTCCAGACCCTGGTGGGCGTGGCGTTCATCGTCATGGCCGGCTGGGCGCTGATCCCGGACAAGGAAGATGACGGCGGGGTCGGAAAGAAGGTGCAGAGCGGCGTGTTCCTCACCACTCTGGTAGCCTTCTTCCTGGTGGAAATCGGCGACAAGACCCAGATCGCCACTTCGCTGCTGGCGGCGCGCTTCCATGACATCGCACTGGTCACGATCGGCACCACGCTGGGCATGATGGCGGCCAATGTTCCGGCGGTATTCCTGGGTGAGGCCGTGACCCGTGTGGTCCCGCTGAAGTACGTGCGGATGGGCGCGGCGGTGGTGTTCGCGTTGCTGGGTGCTTGGGTGTTGCTGGTGACCTACAGGGTGTTGTGATCGGGTAGCCGCTGGCTAGCAATTCCGAAAAGGCGAAGGCCCGCAGCGGTAACTGCGGGCCTCCGTGGTGGAGCTTAGCGGAGTCGAACCGCTGACCTATTGCATGCCATGCAATCGCTCTACCAGCTGAGCTAAAGCCCCGGGGTATCCGGGCCGACCCGAAGGGCTGACCCCTCGGGAAGGCGCGGAACCTATTCAAAGCGTCCCCTGCGATCAAGCCCGTATGTCAGGCTTTTTTTGTCGCAGGGGTCTCAAGGCCCGAAATCAGCGGTCTTCGTCGCCGTCCGGCAGGCCTTCGATTTCCGATTCATCGAAGTCGTCGTCGTCTTCGTCCTCAAGGAAGGGAACGTCGGCGTCGTCCTCGACTTCTTCCTCGTCGGTGAACTCGCCAAGGTCTTCGGAGACGGCGGCGGGCTCGGCGGCGTCGTCATCCTCGTCGGTATCACCGGCCAGGGTGGGATCGTTGACCACCTCGTCCAGTTCCGGCGTGACGGCGCCTTCCTCTTCCTCTTCGTCGTCGTCGGTTTCCTTCTCGACGACCTGATCTTCGGCCTCATCGGCCTCGGGCACGATGGTGCGCGCCCGGACGCGACGGTTGCGGACGGCTTCGTCCGGATCGAATTCGTGGGCACATTTGGGGCAGTGCGCGGGGCGCCGTCCCAGATCGTAAAACTTGGCTTGGCAGTTCGGGCAGATTTGCTTGGTGCCCAGTTCGGGATTTGCCAAAGGCGGCGACCCTCTAAAAATGCATGTGTGATGCGCGGAAAAGCGGCGTCCCTTGCCACGCGCGAAGGCGGCTGTCAAAGCATCCCCGCTCGGCTTTTCCCCTTTCCCGGAGGCGTTTTTCGCAGATGACGGCGGCCCACCTGACCGCCAGGCGCGCGGGTCCCCTCAAGGGGACGGTCCGCACACCGGGGGATAAATCCATCAGCCACCGCGCGCTCATCCTGGGCGCGCTGGCCAGCGGCGTGACCGAGATCGAGGGTCTGCTGGAGGGCGATGACGTTAAACGTACGGCTGCGGCCATGGCGGCGTTCGGAGCGGGCGTGGAGCGTCTGGGCGAGGGAAAATGGCGCGTGGAGGGCCAGGGCGGCTTCTCCGAATCCGCCGATGTGGTCGATTGCGGCAACGCCGGCACAGGCGTGCGGCTGATCATGGGGGCTGCCGCCGGATTCGATATGGCGGTGACCTTCACCGGTGACGCCTCGCTGCGCGGCCGGCCCATGAACCGGGTGCTGAAGCCGCTGGGCGAGATGGGGGCCAGCTGGATCTGTCGGGAGGGCGGGCGTTTGCCGCTGACACTGAAGGGCGGGAACCTGAAGCACATCGCCTACCGGCTGCCGGAACCCTCGGCCCAGGTGAAGTCGGCGGTGCTGTTGGCGGGCCTGCATGCGGCGGGTGGCGCCGAGGTGATCGAGCCGGAAGCCACCCGCGACCACACCGAGCGCATGCTGCGGGGCTTCGGCGCTGAGGTTGAGGTGCACGACGAGACTGGCGGGCGCTGCATCATCCTGCCGCCGGGCCAGAAACTCACGGGCACGCGCATTCATGTGCCGGGCGATCCGTCTTCGGCAGCCTTCCTGCTGGTGGCCGCGCTGGTGACTCCGGGGTCGGAGGTCACGGTGCAGGGCATGCTGCTGAACCCTTTGCGGATCGGGCTGCTGGATACGCTGGGCGAGATGGGCGCGGACTTGTCGGTGACCAATGTGCGCGACGAGGGCGGTGAGACGGTGGCCGATATCACGGCGCGGCACTCCGAACTGGAAGGCGTCGAGGTGCCGCCGGAGCGCGCGCCCTCGATGATCGACGAATATCCGATCCTGGGCGTGGCCGCAGCCTTTGCCCGGGGCAAGACCGTGATGCGCGGCATCGGCGAAATGCGGGTCAAGGAAAGCGACCGCATCGCCCTGATGGCGGCCGGGCTGTCGGCCTGCGGCATCGGCGTCGAGGAGGAAGCCGAGTCCCTGACGGTGATCGGCGCCAAGGGCAGCAATCATCTCGTGGCCGGCGGTGCCGGGGTAACCACTCACGGCGACCATCGCATTGCCATGTCGCACCTGATCCTCGGCTTGGCGGCGGATGAGCCGGTGAGTGTGGATGAGCCGGGGATGATCGCGACGAGCTTTCCGGGGTTTGTGGACCTGATGCGTGGGCTGGGCGCGGAGATCGAGGGTGAAGCCGCGTGACTGTGACAACTCATATTTCCCCCCGACAGGTGAGGAGAGCCGGCAAGTGATCCGGTCGTTCGTTGTCGCCGTGGACGGCCCTGCTGCCTCGGGCAAGGGCACGGTGGCGACGTGGCTGGGGCGGGAACTTGGGCTGCCGGTTCTGGATACGGGGTTGTTGTATCGGGCGGTGGGCATACTGACGGATCGTGCGGGAGATAGTCCGGATGATGCAACCGCGGCGACGGCGGTCGCAGGGCAGCTGTCAGCGGATCAGCTCGACGATCCGGGCTTGCGGACGCGGGCTGCCGGTGAACTGGCCAGCCGGGTAGCGGTGCATGCCGGCGTTCGCGCGGCGTTGCTGGATTTCCAGCGCGCCTTTGCCGGGCAGCCAGGAGGCGCGGTGCTGGACGGGCGCGATATCGGCACGGTGATCTGCCCTGAGGCGCCTGCCAAGCTGTACGTTACGGCCACGGCAGAGGTCCGCGCCGAACGCCGCTGGAAACAGCTGAAGGGGCAGGGCGAAACAGTCGCCTATGGTGATGTGTTGGCCGACATCCACCGCCGCGATGCCCGCGATGGGGGCCGTGACACCGCGCCGATGAAGGCCGCAGCCGACGCCGTCTTGCTCGACACCACCGAAATGACTATAGAGCACGCCACCGATGCGGCCCGCCGTATCGTCGAGGCGGCGCGCGCTCTCTGGGAAACCTCCAAATAGGAGGGGCCCTGTAGGGCAAATCCACCCGCGCCTTTCCCTCGCACGTCCGCGGGCAAATTTCACGGCGTGGGGCCCAGGTCCTGTGCTTTTCGGTCGTAACCCTTAACCCGATTCCGGGACTCCGTCCGTCGCCAGCTGGTGCGCGGACCCGGCGTCATTTGAAGATGAAAGACCCTATGGCCGACGATATGAGCCTGTCTCCCTCCCGCGATGATTTCGCAGCACTGCTCGACGAGTCCCTTGGCGGACGTGACTTTATGGAAGGCCAGGTGGTCCACGGACTGGTGGTGGCCATCGAAAAGGACTTCGCGATCATCGACGTCGGTCTGAAGACCGAAGGCCGGGTTTCGCTGAAGGAATTCGGCATCGGCGAAGGCGAGAGCAAGGATCCGCCCAAGGTCGGCGACAGCGTCGAGGTGTTCCTGGAGCGCGTCGAGAATGCCATGGGCGAAGCGGTCATCAGCCGCGAAAAGGCCCGCCGCGAAGAAGCCTGGACGCGCCTCGAGGTCGTCTACGAGAAGAACGAGCCGGTGATGGGTGCCATCGTCGGCCGCGTGAAGGGCGGCTTCACCGTCGACCTGGGCGGCGCCTCGGCGTTCCTGCCGGGTTCGCAGGTTGACATCCGTCCCGTACGCGATGTCGGCCCGCTGATGGGCAAGGAACAGCCCTTCGCGATCCTCAAGATGGACCGCCCCCGCGGTAACATCGTGGTCTCGCGCCGCGCGATCCTGGAAGAAGCCCGCGCCGAACAGCGCACCGAACTGGTCGGCCAGCTGCAGGAAGGCGAAGTCCGCGACGGCGTCGTCAAGAACATCACCGACTACGGTGCGTTCGTGGACCTGGGCGGCATCGACGGCCTGCTGCACGTCACTGACATGAGCTGGAAGCGCGTCAACCACCCGAGCCAGGTTCTGGCCGTGGGCGACACCGTCAAGGTGCAGATCGTCAAGATCAACCCGGACACGCAGCGCATCTCTCTGGGCATGAAGCAGCTCCAGTCCGACCCGTGGGACGGCGTGGAAGCCAAGTACCCGATGGGTGCCAAGTTCACCGGCCGCATCACCAACATCACCGACTACGGCGCGTTTGTTGAGCTGGAAGCCGGCGTCGAGGGTCTGGTCCACGTGTCCGAAATGTCCTGGACGAAGAAGAACGTCCACCCGGGCAAGATCGTTTCCACCAGCCAGGAAGTCGATGTCGTCGTGCTGGACGTCGATCCCTCCAAGCGCCGTGTCTCGCTGGGCCTCAAGCAGGCCATGGCCAATCCCTGGGAAGCCTTTGTGGCTGCCCATCCGGTGGGCGCGACCGTCGAGGGCGAAGTCAAGAACGCCACCGAGTTCGGCCTGTTCATCGGTCTGGAGAACGACATCGACGGCATGGTTCACCTGTCCGACCTGGACTGGGCGACCCCCGGCGAGGAAGCCATCGCCAAGTACACCAAGGGCGAGATGGTCAAGGCCCGCGTCCTGGACGTGGATGTCGAGAAGGAGCGTATCTCGCTGGGCATCAAGCAGCTTGGCGGCGACCCCATGCAGGGCGACACCTACCGCAAGGGCCAGACTGTCACGGTCACGGTCACCGAGATCACCTCGGGCGGTATCGAAGTGAAGTTCGGCGAGGACGAAGCCCCGATGTCGGCCTTCATCCGCAAGTCGGACCTCAGCCGCGACCGCGCCGATCAGCGGCCCGAGCGCTTCGCCGTCGGCGATCGCATGGACGCCCAGATCACCAACATCGACAAGGCCGCCCGCCGGGTGTCCCTGTCCGTGAAGGCGCTGGAAATGGTCGAGGAAAAGGAAGCCATCGAAAAGTTCGGCTCGTCAGACTCCGGCGCATCGCTGGGCGACATCCTGGGTGCCGCACTTCGCGAGAAGGCTCAGAAGGAATAGTTCTTCGCGCCTGAAGACATCTGGAAACGGCGGATCGGGAAACCGGCCCGCCGTTTTCTTTTGTAGGTCAATGACCCAGCGCTGCTCACTGCACGTCAAAGTTGCCAGTCGAATCTGATCTTTGACCCTTGACCCCGGCGTTGGAGGAATCCTTATTGCGCCTTGCTCGACGTGACGCCTTCCCCCTATGGTCCCGTCGGTTTGAGGGGCCCCATGATCAAGTCCGAACTCATCGCGAAGCTTGCGGAAGAGAATCCGCACCTGACCCAGCGCGACATCGAGCGCGTGGTGAGCGTGATTCTGGAGCGGATGATCGAGGCCCTGGAGCAGGGCGGCCGTGTCGAACTTCGCGGTTTCGGTGCGCTGTCGGTTCGCTCGCGCGGCGCGCGCGCCGGCCGTAACCCGCGCACGGGCGAATCGGTAAGTGTCCGGGCCAAGCATGTGCCGTTCTTCAAGAGCGGCAAGGAACTGCGCGAACGGCTCAACGCCGACGACGAGTAATCGAGCCCCCGGAGTAGACCACCATGTCCATCGTGTCCGAATTCCGCGAGTTCATCGCCAAAGGCAATGTGATTGATCTCGCGGTCGGCGTGATTATCGGCGGGGCTTTCGGCAAGATCGTTACCAGCATGGTGGACCAGATCATCATGCCGCCGGTTGGCTTGATGCTGGGTGGCCTGGATTTCTCCAAGCTGCAATGGGTGCTCAGGCCCGACGACGCGGCGACGGCGGCCTCCGAACTGGTGGCAATTCAGTACGGTGCCTTCATCAACACCATGATCCAGTTCCTGATCATTGCCTGGGTGGTGTTCCTGTTGGTCAAGGGCGTGAATGCCATGCGTCGCGCCGAGGCGGCCGCGCCCGAAGCTGCGCCCGCGCCGCCGGCGCAAGAGGTGCTGCTGATGGAAATTCGTGATCTGCTGAAGAAATAGAACCCCGCTTTTCCCTCCCTTAACGGGGAGGGACAGTTCGCCGAAGGCAAGCAGGGGGGTGTGTCACGATTAGACACCGCGCCCGGCCATGACCGCCCCACCCTGACCGCTCCGCGGTCTGTCCCTTCCCATTAAGGTAGGGAGAATGGATCGATATGACGCCTGCCACCAAAATCTGCGGGGTATCGACGCCTGAGGCTGTGCGTGCAGCTGTAGAGGGCGGCGCGGCTTTTCTGGGCTTCATGTTCTTTCCGCAAAGCCCGAGAAACATTGACCCCGAGGCCGCCGGCCGATTGGCACCGGCTGCCCGGGCGCGTGGCGTAAAGATCGTGGCTGTCGTCGTCGACCCCTCTGACAACGAGATCGACGCGGTCATGGCCGGCCTCGCGCCCGACCTGATCCAGCTCCACGGCAAGGAACCCCCGGCGCGGGTGCGCGAGATCGGCGAGCGAACCGGGCGCGGGATCATCAAGGTGATTCCGGTCTCGGAGGCCGCAGACCTATCCGCCACCAAGGCCTACGAGCCGCTGGTCGAGCACCTGATGTTCGAGACCAAGCCAGCGAAGGACGCCGACCGCCCGGGCGGCCTGGGCGTAGCTTTCGACTGGACCCTTCTGAAGGGGCACCGGTTCGCGCGGCCCTGGTTTTTGGCTGGCGGGCTCAATCCCTGGAATGTTGCTGAGGCTGTGGCGGCGTCGGGCGCGCCGATTCTGGACGTTTCCTCTGGCGTGGAGCGCGGTCCCGGATTAAAGGACCCGGCCTTAATCCAGGCATTTCTCGACGCCGTTCGCCGCGTCCAGTGAGCTCCAGTTGAACGCGCCCGCACGACCCAACGACTACACCGCTTATCCAGACGCTTCCGGGCGCTTTGGCGATTATGGCGGCCGTTATGTTCCAGAGACGCTGATGCCCCTGGTGCATGAGCTGGAGGCGGCCTATCGGGCCGCCCAGGCCGACCCTGCGTTCCAGGCCGAGCTGGACAGCTTCCTGACCCATTACGTGGGCCGTCCGTCGCCGCTCTATTTCGCCAGCCGCCTGACCGACCACTACGGCTGCGCCAAGATCTACTTCAAGCGCGAGGAGCTGAATCACACCGGCTCGCACAAGATCAATAACTGCATGGGCCAGATCCTGCTGGCGCGGCGGATGGGCAAGACCAGAATCATCGCCGAGACCG
>CAMCXF010000053.1 GCA_945883235.1 Phenylobacterium deserti | reverse complement strand
CGCTGGCCCGCCGACCCGAAGGCCGACACCAGCACGTCGTCGACCACCTGTTCGCGCAGCGCTGTGGTGTCCACGAACATGGCGTTGAGGCCGCCGGTCTCGGCGATGAACGGCACGATGGAGCCCGGGCGGGCGGCCAGGGTGCGGTTGATCGCCCAGGCTGTCTCGGTCCCGCCGGTGAAGGCCACGCCGTCGCAGCCGGGGTGGCTGACCAGCGCCTGACCGATGGTCGCGCCGTCGCCCGGCAGCAGGTGCAGCAGATCCGGGGGCACGCCGGCGGCGTGGAACAGGGTGATCGCCTCGGCAGCAATCAGCGGCGTCTGTTCGGCGGGCTTGGCCAATACCCCGTTGCCCGCGGCCAGCGCCGCAGCAATCTGACCCGTGAAAATGGCCAGCGGGAAGTTCCAGGGGCTGATGCAGACGAACACGCCGCGCCCATGCAGGCTGAGCTGGTTGGTCTCGCCCACCGGGCCGCGCAGGGTTTCAGGGCCGGCAAACTGCGTCTCGGCCAGGTGGGCGTAGTAGCGGCAGAAGTCGACCGCCTCGCGCACCTCCGAGACAGCGTCGGCCAGGGTTTTGCCCGCCTCGCGTACGCAGATGGCGATTAGGCGCTCGCGCTCGGCCTCCAGTGCGTCGCCCATGGCGCGCAGCACCTTGGCCCGGCCCTCGGCGCCGCGATGGTCCCACCCGCGCTGGGCGGCCTTGGCGGACGCAAAGGCGGCGTCGACTTCGTCTGGGGTAGCGTCGGTAGCGAGTCCGATGACTTGCGAGAGATTGGCCGGATTCCGCAGCTCGCGTTCATGGATGTGATCTGGAGCGGAGTCCTTGCCGCCGACGATGGGCACAGCATGCCACCAGTCGTCATCCTCAGCTGCGATGGCGGCAACCAGAAAATCGCGCACTTCGGCATTCGAGAGATCAAGACCCTCGGAGTTTTGCCGCCCGGGACCATACAGATCACGCGGCAGAGGGATGCGCGGATGTGGGCCGGCACCGGCGGCCTCGATCGTGGCGACAGGGTCGACCACCACCTTTGACACCGGCGTCTTCTCATCCAGCAAGGCGTGGACGAAGGAGGTGTTGGCTCCGTTCTCGAGCAGGCGCCGAACCAGATAGGGGAGCAGGTCCTCGTGACTGCCGACCGGGGCATAGACCCTGAGCGGGAAGTCACCGTACCGGTCGACGGCGGCAGCGTAGAGCGCCTCACCCATGCCGTGCAGGCGCTGGAACTCCGGGCTGAGGCCGCGCTGGCTGGCCATCAGCCGCACGGCGGCCAGGGTGTGGGCGTTGTGGGTGGCGAACTGGCCGTAGAGGTGCGGCGCAGCGCCAAGCAGGGCGCGGGCGCAGACCAGATAGGACAGGTCTGTCGCCGCCTTGGTCGTAAACACCGGATAGCCCGGCAGGCCGGCGACCTGGGCGCGTTTGACCTCGGAGTCCCAGTAGGCCCCCTTCACCAGCCGAACCATCAGACGGCGACCGCTGTTGCGGGCGATCCCGGCGACCGCGTCGATCACCTCGGGGCCGCGCTTCTGATAGGCCTGAACTACCAGGCCCAGGCCCCGCCAGGCACCGAGTTCGGGCTCGCGGGCCAGACGGTCCAGCAGGTCCAGTGAGATGACCAGGCGGTCGGCCTCCTCGGCGTCCAGCGTCAGGTTGATGTCGCCGTCTGCGGCCATAACCGCCAGCCGCAGGATGCGCGGGTAGAGCTCGCTCATGACGCGCTCTGGAAGTCGCGCCTCGTAGCGAGGTGACAAGGCCGAGAGCTTGACGGACACGCCATGGCCGCGCTCGGGGCCTTTGCCGTCTGCCTGTGCGGCCACGGCCAGAACGGCACCGGCGTAGGCGGCCTCGTAGCGATCGGCGTCGGCCTCCGTGCGGGCCCCCTCGCCCAGCATGTCGAACGAACAGACGAAATTGTCTGCATCGGCGCGCTTGCTGGCCCGGGCAATGGTCGAGCCCAGCACAAACTGTTCGCCCATGATCCGGACCGCCGCGCCCACGGCCTTGCGGATGACCGGCTCACCGAGGCGCCCGGCGAGGCGCATGATGAACCCCGGCAGATTGCTGCGCGCCTCCTCGTCCGGGTCGATCAGACGACCGGTGAGCATCAGGCTCCAGGTCGAGGCATTGACCAGCAGGCTCTCGGACTGGCCCGCATGGCTGGCCCAGTCCGCCGAGGCGATCTTTTCGGCGATCAGCCGGTCGCGGGTCTGCTCGTCCGGGGTCCGCAGCAGGGCCTCAGCCAGGCACATCAGAGCCAGACCCTCGCGGGTAGACAGGCTGAATTCCTGGAGGAAGCTTTCGACCACCCCCTGGCGGCGGGTCGAGGCGCGTGCGGCCCGGACCAGGGCCTCGGCCTCGGTCTGGACGGCCGCCCGGTCTTGCTGGTTTAGCGGCCTGGCCGACAGCATCGCGGCCAGTACCGCGCGCTCGTCTGCAAACTTATCCCGGTCCAGATGGTGGAAGGCCATACGTTCACCTCAGGTTTCGCCGTTCTTGAGAGGATCGTGCTGCGAAGGCAAGAGCTCGGTGGTAAACTTTTCTGCCTCCCACGGCGTGTCCAAAAGCAAAGGGCCCGGTGTTTCCACCGGGCCCCGCACTTCAGTTCGACGAACCTGTCGAAGGTCGAGATCAGAAGTTGATGTCGATCGTCGAGCGGCGGTTCAGCGGTTCTTTGACACCGTCGCCGGTGGCGACTGCGGGCATGGTCTCGCCCTTCCAGTCCACCGAGAGGGCAGTCTGGTTCACACCGGCGCCGACGAGGGAGTCAGCAACAGCCTTGGCACGACGTTCCGACAGGCGGACGTTGTAGGCCAGACCGCCGGAGGTGTCGGCGTGGCCGACTACCACAACGCGGGTGGCATTGCCGGCCTTGGAGTAGTTCGCCGCATCGTCGATCACAGCCTGGGCTTCCGGCGTGATCACGAACTGATCAAACGGGAAGTAGACGATGAATTGCCGCGCTTCATACGCCGCCGCAACCGGAGGCGGGGGAGGCGGGGGAGGAGGCGGGGGAGGCGGCGGCGGCGGGGGAGGCGGAGGCGGCGGCGGCGGGGGAGGCGGAGCCGCAAAGAGATAGCGCAGGCCCAATGTCACCGACTGATCGCGGTACTCGCCGCTGAACGTACCGGGCTGAAGGCCCGGACCGCCGCTGCCGACCGCGATGAAGTCCATGTCCGACCCGGCGAGGTAGCGATAGGTCAGGTCGACCCGGAGTTGTTCCGTGGCCTTCCAGGCGATGCCCGCGATGCCCTGATAGGCGAACGACGTGTCCTTGTCGTCGATCAGCAGGTTCTGGATCGCAGGGTTTGCCGCCGAGATCGCGCCGGTGATGTTCGAGAACTGGCCGGTGACATCAACCTTGGTGTGGTTGATCCCGATGCCGGCGCCGATGAACGGGCTGAGGGCCGAGTCGGGCAGGATGTCGTAGAGGACGTTGCCCATCAGGCTCCAGGAAGTCACGTCACCGTCGGGCGAGCCGCAGGTCGGCGCGGCGGCCGTGCGGATCACGCCGGGAGTGCAAAGACCGACGACAGCCTGGTTTGAGCCACCACGGATGGAATCGATATCACCCCCGCGGTAGCCGACTTCCAGTTCGATGCGCCAGTTGTCGTCGAGCTTGTAGCCCAGCCGCGCAAATCCGGCCCAGTCGTCTTCCTGGTTCAATTCCCAGGCATAAGGCGCGCCGTTCGCAGCGTTGTTCGAAGACGTCACCTTGAATTCGGTGGGCCAGTGGTAACCGAGATCGACGGCACCGTACCAGCCCTCCTGGGCCATGGCCCCCGAAGCGGCAAACGCCGCAGCCATTGCGGCTCCGGCCAGGAGTTTGAGTTTCATATTGAGAGCCCTCTTGTTGCCCTTGGGTGCAATGCACGTTTGACCTAGCTGTGCTTATAGCAAGGTCGTCGAATTTCTAAAGTGCCGTCGAAGCCACACATCTTGTGAATGTGTACTGCGCCGCACTCGTCCGATCAGGACGACATGGATGTGAACATGAGTGAACGGTTTGACGCACAGCGACGACCCCACCCAGGATACAACTCATCCCTGCCACAGGGCCAATGGCCCATGCTGCCTTTTGGTTCCCGCCGCACGAACGGATGATGAAGATTTATTTCCATCCGGTCGAAAATCCACCTCAATTGCCGAGATTCTGGCGATAGCGGCGAGCGCGGCCACGCGGTGAATCCGGCTTGTTCAAGGCGTTCCGGAACTCATCCCGACGTTCATGGATCGAGGCGATCACAAGGCCCATGGGCACGCCGATGTCCACCAGCACCGCTTCGGAAAGCTGGAGACTTGCTTCGACCGTCTCCGGCACGGCGTCGGTGGCGCCAAGTTCGTAAAGTCTCTGCGCGTGACGTGCGTCGCGGGCGCGGACAACGATGGTCAGATCGGGCCGTAACTCACGCGCCACTGAGACGACGGCTTCTGCGCCCTCCGGGTCGTCCATGGTGACGACGAGGGCTTCAGCATCGGACAGGCCACAGCGGGTCAGAAAGTCAGCCCGCGAGGCGTCGCCGAAATAGATCATCTTGCCGGCCCGGCGGCCTTGTTCGACCAGTTTCGAATTCAGGTCGGCAGCAACCCACGGCAGCTGATGTCGCCCGAGCATTTCGCTGACCAGGCGGCCGACACGACCATAGCCGATCACGATGACCTTGGGCGCGTCGTCGCCTGCGTCACGCTCAGGCTCTGGCTCGGGCGGAATTTCTTGAGGCGCTACACGGCGGCCACCCAGTCTGAGCCCAAGCTCGGCCAGCAGCGGAATTGCAAACATGGACAGGGTTGCGGCGACCAGCACGGTCTGGCCCGCCAGACGGTCCACCAGACCCTGCTCCATGGCTTGTCCGAGAATGACGAAGGCGAACTCGCCGGCGCCTGCCAGCAGAAGCGCCGCCTCAATGGCGCTTCGGGTCTTCAGGCCGAAGGCTCTGGTGAGAAGAAACACAACGGCAACGTTCAGACACACCAGACTGACAGCCGACCCAAGCACGACGGCCGGCCGGTCCAGCAAGAGCGGGATGTTCAGGCTGATGCCGACCGAAATGAAGAACAGGCCCAGCAACAGCCCCTTGAACGGCTCGACGCGGGTCTGAACCTCGTGGCGGAATTCTGTCTCGGCCAGCAGCAGACCTGCGACGAAGGCCCCCAGCGCCATGGAAACCCCGGCGATGGCGCTGACCAGACCCGCGCCGATCACCACCAGCAGGCAGGCAGCGACGAACAGTTCCTCGCTCTTGGCCCTGGCCACAGACCACATCATCGGGCGCAGCAACAGGCGACCGAAGATGAACAGTGCCGCGAGGCCGGCGACGGCAGGCAAAAGTGACAGGAGTTGTGCGGCCGAAAACGCCTCGCCCGATTGCCGGCCCATCAGCGTGATGGTGATAAGGATTGGCGCGACAGCCAGATCCTGGAACAGCAGGATTGAAAACGTCGCCCGGCCAGCTATGGCGTGCTGACGCTTCTGTTCCGACAGGATGGGCATCACGATCGCCGTCGACGACAGCGCCAGTGCCGCGCCGATGGCGATGGCGGCCCCCGGCGGTTGGCCGAACGCAATGGCAATGGCGGCGGTCGCGGTCAGGCATAGAGCGACCTGCAGCGCGCCCAGGCCGAAGACATATCGGCGAAGGCTGCGCAACCGCTCCCACGACAGTTCCAGGCCAATTGTGAACAGCAGGAAAACAACGCCCAGCTCGGCCAGTTGGGCCAGCTCCCGGGGGTTTTCTATGGTGAGAAACCCCAGCCACCCTATGTCGTCGGCCAGAGCTCCAAGTCCGTAAGGGCCCAGCACAACGCCCGCGATCAGGAACCCGAGAATGGGACTGATTTTCCAGCGCCGGAACAGGGGCACCACGACGCCCGCTGTCGCCAGGAAAAGGACGACGTCCTTGTACGCACCTGTTTCGACTTCGCCGGCCATCCATTCTCCGTTCGGCTTGTGGGACCTACCTTCGCACACACAACGGCATTGCGGAATCGAGCCGCCCGCTTAAAACGCACCCTCGTGGAAAGAGCCGCAACCCGAGCCACGAGCGTAGGTGCCGAGCGCAATGCGATCATCGCATTGCTCACGGCGTTCGCGTTGTTGGTCCAGGCGTTGATCCCCTCGTTGGCTTCTGCATCCCCGATGTCCCTCCCGGATAGGGAGGTTTGCACCGAGCAGGGCCTTCAATCCCCGCCAGACGGTTCAGTTCCCGCCCAGACACCTCCAGGACACGTCTGTCAGCATTGCATCTGCCCGGCCATCGCCGCATCGGTGCCGCCGGTGGTCAGCATCCTCGCAGTTGCCTACGTGGTCACCGGGGCGCTCGTTGCCGAAACCCCTCGCGGCATCCGACCACATGTCCGCGCGCCGCCCCGTCCGCCCGGGCAAGGTCCACCTCGCTCCAACGTCTGAGCTGCGGCACCGGCGTACCTCGGTGCGTCGGTTCGTCCGCGTTCGCGCAAACGTTGCCCGACGCTTTCCCCCTGCACCACGCGATTCGTCTCCCGAGGCGAGGTCGCCCGGATTTCTGGAGCCCCCTCGATGCCCTTCGACCGTAGAACCCTGATCCGTAACCTCGCTGGCGCTTCGGCGCTGGCACCATTCCTGTCGCTCGAGCGCGCCATGGCGGCGGTTGCGCCGCTGTCCGAGGCCGAGGCGATGATGCGCGCCACCGAGGCGCATGGCCAGCTGATGGCTGTACCCGGTATGCGCATGCACGCTGGCGAGACGGTCAGTATGCTGCTCTATCCGGGTTTCACCGCCATGGACCTTGTCGGCCCGCATTACTTCTTCGCCAGCATGATGGGTGCCAAGGTCGAGCTGGTCAGCAATCAGTCGACCCTGGAGCCCGTGAAGAGTGATCTGGGTCTGGCTATCCAGCCGACGGCCCGGCTGGGCGACGCCTTTGAGACACCGACCATTCTGTTTGCCCCGGGTGGCGGGGCTGGAACCGTAACGGCTATGGATGACCCGGCCACGGTTGAGTACCTGCGTGATCGGGGCGGACGGGCCAGCTATATTACCAGTGTTTGCACCGGCTCTCTGCTGCTGGGAGCCGCCGGCCTGCTGAAGGGCAAACGGGCAACGTCGCACTGGGCCGCCCGCGACGTCTTGCCGGAGTTCGGAGCGACCCCGGTAGACGCCCGTGTTGTCACCGACGGCAACATCGTCACCGGTGCCGGCGTGTCGGCTGGTCTAGACTTCGGTCTGGCGATGGTGGAGATGCTAAGGGGAAGACCCTACGCCCAGGCGCTGATGCTGCAGGCGGAGTATGCGCCGCAGCCGCCCTTCAAAGGCGGCACACCTGCCACCACGGACCCGGCGATTGCCACGGCCATGGCGGGTATGCTGGGGCCGGTGACCGCGCGGGCCAGGACGGTTGCGAAGAAGGTGAGATCGTGAGGACCGTCGTCTGGGGTGCCCTCGCGGCGATGCTGATGGTGACCACCAGCCAGGCTGCACCCAGTGTCGTGGCGGCATGGAGCCGTCCAGCGGCGCAAGGAACCACCGGGGTTGGATTTCTGACACTGTTGAATTCCGGGGCAAAGCCTGACGCCTTGCTGTCCGTCGAAACCCTTGGTGCCCGACAGGTGCAGATTCACCAGTCCAGCGTGACTGGCGGAATGGCTTCCATGCAGATGGTACCGAGTGTGCCGCTGCCACCAGGCGGGCGCGTCATCTTCGCACCCGGTGGCTATCACCTGATGTTCCTCGGTCTGACAAAGGGCCAGAAGGTTGGCGACACCTTGCCCGCAACGTTGGTGTTTGCCAGCGGCAAGCGGCTCAAGGCAGAGTTTGTGGTAGGGCTTGCGCCGCCATAGGCGACGCTTGGCGCGATGCCCTGATGCCTAGCCGCGACGGGTTTTGACGAAAAGAGCAAAAAGTGTCGGGCGGGGCCCTAAAAAAGAATCGGCCCGCAGCGGGGGATAATCGCTACGGGCCGCCTTGAGCAATCGCTCTGTCAAGAGCGGGCGTTTCCTCCCCGAAACGCCGGAGACTTTAGGACTTGCGCCTTCATGTCTCTCGCCAGATGACAGAGCGGCAATTTTCTACCCAAGTCAACGGCTGTGAGCCCCGGTCTGTGCGCGAATTGATCAATAAATCGCGACTTGGGGCAAAGTTTACGCTGTCTTTTTGACTGTCTAGTCAAAATATCCGCGCGCTCAGGTTGTTGTACGCGGGACAATTCACCCCAAAGACGAAATCTGGTCGCAGTGCGGTGATCGGCCCGAGACCGGCCGCCGCCAGCGCCAATGAGGCATCAGCCACCATGGCTGAATCGACCAGGAGCCCGTTCGGTCGACGCGCACCGCCGGCCGCGATCAGGGTTTCGATCACCCGGGTTTCATCTGCATCGCCACGGAAGGTCCAGGCCAGAGTGGCGCTGCGCAGGGCTGCGGCGCGGGCCTCGAGAATTCGCAGCAACCGCTCCGTCGACACCCGGGCTTCCTCGTCCCATGTCGCCTTGAGTGACGCCGCCAGCTGGGCCTCGCTTTTCAGGATCACGCCATCGTCCAGCACCTTCAGGCCATTGGCGACCAGCGTGGCACCTGTGGTGGTGATGTCGACCACCAGCTCTGCTGACCCCGCCGCCGGCGCGCCTTCGGTGGCACCGTTGGATTCCGTGATCCGGTAGTCCGCGATGCCGTGGCTTGCGAAGAACGTCCGTGTCTGGATCAGGTACTTGGTGGCGACGCGCATGCGCCGCCCGGTGCGCGCCAGATAGTCGTAAGTGACCTCTTCCAGGTCCGCCATCGTGTCGACATCGAGCCAGCTTTTGGGTGCGGCCACGACCAGGTCTGCGCGACCAAAGCCCAGTGCGCGCAGCAAAAGAACCCGGGCGTCAATGTCGTCGCCCTTTTCGCGCAGAAGGTCCTCGCCCGTCACGCCAAGGTGAACCTCCCCGGCTTCCAGGGCGTCAGCGATGTCCGATGCCGACAGCAGTCTTATCTGCGCTCCGGGCAGCCCCTTGAGGTTGGCCAGATAGCCGCGGGCACCGCCGGAGACCTCGAGCTTCAGCCCGCAATCGGCCAGCCAGCCTTCTACCTGTTCCTTCAGGCGACCCTTGGAGGGGATCGCGATGACGAGCCCGCTCATGCTTCACCTCCTGCGTACGCGCGCCAGGGCCGGACCATGCAGCCCACGGCTCTTGCGTCCGCCCCGCCGCCCAACCGCGCAATCAGTCCGTCGTAGCGCCCGCCCACGGCCACGGGGCGCTCGGGGCCAAGTGCGGCGCTGCGCACCTCGAAGGTGATGCCGTCGTAGTAATCAAAAGCGTGGCCAAGTGCAGGACTGAAGCGCAACGCCTCCCCGGGGATCGTCGCCACCAATGTCGCCAGCCGGGCGTCCCAGGCCGCCATGGCCTCGCCAAGTCCTGTTCCCTTGGTTCCGGCGAGCTCGCGCACCTTAGCGAGCGCAGCCGAAGGGGCGTCATCAATGGCCATGAAGGCACGAATGGCCGAAGCTTGAGCGCTCGTTAGCGCCGGTGCGTTCGCAGATTCGGCCCTCCGGATCAGGCGCGTGGCGATTTCAGCGGGCCCACGGCCACCCACAGGCTCAACCCCCGCCAGCGCCCAGACCTCTTCCAGCAGCGCCGCCCCGTCTCGATTTGACATTCCCGCCAGAAGGGCGGCCAGCTTGCCGCCGCCCTCGCCCGACTTCTGACCAACCCGCGCCAGCTCAGCCGCCAATAATCGTGGCCTCCCCGCGACGCGCTTCAGCCGCGCTGCAAGCGCTTCTGGCAAATCCAGGGATTCTACGAAAGCGCCGAAAAGCGCGACATCGCCTATCGACATCGACAGGTCCGACCGTCCACCTGCGGCAGCTGCGCGCCAGGCCAGGGTCGCAATCTCGGTGTCCGCAATCTCCGCGGGACCACCGGTCGCAAACACTTCCAGACCGACCTGAACGAATTCCTCGGGACGATCAGCACCTTTCGCGGCCCGAAAGGCAGAGCCCTGATAGTAGTGCCGACCCTTCGGCATGCCGCCATCGATGTGCTGAAGTGCAATGGCGACGGTGAAGTCAGGCCGCAGGCAAGACTCTGCCCCGCCTTCGGACTGCACCACGAACAGTCGCGATCGCATGGCCTCGCCCGCCAGGTCCAGCAGCAGGCTGAGAGGTTGCAACAACGGTGCCTCGGCGCGCATCGCCCCGGCGCCTTCCAGGGGTTGGCGGATTGCGGCCAGAACCTCCGCCGGCACTGTGGGCTCGACGCGCATCAGCCAGCATCCACGATGCGGCGCAACACGGCGGTGAGCTCGCCGCGTGGAACGGTTTGCTGTCCCGGTCGCTGCTCGCGCCAGGCGGCGTTGTCTGCGACCTGAGAAGCCAGTGCTCGACCCAGGTCGAGGTCTTTCACCGTCACCGTGCCCGCGGCCAGCTCGTCCTCGCCGACGATGACAGCGGCGGGAGAAAGCCTGCGATCTGCATACTTCATCTGGGGCCGCATGCCGGACGTGCCAAGATAGACCTCGGCAGCGATCCCGGCGGCGCGGATCTCCTGAGCCACCGCGAAATAGTCAGCCATCCGGGCGGAATCAAAGGCGATCACCACCACGGGGCCCCGCGTCGCCTTGGCCAGGTCGCGGCCGGCTGCCTTCAGGGCGGACGCCAGGCGAGAGACGCCGAAGGAGAAACCGGTGGCCGGGGTCCGCTCGCCTGTGAAACGCGCGACCAGATCGTCATAGCGCCCGCCACCGCCGATGGACCCGAAACGCATCGGCTGGCCTTTGTCGTCCTGCGTGGACAGCAGCAGCTCAGCCTCGAAGACGGCCCCGGTGTAGTACTCCAGGCCGCGAACCACTGACGGTTCAAACATGGCGCGGTCGGTGCCGACGCCCAGAGACGTCAGTGCCGCATCGATGGCCGACAGCTCTGCCAGTCCCTCGTCGCCCTCGGCGGATCCACCGACCACATCGGCCAGCCTGGCCAGAGTCTCGGACCGCCCGCCCATGCCCGCGGCCGTGAAGGCCAGCACGCGCTCGGCGGCGGCGGCCTTCAGGCCGGCTCCCTTGGTGAAGTCGCCGGACTCATCCTTGCGACCCTCGCCGAGCAACAGCCGTACGCCATCCGCTCCGAGACGATCCAGTTTGTCGACGGCTCGCAGCACCGCCAGTTTCTGGCCCTCGCTGTCCACTCCGGCGGCGGTCATCAGGCCGTTCAGGAGTTTACGATTGTTGATCTTGATGACGGCCGATCCGGCAGGCAGGCCCGCAGCCTCCAGACCTTCGACCGCCATGGCGATGATCTCCGCGTCAGCTTCTGGTCGCGCTGAACCCACGGTGTCGGCATCGCACTGCCAGAATTCGCGGAACCGACCGGGGCCCGGCTTCTCGTTGCGCCAGACCGGCCCGAAGGCGTAGCGGCGGAACGGCTTGGGCAGGGTCTCCCAATTCTGGGCGGCGAACCGGGCCAGCGGCGCGGTCAGGTCGTAGCGCAGCGCCATCCACTGTTCGTCGTCGTCCTGCAGGGCAAACACGCCCTCGTTGGGACGATCCGCATCAGGCAGGAATTTGCCGAGAGCGTCGGCATATTCGAGGGCCCCGGTCTCCAGCGGTTCAAAGCCCCAGCGCTCATAGACCCCTGACACGGCGTTCAGGATCGCGCGCTCGGCGGCGACATCGCGGCCACGGCGGTCATTGAAACCCCGGGGGCTGCGGGCTTCCGGGCGGGATGCGTCATCGGTCATGGCCGCGCGCATAACCGCTGCGGGGTCCGGGCTCAAGGCAGGAAGGTCGTCCATGGGTCGTCTCTCTGAAGAATGGAGGGCGACGGATGGGGTTATTCAAATCACAAACCCCGTCCGCATCGGCGGGGTCCGGAAGGGGTTCGCGTCAGGCCACGAAGCGCCCAGCCGTACCGCCAAGGGTCGGATGGTGGAGGCCGTGATGGTGCGCGGTCCGGGTCATGATGGCGGGTTTGTAGCGGAAGTTCGTTGACGAGTCACTGTCGGGTCTAGGCTCCCGCGCCGCCGCGTCCTAGAAACATACCCATGCGCGAGATCACACATTTCATCGACGGCGTGGCTGTCACAGGATCGTCCGGTCGCTATGGCGACGTGTTCAACCCCAATACCGGCGAGGTTCAGGCGCGGGTGCAGCTGGCGACGGCGGCCGAGGTTGACCGGGCGGTGCAGGCCGCGCTGGTGGCTCAGGTCGGGTGGGCGCAGGTCAACCCGCAACGGCGCGCCCGGGTGATGTTCGACTTCAAGCGGCTGATCGAGCGCGACATGGACGCGTTGGCCGAGATCCTGTCGTCCGAGCACGGCAAGGTCATTGCGGACTCGAAGGGCGATATCCAGCGGGGCCTGGAGGTGATCGAATTCGCCTGCGGTATCCCGCATGTGCTGAAGGGCGAATACACCGAGGGTGCTGGCCCAGGGATCGACATCTATTCCATGCGCCAGCCGCTGGGCGTGGCGGCGGGGATCACGCCGTTCAACTTCCCCGGCATGATCCCGATGTGGATGTTCGGCATCGCCATCGCCACCGGAAACACCTTCATCCTGAAGCCCTCCGAGAAGGACCCGACCCTGCCGGTCAAACTGGCCGAACTGATGATGGAGGCGGGGGCTCCTGCCGGGGTGCTGAACGTGGTGCACGGTGACAAGGTGGCGGTGGATGCCATCCTCGACCACCCGGACATCCGGGCCGTCAGCTTCGTCGGAAGCTCAGACATCGCCCACTACGTCTACAGCCGCGGCACGGCGGCGGGTAAGCGCGTCCAGGCCATGGGCGGGGCCAAGAACCACGGCGTCATCCTGCCGGATGCTGACCTCGACCAGGCCGTGAAGGACATCATCGGTGCAGCCTATGGCTCGGCGGGCGAGCGCTGCATGGCGTTGCCGGTGGTGGTGCCGGTTGGCAAGGCGACAGCGGACGGCGTGCGCGAGCGCGTGCTGGCCGAGCTGCAGACCCTGAAGGTCGGTATCTCGACCGACCCTGCCGCGCAGTACGGTCCCGTGGTCAGCCAGGCGCACAAGCAGAAGATCAGCGACTACATCCAGATGGGGGTCGATGAGGGTGCCGAGCTGGTGGTCGACGGTCGTGGGTTCAGTCTGCAGGGCTATGAACAGGGCTTCTTCATCGGTCCCAGTCTGTTCGACCAGGTGAAGCCGGCCATGCGCACCTATCAGGAAGAGATCTTCGGGCCGGTTCTGCAGATCGCGCGGGTGGAGACCTTCGAGGAGGCGCTGCATCTGCCGTCGGCGCACCAGTACGGCAACGGCGTCGCCATCTTCACCCGCAACGGCCGCGCGGCGCGGGAGTTCGCCCAGCGGGTCAACGTCGGCATGGTGGGGATCAATGTGCCGATCCCGGTGCCGGTGGCCTACCACTCCTTCGGCGGCTGGAAGCGCTCGGCGTTCGGCGATGTGAACCAGCACGGGGTGGAGGGCGTTCGCTTCTACACCAAGGTCAAGACCGTCACCGCCCGATGGCCGGAGGGTGCGGTGGAGGACTCTGCGTTCGTTATCCCGACCATGAAATAGAGGCCCTGCCATGACGCGCTTCCGGATCTGGGCGACACTTGTTCTCGTGCTGGCGATCCTTGGCGGCGGTTCGTGGGCATTCTGGAACTACGAGATGCGCTGGTGGCCCAAGACCATCACGCGCCATCAGGCCGAAATCACCAGGATCCTGGAAAGCTCCGGCTGGGCTGCACCCGGCCTGCCGGGCAAGCGTCTCTATATGGTGTCGTTCCGGACCTGCCCCGATTGCTTGCGCTTCAAGGCCGAGGAATTCCCCGCGCTGCATGCCAAGAACGTCGACACCCGCGTTATCGAGGTGGCGCGCGCCGACAAGAACGGCATCGCCAAATCCACCGCCGTCGAGCGCGCGACCGTGGCGCAGATCTGGCTGACCCACGACTGGAAGCTGATGCAGGCGTGGGAATCCGTGCCCGTCGAGGCCTGGAAGGCGCCCGGCATTGCCCCCGCCGATGGCGACATGGCCCGGACCGCCGTGATCGAGGCGGGCCGCACGATGGTCGAGGACCTGCGGCCCCTGCTCAAGGCCAACGGCGTCAACTTCGCCTACCCCCTGCTGGTCTGGTGGGACGACCAGGGCCGGATGCGCAGCTGTGCCTGCGAGAAGCGCGAGACTTACCGCTTCGTCCGCAAGGAGCTGGGGCTGTGATGCGTCAGGCCAGGAACTGGTCGGACACCCAGGCCAGCACCTCTGCGCCGCCCTCCAGCGCTCCCTTCACCTGCGCCCAGGGGCCGGGGGAGTCGTAGACGACCTCGACCATGGTGCCGCCGACGAATACGCCAAGCTTGTCGAACTGAACACCCGGACCGCCGCGTGCGTTGAGGCGTGAGGCGATCACCTTGCGCTTCAGAACCGGCGCATCGTCGCGCCCAGCCACCAGCGATGTGAACCGGCCCATCGGGAAGGCAGGGCCGGGATCGGACTTGCGCAACGGCGCGATGTCGTCGTGGCCGACGATCTCGGCGATGCTCGGATAGGCGGCCAGGATCAGCCGGGTCACGTCGACCAAGGCCTTCATCTGGGTTTCGCCATAGACTTCCCAGAGCGCGGGCATGATCTCGTTCTTGTGGGTGAGCTCGAC
This sequence comes from Phenylobacterium deserti, assembly GCA_945883235.1. Taxonomy (GTDB): domain Bacteria; phylum Pseudomonadota; class Alphaproteobacteria; order Caulobacterales; family Caulobacteraceae; genus Phenylobacterium; species Phenylobacterium deserti_A. The sequence goes on along the minus strand of CAMCXF010000053.1, from coordinate 10,968 downwards.
CGCCAGGCCGGGGTCGACGACCTTTCCGGTGGCGCTGCGGACCTGACCTTCGGCGGTCCGCATCAACCGGCCCCAGTTGTCGATCTCAATGCCGATGGAATAGTCGTTGCAATTGGGCTTGCCGCGCCAGATCGACTTGCCGGCGTGCCAGGCCTTCACATTGAACGGCACGACCTGGCGGATATCGCCGTCGCGCCCGACCACAATATGAGCCGAGGCCTTGGCGGCGGGGGAGACGAAATAGTCCGCGACGCCTTTGGCCCCGGCACCGCTGACCGTGTAGTGCATCACCAGGAGACTTGGCGCATTCAGTGCGCCACTGTGATGCGGCGAAGGCTTGTACCAACCGGGTTGCAGTTGGTGATTGACGATCTTCATGTCCGGCCTCCGGTTTACAGGGTTCCAAAGTCTGGACGTAAAACTGCGTCTACAACGCGTGATGGCGGTCACGTCCGGCGTCCAGGCGCCAGAATAAACCCGGCACAGGTGTCAGCAAAATTCTATCAGCTTCAAATTGATCCGCGGTCTGCGGCTTGCCGCGCGAGGCTCCTGCGGCTAGGCCGGAGGATGATGGTCTCCGCCCTGCAAACTGCCTACGACCTGCGGGTTCGCGAGGGCTTGATCCAGCCGGATCCGGCGCAGGCGGCAGCACTTGCCCCGCTCGTGCGACTGGAGCTGGAGTTGGTGGGTGCAGGCGGGGGGCTCAAGCGCCTGTTTGCCAGGCCCCAGGGACATCGTGGCATCTACCTGATCGGGCCGGTCGGGCGGGGCAAGTCCATGCTGATGGATCTGTTCTACGAGACTGTCCCCATCGCCAAGAAACGCCGCACTCACTTCCACGTCTTCATGGGCGAGATCCATCGGCTGATCGACGCCTGGCGCAAGGGCGACGCCGCCACGCGCAAGGCCCGCTTCGGCCAGCATAAGGGCGACGATCCCATCGTGCCGGTCGCCGAGGTGGTGGCGGCCCAGGCGCGGCTGCTGTGCTTTGACGAGTTCCAGGTCACCGACATCGCCGACGCCATGATCCTGGGGCGGCTGTTCACGGCGCTGTTCGAGCGGGGCGTGACCCTGGTGGCGACGTCAAACCGCCTGCCGGACCAGCTCTATCTCAACGGCATCAACCGCCAGCTGTTCCTGCCCTTCATCGACCTCCTGAAACACAAGGCCGAGGTGGTGATCATCGCGGGGCCGCACGACTATCGGCTGGATCGCCTGCGGGCGGCGGGGACCTGGTTCTCGCCCATCGACGCCGACCATGAGCGGGCCTTCGCCCGGCTGTGGCAAGACATGCTGGGCCCCGAGGACGAGGACGGCGAGACGCTGGAGGTGCTGGGCCGCAAGGTTCACTTCCCGCACGCCGCCGGCGGTTTGTTGCGGGCCAGCTTTGCCAGCCTGTGTTCGGTGGCCCTGGGCCCCAACGACTATGTGGCGGTGGCCGAACGGTTCCACACGGTGTTCCTCGAGGGTTTGCCGCAGCTGGGGCCGCAACGACGCGAGGAGGCGCGGCGGCTCGTCGTATTGATCGATGCGCTCTATGAGGCCCGAACCCACCTGATCGTGCTGGCGGAAGCGGAGCCGACGGCGCTCTATCCTGCGGGGGATGGATCCTTCGAGTTTGAACGAACAGCTTCGAGGTTGCAGGAGATGCGCTCGGCGGGGTGGCTGGAAGAGCGGTAGGAGATGGCCATGCGCTATCCCGTCGCCATCAAGCCAGGTCACGCCGATCAGGCGTTCGGCGTCGCGGCCCCTTGATTCTACCCTGAATCCCGATGTCCCGGTAGAATGGCAATACGACGGTCACCCTTTGCGGACCTTGCCGATCCAGGCCGGGCTGGACCATGCGGCACCGCCGTCCGCCTGAACCACGCGAATGTAGTAGTTGTCGCCGTCCCGGGGATTCTGGCGGTCCACAAAACGGAACGTGCGGTCGGGCTCTGGGGATGGCTGGATCCGGCGAACGGATACCCGATCATCGAACAAGCCGCCGGACGTGCGCTCGCCGCCGGGTGACCTGTCGCTGGCGACGACTGTGGCCGGTTTCGCGCCGGGCGCGGGGACACGCAGGGTGACATCGAGCGGTGTGCGGCTCTCGGTCAGGACGACCCGCACCCGCGCGCCCGCCAGATCGCCGTCCAACCGCAAGCGGATCGCCTTGGCGTCACCTCTGGTGACGATCCGGAAATCGATCTCGTCGGCCTTGACCGGATTAGGCCGGGTCCACTCGGTCAAGAAGTTCAGCGCTTCGACCTGGGGGCTGGAGACTGACTTCAACGTGGCACCATCCACAATGATCTTGCCGACCCAGGCGCGGATCGCGCGAGACGGGACAAGGACGGCGCCTGGATCCGATGTGGACTGGAAGCGAACTTCTACGATGTCGTCGCGGGACCCGCCGGGCACGGGCTCATCAAAGCTGTGGACCTCATGATCGACGCCGTTTTTGACGAGGGTGATCGACTCGATAGGTGCCGTGCCGTGGACGGCACCCTCGAATGTCCGGACATCGGCGGATGGAACAACCTCGCCCATATGTCGACCGTTGATGGCTGTCTTCAGGATCATGCGCGCGCTGTTCGTCGCATAGGTGCGGCGCGCCTTCATGGCGTCGAACAGGACGTCGCGCTGTTTGGCGGGCGCATAGACCGCCGCGAGGCCGCCATAGCCATCGAAATAGTAGCGTCCCAGCGGGCGCGGTTTGTAGCCGGGGTGGCCGATATGATCGTCGCCGGCACCGACAAAACCCAGCTGGAAACCGTTGGCCAGATAGCGCCGGCCAAGCCATTCGAAGGTTCCGTGTTCGGAGACGATCTCCACCAGCGGTTCCAGCTCAGGATCATTCTGGGCGGCATCGCCCGTCATGTGCGCATGCGGAATGATCATCACATCCGTGGTTTTGTAGGCCTTGCGGATACCTGAATAGAGCTCGCGCAGTCGCGGATGTCGCTGGCTGGTGACCGGCAGTACCTTGTCCAGATTGCGGAAAATGACGTTGTGGTGGCCTCCGAAGGCGGCAACCACCGTCCATTCGTAACCCATGTAGGTGATGAACTCGCCGGGCTCGTCGAACCTGCGAGACGCGTCGCGCATGTCTTCCCACTCGCGCGCATCCAGCCAGATGTCGTGTTCCGACAGGCTGGTGAAATCGAGCCGGGCCTCGTCGCGGGCGAACTCGAAATAGTCGTCGACGCGCCCCATACCTTCGGAGAAACCGCAGTGGCCATGGGTTTCGCCCCAATAGATCCGCTCGGCGGGGGCCGTCTCCACCAGCACCGGATCAGAAGTCCCCTTGATCTTGCCGTCGGCGGATTCGATCGCAAACCGATAGACCCCAGGGCTTGCGAAACGGACGTCCTTCATGAGCGCGATGGGTTGCTTCGAAGCTTTGATCTTGCGGAACGGCTGGCCATTGACAGTGACGGTCCAGGCCGGGACCCCGCCTGTCGCAAGGTTGCGAAACTTGTCCTCGGCCCGGATCGACACGGCGAAGGTTTCGCCCACGGCCGCAATCGACGGCACGAAGGCGTGCACGCCCGCCGTGGACCCGCCCAGCACCGGGAGCAGCGCCTCGCGCGGGGTCAGGAGAATGCCGTCCTTCTCCGTGAGCAGCCAGAACGGAAACCGGATTGCAGAGTTCGACACGTGGATCAGCTTGAGACCGCGCGATCCGCCGCTCTGGTCGCCATACGTCACCGTCAGGACATCGCCCTTGGTCAGCTTGCCACCTTTCAGTCGGAAGAATACGCGGGGTGCCTCGCTCACGCCCAGCCGGGACGAGAACATGCCGGAGATTGGATAGTCATCGATCTCGATCTTCACGGAAGGGTTCGACACCTTGAGCGAAATGAAGTTGTCGGCCTTGGGGTCCCTGGCCTGGAGTTCCTCGGAAGCGAAGTAAAAGTGGTTGGGCAGGATCAGTCCGCCGCCGGGCAGGATATCGGCGTCGCCGACGGTGTAGACCTGCTGGAACTCCACATAGGTGTCGACGCTGAGCGGCCCCTTGGTCCTGGCGATCATCGTCCCGCAAAGCCCGGGGTTCGCCTCCAACGCGGTCAATGTGCGGACGAACCGGTCCACGGAGACAAAGGAATTGTTCCTTTGCCGGTCGCCGCGCCTCGCAAAGTCAGGCCCATACAGCGAGGCCACCAATGCCGGGAGGTCAGGGTGATTGTAGGCCCCCGCCAGAGCGGTGGCGTTCATCCAGTCGTAGAGCACATAGCCTCGGTCGCGGTAGTTGTCGTCGCCGGTTGGGGCCCTGGCGACATCCGCCTTCAGCTTTTCCACCGCCTCACGCGTTGCGATGGTCATGTGGTCGCCCGGTGCCGTGGTTTGGGCCTTTCGTCGGGCGTCGGCAAAAGCCAGGCTCAGCGGCAGGCCTGAGGCTCCGCCCGCGAGCAGTGCGGCCAGTGTGTGCCGCCGGGTCCATTCGGACATTGGTCTTCCTCCCAGGTCAGAAGCCGCCGGCCCTGGCGGGCTCCAGGGCGACGATGATTCGTTGAACGGTCCAGATCGTCCCGGCCAGCGCCACGACCGCGCTGATCGGCACCGCGATCCGGGATCTGTAGAAGGGGCGGTCCCGCCACCAGCCAAACCCGGCGAGGACAACAGCGATGACGACGAGCTGGCCCAATTCGATGCCGATGTTGAACCCCGCCAGCGCTACCGCCTCCAGGCCTCGCGGCAACCCGGACTCGTGCAGGCCGCCCGCAAACCCCAGCCCATGAAGTAGCCCGAACGCGAAAATCACGGCCAGACGCTCGCGCCGCAGGGCCGCCTGCGGACTCATAAGCGTGAGCACGGCGACGGCCGCGATCGACAGCGAGATCGCCGGTTCGACGACGCCAGGCGGAACCTCGACCATCCGCAGCGCCCCGAGGACCAAGGTAATGGAATGAGCCAGAGTGAAGACCGTGGCCATCTTTACCAGGGCGCGGAGCTGCGGTGCCGCGACCGCCAGCGCCACTATGAAGAGGACGTGGTCGAAGCCCGCCGGCAGAATGTGGAGGAAGCCGTTTTTTGCGAACGCCAGGAAGCCGGAGACCGCGTCGCTGAGCGAATCCGGGCCCGCAGGCCGGATTGCCCGCGAACGTGCGCCGTCCGACAACGCTTCGGTTATCACCTGCCCGTCAGCGTAGCGGGCCACCAGCACGGCCGGACCGAGGTCGGTGGGCAGGGCCAGATCAACCTGTCGGGTCCCCGGCGGCAGTACCGCAGTCAGGATGACTGGCTGGGACGGCCTAGGGCTCGACCGCGGGGCCAGGGCATCGGCGCGTAGCTCAGCCGGACGTGGGAACGCCATGGCCACGGCGTCGATCAGCCGACCGTCAGCGCGCAGGCTCAGCTCGCCGAGAAAGTTCGCCGCCGCGATCTCCTGACGGGTGCCGATCTCGGCGTCGGTCAAGGCCATGAACCGCGGCAGCGCCGTGTCGCCAAGCACGGATGGCGGAGCGCCCATGATCAGCGCAGGCACATGCGTCCGGATCTCGATCCTGACCTGGCCATTGGTGGGGAACCCGATGTCGACCAGGGCGTAGGCCAGGTTGTGCGCCGTCGTTGGTGAGGCTGCCGTCATTACGATCCAGACGCCCAGCATTAAGGCTCTCGGCACGGACATGATTGCGCGCATTAAGGCCTTCATCAGACCAGTTCCCCAGACCTGGCCGACGCATGCCGGTTCAAGATCCGGAGCCGGTTCGAATCCTCTGCTGGCCGTGGCAAGTCGTTTCATGGGCATCCAGAGCCTGATGGGCTTTACCAAGCGTGACGACAGTGCCACCCGGCCGCTGCAGGGTCGCTACCAGCGGTAAGTCAGCTCAGCCCCCCAGGTCTGCGGAATGTTCCAGCGCCGGACGGTGGCGGCGTTGAAGACCAAGTAGCTTTCATTGGCGACGTTGTTGACGAAGACCGCCAGTTCCAGCCCCTGACGGGTGACCCCCAGGCGTAGGTCGTATATCCCGAAGTCTACCAGCTCCGGAGTCTGGGAGATTTCCTGGACGCCGCCCTTGCGATAGTTCCCCTTGAGGTTGATGAATCCCTCGACGTTCTCGCTCAGCGGACGGCGGTAGTTGGCGCTGAAGGTGCCGGTCCAGTCCGGGCGCTGCGGACCGGAGCGACCCTTGTCCGGCCCATCCGTGATGATGCCCCACTGGCGCGAGACGCCGACGGTCAAGCGACCAATGCCGCCCAGGATGCGCGCCCGGCCGTTGGCCTCAAGCTCGATGCCGCCCAGCCGCGCCTTGCCGGAGTTGAAAACGAAAGGGGTCGCAGCCACCGGGCAGATCAGGCTGCCAGGGAAGCATCCGTTGTCGGTCTGTATCAGCAGATTTTTGACGTAGGATCGATAGGCCGCGGCGGTCACGAAGATGTTGGGGGCGATGTTCCCCTTGGCGCCGACTTCGAATGCGGTCGATTCTTCGTTATCGAACGATGGTGGCACCGGCTTTGGCGCCCGGTCGTCGCCGCGGTTCGTGTTGAAGCCGCCAGCGCGATAGGCAGTGCCCACCTTGGCATAGGTCAGCCAGTCATTGACCTTGTAACCGAGGGTCACATTGTACGAGAAGTTGCCCGCCTTCACCGAATCCGAGCCGGGGTAGCCGGCGCCAGGAACGGGCAGGCCGTTGCGAATCTCGAGACGTTGGGCGGCGTAGGCCTTGGAATCGTGGGTGTAACGGCCCTCGGCCTCGACATTCAGGGCATCGGTCAAGTCATAGCCCACCGAGCCGTAGGCGGCGTAGGATGTGAAATCGTTCGCGACGACCACGTTCGTGCCCCGCGAGGGAAGAGCCGCCGTGGGGGTCCGGGCCGCGATGACCTGATAGGTTTCGTTGAGGACGTAGTATTCGAAGCCGCCCAGCCAGCTGAACCTGCCCAGCTTGTTCCCAACAATGTGGATGTCGTTGTAGAGGATGCTTGCGTAGCCGAACTGTATCGAGTCCGTGTTCGGGTCGCCCTGCGCCCGCCCCGGGGCCACAAGACCGCGCGCCAACAGTTGCGCCTGGAGCTGCGACGAGGAGGCGTCGCCGTCGAAGGCGTTCTGCGAGTGCCGCTCGCGCAGAGAACTGGTCAGGGTCACCTCGGCGAAATCGAGGTCGTAGCTGCTGACAAGCTCATAGTAGTTCGTACGCATCTTCGCAGCGTTCGAGGCGCTCCAACTGATGTTGTATTTGTCCTCTACGAAACCCCGCGGATAGGTGAGGTTCACTCCAGGTAGGATCTGCAGGGAATACATGATCCCCGGCAGCTTATCGTGGCTTCGTTCCGCCAAAAGGTTGACGTTGAACTTCTCGCCTTTCCAGGCGAGTTGCACTCGCGCCGTATCCTGTTTCTGGGCGTCGAAATACTCGTCCCGGACGGGATTGTAGAAGAAGCCCTCGCTTTGCTCCATCTGGAGGATGCCAACGCGGAGGGCGAGGTTTTCGGTCAACGGCTGATTAAGGATCAGGCTGCCCTCGCGCAGGTGATTCTGGCCGATCTTGAATGTTGCGATGCCGGCCTGGCGCCCTTGGATAGGACGCGCCGAAAGCAGATTGATCGACCCGCCCACAGCGTTGCGCCCGTTAAGCGCACCCTGCACGCCACGCAACACCTCGATGCCGCCGACGTCGAAGAAGTCGAGCCGGCTGAACGTCCGGCCGCCGACCGTGCCGCCGCCCAGATAGACCCCGTTGCGGTACAGGCCGACGCCAGACTCTGCGGTGGTCGATCGGCTTGTGCCGGACCCGCGGATCGAGACTTCCGAGGTTACCTGGTTGGAGGTGTTGGCGAAGTTCACCGCCGGGACGTTGGAAAGCAGGCTCTGCAGGCTGGGCACCCCGCCGAGGTCACGGATTTGTTCGGCGCTGAGGGCCGTGGCGGCGGTGGGGATGTCGCGCAGGCGCTCTTCCCGTTTGCGGGAGGTAACGACCAGTTCCTCTATCTGTGTTTCCTTGGGCACCTCGGCGGCCTGTGCCGGACCGGCGACCGGCAACAGGAGTGCCAGGACGGAAGCCCCGCCCAGCGAGATACCCCTGAAGGATCGCCCGATCGACGGCTGAGTTCCGAGTTTACGCATCGCTTCCCTCCAGCTTCCATTGGCTCGAGCCCGGCCTCCAGATCGGATCTCTCCGTGGGGGAGAGACCGGCTGAAAAGTCCAATTCGCTCGGTTTTTTTTAGGAACCCATAGTCAGCTATTGGCGGCACGCTGAAAAGGATAGATGTTCTTGAATTCCGGGATACGGAATTATGATGAATTCCAGGGACATAGCGGAATATCCCGACAGGTCTTCCGCCCCCTGATCACCGCCGCAAGCTCTCCACCAACTCCCGCGCGTAGGGCCGGAGGTCCTCGCCTGCACGAACCACGATGGTCAATTCGCGCAGTGCCCAGTCGTCGCTGAGGTCGATGATGGCGAGCTCCATGGTCTGGGCGGCGCGGCGAGCGGTGGTCTGAGGGACGACGCCGACGCCGACGCCGGCGGCCACCAGGCGGCAGACGGCATCGAAGCTGCGCAGCTGGATACGGGCCTTCAGGGGGCGGCCCTCTCGGGCGGCCTTGGCGGTGAGGAACCGTTGCAGCGAACTTGAGCATTCCAGACCGACGATGTCGAAGTCCAGCACCTCGGCGAAGGCCATCCGGGTTCGCGCCGCCAGCGGATGGTTCTGCGCCGCCACCACCACGAACCGGTCGGAGCGGAACGGATAGGTCTGCAGCCGGCCGACATCGACGGTGCCGGCGACGATGCCGATGTCGCCGACGCCCTCGGCGATCAGGCCGACGATCTCATCGGACAGCCGCTCCTCCAGGTCGACATTGACCTGAGGGTGGGCGGTCAGGAACAGGCTGAGCGGCTCGGGCAGGAATTCGGTCAGCGCGTTGGTGTTGGCGAGCAGGCGGACCTCGCCCGACAGACCGCCAGCGAAGGCGGACAGGTCCTCGCGCATCCGGGCCGACTGATCGAGCAGGCCTCTGGCGTGCTTTAACAACATGCTGCCGGCGGCTGTGGTCTCCACGCCCTGACGCGAGCGGATCAGGAGCGGTGCCCCCAGTGTGGTCTCCATGTTGCGGATGCGGGTGGATGCGGCGGCAAGCGCCGGCGCGCAGCGGGCCGCGCCCGCGGTGATGGAGCCTGCGTCCACCACTTCGCAGAATAGTCGAAGATCGGTCAGACCGAAGCGCATCCTTCGCCTTTCGCGAAGGTATCTTAGCGGAATTGCGTATTGCGTGGAAGTGTCGGGACGCTATAACTTCGCCACATCCGAAGGGGTGGATTTAATTTTTTGCGTCGTAGACGCGGGCTCGTTGACAGCTTTGGCATCACGCTTACAAACGCAAACGCTACAGGCTTTGGGGGAGGCGAGAGCGCTTCAATGACAACCGTTCCACGGGGACCCGCCGACAGGCCGATGTCGCCCCACCTGACGTCGGGCGGCATGTTCGCGCTGCACTGGCGCTGGCACGTCACCATGCTGACCTCGATCCTGCACCGGGTGACCGGGGCTGCGCTTTATGCAGCGGGCCTGATTGTCGCGGCCTGGGCCGTGGCGCTGGCCAGCGGGCCGGAGGCCTACGGGTCGTTCATGGCACTGCTGGGCTCGCCGCTGGGCAAGCTGGTGATGTTCGGCATGAGCGCCTCGGTGTTTTATCACCTGGCCAATGGCGTGCGGCACCTGATCTGGGATGCCGGGCACGGGCTGGACCTCAAGAGTGCCAACGCCTCGGCCTTTGGCGTGTTTGGTTTCACGATTGCCGCGACCCTGGCGGTCTGGGCGATCGCGTTTATGGCGGGGGTGGTCTGATGAGCTTTCGCACACCGCTGTCGACGGCGCGCGGCCTGGGCTCGGCCAAGCATGGCGTGGGCCACTGGATTTCCGAACGCGTGGCTGCGGTCGCCCTGGTGCCGCTGGTGCTGTGGGCGGTCTACAGCTGCATTCTGCTGGCCGGCGTGGATTACGACGGCGCGGTCGAATGGATCGGCAGCCCGGTCAACGCAACCCTGATCATCCTGACCATAGCCATCAGCTTTTTCCATATGCAGGGCGGCGTGCGGGTGATCATCGAAGACTACATCTATGGTCACCTGACCAAGGCTGCGGCGCTGATGCTCAATGTCTTTGTCTGCGGCCTGGCCGGTGCGCTGGCTATCTTTTCAATCCTCAAGGTCGCGCTAGGGGGCGCCTGAACCCATGGCGACGTACGAGTTCATTGATCACAAGTTCGACGTGGTGGTGGTGGGAGCCGGCGGCTCCGGCCTGCGCGCAGCGCTGGGATGTGCCCAGGCCGGGCTGAAGACCGCCTGCATCTCCAAGGTCTTCCCGACCCGGTCGCACACGGTGGCGGCGCAAGGGGGGATTTCTGCCTCTCTGGGCAATATGGGCGAGGATGACTGGCGCTGGCACATGTACGACACCGTCAAGGGGTCGGACTGGCTGGGCGATCAGGACGCCATCGAGTACCTGTGCCGCAACGCGCCGGCGGCGGTTTACGAGCTGGAACACTGGGGCGTGCCGTTCAGTCGCACCGACGACGGCAAGATCTATCAGCGCGCCTTTGGCGGCATGACCAAGAACTATGGCGAGGCCCCGATCCAGCGCACCTGCGCGGCGGCCGACCGCACCGGCCACGCCATGCTGCACACGATGTATGGCCAGTCCCTGGCCAACGCGACGGAGTTCTTCATCGAGTACTTCGCCCTCGACCTGATCATGGATGAGGGCGTCTGCCGGGGCGTGACCGCCTGGAAGCTGGACGACGGTACGCTGCACCGGTTCCAGGCCCAGATGGTGATCCTGGCCACCGGCGGCTATGGCCGCGCCTATTTCTCGGCGACCTCGGCCCACACCTGCACCGGCGACGGCGGCGGCATGGCGCTGCGGGCCGGGTTGCCGCTGCAGGATATGGAATTCGTGCAGTTCCACCCGACCGGGATCTACGGCTCCGGCTGTCTGATCACCGAGGGCGCGCGGGGTGAAGGCGGCTATCTGACCAACTC